>NZ_JBATUX010000108.1:0-55404 GCF_049671445.1 Paenisporosarcina sp. | reverse complement strand
AAAAATTTGACGTTTATAATGAACAATTAAGTTCAAGTTTGTTTTCGATACCGACAGGTGTCGGCGGAAGAAAACGTTTATGCTTCCGGCACCGAAGTGCGTTCCGCTTGTTAGTTGACGTTTTGCTGTTCAGTTTTCAAGGTTCATTTCGTTGGTCACTCTCGCGACAGCAACTTTTATATCTTAGCAAATCTAGTTTGTCATGTCAACAAAAAGTTTTGCTTTTTCAATTTTGTTTGCCGCTCGTTTTGGCGACTTGATTACTATACCACCATCCAAAAGACCACACAAGCCCTTTTAAAATTAAAAGATTATTAAATTAATAAACCTTAGATTCTTCCCTACAAATGAAAAAGAAGCCGGGACGAAACCCGACTTCTTTCTTGTATCATTAACTTAATCACGGTGACGCATTTGTGGGAATAACAGTACATCGCGAATCGAAGGAGAATTCGTTAACAACATAATTAAACGATCAATCCCGATTCCCAGTCCACCTGTTGGCGGCATTCCGTATTCAAGCGCTTCGATAAAATCATCATCCATTTCATGAGCTTCATCATTACCTGCTTCTTTTTCAACGAGCTGTGCTTCGAAACGTTCGCGTTGATCGATAGGATCGTTTAGTTCCGTGAAAGCATTTGCGTGTTCACGACGAACGATGAATAACTCAAAACGATCTGTGAAACGACCATCTTGTGGATTCTTCTTAGCTAATGGCGAGATTTCCACCGGATGTCCATAAATAAATGTAGGTTGAACTAATGACTCTTCGACTTTTTGCTCAAAGAATTCGTTTAGCACATGTCCAACTTCCATAGAAGGTTTAACATCTACTCCGTGTTCTTTCGCTAAAGCGTGTGCTTGTTCTTTCGTCATTTCTACCCAGAAATCAACGCCAGTCATTTCTTTAACAGCATCTGCCATGTGTAGACGTTTCCAACCAGGAGATAAATCAATTTCATCTTCTCCGTACATCACTTTTGTAGTACCAAGAACATCTTGTGCTACGTGTGCAATTACATTTTCAGTTAACTCCATGATGTCGTTGTAATCCGCATACGCTTCATATAACTCAAGCATAGTGAATTCAGGGTTGTGTCTCGTAGAAATTCCTTCATTTCGGAATACACGACCGATTTCATAAACTTTTTCTAAACCACCCACGATTAAGCGTTTCAAATGTAGTTCTATTGCAATACGCATATATAATGTCATATCTAATGCATTGTGGTGTGTAATAAATGGTCGTGCTGCGGCTCCGCCAGCGATTGCATGCATAAGTGGTGTTTCCACTTCCAAGAACCCTTGCCCATCTAAATAACGACGCATTGATTGTATGATTCGGCTACGTGTGATAAATGTGGTTTTGCTTTCTTGACTAGAAATCAAGTCTAAGTATCGTTGACGGTAACGTTGTTCAACATCTTTTAATCCGTGGAATTTTTCCGGCATCGGACGGAGTGCTTTTGTTAAGAATGTAAATTCAGTTGCTTTTACAGAAAGCTCTCCTACTTGTGTACGGAAAACATTCCCACGAACACCGACGATATCACCTAAGTCAGCCGTAGTAAACAAATGGTAAGATTCGTCACCAATTGCATCTTTACGTACATAAATTTGAACTTGACCACCGAAGTCTTGAAGATGCGCGAATCCAGCTTTGCCTTTTCCGCGTTTTGTCATGATTCTTCCAGCAATCGTAACTTCGCGTGGTTCTTCATCCAATTGCTCTTTTGAAAATTGTTCAAACTCTTCATGAATTCCTTCGGACAAATGTGAACGTTCAAAACGACCACCAAATGGATCTAGTCCACTTTCACTTATTGAAGTCATCTTTTGGCGTCTCACCAAAAGTTGATCATTTGTTTCTGTTTCATCTAAATGTGACATATTCATTTCACTCCCTTTTCTTTTGATAGCTCCGTTTAACCATTTAACGGAAAGCTAAGAAGAACTCAATAGGCCGTATTTGATTGATTAAAAATACCATTTGTTCGTCATCGCTAGCCATTCATAATGAACCTATTGTACACAATTTCACAATCGTCTTCACGTCTTATCGCATTTTTAGATTAAATTTGGATGTATTTCCATAATTCTGAAAAGTTCCTTCTATATAAAGAAGAGCTATCACGAAAAGTGACAGCTCATTTTGTATTACATAACGCTTGCTTCTAGTTCACGACCACCAAGGGCCATTTGCTCTTCTGCAAAGTCGTTAATGAATGTGCGTAGTTCAAGTGCAGATTCAGTTTGATTAATTAGATTACGGGCTTTACCGTTTCCACGGATGCCTTTTAGATACCATGAAGCATGTTTACGCATTTCTCGAACGGCAACGTGTTCACCTTTAAGAGCCATTAAACGTTCGAAGTGAAGTAAGCATACATCCATTTTCTCACGAACAGATGGTTCTGGTTTCAATTCACCAGACTCCAAATATTCCACGGTGCGGTAAATCATCCATGGGTCACCCAATGCCGCGCGACCAATCATGACACCATCAACGCCTGTTTCATCTAGCATACGCTTCGCATCTTGAGGAGTTTCTACATCACCATTACCGATAACGGGAATCTTGACGTTTTCTTTCACCTGGCGAATAATATCCCAGTCTGCGTGACCTTCATACATTTGTACACGTGTACGTCCGTGAACAGCAACTGCTGATCCGCCCGCACGTTCAACTGCTTGTGCATTTTGAACTGCATATAAATGATCGAGATCCCAACCCGTACGCATTTTCACACTGACTGGTTTTTTTACATTGTCGACAACTGCGGCAACCATTTCGTAAATTTTTTCTGGATCGAGCAATAACTTCGCGCCCGCTTCACATTTGATAATTTTCGATACTGGACATCCCATGTTGATATCGATAATATCTGCTGTAGTGTTTTGATCTACATATTTCGCAGCTTCAACGAGTGTGTCTTTGTCTCCACCAAAAATTTGTAACGACAATGGATTTTCTCTGTCATCAATGTATAACATGTTCATCGTTTTTTCGTTTTTTTGCACAATCCCTTTATCTGAAATCATCTCTGCATAAACAAGCCCAGCACCGAACTCTTTTACCGTTAAACGGAAAGCTGAGTTACATATACCAGCCATTGGCGCTAACACTACACGGTTATCCATTACATGCTTACCTATTTGAAATGGCTTATCATTCATCTTCGTCATTGTTCATCCTCCTTTCTTATGAATTTGTTTCACCTATTAACTCTTCTACCTCTATATGTAGCACGGATGCCATATTATCAAGTTGTTCTGTGGTTGGTACTCGAGTTCCACGCTCGATTTGACCTAAAACCGATGTTGACATGCCGATTTTATGGGCAAAGTCGAGTTGTTTCATCGCTTTTAGCTTTCTAAACGCACGAATGCGTCTACCCCATCGATTGTTTTCCATACGTGAACGCCTTCTTTCTGTCCTTCTGCATACTCGCTAAAAGACACACCCGTTAGTGGATGAATGCCTTGTGGCACCAATTCCATTAACGGAACGAGAACGAACCCTCGCTCATGCAGTCGCGGATGAGGGACAGTCAGTTTCTCTGACTCTATATTTTCGTCATTGTAAAGCAAAATGTCAAGGTCTATACATCTAGGTCCCCAGCGGAATTCGCGGATTCTACCTAGAGTTTGCTCGGTATCTAAGCAAATTAAAAGGATTTTTTCTGCAGATAAATAACTCTGTATTTCGACGACTATATTTAAAAACGTTGCTTGTTCAGTATATCCTATAGGATCTGTTTCATAAACTGACGAAATTTGAGTAACTTTTAAGTTAGGTTTCTCTTGCAACATACGAACCGCATCTTGTAACATTTCAAATCGGTTTCCAAGATTTGAACCTAACGATAAATATGCGGTATTCATACATAGTCGCCTCTCGTAATTTCAACAGAAATCGAACGATAATGACCAGGAATTGGGGGATCAGGTTTAATAACGATTACTTTACACCCTTTTACGCGACCTTTGAACGTCTTTAAGATTTCTGTTGCAATGCGCTCTGCCACAGTCTCCACTAACTGAACTGGTTCACCTTCAACAATTTTTTGGCAAATGAAAAATGCTTCTGCATAGTTAACTGTTTTGTCTAAGTTATCTGTTTGACCGGCTTCTTGTAATTCAACAGCTAGTGAAAGTGTTACACGGAATCGCTGTCCGAGTTTTGTTTCTTCAGCAAATACACCATGGTTTCCCCAAAACTCCATATCATTCACATGAATATAATCCATTTATATCGCCCCTCTTAACTTTCTATATAAGGTTGTTTACCAGTCATTACATCCATCATGCGCACAGTGCGAGCAATTTCTTTCACATCATGTACTCGCATCATATGACATCCATGCATCATACCAAAGGAAACCGTTGCTGCAGTTCCTTCTAGACGTTCTTCAACTGGTAGATCTAAAACCTTGCCAATCATAGTCTTGCGAGAAGTCGCTAATAACACCGGATAGCCCATCTCCACAAGATTTTCTAAATGTTGCATCATTAAAATATTTTGATTTGTTGTTTTAGCAAATCCAATACCTGGATCTAGCCAAATGTGATGATTTGGAACACCTGCGTCTTTGGCAATTTGAACACTTTCTTCTAAATCCTTACGTACGTCCAGCCAAAAATCGCTATAGTCTTTATTGTCACGATTATGCATTAATAAAATCGGCACACCGAGCCTTGCTGCCACTTCCGCTATAGCAGGTTCACGTTTAGCTCCCCACACATCATTAATAATATGTGCACCAGCTTGTATGGCAGCTTCAGCTACTTTTGCTTTATATGTATCAATTGAAATAGCCACATCGAGTTCCCTCGATAAAGCCTGGATAACAGGAATGACGCGAGAAAGTTCTTCTTCGAGACTGACAGCCGCATGACCTGGTCGTGTTGATTCTCCACCGACATCAATAATTTTCGCTCCGTCAGCAATCATTTTCTTCGCATGATCAACTGCCGCTTCTACTGCATCATATTTGCCGCCATCTGAGAATGAGTCTGGCGTTACATTTAATATCCCCATAATAATGGTTTCTTTATGAAAATCAAAAACCGTTCCATTTACTTCGAAGGCTTTAGTATAGTGTTTTAAATTCACCTTTATCGCTCCTTGCTCGTCTGCGCCACTTGATTCACATAGTGTTCGTGCAACTTCATGTAAACTAATCCATTCTTTCCGTCAAACCGACTCGACCCAAGTAGTTGAATTGGTACCAACTCTTGAATAGCATTCGTCACAAAGACTTCATCTGCCTTCTCAAGCTTGTCAGGAGTAAATAGCCCTTCAACTAGAATTATTCCGAGTGATTCCGCTATCCGCTTCACCGTATTGCGTGTAATTCCAGCTAATATGCCCGTTTCGAGTGCAGGAGTGTACAAAATACTGTCTGTTACCCAAAAAATGTTAGAAGTGATTCCTTCTGCTACATATCCTTGTTCTGTTAAAAAAAAGCCTTCTTGTTCAGCAAGAGATGGTAATTCTAAGCGCGCCAGCACATTATTTGCATAATGATGTGACTTATAACGGTGCTCACTTTCTGGTGTATTGCGTCGAGTTTTTAACCACACGGCTGATTTTTCTTTCCCACGAGTCAATGGAGGCAAGGTTTTTCTGAACAAAATCACAGTCGGTTTTTCATAAACAGAAGGAGCCAAGCCAATATCATGCGCACCAGCTGACACATTCAATCGAAAATACCCGTCTTCTCCACCACTTCGTGCATTTAGCTCCACTATAGTCGCTGTCAATAAATCTACATCCAATTCGACATCTATTCGAAATTCATCGAGCGCCTTGCGCAAGCGCTCTATATGTTCTTCGAGTAAGAAAGGTTTTCCTTTATACGTACGAAATGTTTCGAAAAAGCCTAACCCATATAAAAACCCGTGGTCGAAAGGTGAAATGCGCAGCTCGTCTGCTTTCACAAACTCCCCATTCATCCAAGCCCACATTACGCTTCCTGCTTACTTGCCGGCTGGCAATAGGTTTGAATAAAATTCTTAAGTAACTGTTTGCCTTCTTCAGTCATGATTGATTCAGGATGATACTGTACACCTTCAATAGCAAACTCACGATGACGAAGACCCATGATTTCGCCTTCAGCCGTCCAAGATGTCACTTCTAAACAATCGGGAAACGATTCTTTTTCAACAATTAACGAATGATAACGCGTAGCTTGAAATGGATTTGGCATTCCCGTATTTACACCTTTTCCATCATGATGGACAGGTGACGTTTTACCATGCATTAAGCGCTCCGCTCGAATGACATTTCCCCCGAATGCTTGTCCAATCGACTGATGGCCAAGACACACACCGAAAAGTGGGATCTTTCCAGCAAAGTGAGTAATGACATTCAGGCTGATGCCTGCATCATTTGGCGTACAAGGTCCTGGAGAGACCACAATCATTTCTGGTTTTAACGATTCAATTTCAGCAAGAGTCAATTCATCATTGCGCTTAACGACTAACTCTTTTCCAAGCTCGCCAAAATATTGAACCAAGTTATAGGTAAATGAATCGTAGTTATCGATCATTAAAATCATTTGTTCCCCACTCCCTCCGCCATTGCTTTTGCTTGCCATAGTGCTTTTGCTTTGTTTAACGATTCCATGTACTCATTTGCTGGACTTGAGTCAATAACAATACCCGCTCCCGCTTGGATATGTGCTATGCCATCTTTCACAAAAGCTGTACGGATAACGATATTGAATTCTAAATCACCTGTATACCCGAGCCAACCAATAGAACCTGTATATAAACCACGTCTGACGGGTTCAAGTTCTTCAATAATTTCCATCGTCCTGATCTTAGGCGCTCCTGTAATGGTTCCTCCAGGAAATACAGCGCGAAGGACTTCCGCATTAGACGTGTCTGCAGCTAGTGTTCCTCTGACGTTCGATACAATATGCATGACGTGTGAATATTTTTCGATAACCATGAACTCGTTTACTTCAACTGAACCATATGCCGAGACACGCCCTAAATCATTGCGTTCTAAATCTACCAACATAACGTGTTCAGCACGTTCTTTTTCGTTATCGATTAATTCTTTCGCCAGACGCTCATCTTCATTTTCATTTTTACCACGAGGACGTGTACCTGCAATAGGACGTGTTGATAATTCATCGCCTTTTTTCTTCACCAACAACTCAGGCGATCCTGATACCACGGCAAAATCGGGCGATTGAATAAAGGCCATGTACGGAGAAGGATTAAACGAACGTAACGCTTCATAATATATTACCGGAGATACGCTTAGCTCCTTTGATTGACGGACGGACAAGTTTACTTGGAACACATCCCCTTGGCTAATATAAGCCTGAATGCTACGCACTGCTTCCTCAAAAACTTCTCCAGTCATTGAAACGTGAAGCTCAGTCTGGTCGTCAAGAACTTCAGTTGCGCCACCCGCGATAAATACTCGAGTCGCTAAACCTTTTTTAGCAGCTTGTCTCCATTTTTCACTTTCCGCCTGCAAATCAACATCAACCGTTGAGATATGCATAATATGCACTTCTTCTTTCTCTATATCTAAAACTGCCCATTGATCAAGCAAGTAGAAGTACAAGTCTGGAATATGTAAATCATCTTCAGTGTCATTTGGTAACGCTTCAATTTGTCGAGCATAGTCATACGTAATGAAGCCCGCTGCACCACCTTGAAAATCTGGTAAGTCAGCAATATGCGCGAATTGATATTCTTCCACTACCTTTTCGACTAATTGTAGAGCTTCTCCGTGTCTTTCTTCTACTTTCCCATCACGCCATTTGATAAGTAAACCACTTTTTGTTGATTCGATAACGGCTAATGGATTCCAAGCAGCCACACTAAATTGTCCTCCACGTCCACTTTCCATCAAGATATGATGAGACTCAGTTTGTGTAAGTTCTTTATAAGCATAATAAAATTCATCTTTAGTGAATGAAATTGTTGTTGTATGTAATTGAACATCCTGCATGTCCATTCTCCCCCTGAATAACAAGTATCGCTTACATCTTATCGTGAATGACTAGTTAAACGCCACAAAAAAGAGAGAACGTCTCCGCTCTCTCTTCATCTATTATGGTTAGTCTTCAAATTGATATAGTGGTGTACTTAAATAGCGCTCTCCATTTGAAGGAAGAATAGCCAAAACTTTTTTGCCTTTACCGAGTCTACGAGCTACTTCTAACGCTGCATGAACAGCGGCTCCAGATGAAACACCACCAAGAATTCCTTCTTCACGCGCTAATTTTCGTGCGGTTTCATAAGAATCTTCATTTGAAACTTGAATGATACTATCGTAAATTTCTGTGTTCAATACTTCAGGCACAAAGCCTGCACCAATCCCTTGAATTTTATGAGGTCCTGGTTGCCCTCCTGATAAAATTGCCGAATCTTTTGGCTCAACCGCCACAATTTCAATACCCGGAAAATTCTTTTTCAATACTTCCCCAGCACCTGTGATTGTTCCACCTGTACCAACACCTGAAATAAAAGCATCTAATTGATCCATCGCTTCTACAATTTCGGGACCAGTTGTTAATCGATGTACTTCGGGATTTGCTAAGTTATTAAATTGTTGAGGCATATACCAGCCTTTTTCTTCTGCTAGTTCACTCGCCTTTGCTATAGCACCCTTCATTCCATCGGGACCTGGAGTTAACACTAATTCTGCGCCGTATGCACGTAATAAATTACGTCGCTCCATGCTCATTGTTTCAGGCATAACAAGTACAGATTTATACCCCTTAGCTGCAGCAATCATAGCGAGCCCTATTCCAGTGTTACCACTTGTTGGTTCAATAATTGTATCACCTTGTTTTAACTTCCCATCACGTTCAGCCGCTTCAACCATTGAAAGTGCAATACGATCTTTCACACTACTACCTGGGTTAAAAAATTCTAATTTTAAATAAACCTCGGCATCTTCGGGTCCTGTCAGACGGTTTAATTTCACAATCGGGGTTTTTCCTACTAAATCTGCTACTGAATTACCTACTCGTGTCATTTTCTCACTCCTAATCCCTAGTAGTTCAATTGGTTTTTATTTCTTCTTAATCCTACCAATTTTTCTGACTTTTCGCAAACTAAAAGCAGCCACCTGAACGAATCAGAAAACTGCTTTGGTATACCGTTATCATACGTAACTTTGTGCTTTTCTATGTCTAATTATGAAGTTTGAGGAGCGTGACCAGCTTCAAACTCAGCTCGCACCTTCGTTTCACAATGTCATTCACCATAAAACCATTCGGTGTTAAATTCATTCCAAAATGCTTCTGGCGAAACGGATTGTGGTAGTTGCTCTAACGCCAATTCACGTTTGATATGATCTTTCACATCTTCATACGAGAAATCTTGACCTTCCGCAATATCTTGTAAGTAAACGACACCGTATCGACCGTCTGATAGAGAAACGGGACTACTCCATTGGTCTACCTCTAGTTTACTAGCTGCTTCCACAACTGAGGAATCCACGTTCTCTTGCCCTTCCGAAATAAACCCAATATCTCCGCCTAGACTAGCCGAAGAAGTATCAACTGAACGTTCACGAGCTAACACATCAAATGAAGAGCCATTTTCGAGTTCATTTACTGCCTCTTGCGCATCTGATTTAGTCTGTAAAACAATTAAACTCGCTTGATATGTAGTAGGAATATTATATAAGGACTGATTTTCATCATAGAATGTTTGAATTTGCGCATCTTCAATCACCACGTCTTTTGTTAACACTTTATCTAGTATTAACTGGGCACGCATTTTTTGACGTTGCATATCACTGTTTAAAGAAAGACCTTGTGACCCAGTGCTGTCTTGAGCAGTTCTTATTAAAGATAGTTCTAAATTTATTTCTTTATCAGTCACTTTAATTTCGTACTTTTTAGCAGCGGCATTCATTACTTGGGCGTTTACCAATTCTAGTAATGTTTCTTTTCCATACTGTTCTTCCATAGCGACCATCCAGTCCTCACGGGAAATTTTCTCTTTCCCTACGGATGCCACTACTTCATTGCCACCAGTTGGTCCGTTTGGAATTAACCAAGCGATAAACCATAACAAGTTGCCCAGCAATAATAGACCAAGAACAATAAGTACTGGTTTAGTTTTCAATTTTTTCTGAGTGGATCGCCCTTCTTGCGGGCGACCCATATTATTATGATTTGATTTCATCGATATAAGATTCCAGTTCTTGTTGTGAATATTCATATGTTTCCATACAGAAATGACATTGAGCTTCTGCTTTGCCGTCATCGTCAATCATTTCTTGAATTTCATCTACACCTAAAGCTAAAATCGCTGTACCAAAACGATCCTTTGAACAATTACATTCAAATGACACCGGCATTTTATCTAGTACTTGGACATTTTCCTCACCTAAAATCTCTTGCAATAATTCTTCAGGAGACAAACCTTTTGCAATTAACTTAGAGACAGGCTCCATAGAACTTAGTTTTTCTTCAATAATTGAAATCGTGTCATCTTCAATTCCTGGCATTAACTGAATGATAAATCCGCCAGAAGCCAAAATTGAATTATCTGGATTTACTAATACTCCTAACCCAACTGAAGACGGCACTTGTTCTGATGCCGCGAAATAATACGTGAAATCTTCGCCTAGTTCACCAGATACTAGCGGCACTGAACCTGTAAAGAAGTCTCGCATCCCAAGATCTTTAACAATCGTCAACATCCCATCAGTACCGACAGCACGTTTAACATCAAGTTTACCGTGCTCATTTAAGTCAAAGTGCGTTTGTGGTTGTGAAACATATCCTCGTACTTCACCTTTTGAGTTACTATCGACGACAATGGCACCAAGTGGACCTTTACCTTCTACTTTAACTGTCAGTTTATCTTCACCTTTGAGCATTGCCCCCATCATAACACCAGCTGTCATCGAACGGCCTAGTGCCGCTGAAGCAGTTGGCCACGTTGCGTGACGTTGCTGTGCTTCACTTATGGTATCTGTTGTGCGAACCGAAAAGGCTCTCACTTTGCCGTCAAATGCTAAAGCTCTTATTAAATAATCATTCATCTTGATTCCCTCTTTTCTTATTGGTTACGTTCGTATATTAAGTGCAAACCTTTTAATGTTAAATATGGGTCAATTTTATCGATCACGGTCGATTCCGCTGCAATTAGATTAGCCATTCCACCAGTAGCAATGACAGTTGGCTGTAATTTACTTTGAGCTTTCATACGAGATACAATACCTTCAACTTGCCCGACATATCCATAAACAATACCAGCTTGCATGGCTGAGACTGTATTTTTCCCAACTACGCTTTCAGGCTTCGTTAATTCAATACGTGGTAATTTAGAAGCTTTAGTAAATAGCGCTTCAGTTGAAATTCCTATACCGGGAGCAATCGCGCCTCCCATATATTCGCCTTTTTCATTTATATAACAATAGGTTGTGGCCGTTCCGAAATCGACAATAATGAGTGGTGGTCCATATTCTTCTATCGCCGCCACCGCGTTGACAATACGGTCCGCGCCAACTTCACGAGGATTTTCATATTTTATATTTAATCCCGTTTTTACACCTGGACCTACTATTAGCGGTTTGATGCCAAAGTATTTCTGACACATGCGTTCTAACGAAAACATGATGGACGGGACAACGGATGAAATGATGATGCCATGAATTTGACTAAAGTCGATACCTGCATGATTAAATAAAGCCTTCACTTGCATACCGTATTCGTCTTCCGTTTTGTAACGGTCGGTTTCCATGCGCCAATGATGAATTAATTCGTCTGAATGGTATACACCCAGCACAATATTCGTATTTCCAGTATCTAAAACGAGTATCATTATTGTCCCCCACAAATTCGATTAATAAATTGCTCTAGTATTGCAGTCTGCTTACGCTGATCTTCTGGACTTCACTTTTCACGTCGTTCGGTAGAAAGTTCGCACCTGTGCTTTTCTGTAAGTCATCATACCATAATTATCTATCCATAAAAAAGCTGAGCGACTTCCACATAGGGAGGTCACTCAGCTTTATGTGCACTAATTTTACTTACGATCTTCTTTAATGTCGTGAGAAGGTTCAACGGTTGTTTCTTCCTTCGGTAGATCACCAATTGACGGATCGTTTGGTGCGCCTGTAACGTCTGGTGTTACTTCGTCAACTTTAGTCGTTTCCGCGTCCACTACTTCAGTTACAGAATCCTTAACCGGGCGAACCGGTAAAGTACCGTGTTCTTTAAGGTGCATAATTTGACCAGCATCAAGCGTTTCCACTTCAAGAAGTGTGGTTGCAATTAACTCAAGCAATTCACGTTTTTCCGTCAAAATTTCTTTTGTACGCGCGTATTGCTCTTTAATCATTGTTTGCATTTCTTGGTCAATTTCGTATGCAATCGCATCTGAATAGTTTTGTTCAGAGTTAAAGTCACGACCTAAGAAGACGTTTCCGCCTTGCGCTTGACCAAACTGCATCGGTCCGAGTTTATCGCTCATTCCGTATTCTGTTACCATGCTTCGAGCAATGCTCGTCGCACGTTGGAAGTCATTATGAGCACCAGTTGAGACTTCACCGAAGACTACATCTTCAGCTACGCGCCCACCAAGTAAACCAGAAATTTTATCAAGTAACTCTGGTTTTGTCATGAAGTAACGATCTTCTTTTGGCAACATAACTGCATATCCGCCAGCTTGACCACGTGGAACGATGGTTACTTTATGTACAATTTCTGCATCATCTAAAGTTAATCCAATTACTACGTGTCCCGCTTCGTGGTAAGCAACAATTTTGCGTTCTTTTACTGAAATGACTTTACCTGTTTTTGCAGGACCTGCAATAACACGGTCAGTTGCTTCATCAATATCAAACATATCAATTTTCTTCTTGTTACTACGAGCAGCCACTAAAGCTGCTTCGTTAAGAAGGTTTTCTAAATCCGCACCAGAAAATCCTGGTGTGCGTTGTGCGATTGCTTTAAAGTCTACATGCTCATCTAAAGGTTTGTTACGGGCATGGACTCTAAGGACAGCTTCACGACCCTTAACGTCTGGGCGACCGACCGTAATTTGACGGTCAAAACGACCTGGACGAAGAAGAGCTGGATCTAAAATATCTGGGCGGTTCGTTGCAGCGACGATAATAATACCTTCATTCGCTCCGAAGCCATCCATTTCAACAAGTAATTGGTTTAAGGTTTGTTCACGCTCATCGTGTCCACCACCTAGACCTGCTCCACGTTGACGACCTACTGCATCAATCTCATCAATAAAGATGATACATGGTGCATTTTTCTTGGCATTTTCGAAAAGGTCACGTACTCGAGATGCACCAACCCCAACAAACATTTCCACGAAATCGGAACCACTGATTGAGAAGAAAGGAACGCCTGATTCGCCTGCAACAGCACGTGCAAGCAACGTTTTACCAGTACCCGGAGGACCTACTAATAGAATCCCTTTAGGAATACGAGCACCAATTGCATCGAATTTGCGAGGGTCTTTTAAGAATTCAACCACTTCTACAAGTTCTTGTTTCTCTTCGTCCGCTCCAGCTACATCTTCAAAACGAACTTTTTTCTTTTCGTTATCATATAATTTCGCTTTACTTTTCCCGAAACTCATGACTTTATTACCGCCACCTTGAGCTTGGTTCAACAAGAAGAAGAACAGGATAAAGATAATGATGAATGGAATTAAACCAGTAAAGAATTGAACCCACCCACTTGTTTCAGGTGCTGGCAAAACTTCTACATTATTGGTTTGAGCAGCGTCTCGAATGGTTTTCAGGACTGTAGGATCATCCATCGTAATGGCTGTAATGAATTCCTCGTCCTCTTTATACCCTTCCATTTTACCTCGAATTTCATACACACCTTGATCAGGCTGCATGGTCAATTCAGTAACCTCGCCACTTTCTAACGCCTTAAGAAACTCGCTATAATTGATATCTTTGGTTGGCTCTTTCCCGCTGTTAAACGTTCCAAAAATCCCAATAATTACGAGGAAAATTAATAAATAAAATATGGTGTATCGAAATATTCGATTCATCATGAACCCCCTCAAGAAATATACAGAAAAACTATTGATAATCTTATCATACCAAGAAAAAAGGGTACAACGATATGCCTTGCCTTTTACACGTTATTCTTTAATTTATGTCGGAAATCAAATTCACTTTATTAAAACGAATAAACTTCTTTCTTCAAAACTCCTACGTAAGGTAGGTTACGATATTTTTCCATGTAGTCTAAACCGTATCCTACTACAAAAGCATCAGGAACAATAAACCCAACATAGTCCGCTTGTAAATCAACTTTACGACCTGTTGGTTTGTCTAGTAATGTAACGACTTTAATCGATTTTGCTTTACGGTATTTAAAAAGGTCCACTAAATAGCTAAGTGTTAACCCACTGTCGATAATGTCTTCTAGAATCAACACGTCACGACCTTCAACACTTGTGTTTAAATCTTTTACAATTTTCACTTCACCTGAAGAAACTGTAGCGTTCCCGTAACTTGAAACGTCCATGAAATCAATCTCCATGTAAATATCCATACGTTTCATAAGATCAGCCATAAATGGCATCGCGCCTTTTAGTACGCCAATTGCGAGTGGGAATTTGTCGTTGTAATCAGCCGTTAAGACTTCGCCTAATTCACGAATTTTTGTTTGTAGTTGTTCTTCAGAAATTAATACTTCTTGAATATCTTTTTCTAACATATGGGTTCCTCCTTGAGCTTAGTGGCTCTCTTTTTCAATCATGAACTGATGCGTCCAACCTTCATGTGGTTGTTTAGTAAAACGCGAACCTAATCGTACGCCTGGTACACCAATTATCTCCCGTTGATGTGTTTCGATCAATTGAACGGCCTGACGGGTATGTCGAGGAACTTTTTCATCAATCATTAAGCGAGACAAACGCTTAGGTTCTTTCATTCCTTTTAACAACAATCGGTCTCCTGATTGTCTTCCTCGAACATGAATAGGTAGTTCACTTAGATTAAGTGTTACATACCATCCATTGTCCATATTAATCGCATCTTCTCGATTAATCATCTTTATCCGTAAGCCCAAACCAACTGATACCCACTCCCCCATGACAACTATGCTTTCTGTGGCGGGTGTCGTTGCGTTCGTTTCATCAATAGAAAACAGCATCGTCGAGTAATGGCGGAACCCTTTTCTCCCGTCTGGAAGATGAATCTCACTTGAACCATCACGTTCGAGACACTGGCTATGGACTTGTTCAATAAGTGAATGGCTTAACCATAAACTTTCATTAGGGTATAGATAGTTTAATAGTAGTAGAACTACTCTTTTTTGTAAAGCAACCTCGATACCTTGAAATTGTTGAAGATCTATAGATAGTCCATGTGAATCCGATGAAAGAATAATTTTTTCATATTCCACCATGGAAAGTTTCTTCAACAATTGCTCATCTTGTTGTTGTTGGTGTGTCCATTTAGTAATAGCCGCTGCCACGTTTGGATTTTCTTCCAAGACGAGCGGTACGATATGGTGGCGGAATCGGTTACGCGTATAAGTATCCTTTTTATTACTCGAATCTTCGCGATATGTATAGTGCTGTTCATTCAAATATTGTTCTATTTGTTTTCGTGTAACAGATAGGAAAGGACGAATTAATTCAGCTTTTCCAATGTTGCGCTTTACATACATCCCATTTGATCTCGTTCCTCTTGTCAAACCCATAAATACAGATTCTACTTGATCATCCGCATGGTGGGCTACTGCCAGTTTGTTGTAATGACGCTCCTCCATCACTTGTTCAAAAAAGTGATACCGTTCACTGCGACAAACATCTTGCAAGTTCCCATTTTCTTGAAGGAGAATATTTTGGATAGGTAAGGTTTTACTATGAAACTCAATGTTCCAGCTATCACATATTTTCTTTACAAAACGTTCATCCTCGTCTGACTCTTCCCCTCTAAGACCGTGGTTGGCATGAATACAACCTATTTCAATAGCGAGAAAATCTTTTTGTTGGTGCAAAAAAGTGAGGAGCGCAATTGAATCTGCGCCCCCAGAACATGCGACAAGAAGTCGATCCCCTTCGCTTATTAATTGGTGTCTTTGATTATATGTTAAAACCTCTTCGCGAAAACCCAACTTCTTGTCACCTCCTAGCTTTTATTCTATTTTATCATTCTTTCCCGGGAAATATTTCGATAAGATGGAGAAAAGAGTGACCATTCTGGTACAGCGTGCTTAAGCTTGACTACAATTAACGTTCGATCATCTTCTGCAGCTGGATATTTACGATTAAATTCTGCAGCTAATAAATCAGCGAGAGAAGCAGTAGGTGTTGATTCATGCTTTCTCATTAACCTAATCAATTCGTTTTCTTGTTCTTCTAATGAATAATCTGGTGAAAACATTCCGTCCGACAACATAACTAAAATATCTCCTGCTTTTACAATCCGCTCTTCTGCGTCTACCGACATAGTTGGTAAGAAGCCAATAGGCACACTCTGACTATCAATTTTCACACAATCTTTCCCTCGGAGTAAATATGTGGACATGCTACCTGCTTTAAATGACCACAGTTTACCTTGTTGTAAATCAAGTAACGCCAAATCCACCGTTGCGTATAAATCAGAATGGTGTTTAAGTGACATGACATAATGTAACGTATGCATGGCCGTTTCTGGGTTCATTTGATGTTGTAAGCACTCTCTTAATAATCGAATTACTTTTCTACTCTCATGATAAGCTTCCATATTTTGGCCCATTCCATCGGATAGAACAAATGCAACTAGCCCGCTATGCAAAGGAATGACACTATGGGCATCTCCAGAATAGACCGTATTTTGATAGGACCTCGTAAATACACCGTAATCATACGTAAATCTAACAGCCGACTGAAAAGTGATTTGAAGGTGCGGAAATGGATCCTTAATTTCAGAAGTGCGACTAATTTCGAATGGTTCATCATATAATTCATGAAGAATTGGAATGATAAGTCGCTCACCTATCATTTGATTCGTTTCCCACTCTGCTTGTTTGATTGGCAAACAACAGACAATTTTTCTTGCTCCTTGTTCTTCGGAAAGCATATCAATTTGAAAATGTGCGATTTTGGCATCATCAAAGCGTTTGGAAATTTTCTCTTCTTCTGATTCGTGATTTGCTTCATTCATTTGAAGATCTGCCATAAGGTCACTGACATGCTGACTCATATCACGTAATTGGTAGGCTAGCATCTTTTTCCCATGGGCATAGTGACCAGCGAGTTTGTTGTTTGCGTACTCTTCTTCAAGCGCATCAACCAAGCCATTTGAACGGACACACTTTTCTTGAATTCGGTCATTTAACCGGTAGCGGACACCTGATTTGGTATGAGCTCTCGTTTCTTTCCATTCCTCTATTACTGGGTACATTCCTTGACCAGAGACACCCCAACATTTATCTTGCCTAAAGCAAGTTCCACACACAGAATAGTCGGGTGTTTGGCTAGTTGAAGCAGTTTCTTTGTGTGTCGGAAAGCGATCGTTGACAAGTTGGGTAATAAATTCTACAAACTGTTGAAAATCGAATAGTTGTGTATTTACTTTATCTGTTAACCATTGTTGTCGTTTAAAAAGAACAGATGATGGTTTTGGGAAAAACTGATTCTGAGCATAGTTTATCCAAGAAGTCGGCATTATAAAAAAGATCATGCTCGCACAAGCAAGAGAAGCAAAATAAACTTTATCGAGCGGTAACGTCGTGTCATATACAGTGAAGAATAGCGCAGCTCCGAAAGAACCTACAGCAATCCATAGCCTGTTTTTATTTTGAAACAGCCCCGCACACAATCCAGATAAGGCATAAACCGCGATCATCCCGCTAAACGACAGTTGCGACAAACTAAGAATGGTCCCCATAATTGTGGCGACCGCCGTTCCGACAAATACCCCTCCTACACTCACCGCTCCAAACAGTACAACATGAACGAGTACAAGAGGTACTGAAATGAGCCCAAATAATAAACCTCCCATTCCAGTTAACATTAAAGCACTCACCATTACGGCTGCTCCAATACGCTCAAACGTCCATTTCGCTGTCATTAAAGCATGCATAGGAACAAATAATTGGAATAAAAATACAGTCATTATAGCCGACAAAATACTTTCATACAAAACAAGTAAAGAAACCGACAACGGTATGTCGCCGCTATACGATACCCACTGCCAACCAAATTGGACAAGCAAGATGACCATCGCCACTTGAAACGGAATGAACTTTTTGTTTTTGAAAACTTGGCTCACGGCTTGATAGCCACCTATTTGCAAAACATGAAGAACAGTTTGTCCTATCCCCAGGGTTAAACTCCCACTGAGACCCCCAATCCATACAAACGGTAGATAACGAGGATACCTTCTGGCCACGATCGCCCAAATAGGTAGAAAGAAAGGCACCGCTGCTTCAAACAATACCGCCTTCGATAAGAAAAATGCGAAGAATAAAATCAATGCAGATAGTGTGATTTTCAACTTTTTCGTTTTAACTAAGAGCATCCAACGGCTCCAAACAGGCATTTTCTTCACACCATCAGTTGTTAACGACTTCATGAAACCATTCCCTTCCCATACGATGTTTCTCATTATAGGAGAAGGATTGTTTAAAGTTTGTCTATTCGTGACAACGCAAACAAAAAACATTTCGACGAAATATCAGAAGAAACGGTATAAATTTTTAAAAGATAGCTTGACAGTCGCATATGTTCACTTGTATTATTATAAATGTTCTTTAAAAACGGCGGCCTAGCTCAGCTGGCTAGAGCGTACGGTTCATACCCGTGAGGTCGGGGGTTCGATCCCCTCGGCCGCCATATTAAGAAAAGCAGAAAGCGCCACTTTGGCGCTTTCTGCTTTTCCTAGGCCCCTTGGTCAAGCGGTTAAGACACCGCCCTTTCACGGCGGTAACACGGGTTCGAATCCCGTAGGGGTCATCTAAAAAACTCACAAGAGATATTCTCTTGTGAGTTTTTTTGTTTTTATTATTTCTGTTATCTGTTTCTTACGCGCTCAATTTGTCGTTTATGATGTTCATCATGTTCCCAAAAATCAGTGAAATAGCTCATAATCGACAAAGTATGATCACCAATTTGAAATTCTTTGTTCCATTCACTTTCATCTAGTTCTTCAAGTTTTTGCGTAATGCGCTGACGTTCATTTTTCGCATAAGCGATGGTTTCTTCAAATGTTTGTTCAGCAGCACGTGCTGCAGCTCTTGCATTAAATTCTTCGAAAGCTGGAAACCTTTCAAGTTTTGCACCTTCTTTCATGACAGGAAGCCGATCTTCAGAAGTGAAGCGATCCCATTCAGCCAAGTGCATGATAATTTCATTTGGAGACCATTTCCCTGCCGCGTATGGACTCATTGCTTGTTCAGGTGTCAGTTCTAATAATGAATCCAACCACGTTTGATAATTTTTATGTGTTCCTAATATTTGTTGTTTGCTACTCATACCCCACACTCCTTTCAGTCTTTTTCGCTACCACACTCGACAATTCCTTTATTCCGCAACGGAACAATCTCCAGGTTCGGCGACTTCCAAGATTCCCTTAGACCAGCCGTTGCAAAAAGTTCATTATTCTTCATTTTAATGAGCATTAAGATTTTTCGGTCTTCCTTTCGCTTCGCATATGACAGATTTCTTTTATCCAGAAAGTAATTTATCAAGTTAAGACTAATAAAAATAACTCTAAGTCACTCATAGAAAATCGCTGTCCCTTTGGGGAAGAATGGTGTCTTTCTCCAAGCGAATGGACGATTACGTTACGCGAGTGGACGAAAATCAAATTAAATGGACGATAACCTCTAGTGAGTGGACAGAAACCCAAGTTGAATGGACGATAACCCACAGTGAATGGACGATAACCAATATCCAACTTCGAAGGTAGTTCTAATAAACTTGAAATTTTTTATAACAACAAAAAAACATCCCTGCATATCAGCAGGGATGTTGTTAAAAACACTTTTTCTACGATCAAAACAGCCAGCAAATTATCCTCGTTTAGCTCCGCGACCGCCACGTTTAGTTTCAGTTGCGCGTTTTAAAGTGGTCAAACGTTCTTCACTGTCTTTCAAGAAACGCGCCATTTTTTGCTCAAAATTCTCTTTAAACGGACGATCTCGATCGTTTGGACGATTATTCGGGCGTGGACGTTGAGGACGTTCTGGTCGCTCAGCTTGTGGCTTGGCTTTACGAATAGATAAGCCGATTTTGCCGTCAGCTTCCACATTCATCACTTTTACTTCAACCGTATCGCCGACTTTCAAGTGCTCATTGATATCTTTTACATAATTGTCAGCGACTTCACTGATATGAACAAGACCTGTTGATCCACCTGGTAGTTCGACGAATGCTCCGAAATTTGTGATTCCTGTTACTTTACCTTGTACCTTGCTGCCTACTTCAATTGACATAAAAAAAATGCTCCTCCTTAAAAATTAAGCCGGCTTCTTTAGAAGCCTTGTAATAGTAAAATCGGATCCGAAAATAAAGATCTCCACTCTTAATTATAGCCAACAAAAAAAGAGTGTCAATAAGACTACTCTTTTGAATCAATGTTTTTATCATCATTTTCTTCATTTTCAGGGATAGAAAATATAATTTCATTATCCTCTGAAAGGAAATATTCTTTTCTTGCAAGCTTTGCAATATACTCATCATCATTTAATTTTAAAATTTGAGATTTCAACATGTCTTGTTCTTCTTTAACTTCTTCTAACGCTTGAACAACTTCTGCTTTTTCGGTTTCTTTAGCAGCCAGCGCTTGTGATTTATCAAACATTGTAAGGGTTAGCCAACCCATCACCACTACTACGATGACAGCAAAGGCACCTAATCGTCTAAACAAACGGACTTTATGCGCTTTATCACGCTTTTCTTGGCGTTCAACTGAGCGGACATAATCCTTATTTATAGACGAAATATTACGCTTTTCCTCAGTATTACGATTATTCACACCCATGTCGTTCACTCCCAGCCATAATTTGTCAACTCACTAGTAGTTGCTATTATAACTGATAAATCATTTTTTTTGAAGGGTCCTTCGGGGTATTTTTTTAACTATTTTTTTAACTAGTATAATCAAAGGCCATAGTATGACCATAAATAGCTTAACTAGGACACGCACAATATTACGAATAATCGTCACAATTAAATGAATAACCCACCATATTGGTTGAACAATTAATCGCATAAACACATGTCTCCCTAGTAGCATTGGCTTTCGAAACCACAATTCATAACAAAGGATGCCAACAATTTGAGCACACGGGTCGTATATTCTCCATGTTCCATCTCTTATTTGAAATAATAAGTAGAAACTCGCGAAACCGAGTCCTAGCCATAACAGAATTTCAAAAAATCTTTGGTAACGTCTAAGAATTGCACCTGGACGGAGAGCTTGGCAACTGTCACGAAAACTTTCAACTAAAAAACCTGTGGCCACGCCACTTAAAATCATGGCCAACAGACTTAAGAATTGATATGAAATCGTCATCCAAACAATTTATGCAGGAAATTACGGCTAGGTTCACGATCTTCATCATCGTATTGGAAAGTTCGCACAAGACCTTCAAGTGTTAGTAACCCTTTGTCCACATCTAAATGAACAATGCGTAACTCTTCACCTTTAATATTTAAATGTCCTTGTGAAGTTCTTACTACAAACTCTTCTGCGTCAAAACGCTCTATGGATTTAACAGATGTTAAGTCCATACGCTTACGATTTCGTAAACTAACTACGTGATCTCCTGATGGAATCGTGATGGATGCATGTTCGGCTTGATATTGCATAAAATTCCTCCTTTACTTGTCCAGTCCATTAACTATATGCAGCCAAACAAAAAAGCATGACCATATTTTGGTCATGCTCATCAATTAATTAATCTTCGTCATCGACAAATTCAGGATCAACCTTTTCAAGTCTCTCTTCTTTTAAAATGGTATACATCATCGTTGACTCTTCTTTTTTTACTGTTTCTTTCAGCATCTCAATACGAGCAGTTACAACCTTTTGTCCGAAACGAATGGCTAATTCATCGCCCACTTTAATGACTGAACTGGCTTTACTCACCTTGCCATTGACTGTTATACGGCCTTGATCTGCCACTTCTTTCGCAAGTGTACGTCGTTTAATTAAACGTGAAACTTTTAAAAATTTATCTAATCTCATGTCATTCATCCCCTTTGGATTGTTTGGCTTGTTGCCAAAATGCTTCGAGTTCATCTAGTGTATACCCACTAAAATCACCCTTACCTTGTCCTACACTGTTTTCAACGTATTGGAAACGGCTTTTAAATTTCCTATTTGCATGCATCATGGCTTCTTCAGGAGAAAGTCCATAGAACCGAGCTACATTCACAATTGTAAATAGCACATCGCCTAGTTCGTCGAGTTGTGATTCTGTAGTGCCTTCGTTAATTTCTTGTTTGAATTCTTGCCACTCTTCTTCAAATTTCATCCATGCACCTTCAGCATTTGGCCAGTCAAAACCAACTTTCGCTGCGGCTTTTTGGAAGTTATAAGATGTTAATAGGGATGATTCTGAACGTTCTTGTCCATCCAAAATCCGTGTATTATGATTGCCTTTTTCAATTGATTTCAATTGTTGCCAGTTGCGCAATACATCCTCTGAACTTTCAACTTTCACGTCCCCAAAGACATGTGGATGTCTACGAATCATTTTAGAAGAAACGCTTTCGAGCACATCTTCTAAGCTAAAGTATCCCTCATCTTCCCCAATTTGAGCATGTAAGAACACTTGGAGCATTACGTCCCCTAACTCTTCAATCATGCTATCATCATCTTGGTCATTTACAGCTTGTAAAAATTCATGCACTTCTTCTATTAGATATTTTTTTAAAGTTTCATGAGTTTGTTCACGATCCCATGGACAACCTTCAGGTGCGCGAAGCATAGCGATAATCTCTCTAAATGTTGACCATTCTTTTAATCGATCTTCACGCTTATTTGTTGGTGGTACATAAATCGTCGTCAAATTGTTCAGTTCTGCAGCACGGTCGAGTTCGTAAAGAGGTACGACTCTCAACACTTCATCCGCCGAACCAGCAGCTGTAACAATCGTTACGGGATAATCTTCTGGATATTTCTCCATTAATGTTAACTTCACATCAGACGCACTATATGAGTCATACACTTGAGCGATTAATACGTGTTGAGACATTTGAACATCGTCTCTTTTAAACATCGTTCCATCCAGCAATTGAAAACCTTCGATTGGGTCAATGCGTAAGGCATTAAAAATAGGGTCTAAAAAGCTTTGACCTCCCACTATTTCAAGTTGAATGCGTCCTTTTCTTTCCGCTTCCACTAACCACTGAACAGTTTGTTCGGCAACTAAGGGATGACCTGGAACTGCATAAAATAAAGATTCTGATTGGGCTAACTTAATCAAGGTCTCAACAATTTCTTTATATACAGCTTCAAAAGCATCATGTTTTTCGTAAATCGCATCAAAACTTTCAAACGAAATTCCTTCATTCACTAATTCTTGTAACACTGGATGTTCAGCAGTTCGCACATAAAGTCGTTGTGCTTTTAGTAATTTTTTATAGACACCTAGTGGTAACTGCTCTAAATCTCCCGCTCCCAAACCAAGAACTGTAATCGTATTCACAAACGTCACCCCTCTCTTTTTTCACTGTGTAGCCACAATTGAACCATGGCCATTCTTCGCCCAAGGGGCAATAAAAACCATTCTTTCTCTGCAATAATTCGACTCTTTGCTATATACAATAAAAAGACGGTCGCACCTAATCCCACACTGGTTAAGGAAGTAAACATCGCACTCAAGCGACTTGACAGTCCATCAAATATCCAACTATCCGCGACCATCCCCCACGTCAACACGCTGACAATCATCAATAACGAAGCTACGGCCAAATGACCATAAAATCTAGCGGTTGCGAAACGAATCTTCCAAATAGAGTATACATAGAGATATAAACTTATGGTAATAAAAGCAAAGCCGATATTACTAGCAACGGCTGCTCCCATTATTCCATACATAGGAAGTAACCAAGCGTTACATAGCCATTTTAGAATAAGACCAGTGATCAGAAAAATGGCGGGAAGAATCACTTTTCCTAAACCTTGCAACACAGACGTCATCGTCAAAATTAACGACAGCCAAAAGATTTGTATACAGAAAACCATTAATGTCGCTGACAAGTCTCTTGTTTCAAACAACATTTCATTTACCGATGGCAACACTAAAATCAGACCTAGTGTTGCTGCAATTCCAAACAATAAGGCAATCCTAAACGTTAATTGTGCATAAGGAACAGCATTTCTACCTGTCTTTTTTTGCGTAGTATGTGCAATTAACGGAACAATGGAGAGGGACAAAGTCGAAGCGATTAATATCCCCATTTGAACAAGTGGTAAGCCTCGGTCATAGGTCCCTTTTGTTTCCATCGCTGTTAGTCGATTCATTCCCGTTTCAGTTAAACTACTAAAAACCGTAAAAGAGTCGACTAGTTGGAAAAATAATAAGATAAGGGAGCTCATACTGACACTTAAACTAATAATGGTTAAATCCCTGATAATTGGACCAACAGCAACTCTTTTCGTCCCTTTCTTCAATAAATTATACGAAAATTGTTTTCGTACAAATAAAAGAAGTAAGATAATCCCCGCAATTTCACCAACGATGGCGCCTAATAAGGCGGTACTCCCTGCCGTATATAAAGATGCGCCAGTCTTCACGACAACATATGTACCTACTAAAATAACGGTCACGCGCACCATCTGTTCAATAACTTGTCCATATGCAATAGGTTCCATTCGTCCTTCAGCTTGAAATGAACCTTTTAGTAACGCCAGCATAGGCATTAGTAACACCACAAATGAGCCGGTACGCAGAAGTTGAGCAAGTTCTTTATCACCCATCCATCGTGCTAATACATCTGCTCCTGCGAACAACAACGTAAAACTAATAATTGAAATGACACTTAAATAGATAAATGCTATACGTAAGATGGTCGATCGCTGATTTAGATTTGCATGATCATGTGCATCTGCTAAAAGTTTTGAAATAGCGACAGCAAATCCATATGAGGTCCAAACAGTTAATACCCCGATAAATGGATAGACTTGCTGATATATGTAAAAACCTTGATCCCCTACAATATTTTGAAAAGGAATTCGGTATACTGCACTTAAGGCTTTGACGATTAAGGCGGCAATCGTCAATAAGACTGCACCTTTCATAAATTTTTGCATGTTCCATTCATTGTTCATAGTAGTTCCTCATTCCAATCAAGCAATAACTAGCACGGATTTATGAGTTCTATTATAACACGAAAAAAAACGTCTTCTTATGTGATTAAGAAGACGTTTTTCTTTATGAATTTTCGACGTTCTGCACTTTTCAGTGTCTAGCTACAAGCACCAGCTCGCACCTTAGCTTCAGTCTCTCCTGCGAAAACAAGTTTTCGAGTCGAGCCTTCCAGCACCGATATCGGTCTAAACGGCGTACTGCACTTTTCAGTGTTCCATTTGTTTGGCTAGAAAATGTGCAGCGGTTTCTACTGCTTTTGTTTCTGAATCTCCGATAAAATGAACTTTTGAAATCAAGTAAACAGCACCAATTGGGTTGCCATCGACAATAATCGGTGCAACACAATACGATTTCACTTGTTCCACTTGACCTGGAATCCATTCCACCGCTTTTTCCATTTTTTCCGAAACAATGGTTTTCGCTTGCAAAATTTCTTCTGCTTGAGAGGATAATCGACGATTTAAATAATCTTTTTTCGATACACCTGCTACTGCAATCATTTCATCCCGGTCGCTAATAAAAGCGGGTGTGCCAAGTGTCGCATACAGCGTTTCTGCATACTCTTGTGCAAAACTACCGAGTTCACTAATTGGGGAGTACTTTTTTAATATGACTTCGCCATCTCGGTCCGTAAAAATCTCAAGCGGGTCACCTTCGCGAATTCGTAACGTTCTTCTAATTTCTTTTGGAATGACGACACGGCCGAGGTCATCAATTCGTCTGACGATACCTGTTGCTTTCATCCTTGTTGCCTCACTTTCGACAGAATTCAAATTTCTTTGATTTCTCCCCTAGTATGCATCAAGATTGGGCAAAATATGCAAGTGCGTCATTGCTCACCAAAAAAGGAATCTACTTCTTTTGAGCTTGAGGTAAAATCTTCATCATCGCTTCTAAAACATCAAATGGATGATGTGTTCCTGTTTTCTTTTCATCAATAGACATTAGTAATTGTTGGTTCGAATTCATCTGGAAACCTACTGCTCGCCCGTAAACCATTGAGGACTCTACTAACATGGCACCATTCGTTGTCTGAGTGCCACTTTTCGAAAATTTCACAACCAGTTGTTTATGCTGTTCTTTAATTGATTCTACATTAGCTTCTTTAGCCCAAACTTTCATTCGTGAAATTTTCATTAATCTCTCTGCCTCAATTGGCATATTTCCAAAACGGTCAATCAATTCATCCACTAAATCTTCGTAATCTTTCTCATTTTCCACTGCTTTAATGCGCTTATACATCTGTATTTTTTGGAACCCATCTGGAATATAAGCATCGGGTAAATAAGCATCAAATGGTAACGAAATCTCGACATCAATGATTTCATCTTTAATAATTCCACTTTGTTTTTCTTCGATTGCTTCTTGCAACATTTGAGCATACAAATCAAAGCCGACTGAATCAATAAAGCCATGTTGTTGTGAGCCAAGTAAATTCCCTGCTCCACGTATCGATAAATCGCGCATGGCAATTTTAAATCCTGAACCCAATTCTGTGAACTCTTTAATGGCTTGTAGTCGTTTTTCAGCAACGTCAGTTAACACTTTATCACGTTGATACATGAAGTAAGCATAAGCCACACGATTTGAACGGCCTACACGACCTCTTAATTGATACAATTGAGACAGACCCATACGATCAGCATCTTGAACAATAAGTGTATTCACATTAGGGATATCAATCCCAGTTTCGATGATGGTCGTTGTTACGAGTACATCATAGTCACCTTCTAAAAATGATAGAATGACTGATTCTAGCTCACGTTCCGCCATTTGGCCATGTGCAAAACCAACACGTGCTTCTGGAACAAGCATCTGTATTTCATCCACTTTACGTGCCATATCTTCCACTCGGTTATATAAATAAAACGATTGTCCACCTCGAGCCATCTCACGTTCAATTGCTTCTCGAACAAGTGACCCATTTTGTTCCATTACATATGTTTGAACAGGAAAACGATTGGCTGGCGGCGTTTCGATTATGGATAAATCACGAACCCCAATCATCGACATATGAAGAGTTCTTGGGATTGGAGTAGCAGTCAATGTTAAAACATCAACATTCGTCTTTAACTGTTTGATTTTCTCTTTGTGTGTCACACCAAAACGTTGTTCTTCATCGACAATAAGCAATCCTAAATCATGATAAACAATGTCTTTTGACAGTAAGCGATGTGTCCCAACCACTACATCTACCGCTCCTGCCTTTAAGCCTTTAGTCGTTTCGGTTTGCTCTTTTTTCGAACGAAAACGACTTAATAATCCCACTTCTACTGGGAAATCTGCAAATCGTTCTTTCATGGTTTCGTAATGTTGTTGCGCTAAAATGGTTGTCGGTACCAGGAAGGCTACTTGTTTGCTCTCTTGCACAGCTTTAAAGGCAGCTCGAATGGCTACTTCCGTTTTGCCGTATCCTACGTCTCCACAAATCAAGCGATCCATTGGGCGTTCTTTTTCCATATCACGCTTAACTTCTTCAATTGAACGTAATTGATCATCTGTTTCTTCATAAGCAAACGCCGATTCAAATGCTTGTTGCATGTCTTGGTCCGGCTCGAAAGCATGCCCTTTTTCAGATTCGCGTTTTGCATATAGTTTTATTAAATCGTCTGCAATATCTTGCACCGCAGCCGTAACTTTAATTTTTGTTTTCTTCCACTCGGCTCCACCTAGTTTATGAAGCTTTGGTTCTTTTTCTTCAGAGGCGACATATTTTTGAATTTGATCAATTTGATCAACCGGAACAAACAATTTGTCTTCCGCACGATAGCGAATGTGTAAGTAATCTTTATGAATCCCGTTAATTTCAAGCGTCTCTATCCCTATATACTTCCCTATACCATGATGGATATGAACGATATGATCGCCCGGTTTGATTTCAGAATAACTTTTAATCCGCTCAGCATTTGTCATTTTTTGAGGACGTGCTTTCTTTTTCGGACGTTGCTTAAACAGCTCTTCGTCTGTCAAAACGGCTAAGCGCTGAAGAGGCAATTCAAAACCACTCGACATTTCACCTTCGACGATATAAATACCAGGTTGTTCAGGTGCACTCTGTTCCCCTAAAACATGACCAATCATGCCGTAGTCTTCGAGAACATCTTTCACTTTCTTCTGGCGCTCTTCACCATCAGCCAATATAAACACAAAGAATTTACCCACTTCAAAACGTTCCATTTCATTTTTCAAAAGGTTCATTTGCCCGTGGAAATGTTGCATTTGTTTACATGAAAATGCAATTGATTTTTTTAATTTAATACCTGAAAATGAGCGTGCAAACAACGAAAAATAAATTTTACGCTGATTTAACATGGCAAGAATCTCTTTAAAACTAAATGACAATTTTACATCATGAACGGTTTTTCCTTCTTCAAGTAATGATATATACCAATCTTTTTCTTCTCGTTCTAGCGAATCTGTCGTTTCTTGAATCCGTCCGAGCTCGTCAAATAACACCAAACCATCTTGTGCAAAATAATCGCCTAAGAAAGTAGGGTGGTCTTCTAGTACGGAAACATACTTCGTCATTTGTTCAGGCACATCACCTTGTCTAAGCAATTCGATGTCATGATTCATATGTTGCAGAAGGAGTTCCTTCGTTTCAGACTTCTTCAATTTTTTCAAACTAGTAGCCAATGAATCTTCTAATTTCTCGGCAAGAATCAGAAGTTGTTGTCGCGTCCAAACAAACTCGGTAGCTGGAAGAATACAGATTTCTTGTAGTTTTTCAATCGAGCGTTGATCTTCCGCTGAAAAAGTACGAATCGAATCAACTTCGGTATCGAAAAATTCAAGACGTACTGGATGTTGCAAATAAATGGGGTAAATATCTAAAATACCTCCACGTAATGCAAACTCTCCAGGTGCCGTCACCATAGCTTGCCTTGAGTAACCCATTGCCACCAATTGATCGAGCCACTCGTCCATCACAACTTGTTGTCCAATGGACGTTTCAAGACGACTAGCTCGCCATTGCTTTAAGTTCGGCATGTGACGTCTAAGTCCGGCAATCGGCGTTATCACGACGCCACGCTTCTGTGAGTGCATAAATTCAAGCGTTTCAATACGCTCTGCTCGAAGTTCAGGACTTGAAACTGACAAATCTGCTGCAATCAACTCATCCGCTGGATATAACCGCACTGCTTCTTCTCCGAGTAGCTTCACCATATCCTCAAATAATCGCTGAGCTTGTAATAAATTTGGTGAAACTATTAAAATCGGTCTCTCCGTCTCTTTTGCAATCGATTGGATGAAAAGCGGACGTGCTCCTCCAACGAGTCCAGTTACCAGTTGCTGATCGATTCCTTGTTGAATGTCTGCAAGCAACGTGTTTATATGATGATCTTTCATTAATAATTGATGTAATGGTTCCATATGAACCTCCTTGTAAGAAAAGCGCAGAAGCCTACTCTAGCTTGACTCCGCCGGTGGAAGAAACGAATCGAAAACTTGTTTTCGAATGAGTTTCTGAAGCGGAGGAGCGAGCTGGGCTTCGGAGCTAGAACGATAAATTATAGCCTATGCCCTAGAAAACAGAAAAAGGCTTTGTGCGCGAAACCCGCGCCAAAGCTATTTCTTATTGTATCCACTTTTGTATAGCATAGTAGTTTGGGTTATCCCGTAAAGATTTTTCACAATGCTCACAAATACTGGTTACGGTTAGTGTTCCCTCTTCATCCTGTGTGATAAACTCTTCTGCAAATTCTTCTCTCATTTGCTTTACTCGACCATGTTGCAGAGCGGATTGGCCTGATAAATGCCCCATTTCTGTCTTGCAATGCCGACACTTTACTCGAATTGCCATAATACGGACCGGCCTCCTTTTTCAAAGTATAGACCGGTCGACCTGAAATTATTCCTTATGCGCCATTAAAACGATTCATTACTTCAAGAAATGGTGAGGATAACCAAACTTCACATGCATCCGCACTTTTCGTAATAGCTTCGTCTACCAAAGGTTTTTCGTCTGTTTTAAACCTAGATAATACATAATCAGGTACTTTCATACCAGCTGGTGGTCGATCAACTCCCACCCGAATACGATTAAACTCCTGTGTTCCAAGGTGTTGAATCATGGATTTAATTCCATTATGACCGCCAGCGCTACCTTTTTGACGTAGTCTTAACTTGCCAACTGCGAGATCCAAATCATCGTAAATGACTACAATATCCTCTTCTGCAATTTCAAAATAATCCATCATAGGGACAATACATTCACCAGACAAATTCATGTAAGTTAGAGGTTTTACTAGCAAGACCTTACCTTCTGGTCGATGAATAATTGTGTACATCCCTTTAAATTTCATTTGGTTTAATGGCGAGTTGAAACGTTTTGCCAGTTCATCTATCACATCAAAGCCAATGTTATGCCTTGTATGTTCATACGGTTTTCCGGGATTGCCTAGTCCGATTATCATTTTCATAAGCGATACTTCCTTTACTTACTGAATACTTTACATTTTACCACAAATAAAGGAATGCATAAAAAAAGGGACTGTCAAATGACAATCCCTTTTTTATGGATAACTTATTCTTTTGTTTCAGTAGCTTCATCAGTGTTTTCTTGTTCAGCATCTTCATCTTCAGCTACAGCTGGTTCGTCAGCAGTAGTTTCCAATTCTTCGTCTGAACGTGGAGCAGTAATTGATACTAAAGCGAAGTCATCTTCGTTTAAAATGTTGAATTCTGATTTTTCACGAATGTCGCCAACAGTTAACGTATCACCAATAGCAAGTTCAGTAACATCTACTTCAATTGACTCTGGGATTGCAGAAGGTTTTACTTTAATTGTTACTTCACGGTTTGATTGATTCAACACGCCGCCTTCGTTAACTCCTACAGAATCGCCTGTTGGTACAACTGTTACACTTACTTCTAATTCATCAGTCATGTTGATAGCCAAGAAATCTGCGTGAACAAATTTCCCTTTTAATACGTCCATTTGATAATCACTTAATACAACATTCACTTTTTTCCCATCAACGTCTAGGCTCATAACACCGTTACGTCCTACTTCACGTAATGTTTTCAATAAATCTTTTTCGCTTACTGCGATTGAAGAAGTATCTGTTTTATAACCATAAACGACTGCAGGTACGAAACCTTCGCCGCGTAATTTAGTTAAATTAGATTGTTGAGCAATGTCACGTGTTTGTGTTTTTACTGTTGTAGTCATCTATAGTCACTCTCCTGTTTAATTCATTCTATTTCTATGTTTACCCAACATATTCAAAAATGAAACATGGAGCTATCAATCAAATAAAGTACTAACCGATTTCTCTTCAAATACACGGATGATTGCTTCTGCTAATAATGGAGCAACTGATAAAGTTTTGATCTTCGGTGAAGTTTTTTCTTCAGATAATTCAATTGAGTTTGTGATGACTAATTCTTTAATACAAGAGTTGTCGATACGTTCAATTGCTGGCCCTGATAATACTGGATGGGTACAACATGCATATACTTCTTTCGCTCCGCTTTCAACAAGTGCGTTAGCTGCAATTGTAATGGTCCCTGCAGTATCAATAATATCGTCAATAAGAATACAAATTTTACCTTCTACATTTCCGACAATGTTCATAACCTCTGCAACGTTAGGACGGGGACGACGTTTATCAATGATCGCAATTGGCGCTTTCAAACGGTCTGCCATCTTACGTGCACGTGTTACTCCACCATGATCAGGTGAAACAATCACAATTTCAGAAGGATCAATGTTTTTCTCTAAGAAATAATCAGACAAAATTGGAACTGCAATCAAGTGATCAATCAAAATATCAAAGAACCCTTGAATTTGAGGAGCATGTAAATCTAAGACGATAGCACGAGTTGCACCAGCAGTTTCTAATAAATTTGCCACGAGTTTCGCTGTAATTGGTTCACGAGCGCGTGCTTTACGGTCTTGACGAGCATAACCATAGTAAGGAAGAACAACGTTTACTGTACGTGCAGAAGCACGTTTCACAGCGTCTACCATAATTAAAAGTTCCATTAAGTTTTCGTTTACAGGAGAAGAAGTTGATTGGATGATAAAGACATCACACCCACGAATACTTTCTTCAATGTTAATTTGAACTTCACCATCGCTAAAACGGTTAACGGAAATTTTACCAAGTGGTAAACCCACTTCTTCCGCTAACTCTCTAGCAAGTGACTCGTTTGAGTTTAATGAGAAAATTTTTAATTTCGTATTTTCGTATTGGTAAGACATGATGTTCCTCCTGTTATTTTAATTTTAGTTTTTGTACGTATCCTTCTTTGTTTTCTTGGCGTGCTCGACCAATCGACAAAGCTTGTGCGGGTACATCTTTTGTAATGGTCGATCCAGCTGCGACGTATGCACCTTGACCAATTTTTACAGGAGCAACTAAGTTTGAATTACATCCGACAAAGGAGTCATCCTCAATCGTCGTTAAGAATTTATTTTTACCATCATAGTTCACAGTAATCGTTCCACAACCAATATTCACACGTTCCCCAACTTCTGCATCTCCAATATAACTTAAATGTGATACTTTCGATTGGTTTCCTAATTTTGTTTTTTTAATTTCTACAAAATTACCGATTTTTGCTTCATTGCCAATTTCTGAATTTGGACGGATATGAGCAAATGGTCCAACTGCCGTATCTTCTCCAATAACACTTTCAGTAACGACAGATGAATGTACGGTTGTGCGATGTCCAATTTTACTATTTGTAATTTGGCTATTTGGTCCAATTAAACAATCTTCCCCTACTTCACTAGCTCCTTCTATCATAACACCTGGTTGCAACACGGTATCAGAACCAACAATTGCATCCGCACTAATATAAGTATTAGCTGGATTGATAATTGTTACACCGTTTCGCATATGTTTTTCAATAATGCGATGGCGCATCAACGTTTCAGCTTGTGAAAGTGCTACACGATCGTTAACACCAAGCGTCTCTTCAAAATCATCTGTTGCGAAAGCAGACACAATGTCCCCTTGATTTTTCAAGATTTCGATCACATCTGGCAAATAGAACTCCCCTTGTGAATTATCATTCTTCACAAGTTTTAATGCCGCAAATAATGCTTCATTATCAAAGCAGTATGTGCCTGAGTTAATTTCTTTTACTTGTTGTTCGTCAGCTGATGCATCCTTTTGCTCCACAATACGTTCAACATGCCCTTCAGAATTACGAAGAATACGACCGTAACCTGTCGGGTCTTCAGGGATTCCAGTAAGAATCGTCGCTTTAGCTGAAGTTTCTTGATGATGTGCAAGTAATGCTTTCATCGTTTCTGGACGAATTAGGGGTGTGTCACCACAAATAACAAGTGTGGTACCGGCTAACTTCCCTAAAGCTGCATCTGCTTGTAAGACAGCATGTGCCGTTCCAAGTTGTTCTTCTTGAAGCGCATATTCACTGCGACTTCCAAGCTGGTCTTGTACCTTTTCAGCACCATGACCTACGATAGTCACAATGCGTTCTACACCAATCTCTTCAATGTGATCAACCACATGTTCAACCATCGGTTTGCCACAAACAGGGTGCAGAACTTTATATAATTTGGACTTCATACGTGTACCTTGACCTGCAGCTAATACGACTGCGTATGTATGTGTCATTTAGTAAGTCCTCCAATATGTTCAATTTACTCTTTTGACTATAGCCGAAATACACCCGTAATTCAAGGAAATCCCGCTTGACAAAATAGTGACAAAACCATTATGATTATTCATTTTCCAAATGAAATGCGCAATGCGCCACTCAAGCTCGACTCCGACCGTGGAAGAAACGAATCGAAAACCTGTTTTCGAACTGTTAGGGAAGGAAGGCTAAACTCGCGACATCGTGCTCCTGCGGTTACTCGTCGCAAAATAAATTGCTAAGAAATTTTGTCGCGGGGCCTTCATGACCCACATCCTGTGGGACCAAGCGGAGGTGCGAGTTGGCGCTTGGAGCTAGACACAGAAAAAGGACTTCTCACCCAAATGGTGGAAGTCCTTCTCTTGTTAATTCAAATGTTTTTCACGTTTTACCTGGCGAACATAAAAAAGCTCATACATTACAGGAATAATTACCAATGTTAGTAAGGTAGATGAAGTTAAACCACCAATTACCGTTACTGCTAATCCTTTTGAAATTAACGTGCCTGATGAAGTCGTTAATGCCAATGGAATAAGCGCCGCAATTGTCGCAAAAGCAGTCATTAAAATTGGTCGTAATCGTGTTTTCCCAGCTTCGACAAGTGCTTCGCGAATGAGCATTCCTTTGTCATTTCTATTTTGGTTAATACGGTCAACCAAAACGATCGCATTGGTTGTAACAATACCAATTAACATCAAGAACCCAATCATTACGCTCACAGACAATGGTTCACGTGCAATTACTAATCCGATTAACGCACCTATTGGCACGAAAATGAGAGAAGACAAGATGATGAATGGAATGCGCGCTTGCCCGAAGGTAATGAGCATTGTTAAGTACACGAGTCCAATCGCACTTGCAATGGCGAGTCCGAGTTGTTGGAAAATCTCAACTGTATCATCACTCCCTCCACCACTTGCTAAACTTACCCCTTCCGGCAAGTCAACATTCGCTTTAACGCCTTCTTCTACTTCGGCTGAAACTTTTTGAATGTTCTCTGCATCGATTTGTGCTTCGATCCGAGCAAATACTTTTCCATCTAGTTTTTGAATGGCTGTAACTGAATCAATTTCTTCAATTGTAGCAATGTCTTGCACTTCGACAGGTCCTCTAGCAGTGAAAATAGGTAGTGTGCGAATTTCGTCAATACTGCTTAATGATTCGTCATACGATAATTGAACAGACCGATCAATGTCATCAAGCTTTAAGTTTCCTACCGAAACCGGCTTTGTCTGATCGGAAATAGTCCCAAGTACTTGGAAGCCAGATACTCCTAATTCATCCGCTTTATTCGAATCAATTTGAATGACTAATTGTTTCTGTTTTTCCGAGAAATTATTCGAAACATATTTTAATGAATCCACTGTATTCATATAAGCTTCTACATCGGAAGCTGCTTTAGAGAGTGCTTCTAAGTCGCTTGCGAATAAATCAACAGAGACATTATTATTCGTTGGCGGTCCTCCAGTTGAAAGCTCTGATACTGAAATGGTTGAGTCTGGAGCAATGTCATTAACAACACTTCCCACATCTTCCTCTAATGACTCCACAAAATCAGTAACATCCACATTTTCATTTAACGTTAAAATATATCCCGCTCGGTTTTCAAGTTTAATACCTGTTGCAAAATCACGAGAACCAACTGCGGTTGTGACATCTTTAATTTCTTCTGATGTGGCTAATAGTTTTTCCACTTCTAGGGATACTTCATTTGTCCGTTCAAGTGATGTAGACGGAGGAAGCTCTACACTTGCTTGGACGAGCTTTGTTTCTTCATTTGGAATGAATGTGAAGCCTAACCCTGGAACAAGCGCAAATGAGCCACCAAGGAGCAATACAGACAATACCAAAATAATCGCTTTGCGGTTTAGTGACCATAAAATAACGCGTTCATAGAAGCGTTGCAAAGCATCTTCTTTTTCTTCTTGTTTCACTTTCTTAAAAGCAAACCTCGCTAAAATCGGTACAATGGTTATCGCCACAAGCAACGAAGCAGCTAGCGAGAAAATGACAGTTAAAGCAAAAGGTAAGAAAAATTCACCAGTAATGCCACTAACGAAACCAATTGGTAAGAACACGACAATCGTGGTCAAGGTTGATGATGTGATCGCACGTAATATTTCTTTAGTAGATGACGCTACTAATTCATTCGACATTGGTTCATTTGATTTTCGCAAACGACGGAAGATATTTTCTATCACCACAATACTATCGTCGACAACTCGACCGACTGCAACGGCCATCCCACCAAGTGTCATGATGTTCAAACTTATATCGAGTTGAGCTAAGAAAATAGCTGCAATCAGCAACGATAATGGAATAGATATAATCGCAATAATCGTTGCACGGAAATTACGTAAGAAAATCAACACGGCAAGTGAAGCAAATAAAGCGCCGAGTAACCCTTCTTTTACTAAGGTTTCTACTGATTTTTCAATTCCTTCTGCAGAATCAAAACCAACTGCATAGTCAAGACGGTCATCGTATTGATCTAATACTTCGATCACTCGATTTGCTACTTCTACTGTATTTGCATCTTGTTTTTTCGTTACTGCCATCGACAAAGCTTCTTCTTGGTTATAACGCGTGATTTCGCTTTGTTTAGATACCTCTTCGATTGTAGCGATATCTTGTAGCTCTACTGGTGGTGCTTGTGGATTAAATGAAGACGTCAGTCTAAGGGATTGTAACTTTTCAATCGACTCGAGCTTTTCTTCTACGCGTACTGGAATATTAATATCATTATCATTGACGGTTCCAGCTGGGAACGAAAAGATTTGTTGATCAATTTGTTCTTTTATTTCACCGAGAGAAAGTCCCGCTTCAGCTGCCTTTTCTTGATTGACAGTGATTTGTAAAAGTTCTTCTTGCAAACCACCTACAGACACCGAATTAATGCCTGGAATTTTACTTAACTCTGGAATGACTTCTTTATTCAACAGTTCTTCAATATTATCTTGGTTTTTACCAAATAGTGAAATATTGAAGATGGGAAATGAACCAAATGATAAACGGCTAATTCCCGTTTCGGCACCTTCTGGTAATTCAAGTCCACGGATAGCCGATTCAGTTTGTTGTTCGGCGCGATCTAAATCTGTATCAAAAGGAAACTGCAAATTAATGATGCCAATTGTTTCATAGGAAACGCTCTGAATTTCAGTAGCTCCTTCAATACCTTCCAACTTTTCTTCAATCGGTGTGATGACAAGATTGTCTACGTCTTCTGGCGATGCACCCGGATACACCACTTGTACCGACAATTGAGGAAATTCAATGTTTGGTAACAAATCAATTTTCAAACGACTAAAGGAATAAAGACCAAGCACAATAAGTAAAAATGAAATAATGAATACCGCCGCTGCATTTTTCAAACTAAATTTGGTTAAAAAGTTCACTCGGCACACCTTCTTTTTTATTAGAATATGTTTCTACTTTAACTTATACAACACCTGTGTCGGATTGGCGAGTAACAATGTGCTTTTTGATTAAATTATAGAAATTGGTCTTAAAGCGTCACTCTTAAATCGCATGCTTTTTCCAATAAAAAAGAAACCTATCATGGATTATGACAAGTCTCTTAATTTTTTCTATTACTCTATTAAGCGCCAGCTTCTTCATATGCAATAACGTCTTCTTCGCTAGACTGATGGTATGCAAGTAAAACGGCCTCTTGAATTTTCGTACGCGTACCGGTATTAATCGGATGTGCGATATCTCGAAATTCTCCATCTGGCGTTCGTTTACTTGGCATTGCCACAAATAGGCCTGCGTTGCCGTCAATGACACGGATATCATGTACGACGAACTCGCTGTCTAGTGTGATGGAAGCAATGGCACGCATGCGTCCATCGGTTTGTACTCGACGTAATCTAACATCAGTTACTTCCATTCCTTTACCCACCTTTCTTCATAGATGATTTACAGACTCTGACAACTATATTCTACATTTATCATATTTTTCCTTCTTTTTTAAGAGAATATTTTAAAAATTAAAAATATAAATAAAAAAACCATAGAGGATTTCTCTATGGTTTAACTTAATTTATGCAATTACAGCTATGACTTCAATTTCGACTTGCGCATCTTTTGGTAGACGTGCAACTTCTACAGTCGAACGTGCAGGTTTATGATCGCCAAAATGTTGACCATATATTTCATTAAAAGCAACAAAGTCGTTCATATCTTTAATAAATACCGTTGTCTTTACAACTTGTTGGAGTGAAGATCCCGCTTCTTCTAGTACAGCTTTCAAGTTCGCAAATACTTGATGTGTTTGTTCTGTTATTGAACCTTCCACCATATTACCTTCAGCTGTTAATGGAATTTGACCAGAACTATAAAACATGCCATTTAAAATCATACCTTGGACGTAAGGTCCAATCGCTGCTGGAGCTTTAGTTGTCGAAACTGCTTTCATTGTTCTTTTCCACCCTTCGAAAAATAATTACCTTCTGTTAAAGCAATTGTGCGTTCTTTTTCATTTACTTCATGCAATTTTACAAGTGAAAGATAATTATCAATTAATTGTTCGTCAGCGTGTTCTGTTTCTACTAACACCGCAACGCCTGCTAATTGACAATTAAATTCTTCAAGTAAATTTTTCATGCCATTCATCGTGCCCCCGACTTTCATAAAGTCATCTGTAATAAGTACGCGTTGACCACTCTTCATACTGCGCTTAGACAATACCATCGTTTGAATACGACGTGAAGAACCCGACACATAATTAATGCTAACAGTGGACCCTTCAGTTACTTTGCTATCACGTCTTACCACTACCACCGGCACATTAAGGTGACGCGCAATAGCATGTGCTATCGAAATACCTTTAGTTGCCACCGTCATGATGACATCAATCGGTTCTTTTGCAAACGCAGAAGCAAACACTTTTCCTACACGATTCATCATTTCCGGGTTGCCAAGCAAATCGGTCATATATAAATATCCGCCAGGTAACAAGCGATCTGAGTGACCAAGCTCTTCCATCAAATCTTGAATCAATTCTCGGACGGCTTCATCTCGCATTTTAGGCATATACTTAACACCGCCCGCTGCTCCGGGAACAGTCACTAATAATCCAATTCCTTTTTCTTCAAATGTTTCTTTTACAATCGTTAAGTCTTCACTTATTGAAGATTTAGCCGACTGATACATATCCGCAAACAAAGTTAAGGGTATTAACTGCTGGGGATGGTCTAATAAATAATGGGTCATATCAACGAGACGCTCACTGCGTTTCCACTTCATCGGTCACACTCCTAAACACGAATGATTTATACGTAAGTTTAAACAAATATACGGTTTTAGGCAAGTGAATCCCGTTCTCCCAACAATCTTACTGCATAAACTTCATCACAAAAACCACGTAGGCCATTATAGATTCGATTTACTCTCGATTCATGCTGCACAATCCCAAATACCGTAGGACCACTTCCGCTCATTAACACTGCATCTGCTCCGAATTTCATCATTTGTTCTTTAATCATTGATACTTCAGGATGCAACTTTAAAGTTACCGACTCTAAAGCATTCCCCATCGCCTCGCACATTAATTCATAATTTTTTTCATGAATGGCACGAATCATATCTTGCGTCTTTGGATGAACGACTTCATTCATTTTTAAGCCTCCATAAACATCCGCTGTTGATACTCCGATTGAGGGTTTAGCTAAAATAATCCAACAGTTTGGTGGTGCAGGTAATTCTTGAATATGTTCCCCTCTACCTGTTGCCAGTGCCGTTCCACCATAAACACAAAATGACACATCCGAACCAATTTTAGCGCCATGTTCAGCTAATTGATCTGCCGTTAACTTTAAATCCCACAAATAATTTAATCCTTTTAAGGTCGCAGCTGCATCACTACTTCCGCCAGCAAGTCCAGCAGCGACAGGAATTTTTTTCTCTAATGTAATGGTTACGCCTTCTTTAACTCTGTATGTATCTCTTAATAACTTTGCAGCTTGGTAGGCTAAGTTTCGGTGATCGTCTGGTACATAGCGATCTGCTGAAATGATGCGTATTTGACCATCTGTACGTGGTTCCAATCCAATACGATCTGCTAAATCTACCGTCGTCATGATCATTTCGACTTCATGATATCCATCCGGTCTTTTGTGTAGGACATCCAGTGTTAGATTGATTTTTGCGGGCGCTTTCACATAAAGCATAAAAATGCCTCCTTTATCTCTTTATAGCTGTTCCCTATTTTACCACAGCTTATGATGATGAAAAGTCTGAAGAAATGAACGCAATAAAAGGCGGATTTCTCCGCCCTGTCAGTCCCATATGAATTTTCACTTGCGATTACTCGTCGCAGAAGAGATTGTTACTATTTCTTGTAGTGATTTTGCCCGTTCATTAATCCGGTTTGTGCCATTTCAACCGCTCGTTTTACCATATTACCAGCATCACGAGATGTTATGCCTCCCCAACCGTCACGCTCAACGACTTCGTAAAATCCAAGTTCTTTCGCAATTTCCTCTTTTAGATGATTGGACATTACACGATTACGTGCCATGTATTTCCTCCTCATGAGGACTGACAAAAGTAGTATGTACTAAAAACAAAAAAACACTCACGGATAATAAAATCCATGAGTGTTTTAATAAAATAAAATAAGTTCAATAATACGTAAGATTATTTGACGACTACAAGTTCTTGCATTCCGTCAACAATTGTAATTTCTACTGCTTCAGTTAAAATATCTGTGTAGCTGTAAGACACACGCTCAAAAGCGTTCTCGTCCTGATCAAGATCCACTACGAACACTGCATGATACGTTTCACGTAAAACGCCTGCTCGTTCAATCGTTTTCTTACGACCACCGTTTGCTTTCAATTGCAAACGTTTACCCAAATGACAATCTAAAGACTTCTTAATATCTGCTAAAGTTTTTGGCATTTCGCTTACACCTCACTTAAATATAAGGATACCATAAACGAAAATATTTGTCAACCGAATTAAACATTTTAACAATGAAGCAAACCTCTTGTCAATAAATTTCGCACAACTAATTTGTCTTTTTTATAATTAATTGTGATATTTTTGTTACAAGTCAGATGTTTCTTTGAAATTCGGAAGCAGTAAATTCGCTAATTTTCCAAACTCTTGAATCGATAAAGTTTCGCCTCGACGAGTTGGATCAATATTTGCTTCTGCTAGTGCTGCTAAAATCAATTCTTTCTTCTCTTTCCCGTGCGGCAATTGAGATTGAAGATTGTTTATGATTGTTTTTCTGCGTTGAGCAAAGGAAGAACGAGAAATGAAGAATAGAAAATCTTCATCCAAAACAGAAACTGGTGGCGTATCATAACGAGTAAGTTTAATAACTGCAGAATCAACGTTTGGTTGAGGAATGAACACTGATTTAGGAACTGTCATAGCAATTTCTGCCTTCATATAGTATTGAATGGCAATCGACAATGAACCATAAGCTTTCGTACTAGGTTTTGCTGTAATCCGATCTGCTACTTCTTTTTGCATCATCACAATCATTCCGCGAATCGGAAGTTTCTCCATTAATAATTTTATTAAAATTGGAGTTGTTACATAATACGGTAAGTTAGCAACGACCATAACATCTTGGTAACCAGCCAATTTCTCTTTCATCATGTCCGATACATTGGCTTTTAATACGTCAGAATGGATGATGTCTACGTTATCATATGGAGACAGTGTATCTTCTAAAACAGGAAGTAGACGTTGATCGATTTCAAAAGCTACAACATGACCCGCTGTACGAGCTAAATGCTCCGTTAACGCACCAATTCCAGGTCCTATTTCAATAGCTGCTGATTCTTTAGTTAAATCTGCATGGCTTACAATGTTATGAAGAACATTCGGATCAATTAAAAAGTTTTGTCCTAAACTCTTTTTAAATGAAAATCCGTATTTTTTTAATATTTCTTGAGTGCGTTTGGGAGTTGCAATATCTTTACTCATTTAAGTCCTCCTGGTCCAGTTGTGCTAAGGCTTTTTCAAATTGTTCGATTCCAATTTGGAACATTGATAATCTTTTTTGAAGTTGCTTGCCATTAGTATAGCCAATTTGTAATAATTCACCGAGTCGATTACGTCGCAATTTAGCATCCGGATGACCAATCAATTGTGATTTCATCAATATATGAAGTGGGATTTCTTCAGTCTGATTTAATGTATTTCTAGGTGTGTAGACATTTTGCAAAGCTAAACGTATATCTTCATCCGCCGCATGTTCAATACCTAAACCTTTGCCATTTTTTGCAATGGTTTTTTCTTTTGATAAAAATGCGTGCTTCACACCTTGTACTTGTTCCTCAATAATGGCACGAATCCGTCGTCCAGGGTAATCAGGATCCGTAAATACGATAACGCCTCTTTTGTTCTGAGCATGCTGGATTCGACGAATAGTTTCTGCCGAAATGGCAGATCCATTTGTTTCGATAGTATCTGCTCGAACAGCACGTTTAATAGCTGTCGTATCATCTTTTCCTTCCACCACTATAACTTCTTCAATAAACACGATTCAATGCCTCTTTTCTAAATGGTTCTTTAACTATTCTACTTGCGCCAAGACCTTATGTATACACAGAAAAGCGGAGAAGCCTAATCTAGCTCGACTCCGACGGTGGAAGAAAGGAATCGAAAATTTATTTTCGAATGACTTTCTGAAGCGGAGGTGCGATCTAGGCTTCGGAGCTAGACACAGAAAAGCTGAGAAGGCCATGAAAGCGCGACACCGGCGCTGGAAGGATTGATTCGAAAGCTCGCTTTCGCATGAAATCCTGAAGCTTAGGTGCTGCTGACCTGCGAAGCTAGACACAGAAAAGCGGAAAAGCCTAATCTAGCTCGTTCAGTGACTTTAATTGCTTAATACTATTGTAATGACAAAAAGCCTTCCCTAAACAAGGGAAAGCTTAAATTTAAATTAGTTCAAGATTTTAATCTTAACTTGTTTGCGACCAAATCCAAATGCTTGATCCTTATTCGGCATAAACAAGTCAATTTTCATTCCTTTAATAGCTCCACCAGTATCGCCTGCAATTGCATATCCGTAGCCTTCTACCCAAACCTTAGAACCAAGAGGGATTACACTCGGGTCTACCGCAATTACTTTTAATCCTGGATTTGCGCGAAGATTAATACCTGTGGCAGTAATTCCTGAACAACCATTACAGAAAGCCGTATATGCTGTAGCGGATACATAAAACTCTTTCCCTTCTGATGGAGATGGAGAAGCAGAAGCAGTAGTCGTTTTAGTAGTAGTTGCTTTAGCAGTAGTTGCTTTAGCAGTAGTCGTTTTAGCAGTAGTTGCTTTATTTGAACTTGTTGTCCCTCGTGAAACGCTAGCCGTTACTACTTTCGTTCCCACTGCTATAACTTTCTTAGTGGGAGCACTCACTACTTTCTCACTCTTTAAAACGCGAGAAACAGCTTTGCCATTCTCAGTAGTAATTTCATAGGTACTTTTAGTCAAACCTTTTTTACCTTCTTGCACAACTTTTTCATTACCTTTTAACAAACCTTTATCTTTACGTGTTTCCACAGCAAAATTTTTTTTTGCTTCCACTACATCGGTGACTTTTTCTACGCGAACGACTTGTATAACATCGTTTGGAATCAATACATCTTCCATTTTTTGTTCTACACGATCAAGTTTTTTCACTTTAATCTCTTGTTGTTTTAAAAAGTCAGCGACCGTAGTCGAAGTGGACCAAATTTTCTTTTCCTTCACACCATCTATTAGCGTAACTTGGAACGCTTTTTCAATCGCAATGTTAGAATCAGATCCGACCTTTGCATTTAGCTCAGGTGATAACTTATCATGCTCAGAAACTTTTATGTTTGCTTCTTTTAAGACTTCACTAACTTGATCAGCAGTCGTGTGGATGGTTTGTTGTTTCCCATCAACTGTAATCGTAATTTTTTTTGCCTGTTCCCACTCGACTGAAATACCATTTTTTATCGACGTGTTCACTGAGGGTAATACTAAATCAGCATCGGAAACTTGAACATTTTGTTCAATTAATAAATCTCCGACTGTATCTGCATGGGTACGAATTTCTTGTTGTTTACCATTAACCGTCAACGCGACAGTATTTTTCGTTCCAACGAAAAGAACGGCTGATATAACTGAAATGAACAAGATAACTGCAATTATAGCAATTCCTGTTTGTTTCTTCCTCAATGATGTAAACAGGTTTTTCATGGAATTATTTGACATGAAAAACGCCTCCTTATCACTCGTGTGATTATATAGATTTCAAAAATGACTGTCAACCATTCGAAACTAATCTAAATATTCTGGTTGATTGAAGAATCACTATCCAAGTATTGGATATCACCCCACATTTTAAACAGGAATATTGTAAAATTTTATAGCATTTTGAGTTGTTGCTTTCGCTACTTCCTCAATAGAGATATTTTTCAATCGAGCAATTTCTTCCGCAACTAACACCACTAAAGCCGGTTCATTGCGTTTTCCCCGTAATGGATGAGGTGCTAAATATGGAGCATCTGTTTCGATCATTAAGTAATCTAACGGAATTTCAGTAGCCACTTCTTTAGGTTTTTTCGCATTCTTAAATGTTACAGGACCACCCAGTGAAATCATGAAATTTAAATCAATGCATATTTTTGCGGTCTCGACACTGCCTCCATAACAATGCATGACGCCACCTGTTTTCTCAGCATGTTCCTCTTGCAAAATACGGACAACATCTTCCGTAGCATCTCGATTGTGGATGACAATAGGTAAGTCAACTTTTTGTGCCAATCGAATTTGTTTCCTAAATAACTCTTGTTGTACATCATGCGGAGATTTATCCCAATGATAATCTAGTCCAGTTTCTCCAATCGCTACGACTTTCGGATGCGCAGCTAACTCTTCAATCCAAAGTAAATCTTCATCTGTACAATCAATTGCATCAACAGGATGCCAACCAACAACAGCATAAATAAATTCATATTGTTCAGCTAATGAAATAGCTTTTTTTATCGTTTTACGATCAAATCCAACAACTACCATATGCCCTACTTTTGCATCTAGAGCTCTCTTAATCACTTCTTCTAAATCTTCATCGTATTGATCTGCATTTAAGTGAACATGTGTATCTATATACATAATCATCCGCCTCACATACTCTATTTTAAATATTAAATAGTTTTCTGACATCTCAGTGTTGTAACAATTTGATGACAAAGTCATGTTTTTTTACACATAAATCGGTTCAATTTCCCTAAAATCAGTAATTATATCTCAATAATTTTACTCTTTTTCATACAATTGCCCTATAGAATAGCATGTTCTAATTCTTTAATACAAGAAATAAGCCCGCTTAGCGAAGGCTAAACAGGCTTATTAGAAGATACTTATTTTACTTTCGCTCCATTTTCAAGCTTTTCATCAACTGTAGCAAGAGTTAAGTATCCATCTTTTTCTCCAGCAAGAATCATCCCTTGAGATAACTCTCCACGAAGTTTTACTGGTTTTAAGTTAGCCACGACAATTACTTTTTGTCCAACCAGTTCCTCAGGTTTATAACTTTTTGCTATACCTGATACAACTTGACGCTGTTCGTAACCTAAATCGACTTGTAGTTTTAGCAATTTATCTGCTTTCGGCATAGCTTCGCATGCTGTAACGGTAGCTACTCGTAAATCTACATTTAAAAATTGATCAATCGTAATTTCTGGTACTTCAGGTGCCTCTTCTATTACTAATTCAGGTTCTTCTTTTTTTACAGAGCCACGCATCTGTTCTTGAATGTAAGTAATTTCAGTTTCCACTTCTAGTCTTGGGAAAATTGGAATACCTTTTTCAATTACTTTTGTTCCAGTAGCAATACTTGAAGTATTTTCTAAAGACTCCCACGTCAATTCTTCAGCAGATAAACCAAGTTGCTCTGCAATTTGTTTCGGTGAATTTGTCATAAATGGTTGTAAGTAAATGGCTATTTGACGAAGGCTCTCAGCTAAATTCCACATAACCGAGCCAAGTTTTGGCTTGTCCGATTGTTCTTTTGCTAGGACCCATGGTTGCGTTTCGTCAATATATTTATTAGTACGTGAAACTAGAGACCATAAATCGCTTAAGACGATACTAAACTGCATTTTTTCCATATTTGTTTCATACTTTGCTTTCACTTCTCTTGCATGGTCGTGTAGTACCGCATCAAATTCTGTTGGTTCATTATGTTCTGTCGGAATGACACCATCAAAATACTTATTCATCATTGAAACAGTACGGTTCAATAAATTGCCTAAGTCATTTGCTAAGTCAAAGTTCGTACGTTCTACAAATGATTCAGGTGAAAAGACTCCATCTGCACCAAATGGCAGCTCACGCAGTAAGAAATAGCGAGTAGCATCTAGGCCGTAACGATCAACCAGTAATTCCGGTGTGACAACATTACCTTTAGACTTCGACATTTTACCGTCTTTCATCATAATAAAGCCATGTGCGAACACTTTTTTCGGTAAAGGCAAGTTCAAGGCCATTAAGAAAATAGGCCAGTAAATCGTATGGAAACGTACAATGTCTTTCCCAACAACATGTACATCTGCTGGCCAGTATTTATTAAATAACGACTCATCATCAGATTTATACCCTAGTGCTGTAATGTAATTCGATAATGCATCTACCCACACGTAGATAACGTGTTTTGCATCGCCTGGTACTCTAATTCCCCAATCAAATGAAGTACGTGACACAGATAAATCTTCTAATCCAGGTTTAATAAAGTTATTAATCATTTCATTTTTTCTGGATTCAGGCTCTATGAATTCGACGTGCTCATCATAATATTTCACTAAGCGGTCTGCATACTTCTTCATATTGAAGAAATACGATTCCTCTTTGACTTTATTTACTGGACGTCCACAATCTGGACAGTTCCCATCTTCTAATTGGCTTTCTGTGAAATACGATTCACAAGGTGTACAATACCACCCTTCGTATTCTCCTTTATAAATATCACCGTTTTCTAAAAACAGTTGAAAAATCTTCTCGACACCCTCTTTATGACGTTGTTCAGTAGTTCGAATAAAATCGTCATATGAAATGTCCATTAATTCCCATACTTTTTTAGATGCTTCTGCGATTTCATCTACATAGGACTGCGGATCTTTCCCCGCTTCTTGAGCTTTTTCTTGAATTTTTTGACCATGCTCGTCCATTCCTGTTAAGAAATGAACATCAAATCCACGTAATCGCTTGTAACGAGCAATAGCATCAGAAGCTACAGTTGTATAAGCAGTTCCAATATGGAATTTTCCACTTGGGTAATAAATTGGAGTCGTAATATAAAATGATTTGTTTTCGTTGATCACGTAGATTCGCCCTTTCGTTCCTATAAAGTAGTAATTCTATTCTATCTGAGTCCTTCTTTTGTTTCAATGCTAGAAGGTTAGCGAAAAATGTCGAATAATATTCCTGTCAATTTAAACCTAATTTTATTCATTTTTTGCCATCCAATAGACATAAATTTATTCTCATTATCAAATATGTTATAAAATATCTATCTAATATCATAAATTTAACAAATATTACTTTGAATTGGCAGGAATAATTATTGACGTTTATGGCAGTACTTGGTATGATAATTAACAGACAGCAATAAATGTCGAAATTTGACGAATTAGCTTTATAATTCGAGAGGAGTGCTAATATGAAATCTACAGGTATAGTACGTAAAGTTGATGAATTAGGTCGCGTTGTTATTCCAATAGAACTTCGCCGTACTTTAGGAATTGCAGAAAAAGATGCATTAGAAATCTATGTTGATGAAGATAAAATCATCTTAAAAAAATATTTACCAAACATGACTTGTGCTGTTACTGGTGAAGTTTCAGATGATAACTTCCGTTTAGTTGGCGGAAAACTAATCTTAAGCCCAGAAGGCGCAGATTTGTTAGTAAAAGAAATTCAATCAAACCAAAATAAATAATTTCAAAATCCGGAGCGACTATTTGTCACTCCGGATTTTTTTAATCTTGAATATGATATTCTTGATAAACATCTCTTTTTGGTAAATCTCGCTCGACAGCAACCACTTTAATTGCTTCTTTAGATGTTAGTGATCGTTTTTCGATTACTTGATCAACATGATCAATAATCGATAAATCCATCCACCATTTTTCACTATCCAGTGGATTTTCTTCACTAGAACCAGCAAATACTAAGACAAATTCGCCTCGGATTTCTTCGTTTTCCGCCCATATAACAGCTTCTTCCAAAGTTCCTCTTACAAATTCCTCAAACTTTTTCGTCACTTCTCGTGCCATCACTACTTTTCTAGAAGACCCAAGAATTTGTTGCGCATCTCGCAATGTATCCTTTAATCGATGAGGTGCTTCGTAAAAAATCATGGTTTCTTTATGATATTGAATGGCTTCGAGTGCAGCTTTTCGGTCCTTTTTTTGTCTCGGCAAGAAGCCGTGAAAAGTAAATGCCAATGTCGAAAGACCTGATGAAATCAATGCACTCAACGCAGCATTAGCCCCAGGAATTGGTACAACAGATAAATTTTCTGCCACAGCTTTAGCTACAATATCTGCGCCTGGATCAGAAATACAAGGTAAGCCCGCATCGCTAACAAGAGCAACATTCTTTCCAGCTCGAAGTAGCTCAAGAAGCTTCTCTCCACCATACTCTAAATTATGTTCATGGTAACTAATGAGCGGTGTATTAATTTCAAAGTAATTACACAGTTTTTTCGTATTTCGGGTGTCTTCAGCTGCTATGTAATCGGCTTCTTTCATCATCCGAATGGCACGAACAGTCATATCCTCTAAATTACCGATTGGAGTAGCGACTAAGTACAAGATTCCGGTTGGAAATTGTCCTGAAAAACTTTTTTGTGTCTGCATTATTGTTCACCCCTCAATCCATTTCTTATATACTCTATTTTTTTATTCTTCGGTAACTGTTTAAAGGCATATTCTGCTTTCATTGCGAGTTGTTTCGTTTCATGAACTTCTTGATATATACAAGAAACCGGACGTTTAGCTCTCGTATACTTCGCCCCTTTGCCACTATTATGAACACTCACACGGTTGTTCAAATCATTGGTGTAGCCAGCATAATAAGAACCGTCTACACATTCCAACACATAGAAAGTATGTTCATTAGTTCTTTCCATATAACATCTCTCGCACTTCTTCTGTGTATTCCCCATGTTCATCATAAACATACAAAGGAGGCAGGATCTTTAAATCAGGTTTGCCATCTTTAATACCTTCTATTAACAACGTATTCGCTTCTTTCCCTTCTTTAGGGTACACGAAACGAATACGTTTAGGCTCCAATCGATTGGCTCTCATCGCCGTCACAATATCTAACAACCGACCTGGACGATGGACAAATGCTGCTTTTCCACCCTGCTTCAGTAATTGACTCGCTGATAGAACCGCTTCATCTAAAGTTAAATGTAGTTCATGCCTAGCAATGGCTAAATGTTCTTTTAAATTTTTATTACTTGCTTCATGAGCAGGGAAATAAGGTGGATTACAGGTAACCACATCAAATTTTTCAAATCCCAAATGTGTTGGAATTGTTTTAACATCGCCTTCGAGAATGGTAATTTGATCTTGCAATTCATTGTAGTCCACACTTCGAGTTGCCATATCAGCTAATCGTTGTTGCAATTCAACGCCAATAATTTTCGCCTGTGTTCGAGCACTTAAAAATAACGGGATGACCCCGTTTCCAGAACACAAATCCACGATAGCTCCTTTTTTTATCGGTACATATGTAAACTTAGCAAGCAATACCGCATCGAGTGAAAAAGAAAAAACCGAAGGACTTTGAATGATACGAAGCTCCTCTGCAAGCAAATAGTCCAATCGCTCATCGTCTTGTAAGTCCATTTGTCTACCCTCCGACACTAGAAAAACACAGCTTACACCCTCATAGGTGTAAGCTGATGTCTTTTCTTATCTTGATATTTGATTTTTTCCATCAGCGCAACAAAAGACCGACATCCACTTACGTACAGTGGAATCAGTCTTTCATCACCCGTTTTGTTTATTTAAAAAGGCAAGGCAAAATAAGCAATCTTCGCCTTTTCGTGAGCTTCCAAAATGTACATGGCACACATGGAAACCTTCTTGATATAGTCGTGCTAAATTATCATAACCTTCGCCAATATCAAGACGGCTTAATTTTTTCGCATTCAGTTCGGACTGTTTTAAAACTTCTTCTTCGGCGGCATGAATTTCATCTAACCGCTGGCGAAGTAGAAAGTTCTCTTGTTGCAAAGACTGATGTTCCTCCATCATAAAAGCTACGAATTCTTTAAGTGCATGGAACTGTCCTTGCAATGATTCTAGTTGCTGTTCAAATTCCATGACCGTATCCAAAAAATTACGATCTTTCACATAAATCACCTCATTGTTCAGTCCATTACACTACACTTGAGTTGCTGCATATTGTTGAATTTCTTCTAATGTATAATCAAGCACACGTTGTTGCTCAGCTAATTCCACTTGCATCACACGTTCTAACAAGTTTATTCCTACTACTTTGCCTTTACCTTCAGGTGTTAAAATACGTGCACCCATGTCAGGCATTAATTCTTTTGCTGTTTCATACTCATCATTTTCGTATTTAAGACAGCACATTAATCGTCCACATAAACCTGAGATTTTCGAAGGATTTAGAGACAAATTTTGATCCTTCGCCATTTTAATTGAAACTGGTTCAAAATCGCCTAAAAATGTAGAACAACACAACATACGTCCGCAAGGACCAATTCCGCCAAGCATTTTCGCTTCATCTCTTACACCAATCTGACGAAGCTCGATTCGTGTTCTAAAAACTGAAGCTAAATCTTTAACTAAATCGCGGAAATCTACTCGTCCCTCAGCTGTAAAATAAAAGATGATTTTGTTGCGATCAAACGTATATTCCACATCTACCAGCTTCATGTCTAACGTGTGTTCAACAATCTTTTCTGTTCCAAGCTCAAAAGCATGCTGGGATTCAAGTTGATTCTCTTTCACTTGATGACGATCTCGTTCATCAGCGGGACGCACGACTTGTTTGAGTGGTAAAACCACATCATGCTCTTCAACTTGTTTAATAGCTACTACGACCTTGCCATACTCTATTCCTCTTGCTGTCTCTACAATAACATACTGATCTTTTTCCAAAGGAAAATCAGTCGGATCAAAATAATATATTTTACCCGCTTTTTTGAAGCGGACACCTACCACATTATACAAACGAATATCCCCCCTGCAAATTCAGCATTAACTGCTCCATTAACAGCGTCCGATTCATATTACGATGCAATTGTTGCTTCGCTTTTAATATGGCCTCGATTTTATTTGACAAGTGCTCAAAAGATATATGAAGAGCACGTTGTTGATAAAAGGGCAAGAAATCCGGATACGTATATGTTGCATTACTATTAGCCTTTACTGCTACTAAATCGCGGTATGCGAATAAAAGTAAATCCAATGCCTGTTCTGTTTCTTCTTTTTCTTTTAACAAAGGTAACCAATCCTCATGTACCGTTAGCATCGCTTCATGTACATTAGTTTCGACTGCCTCTACCAATTTTAACACTGTTTTTCGAACCTGTGCAAATTGCTCATCTTTTGCCAGTAATAAAGATTCATCCAAATCATTAGTTACCATAGAAACAGTTGCCGCCATCGATGCCGTAAGACCTTCATCTATCATTACTTTAACTCGTTCTTCATAAGGAATGGAAGGAAAAGTAATAATTTGACTACGCGATCGTATGGTTGGTAAAATCGCATGTGCTTTCTCCGTTAATAATATAGCTGTGACCAATCCTTCAGGTTCTTCTAAAAACTTCAATAAAGTATTTGCAGCCGAAGCATTTAATCGGTCGGCCCGGTATAGCACATATATTTTACGACCCGCTTCTAGGGCCGTTTTATTCATTTCAAAAATTAGTTGTAACATTTGATCTTTTTTAATGTCTTGACCGTCTGGCTCAATTTGAATAAAGTTCGGATGATTGCCAGACTCAAATCTCCTACACCCTCGACATGTTTCACATGAAACATTTTGAGTCGGTTGTTCGCATAATAATAACTTCACAAAAGATCTCATTACTGCAACTTTACCCGTACCTTTTGCACCTTCAAAAAGATATGCGTGAGCAACTCGGTTTTTTTGATAAACCGTTTGTAATTGCTTCATAACAACAGGTTGTAACTTACTAACATCCTTGAGGTTTGCATTCATTTCGTTGCTCACCCTTTCTTTCAAAAAAAAACCGTGCTCCAGGTATCCGGGAGACACGGGATTTTCGTGTATGGCTAAAATTATTTCATATTAAATCTGTTAAAAATGATGGAACTGTTCGATCGGAAGCACGAACACTGTTGCGCCACCGACTTCAACTTCAACTGGATAAGGAATATATGAATCCGCATTTCCTCCCATTGGCGATACAGGAGCTACCATTTGCTCACGAGAACGACAATTATCGCGAATTAAATCAAGCGCATTAGATACTAATTCATCTTCTGTACCTATCAAAAACGTTGTGTTTCCTGAACGTAAAAACCCACCAGTACTTGCTAATTTAGTAGCACGAAAATCACTTTTTGTCAGTGCACTCGATAAACGGCTACTATCTTGATCTTGAACAACAGCCACGATAAGCTTCATCAGCTCGACCCCTTTTCCGGAAGTTCTTCCTACTATTATAACATGAAAAGAAGGATCATTTCATGCATGAATCAAGAGAATTTCTCAGAACCTTCAGAACATTATCCGTTACTTCTTTTTGAGATTTCGATGCATCAATTACGTGAATGCGACTTGGGTAACGCTTTACTACCTCTTGATAACCCTTCCTAACCGATTCATGAAATGCTAAACTCTCCGCGTCTAGACGATTCTTTTCCCTTGCATCATGCTGAGCGATTCTATTTAGACCGATTGATGGCTCCAGATCAAATAATAACGTCAGATTCGGCATTAATTTCCCGATAGCAAATTCATTAATCGAAAGTACTTCATCAATTCCTAGTCCGCGTGCATATCCTTGATAAGCAAGTGAAGCATCAATAAAACGATCACATAATACGATTTTATTATCCTTCAATGCTGGAGCAATCTTCTCAACTAAATGTTGACGTCTGGCTGCAGCATATAAAAGAGCTTCAGTACGACCATCCATTTCGGTATACGTATTATTTAAAATTACTTCACGTATATGTTCTGATATCCGAATACCACCGGGCTCACGTGTTGAGACAATTTCATATCCTTCAGACGTCAATTGTGCGACCACATCACTCATAACAGTAGTCTTTCCCGCGCCTTCTGGTCCTTCAATCGTAATAAAAAATCCTTGGTTATTCATCTTTTTTCCTCCTTCAAAACGAGCAAGTGTTTTCTGCCCAAATCATGCTCACCTTGAATCATTGCTCCACTTGCTAAATAATCCGCAAGCATTTTCAATTTATTCGTTGTAATTTGTTCTCCACGAACGAATAATGGGATTCCCGGTGGATAGGGAATAACCATTCCCACACAAATGCGTCCAGCAGCTTTTGTATATAAAATATATTCATCTTCTTTGTTCTGTAAATCATGGTAGGAAACAGCTAAAGTTGAAATGGCATGTAATTCATGGGAGTAATCTATCTCTACTTTGTCCCTTTGAAGCTTTAAGCATTTTTCTACAGCTAATTTAATTTTCATTCGTATTTCAGCAAAAGGAAACTTGTGTCTCGCCTTTAACAATGGGAGTATCAATAGAACTTGCACAGGGTCCGCTAGCTCCACGTACACACCTTCGTGCTCCATCTCCTTCTGCAAACTATAGCCAGTGTATTTAGACACTCTTAATAGCAATTTCAATGGATCATCTACTTCAATTACTTCAAGAGATTTAATCGTTCTTAAACCATCTACAAACTGCTTACGAGTTTTGAGAAATAACTGAAGATCCTCTCGCGAATATGTTTCAATATAATGTCTCGCATCATCGAGTGATGCCAGTAATATATATGACGGACTGCTGGATTGAAGCATCCTTAAATAACGGTTCACTTTATCCTTCGAAACTAGGTTTGATTGAATATGTAAATACGAACCCATTGTCATTGCTGGCAACGTTTTGTGCGCAGATTGCACAACTACATCCGCACCCATTTCAAGCGCAGACATCGGAAACTCCGCGGAGCCGATAAAATGTGCACCATGGGCTTCATCGACAAGTACAGGAATCCCATATGAATGTGCTACACGAATCACGTCACACATAGTTGGATTGGTAACCCCATAATAAGTTGGATGAGTTAATATAATTGCTTTGACATCAGAATATTGTTCAATTGCAGCTGTCACCGTTGCCAAGCTGATATGTGTAGCAGTATGTGTCACTTCATCCCATTCTGGCGTTAAGAATATCGGATGCGCGCCAACTAATTCTAACGCATGAAAAACTGATTTATGAGCATTTCGTTGAACCAACACTTGGTCCCCCTCGCTACATGTAGCATACACCATCGCTAAATTTCCAACGGTAGAACCATTTACAAGGAAATAACTATGTTGGGCACTGTAAGTTTTCGCTAGTAATACTTGGGCTTCTTCTATAATACCTTCAGGGTGATGATAATCATCGAGTCCACTGAGCTCAGTATAATCAAACTTCATCACATCTATAAACGCTCGAGGCAATTCTGATAATGCTCCATGCTTATGACCTGGCACATGAAACGATATATTTTGGTTTTCATAAAACTGTTGCATCGCTTCGACAATTGGCCTTTTATCCATTTACTAATCCCTCGCACCTTCAATATGACTTTATTATACAACAATCTGAATAATATTTTGGCGATCCCTCTAAATACAGTCAATTCATATTGTGTTGCATCTTTGAATCAATAAAAAACCACACAAAAATACCGATACCTTTTAACAGGTACCGGTTTCTATTTGCCTAGCGACGTCTTACTCTTGCAGGGGGAGACCCCCAACTACCATCGGCGCACGAGCTTAACTTCCTTGTTCGGGCTGCGAAAGACGATGAACGGCAGATTTCTTCGTCACCTGCGGGCTTCTCGTTTCTCGCGTATGAAATACGCTCCGAGACTCGCCCCCTTGTTTCCTCGAACTCTTTGTTCCTCCTCTTTCTCACACACCTTCGACTAAAACGAAAAAATAAATACAAAAAAACCAGTACCTTTCGGTACCGGCTTCTTAATTGCCTAGCGACGTCCTACTCTTGCAGGGGGAGACCCCCAACTACCATCGGCGCTAAAAAGCTTAACTTCCGTGTTCGGTATGGGAACGGGTGTGACCTCTTTGCCATTATCACTAGACTTATTGAGTGTTTGTTCACTCAAAACTGGATAAACGGGCCATTGAAAGCCATTCAAAATTTATGGTTAAGTCCTCGATCGATTAGTATTCGTCAGCTGCACACGTCGCCGCGCTTCCACCTCGAACCTATCTACCTCATCGTCTTTGAGGGATCTTACTTACTTGCGTAATGGGAAATCTCATCTTGAG
>NZ_JBATUX010000107.1:0-17248 GCF_049671445.1 Paenisporosarcina sp. | reverse complement strand
CTGCAGCATATCTTTCCACACTCCCAATCAGATCAATGGTAGAAACATTGAACGAATTAGGTTATCCTGCTGCCATTTCAAATACTGCAGGAACGTATTTATGCAATAACGTCATGTATGAAGGGCTTCATTATATAAATGAAAACAACTTGAATATCCCTTCAGGATTTATTCACATCCCAGCGTCTCATGAACTTGCCATCCAACACGGCAATATCCCAAGTTGGTCGCATGAAGATTTAAAAGAAAGTATTATTGCATGTATTTCAGCGTTATCTGCTTCACTTAAGTAAAGTGCATTTTAGAAAATGATAATGAATCGAAAACGAAAGAGCGCATTTGCACCTAGCATGCCGTAGGGGAACGTGCAGCCAGTGCAAATGTACGATAATAAAATATAGTTTTACAAAGTGGGAAGTATTCTAACCTGAAAAGGAGAAGCTGAACATGAAGCTGAAATTATTAGTTTTAACAATCCTACTGTGTTTGATAATGCTAGATACTCGTTACGAAGGGAATGAAGTGGCTGCTGTTTCTTTTCACGATAAAGACAATGTTGTAGTTGGTACACCATTAATATTAGTAGACCTTGAAACGAATGAAGTGGTGGGCTATATGCCAAGTGAGTAAAACGGTTTGCAAAATACGATTCTTATGAGTACTCTTGTAAGAATTAAAGAAAGATAGAGAAAGGGGAAAGTGAATATGAGTGGTCACTATAATTTAGAAGAAGCATTACTTGCCGATTACGATCAAACGTGGTCGCACAACGGAGTTTCAGGTGAACGTATCGCGAAGCGCCTAGGTGAATTGTCAAAAATCGGACTGACCGCACAACATGGTGTATCTCGAGTCGGGTTTTCTCCTCTTGAGCAACAAGCTAAAGAGCTAGTAATGAAATGGATGAGAGAAGCAGGAATGACCGTAAGTCAAGACGATGCTGGAAATGTGGTTGGACGAATCGCCGGATTAAATAAAGACGCAGATTCAATTGCATCAGGGTCACATGTTGATAGTGTTCCTGAAGGTGGTCATTTCGATGGACCCCTCGGTGTCATCGCTGCCCTTGAAGTGGCGGAATCTTGGAAAGAGCAAGGAATTACTCCAACGAAACCATACGAAGTCTACATCTTCACCGATGAAGAAGGGACGAGGCTCAATGGTGGTTTAACAGGTAGTCGCGCCATGACGGGTGCACTCGATATGAATACACAAGTGACGTTAAAAGATGCGGATGGATTAACGTTTGAAGAAGTACTAGCGACCACTGGCAAAACTCTAGATGGTTTTTCACAAGCGAAGCGAGAAAATCTAGGGATTGAGCGATTTATCGAAGTACATATTGAACAAGGAAAAAAATTAGAACAAGCAAATTTACCAGTTGGAATCGTCAAAGGAATTGCAGGCCCTTCATGGACAGAAATTAGTTTCGAAGGAAAAGCTGGACATGCCGGCAATACGCCAATGGACGATCGCCTTGATGCACTGACAGCTGCTTCCGAACTTATTTTATATATTGAAAAAGCGCCGTTAATGGTCAGTACTACCGGAGTTGCAACGGTTGGCAAGATGCAAGTTGAACCCAATGGTGCGAATGTGATTCCAGGGAAAGTAACCCTCATCACCGATATTCGTGATATCGAAGAACATTCACGTGACCAAATCGTTTCAAATGTAGTAAATAAAGCACAAGAAATTGCGCATTCTCGAAATATAGAAGTGACAATCACTGAAAAAATGCGCACACCACCAGTACCTATTGGTGAAGAAATGACAGGAATTTTAAATGGCGTGTTCGATGATTTGAATATCGATAAGCAATACCTCGTAAGTGGAGCAGGACACGATGCCATGATGCTAGGTGCGCATATTCCTGTAGCCATGATCTTTGCGCGAAGTAAAGAAGGAGTAAGCCATAATCCAGCAGAATGGACAACACTGACGGATTGCACGATCAGTGCACACGTCCTAAAACAAGCCATTGAAAATGTATGATGCACTAATTAAAAAAGGTCATCCATTAGCCAAATAAATTGGTGCAATGGATGACCTTTTTTATTAATAAGCTCGCTTTTAGCCGCGAGTTATTGGCATAGTACAACATCTAAATGAACCACCAGACTTAATAATCTCTGAGAAATCCACTTCAATTACCTCATATCCGTGACGGCGAATTTCTTCATTGACCTGAGAATTTATCGGCAAGCTAAAGACCTTTTTATTGCCAATAGACAATACATTCGTGCCCAGTGTAAATTGCTCTTCCTTACTCACTTTAATTAGCTTGTAACGACTTGCAAGAAATTTTACAGTTCGGACTTCAAGAGCTTCAGGAAAAATTAATGCTTCAGTTGGAGAAAGAATATTAAAAACACAATCCAAGTGTAAATATTTCGGGACAAAAGGAACCATAATGATTTCATAATCCGGTAAATCCGTTTTAAGCTGTTCAATAGCGGATTGAGATGTTCTGTGGCTTAAACCAATAAAAATGGTTTTCCCATCAATAATGACATCTCCGCCTTCAATATGATTTTGCGCCAATTTTTGAAATGGCACATGGTGCGTATCCAACCATTTTTGAAGAACAGTTTCTTCACCTTGACGAATCGAACTCGCCATCTCAGAAACAAAAGTTTGGTTTCCTAACGTGAAGCCAATATCTCGAGTAAATACTTGTTCCGGGAATGAAGCATTGGCTGGTAATGTAATGACATCCACACCTTCTTCACGCATCTTAGCTACAAAATCATGATGTTGAGTTAACGCACGATCAATATTTATATTGTCATTTATATATTGCTTTTGTACATCATTTATAATTTCATCAATGGCCATAAATTGAGGTTCACACACGATAACTTTTCGTAAAACGTCATATTCGCTCTGACAATTCGATTGAATCGTATCAATACTTTCCATGCTCATCCTGTTGCCCCCATTATTTTGTTTTCGTTTCCTTGTTATTCCCGATTTACAGAATTATTAACGTGTATTTGAAATTATTTTTCAATTCCAAATTAGTTTTAAAAAGAATTTGAACGGGTATTTCGTAACTATGGCTTTAATACGCAAATTGTAGGTGGAGGGAAATGCATGTTAACAAAACAACAAGCTTTATTAACGAAAGAAGATTTTTCAACAAGAACGGATTTACCCGAATGGTTACTTCATGAATATCGGACATTTCATAATATAGTTACGGATAAAACATTTCCATGTTATTTCGGAATGAGTGGAGAGTTAAAAGGCGAATTACGTTATGGCTATATCACACAAGATGATTGGTCTAATTTACCAAAAATAGTCGAAGGTTTTCTAGACTTATTCCAGGATCCTAAACACAAACGTCATGGTTTATTTGTCTTTGTCGAACCGTTTAAAGTTGAAGGAGATTTACAACAATACCGCGATCAATTTTGGGACATCTTACAGTATTTACACGAAGTAGACTCAGTTGAATGGCCAGCAGATGCTCCACGTGACCCTGCACATCATCTATGGGACTTCCGTTTTCAAGGTGAACCAATATTCGTATTCGGAAACGCACCAGCTTACAAACAACGCAAAACACGTCATCTAGGAAATTCAATGATCCTAGGATTCCAACCACGAAGAATTTTCCAAGGCCTTGAAGGAACAGAAAAAGGCGGCATCATGTCACGTGAAAAAGTACGTGAACGAGTGGAAGTGTGGGATCAACTACCAACACATCCAGACATAAGCCATTTTGGTGATCCTAATCACAACGAATGGAAACAATTCTTCATCGGAGACGACATTGAACCTATCAAAGGAAAATGTCCATTCAACCACAAAACCATGTAACATCATCAAATCCACTCCATGGCACAGAGGAGTGGATTTTTTTAAGGACATCCACTTTATGTGGATGTCCCTATTTTTGGAGAACCGCTGATAGTCGACATGAAACCGCTCATAGGCGACAGAATTCCGCTGATAGTCGACACGAAAGCACTCATAGGCGACAGAATTCCGCTGATAGTCGACACGAAACCGCTCATAGACGACCAAGACACGCTATAAAAAAATCGAAAACAGAAAAGCTAATTTGTTAAGGCCATCCACTTGATGTGGATGTCCCTATTTTTGGAGAAGTGCTGATAGTCGACACGAAAGCGCCGATAGACGACAGAAATCCGCCGATAGTCGACAAAGAAACGCTGATAGTCGACAGAAACCCGCTGATAGTCGACACAGAATCGCTCATAGCAAGAGACGTCGCTATAAAAAAATCGAAAACAGAAAAGCTAATTTGTTAAGGACATCCACTGGCTGTGGATGTCCCTATTTTTGGAGAACCGCTGATAGTCGACACGAAAGCGCCGATAGACGACAGAAATCCGCCGATAGTCGACAAAGAATCGCCGATAGCCCCAACATTTCCGCCGATAGTCGACAAAGAACCGCTCATAGCCCCGACATGACAGCTCATAGCCAACAAACCCCCGCGTCCTACAACCTTTGTATTCGCTAAAGGATGCATGTTACACTAGGGCGTAAACTTTAATAATTGAAGGACGTGTTTTAAATGGTAGGACGTAATGATCCGTGTCCATGTGGCAGCGGAAAAAAATACAAAAAGTGTTGTGAGCGTAAACAAGCGGTCTCGATTGAAGAAGTTCGTACAGTTGAGTTAGATCGCGTACTCCAAACTTTTTATGATGAATATCCAGAAAGAAAAGATGTACCTGAGCTCATTACCGTAATCAATGAATGGAAATCTAAATTAGGCAAATACTTACACGAAGAAATGATTGAAGCCATTGCTATCGATGAGTTTTTCTTCCACACGAAACCAGAAATATGGTTGAAATATATTGAAAAACAACAGAAAAAAGCGGTTCGACCAGCTGTAGAAAATGTCTTGGAACATTGGAAAAATCCAACAGTCATTGTTGCAGAAGTTATTAATATTGAAGAACAATTTATGTTAGTGAAAAATATTTTCACAAACGACATGCTTTATCTAAGACGCGAAAGTGAAAAGCCTGTTCCACTTGGCGTGCACGTATTTTGCTTCACATTGCCAGATGTCAGTTTAAAAGACAATCACTACTTAGCCATTTCAAGCTTAATTTTCATTCCAACTGACCACACAGAAGTAGTCATTTCTTTTGCCAAATCACTAGCTGAAAAAACGCAAGAAGAACCAGCTGTTTTCCTGCAAACACATCTCGTTGATTTCTGGGAACGACTTGGAGAAAACGGTTATAGTGGAGGAGAATTTACTGAATTTGAAGCAGGCATCCTAATCGACATCATGGAGCGTCTCGAAAATCAAAATCGTAATCCAAAACCTTTGCTAACCATTATCGAAGACTACTTAGTCACCAACCAACCAAACGCGAGAAAAGAAGCGGCCGTTGCTGCTGGTGCCATTCGATTTGGTCAAGAACATGAACTTTTTGAAGGACCTTATTGGAGTATAAAAGAGATTGCAGAGTGGTATGAAGTATCGACTCACTCCTTAAATAAGTATTATAAAGATATAAATGAGTTTTATTCCGTCAATCAATCAAAATAAGTAGTGTAGCCCGCCGAAGATGCAATTTCGGCGGGCTTTATTGTTGCGTGCTGATGATACTTTATGTCTATAAACATATAGACTAAAAGACTATTTTTAATGTATGATAATGGTAAACGATAGTCTAGGAGGAATAGTTTAATGAAAAAGGGAATGGCAATGCTACTGTCACTAGTTTTAGTGACTGGTTTTATGGGCGCTACACAAGTGGACGCTGCAAAGAAAGGGACATTAAAAACATATAAAAATTGTACGGAAATTAATAAAGATTATCCAGGTGGAATTGCTCGCACATCAAAAGTGAAAAACAAAGGTGGAGCAACTAAATATAAACCGTATGCTAATCAAAAACTATACGATTTAAATAAGAAAAGTGACCGTGATAAAGATTTAATTGCTTGTGAAAGATAATAGCTGAATAGGTAAAGCCCATCGAATCATTTCGATGGGCTTTTCTATACTGTCGAAAACTTTTTTGAAATTATGAACTGACGAAGTCTCCACCATCTATATGAATCGTTTGGCCAATCATGTAACTCGAATCTGTTGAAGCTAAAAATACATAAGCAGGAGCATTTTCTGCAGGTTGACCACGTCTTGCCATAGGCGTGTCATCTCCAGCTTTAGCCACTTCTTCTTTTCCGAATGTTGCAGGAATCAAAGGTGTCCAAATAGGTCCAGGTGCTACTGCGTTTACCCGAATGCCTTTCTCCACTAAATTCAAGGCAAGCGAACGAGTGAAAGTTGTGATGGCACCTTTTGTTGCTGAGTAGTCAATCAAATGTGGCGATCCTCGGTAAGCCGTGACCGAAGAAGTATTAATAATGGCATCTCCCTTGGTTAAATGGGGAAGAGCCGCTTGCGTTAAATAGAACATGGAAAAAATATTAGTCGAGAATGTGTCTTGTAATTGATCAGGTGTAATATCTAGAAAATCTTTCGTTGGGAATTGTTTTCCAGCATTATTGACTAATACATTCAACTGCCCAAATTCTGCAATCACTTGGTCTACCACGTCTTGGCAGTTTTCATCATCGCTTAAATCAGCTGCAATTTTGATTGCTTTTGCTCCGTATCCTTCAACTAACTTCACAGTCTTTTCAGCGTCTTCATGTTCATTTAAATATGCTACGGCAACATTAGCGCCTTCTTTGGCATAAGCAACTGCAACCGCTCGTCCAATTCCGCTATCTCCACCTGTAATGAGCGCAACTTTTCCTGTTAATTTTCCCGATCCTTTATAGTTCTCATCGTCGTAGATAGGCTGAGGATGCATTTCTGATTCAAGTCCAGGTTGTTGATCTTGAGTTTGTCCGTCAATTTGTTCATGAATTTTCTCGTATTTATCTTTCGTCATAGTTAGCCTCCTAGTAGTATTGATATCCAAATTATTCCCTAGAATTGTCTATTCAAACGTGTAAAAAAACGTTGCCTCGAAGACAACGTTTTTGATGTTGATTATAAAGATGAACTAAGTTGTGTTAACACACCGACAATACCTAAGATGGTGAGGGCTAGAACACCGTCAAAGTATAGGTAGCGACGTTCTGAAAGTGAGCCCGTTTTTTTCATATGTCTTCGAATGAAAGCTCCTAAAACAAAGACTCCAATAACAGCAACAATTTTAGCAAATAACCAATATCCCCATGTTGTCGTCCATAAACTGGAGAGATTTGGAGCTAGTAGCCAAGCATAAATACTACCTGTTACCGTTAAACTGATGATGCTAACTAAAGCCATTTTTGAAAATGTGGGAACAAACGCTTCAGCCGACCCTTTTTTCCACAATGTGAGGATATAAAATAATCCCGCTATCCATAGTGCTGACAACAATAAATGGATGAAATTCAAGCCCACTGTCACTACAGGAACAGCTGTAGCAATCGCATGACTGTTTAAGCTTTTAGCGATTAAAATTCCTGCTACCCATGCTACATCCACATATCGATTTCTTCCAAGTATATAAAGTCCCAATACCGTTATGACGAGAGCGGCAGTCCAAAACTGACCAACTTCTGTTCGGAGAAATAAATCTTGCCATGAAATACCTTCGAACACCTGTGTAAAGTTTCGTGCTTGTGACCATGTAAAAAGTGCAAGCAATGCCAGATGGAGCAATTGCATTTTCGCCAAGAATGGAACTTTATGTCCCTGGAATCTCCATAATAATGAACCTGTTAATAGTAGTAGAGAAAGTAAATATAGTGACTTAATAATAGAAGTAAGAGGGGTAGCAGTCTGTTCGCTCTCAGCTTCATCCATAGATGGTGAAGACTTAGTCATAGTCGTTTGTTCAACAGTTTTAGTTTTTTCTTCCTCAGCAGAATCTTTGGTAACGGGAGAAATTACTGCCGACTCATTTGAAGAGATAGGAGGTACTTCCTTTTCTTTAACTGTAAAAGAAATACTTCCTTCAATCGGGTGGCCATCTTTAGAAATCACCGAGTAAGGAATGGTAATTAATCCACTAATTTGATCAGTAAGACTAATAGTTAACTCATTTCTTGATGAATTTAAAGAAGGTTCTCCATTTGCCACAGATACCATTTCTACATTGAGCGCATCTATTTCAAATACTTGATTATCTATTGGCGTAGTAAATGTAAGAACTACTTCTGTAGGCGCAGTATCTAGGATAGCTCCGTTAGCAGGAGAGCTCGATGCTAAATCTGCATGTGCACCGACGGTTGTTGAAAATGTAAATATACTCAATGCCATACATAAAATCATGATAATATTCTTCATCTTACTCACCTCGTCCTCGTTATCTTTAATAGAAAACGAAGGAAAGGTCTGAAAAGATTAGTTTCTATCAAAAAAATACAACATGAGCACGGTAATACAGGATTTGTAAGGATGACTAGCGAATTAATTTGAACAAGGGGGATTACCAAATGAAAAATATCATTAGCCGAATATTATTTATAACAGGAATCGTCGTCATCGTCTTAGGATTTTTTCTTCCATTTATAGTCTCTCAACCAGACGTTATAAATGACACTAGTTATTTACATACTAACTTCACGCTTTCGTTTTTATTAGCACATGTCGCAATCGGAATTTTATTAATAGGCATGTCAGAAATGATTAAGCTTTTGCAAGTTTTAGTAAACCATCAAGGAATTCAGAACATTCCACCTGTAAAATCGTTCGTACGAAAAGATCAGCATAAAAAGGGAGTACCAGCGACAATTAAAACGGAAATTATCGACTTTTATGCAGCTCAATTAATTAAGATTGATGATATACAAGAAACAACCCTCGAAGATATATATGTGGTTACACGCGGGGAAGAGAAAGAGTTAATAGAGCTTGGTGGCTTCCGCCCGATTATTATGACGAAAAGTCGTTTAAACAAACACCCAGAGTTGAAAGAATTATTGGAATAGATTGTTACGTTTTTGAAATACAATTAAGGGTATATCTAGTTGTAGAGATAACTTAACTAAAGAACGGAGAATATAGATGAAACCAATAGTAGGAATTACAGCAGAAGTAAAACCAGATGGCAGCTACTATATGCCGCCTGTATACCCAAATGCAATTACACAAGCGGGAGGAATTCCATTATTAATTCCACTTGTACCTGGAAATGATTTAGAAGCAATGTGCAAACAAATCGACGCGCTATTTGTAACAGGCGGCGAAGACATAGATCCTGCTTATTATGGTCAAGACCCACATGTTCATTTAGGCAAAATTGCACCAAGATTAGATGCAATGGAACATGAACTTGTTCAAAAAATGTTAGAACTTGATAAACCATATATCGGTGTATGTCGAGGACTTCACATGCTAAACGTAGCTACTGGAGGCTCGCTTTACCAAAGTATCCATTCGCAACGTGAAGAAGAGGTAATGCAACATAAACAAGATGCGGAAAGAACACATCGTTCACATCCTGTAAAAGTAGAAAAAGATAGCCGCATGTACGAAATGCTTCAAGAAGATGAATTTAGAGTGAATTCATACCACCACCAAGCTTGTAATGAAGTAACTGGACCATTAAGAGTTGTTGCCCGTGCAACAGACGGCATCGTTGAAGGTGTTGAAAGTACAGAACATTCCTTCGTTTTTGGTTTCCAATGGCATCCAGAAGAATTCGCACAAGCCGGAGACGAGCCATCAAAACGCATCTTCAAAGCATATATCGACGCAGCAACAAAACGCAAAAACAAATAAAGAATAGAGCTTCTGGCATTTGCCAGAAGCTTTTTTTGTTGGATAAAAGATAGTTTCGCTCATAGAAATGACAAAACCGCTGATAGTCGACAAGAATCCGCTCATAGGAATTAAAAATCCGCTGATAGTCGACAAGAATCCGCTCATAGAGAGACTAAAACCGCCGATAGTCGACAAAGATCCGCTCATAGACCCTTAATAGATGCGACATCAACGTAGCAACAAAAAGAAAAATAAATAAAGCGAAACAGAGCTTCTGGCATCTGCCAGAAGCTTTGTTGTTAGATAAGATAGATTCGCTATAAAGATATTGGAAAACCGAAAAGCTAATTTGTTAAGAACATCCACTGGATGTGGATGTTCCTATTTTTGGTGAACCGCTCATAGTCGACAAGAAAACGCTGATAGTCGACAAGAATCCGCTCATAGAACAAAGAAAACCGCCGATAGTCGACATAAATCCGCTGATAGTCGACATAAAACCGCTCATAGATAACATCAAAAAAACCTTCAGGCCATGAGCCTGAAGGTTTTACACGCTTAGTTTTGAATTGTCAAAGAAATCATGGATGATATCTTCATCAGAATGTGGAATATATTCGCCACGCACAATTTGCGCACCGTTAATACAACCACTAGTCAGTAAAACGATATCTCCTGGTTTACTTGCTTCCAAAGCTTTGATTACGGCTTCGTGACGAGAAGGAGCTGTAAGAACTTCTTGCAGATAAGGTACTGTAAATCCTTTCACTACTGCATCAACAACATCCCATGGATCATTTTCTCCAGGATGATCGACTGATACGACTAAGACATCAGCTTTGCCTTCAGCGGTTTTCGCCATTTTAGGCATTTTGGCAAAATCGCGGATGCCAATTCCGGTGATTAATGTTATCAATCGTTCGTGCGGCAATTGTTTAACAGCCTTCATGATGGCTTCTAAAGCAACTGGGGTATGTGCATAGTCTAAAACGATTAAACGATTTTCAGGTCCGTGAATAACTTGGAAACGACCATCGACTTGTTGCATTTTTGGTAACGCCAATAAGATTTTTTCAAGAGGAACTCCAGCCAATATCGCAGCACCTATCGCAGAAACTAAATTTCCGACATTGTATTCTCCGTATATTGGGATACGAATTGAATGAGATTGCCCTTTATAAAGCAATTCAAATGACATGCCATCTGCAAGATGATGGAGGTTTGTCCAAATTAAATCTGCATGTGAGTTTATATTAGATGAGTAAGTAAGCAATGTACCTTGAACAACTTGAATAATGTCTTTGCTCATGCCGGCATCGTCTAAATTGACAACACTTGCTTTAGCTTGAGTAAATAAGCGAAGTTTACACATCTTATAATGGTCGAATGTTTTATGATACTCCATATGTTCTTCAGAAATATTTGTATGAATGGCGACGTCAAACTCAAATCCACCTACTCGATGTTGATCTAATGCAATCGAAGAAACTTCCATTGCAGCAGCTTTATCTCCACGCTTGATAAGCTCACTAAAAATGGCTTGAACATCTGAAGATATCGGAGTTGTGGGTGTGCTTTTTTTAATATGAAGTACTTCTTTTGATGTGAAAATGCCATTCGTTCCAAGCATTCCACAAGGCAAACCTAACAAATTAAATAAGTTTCGAACATATGTGGCTACCGTAGTTTTACCATTCGTACCCGTTACACCTACTTTGAATAAATGATCAGAAGCGTGATCAAAAAATTCGATAGCTGTATAGGCTAATGCTTCACGAGAATCTCGAACCAATACAAAAGAAATGTTGGAATGTAAAGATGCATACTTTTCGATTGTTACTTTGTCGGACCCTACAACAGTTGTGGCTCCGTTTTGAATAGCTTCATCTATGTATAAGTGTCCATCGGTTTCTTCACCGATAACACAAAAAAAGGCAAACTGGTGTTGTACATCTCTTGAATCGTATACAATCCCATCTGTTGATTGAGACGTAGGCCCATATACATGGAGCATTTTAATTTGGGGAAGTTGTGTCCATTGAATATCCATAAAAGGCTCCTTTTGTTCAATAAGATAAATTTAATTGTAACATTACACATGCTAAAAATGTAGCAAATTTCGACAAAATGCGAGTTTTGTCCCATACCTCTTTCTTTATCCTTTTTCCAACTTTCTAAAACGTCTTTCGATATAAATTAGTATGCTTTAAAATCATCAAGCAATGCCTTATAAAAAATGTTTAAAGGATTTTTTTAATTCATGAAGAACTTCTGTATAAGGAGGTGCTGGATTAATGAAGATATTAGTATTAGGTGGAACGTCATTTGTTGGACGCTATTTAGTAGAAGCTGCAGAAAAAAATGGGCATGAAGTGGTGTTATTTAATCGTGGGAAAACCAATTCAGAAGTATTTAAACACTTACGCCATATTCAAGGTGATCGCAGACAAGATGCACATTTAGTAGGGGAAGAAGAGTGGGATGCAGTATTTGATACGTGTGCATATTCTCCACAAGACTTACAACCAATGCTGGATGTATTAAAAAACAAAACAAAAACCTATATGTTTATCTCAACAATTTCGGTTTATGATGACTATAAAAATGGCAGACCACACGAATCAAGTTCGAAATTCACTCAACATATCGAAACAGATGAAGTGACTGGAGCTACATATGGTCCATTAAAAGTGATGTGTGAACAACTAGTGAACGACACATTTAATGAACATGCCTTAATCATTCGTCCTTGTATAGTAGTAGGTCCGCATGATCCGACAGATCGTTTTACGTATTATGCACAAAAATTAGGTGTAGCCGGTAAAGTCGCTGTACCGGGAGGAAATGAACCACATAGGAAAGTTCAGTGGATTGATGTACGTGATATGGCAAAGTGGATTGTGCAAAAGGTTGTGGAAGGCAAAACAGGAACATTTAACGTTGCTTCAAACCCGGTGTCGATGAATGAATTTATCGATGAAATTGCTAGTGTGGATATCGAAAAAGTGTGGGTGTCTGATGACGTTTTGGAATCAGCTGATTTAGGTGTGAGAAGATATCCATTTTGGATGCCTATTTCGAAAGATTTTCCCGAAGGATTTTTTGTAGTTGAAAATCAACATGCAGTGGACAACGGATTAACTTTCCGTCTATTAACTGAGACGGCCCAAGATACACGGGATTGGGCATTAAACCGAGAACTAAAAGCAGGTCCGACACCACAACAAGAGCAAGCATTTCTCAAAAACAAGTAGTCGATTTGTCACGAGAAACCTTTGAGAAGTTCAATAATATAGTGTATACTTGATTCAGAAAGACTAGGTGTGTCAGCACCTAGTCAACAATCGCTCATGTACGAAATAGCGGTTGGTCCAATTTAAGATAGAAATAGTCGTCTCGCCTAACCAGTGAGGACGGCTATTTCTTTTTAGCGAAGAAAATGACTAGTGAAACAACGATTGAGAACCCACCGATCATCACAGTTGCAAGCTGCATGAGCAAAGTCATCGATTCAAAATATGTCATAGGCATCACCCCCATTCTCATGGAAGTGACCAATCCGCTACCTCTCATAGGCCATTGTTTTTATTATTATAACACAAATAGAATGTATGTTCGTATTTTGGGAATAAAAAAGTTTGTTTAGTTCTTAGTCTATCTAATACAAAATTGCCCAGATGAAATTAAAAAACAGCTACTAATCTAAGTAGCAGTTCCTCAGTTGACAATATCCTCAAATATTCACCACAAAACAATCATTTCCAAGTAAAACCTTTGTCGTGCAAGAATGTTTTCAAATGTGTGCGTCTAGGTACTTTTAAAAATTCAGCCATAGATTTAGTCCAATTTGTTGCTTTTTGATTAGAACTTCTAGACGCATAATATTCTTCTAACGTTTTATCGTAAGCGGGTAACAATGTCTGATATTTTTCACTGTTATAGCTATTTTCATGAAGGATCGCATCGACAGGTAAACGAGGTTTCACTTCATGTTGTTCATCTGGAACTCCCATAGTCATCGCAAACACAGGAAATACGTTTGTTGGGAGATTCAATAGTTCGCTAATCTCAGCAGGACTATTTCTCACTCCTCCTATATAACAAATACCATATCCTTTAGATTCAGCTGCAATGGCTAAATTTTGTGCGAAAAGGGCAATATCTATCGTTCCAACCATTACATTTTCAGCACTATCGGTTACAATTGAAGTATCATTTAATTGACCAGCAATGCGAAGTCGTTCAAAGTCTACACAGCATACAAATACGGCGCCGGCTGTTTCCATCTGTTGTGGATTTTTTGAATAGTCACCAAGTTTTTTCTTTATTTGATTATCAGTCACCCAAATCACACTATAAGCTTGAACAAAATGTGAACTTGCTGCATGTTGAGCGACAGAGATGAGTTCAAAGATTTCTTCTTTTGAAAGTTTAGTGTTTTTATATTTGCGAATAGAGGTATGGGAAGATAATAGATTTAATACCATTAAAATCAGCTCCTTTTATGTATCGTACCAGAAGGAAGCGTAGATTGAGAAGGAGAGACCTTGTGTGCATCAAAATAATGACCTTTACCATCACCTACTAAATAAAGCGAAACAATTAACGGACGACTGGTATAACTCGATTGACAAATCATCAGCTACCGGTGTCTATGCATCAACAGATGAAACAGTTATCGCTCGATTAAAAGCTCAGAACTATAGCTTTCACGAACATCTAATTCAAGTATTTGTTGAAGAAGATGAGTCCTTTTTTCATTCTTTTGAAGAATGGGTCAATGAAATTGCTTCAGACTTAGGACATCAAACAACTCCAACTCATATCATTTTACGAGAATTTTTAAATGTTCAAGACCAATATGTTTCTATGATTACAGGTTTTGCAAAAGAAAATGAAGATAAATATTCAAATCGCGAAGTGAATTTATGGATTTCCATTGTTCTTAAAGCATTTGGCAAAATTATAACGAGGTTTGTTGAAGTTCATGATATGTTAGCCACTAAAAGATTAAAAAGCCAACAAGCTTTAATTAATGAATTGAGTGCTCCTGTCATTCAGCTACAAGCTCATATGGGTTTATTACCGGTAGTTGGTGAAATAGACACTCAACGAGCTAAATACTTACTTGAAAACACACTTAGCGAATGTACTAATAAAGGGATTACTCATCTATTCATTGATTTATCAGGCGTAAATATGATTGATACGATGGTAGCTATGCAGATTTTCCAATTAATAGATGCTCTAAAAATTGTAGGTGTTAAGACGACGTTGTCTGGTGTAAGACCTGAAATTGCCTTAACAGCTGTAAATCTCGGATTAGATTTCAAAGATATAAAAATCGCAGGAAATTTATCGCAAGCATTACAAATAAAATAAATTCTAAAAGCCTTTGAGAAATTTAACAAAGGCTTTTTATTATGTCGATTATTACAAAGAAATTAAATATTCTCAAAAGTGTTTAGGTTTCTAAATTGGTGGGGTAGATAGATTGTAAACACAAATCATTAGGAGGAATCACCATGAACTTAGAATCAAATCGCAAAATTGAAGTAGCTCGTACAGAAGATGAAATGTATGAAAAATTAGAGCAATTAAAAGCGCATGGTTATGCTGAAAGTGATATTCACGTGATTTCTAAAGAACATTCTCATATGAGCACGTTAAATCGACATTCTGAAGTAGCAACACACGAAGCCGGTACGTTTATGGATAAATTTAAATCTTGGTTTACTGGTGAAGATGCAGTTACTGAGGGATTACGCAAATTAGATTTAAATGAAGCTGAAACTGAACGTTACTCAAAAGATGTAGCGAGTGGTGGATTTGTCCTTTATACAGAAGGATTGAAAGAAGGAGTTGTCAATTCACCTGAGAGTGAATTTGAACAAGGGTATGATACATTAGGAGCGACTGGAAACAGTTATGAATCTTACAGTGGAGAAGAACGACATGTTCAACCAACTGAACCAGGCTTTGAAGATACGACTCGCAATGACACACATGTTTCCACAAATACAGAATTTGTTGAATCAAGATTCAATGAAACTGATTCAAACGTAACAGGTAATGAACATTTCACAGGACAAAATGAATCAACAACATTTGGTGCTGAAGAACCACGTAGCGAAACAACATTGGACAATCACAATGATGAACCACAAAGTAAATACTCGCAAGAGCAAGGTTTTGCACCGTCGACAAATGACTTTGTCAATGAAACAGATGGTCGCTTTGATGAACCTCAAGATCGTTTTGCGCGAGGTGAAACGTTTGCAACTGATCCATACTTAGCTAGAGAAGAAGACCATATCGGCCATTCGACGCAAGAAGATAAAATGGTGCAAGAACATCGTCCAACAACTGACGAAAGAATCACAAATGAGCAACAAACGGATGGTTTCCAATCTCCTGGTGCGGATCCGAATTTAGGGCCAGCTGCTTTTGGAGTTAATACTGAAGAAAACGAATTCCCTTCTGGAGACATGAAGAATGATTTTGACAAAGATCCACGTGTCCAAGGAGACAATGAAGAACGAGTGTTCGGCACAGAATACACTTCAGGCAAGCACAATGAACCAACGAATAAATTTGAAGAAAACAAGTTAAATGAAGTAAGTAATACAAACACTGATGAATATGAAGAAACTGGCTATGAACAAGATGGACATGGTAATGCATTTGCATTTGACACGAATTCAACAGATAATGAAATTTTATCTGGCGGAGTCGACGATGATGAAGAAGATGTAACAACAGACAAATACAAAGAACGCTTAGAAAGTGACAAAATTCGTAGCGAAGTTCACCCTAACAATAAATTATTTTAATCTTTATGGGCATACTATAAACTAATACCAACTTGGCTATAAGACCCCCTTATAGATAAAAACCCCTTGCAGAATTCAGCGACTGCGAGGGGTTTTTCACGTTAATAAATGAATGAAGCTACTAGTAGACAATTTGCATAGGTAATTAGTTCTTTTATGCTACTATATGTATACGAGATTGCATCGATTTAGCATAGGGGTGTTGAACATGTCAACTATTAAAAGTGAACACTATTTTAGAAGACTAGATGAAGTTGCAGAAGAAGTAATTTCTTTACTTAGTGAATCAATGGACATCAATACTATCTTTTTAGCAAGTAACGATAAATATTCGAATTTCATCGTAAAATCGTTTAATCGAAAAGCAATATTACTGCGCCAAGGGGAATCCACCCCTTTTAAGGATGTTCTTTGTAAATTAGCCGTAGAAAATGGATCTGAACCTGTAGTAATAACTAACTTAGCTAATAATCCATTAACCATAAACCATCCAGTTACTCAGAATGTTGGAAATGGTTGCTTTATGGGGGCACCTATTTTTCAAGGCAATGGTGAGATATATGGAACCATATGTGCTTTCGATACGAAACCTTATGACTTCTCGGCATATGATGTAAAGCTCATAAAAACTTTGAGTTTATTATTGAGCCAATCGATTATTTTAGAAGATTTAATGGTCCATGATTATTTAACAGGTTTATAC
>NZ_JBATUX010000106.1:0-27083 GCF_049671445.1 Paenisporosarcina sp. | reverse complement strand
ACCTCACCAAATTATTGGTAAGGTCTCGCAAACAACTTTAGTTGCCAATAAAGCCGAGGACTGACATCCTGTATTGACGACTTTACTGTATAGCTACTCCCCTTAATGGAAGATGAATATTAACTTTATACGCTAAGTATAGTCCCTGCCATAACCAATCGTCAATTATGTTGAATAAAGGCTCTCCATAGACCTATTAAACAAGAAAAAAATCACATTTAACCCTAATTTTCTAATAAAATATATTGCGGAAATCGAAATTTATTGTGATACTTAAAATTAATAAACAATGAATTATTGAGGTGACTTTATGAATAGTTGCATACACTGTGGAATTTCTTTCGACTTTTATGAACAAGGATACATATTCATTGAATCCAACCAGATTAGTCAACATTTGACTAGTGAATATCAAAAAATGAATGATTATATTGCTTTCACTCCTTACAGCTCTTTAGACATGGTTCAGAGTGAATTAGAGCGATTGCAATATTCTACTGATTTGCGAATGGGACTGTCCCGTACAAAGCGTACTACGAGACTCATTGATTTAAAAACATTCGAGTTGCGTTTTAATGAAAAAGAAACCGTAAACTTTATCCAACACGGTCAATTTGTTAGTTACTTACAACCCATCATTTCTTTGAACTCAAAAGAACTGTATGGCTACGAATCATTATTGCGTACAAATGATCCGCAAATTAACTTATCACCTGGGAAGTTATTTGATGTAGCTACCAAAACTGGACTTCACTCTTTATTGGACCAACGAGCCCGTGAAGAAGCGGTAAAAGCACGTGTAGGAAAAGTTCCTGCTGGCACAAAAAGCTTTATAAACTTCTTACCTTCTACTATCTATAATCCTGATTTCTGCTTACAACATACGTTTAAAATCGTTGAAAAATACCAAGTGAATCCTGAAGACTTAGTATTTGAGGTAGTTGAAACAGAAAAGATTGAAGACGTGAATCATTTGAAGAAAGTCCTAGACCGCTACAAAAAAGAAGGCATGAAAGTAGCGTTAGACGATGTAGGATCAGGATTCTCAACGCTTGATATGTTGGAATTATTGAGACCGGATTATGTGAAAATTGATCGTTCATACATTAGTAATTGCGACCAGGATCAAGGCAAGATAGACTTCCTGAAAGAAGCAAATGAACGGGCACATGCTCTCGGTATTATTACCCTCGCTGAGGGAATAGAACGAATTGAAGAAGCGCAAGTTTGTGCAAGTTTAGGTTATGATTTAGGACAAGGTTATCTTTTCGGAAAACCTGCAGAGACCGTTACAAACCCAGAAATAATTTCGATTACTTAAGATAAGCGAGTGCCTTTACATGGTACTCGCTCCTTTTCATTCAAATACACAATACGTAAAAAAACCGATACTCCGTAAATGTTGGAGTACCGATTTCCCAAAATAAAAACAAATAGGAACTTTTAATTAAAGTTACGTCCTTGTTTATTCGCGATATCATTTGTTAAGTCATTTAAATTTTGTTCGTTTTGATTTTCGTTTGATTGATTGTTTAAATCTTTTTCGCTTTGATAATCTTCTTGTTGATTATTAATGACTTGGTCTCCATGATTATCGTGAAGTTTTTGATTTTGCTTCAATTCTTTTTCATTCTCTTCTTGCTGCTTTTGACGCTTTTCTACTTCTTGATGTTCGGGTTCAAATTCCGGAAACTCTTCTTTTTTAGTCAATGTAATATGCCTCCCTTAGAATTTCTAGCTTACATGTATTATTCCCTTCAGGACGGTAAACAAACATGGAATTGAATAATATGGATTTAGACCTACTATCATTTTTAGAGAGCCTATTTTTTAACCCTAGGACTTTCGACTGAAATATGTTTGAAATTACTTACTCCAGCTTAGAAAGTGGTAGAATCGAATACATATTACTAAAGGTAGAGAGTCAGATCCTGCTTATACACTTTCGGTAAAATTGCACCAGTAATGCTAGGAATTTTTCTACAATCACTTCTCTTAATTAATTGTATAATAGTGGGGCTGAAACTATTTGAAACATTGAAATATGACGGAATTCTACTAAATTTCGTATTTACTAGGTGAAGTAAAATTGAATTGTCCAGTTTTAGTAATATATGATAAAAACTATTAGTTTTTGGATACGTTCACTGTTACACTAAATAGTAGCATTTTGTCAGACTTTTGTGATTCGCATTCTAAATTCTTACTCATTTCAAATTGAATCTAGATAGAACGCTTCGGGAGAAATCATATTTTTTATTGTTTTCTCAAAACACATACAAAGAAACTTTAAAGATTAAGGCGAGCTGTTGAATAATTCTTTCGCTCTGTAGACGACTTAATTCCAGAAATCGAGAGGATTTCAACCTCCTTCTACAAATAACGGAAGAAGGCTTATGAAATGAAGAAAACAAGCTTCACATTTACCGCATTATTAGTATTAATATTTTCAAGTTTTATAGCCTCTGAAACAGCAAAAGCTGCTACAGGTAATCCTAACGCAAATAGTAATGTTTTTTTCTACATCCCACATCAAGACGATGAAGCTTTAACTTTTGGAGTTTCTATTATGGCGCATGTTCAAGCAGGTCATAATGTTCATGTTGTTTTACTAACTGGAGGTACTGCTTCAGTTATTCGAACTTCATTAGGCATGACAAAAACAGAATTTTCTCAAGCTCGAAACCGTGAGTTTGCTCTTTCATTAGCAATAATGGGAGTTAAACCTGAAAATATTATTTACCATAATTACGAAGATGGAAGCTTATCAATATCGGAATTAGAAAAGTTAATTCGTAAATATGAGAATTATCATCCTAATGCAAAGCATAAAGTATTTTCTTACACAGATTGGCATTCTGATCATAAGAACACGGGAATAGCTCTTAAGAATCTACAAATCTCAGGTGTTGTAACAGATGCTCGTTACTATGTAAGACGTGGTGAAAATCCTGTTGGTTATAATCTTATTAAAGAAAATCTGTCTCCTTATTACCGACCATTTTTAATAGCAGTTAGTGCAGCGTACAATATTGAAAATTACAGATTAGGACTTTACGGAATTGGGCATAAGTCGGTTAAAGATTCTTTCAAAGAATTTGAAACTCAACCTATGAGTCGCTATCATAAATAAATAACGCTAAAAAAATTATTATTAACCAAGAATAATTACCCTTATAAATTCTTATTAGGAGATAAATTTACTTACAAGGAGCTCAAAATACATGAAAATTTATGACGTTACAATAGTTGGCGCTGGACCTGCAGGGTTATTCACTGCATTTTATGGAGGCATGCGTCAAATGTCGGTTAAAATCATTGAAAGTTTACCAAATGTCGGAGGTCAGTTAACTGCTCTCTATCCAGAAAAGCACATATATGATATCGCTGGATTCCCAAAAGTTCGTGCAAAAGATTTAGTAGCGAATTTATCAGAACAACTTGCTATTTTTTCACCGACCATCATTACAGGTGAGTCAGTAGAAGACATGACAAGACTTGAGGATGGTACTTGGCAGCTTACGACTGATTCAGATACACACTTAACCAAATCTGTCATATTCACTACTGGAAACGGTGCATTTGAACCAAAACGTTTAGAACTTAAAGAAGCAATGAAATTTGAAGGTACTCAACTGCATTATTTTGTAGACGACATGGGCAAGTTTGCAGATAAAGATGTTGTGTTATTTGGCGGTGGCGATTCTGCAGTAGATTGGGCTCTTATGCTTGAACCAATTGCAAAATCCGTGACGCTTGTTCACAGACGTGATTCATTCCGTGCGCACGAGCACAGTATTGAGTTGCTTCATCAGTCATCTGTTATCGTTAAAACACCATACGTAGTTGATCATTTCGAACCAGAGGGTGAGAATTTCAGACATGTTGCTGTTCGCAATACCAATGGAGACGTTGAATTATTGAAAGCTGATCACGTTATCGTAAACTATGGTTTCCGTTCACATATAGGTAATATGAAAGAATGGGGCATGGACATGGAGCGCCATGCGATTAAAGTGAACTCTAAGATGGAAACGACACTTCCTGGCGTTTATGCTGTTGGTGATAGCAACATCTATGAAGGTAAAGTTAAACTTATTGCATGTGGATTTGGTGAAGCACCAATCGCTATTAATTCAGCAAAACACTTCGTCAATCCAGAAACTAAAAATCATGTGAAGCACTCGACAGACTTGTTTTCACATTAAAAAATGTAGTTTAACACAAAAAAGAGTAGAAGAATTCTTTAAGAATTCCCTACTCTTTTTTTGCATATGCAAATGATTACACTTTTAAAGGTCCTCTATTAGTATCCTCACACAAATGGTTACGCAACTTCGTAATCGGATTATAGAAAAGCTGAATCATGGGACCAATCATCAGAGTAACAAAAATCGTACCCAAACCAATTGGACCTCCAAGTAAGAATGCAATGATTAGCACCCCAAGCTCCATCATCGTTTTTGAGACCGCCATGCTTTTCCCCGTGAGTGTTTGAATAGCTATCATTAAGGTATCCATGGGATTACGTGCTATCTTAGACTGTAAATAACACGCAATGCCCACGGCAATGATTGCCACTCCGCCAATTAACATAGCTAATTGAAGCGCAAGAATAGGCACCTGAAAATCATCAAAAACAAAAATAAGCCAAAAATCAATTAAAAATCCAATTGTAACGACAGGTATCACCGCAGAAACATCAATTCGTTCTTTTAACAGAAGCGCATTGATGAAAATCAGTAATATTCCTACAATAAAAATCCAAGTACCAACACTAAGACCAAAAAGCTCATTTAAGCCCACATACATAGCATCCCATGCACCAGCTCCTAAATCAGCCAATATAATTAAACTAATTCCTAAAGACAAAAATGTTAATCCCACTAAATAAAATACTGCTACAATACTACGATTTTTCATATAAACTCCTTTTTAATCCGCCCATTTGAATGATTGAATTATCTTAACATGAATATACTTGATTTACTATTTTTGCAATTTATAAAAAATAACCTTTTCACTTAAAAGCTAGGATACAATCTATAAAACAGAAAAGGACTGCACAATATTAAGTGCAGTCCATTTTTTATTAACTTAATTTTTTCACCAATTCTTTAACAACCATTGGTGTTGATTGTGGGTTTTGACCCGTGATTAATTTACCGTCTACAACCGATTGCTCTGACCAGTTTGGTCCAGTTACAACAGTCGCTCCAAGTTCGGTAAGTTTGCTCTCTAATAAGAAAGGCATTAACGAGTCAAACGTTGTATCTCGTTCTTCTGCATCTGTAAATGCACTCACTTGTTTTCCTTTAACTAGCGGCTCACCATTTGAAAGAGTAGCACCAACTAAGCCTGCGGGACCGTGACATACTGAAACCACATATTTGTCTGCTTCATAAAATTCACGCAACAATGATTGCAACTTTTTGTTGTTAGGGAAATCAAACATTGTACCATGACCACCTGGTAAGAAAATCACATCGTGATCAGCCATTTCGACTTCATCGATAGATACTGTATTTGCTAAATATGTTTCAGCATTCAAAATCTCTTGTGGTGTGTTTTCATCGATACTACCTGGATCAACAGGTGCTTTCCCACCTTTAATACTACTTATAGTCACATCATATCCTTGTTTCTTAAACTCCAGGTAAGCATCTGCAAATTCTGAAAGCCATGTGCCTGTAGGTTTGTCTTCACCCATTGTGTCTTGACTAGTTAAAATCATTAATATTTTCTTTGTCATTTGTTTTCCTCCTAAAATTCTTTAAAATATATAAAGTGATTTTTTGTTATGTCCACATATGAATTCGTAGCTGTAATCTCTACAAATTCGTACTTACACTATTTACCCATCAGATAAAGAAGAAAACATCTGTAGCACATTCAAAAAAAGAAAGCTGATATTTTCTTGTGTATATTGCACATTGATTGCAATATATCACCTATATACTATTTGTTGTATAATGGAAGAAGCTTCTGTATACACAAATTAGCCTGACAGGAAAGGTTGTTTTCATTATGCCCATACCGCTAAATCACAATAAGCCTGTCCGCATTTCTGCTAAAGAGAATGCTTATAATCAATTACAACAATGGATAATCGATGGAACATTACGTCCTGAAGAAAAGCTAAATGACACCGAGTTAGCTCAAGCATTAGGTGTTAGCAGGACCCCTATTCGCGAATCATTACAACTGCTTGAAGTACAAGGGTTTGTTGAAATGTTTCCTGGAAAAGCAACCCAAGTAACGCAAGTTAAAAAAGAGGATATTATCGACCTTCTCCCTCCACTTGCAGCACTGCAAGCACTATCTGCTGAACTAGCAGTACCCAATTTAGATGATGAAATCATACGCAATTTAGAACATATGAATACAAAGTTTTCAAACGCTGTCCATTCCGAAGATTACTTTTCAGCACTAAAAATAGATGAAGAGTTTCATCAAATTATTGTTGATACAGCAAACAATCCGTACATAACGTCGATGGTAGCCTCTTTACAAGCGCATGTACGAAGACTATTTTTCCATAATTCAATTGTTTTAACGACTAATTCGATACAACAACACGATACTATTATAGACTGCTTGAAAAAGCGGGATGCAACGCTAGTGTCTCAATTGATGCGAGATAATTGGCTACGTGCCATTGAAGAATTTTATTCCCGTGAAGATGATGTTAGGAAGTGACTTTGGAATATCCAGGGTCACTTTTTTCTGTTAAATGAACATAGTTTTTCGTCTAATAATCCACAAAAAAGCCCCACATCTCCCTTTCTTTTTAAAGAACTTGAGATGCAGGGGTTAATTTACTTATGAAGTTACTTTTTTATATACAGGAACAATGGATAGATTGAAAACTCGACCGAGGATTCCAGTCACTATCATGACAAGTATTACTGGAATAAACCAACCTAAACCTTGGCTATAAAATGGCAATGTATTTTCATAAAATGCCACAATCGGTTTCATCCAAGAAAAATAATCCATGCCTAGTGAAGTACACAAGGTTTTAAGTCCATCGATACTACTAATCAGGATTGTCACAATTGTAGCTGATACATACACAATCCTCGCGTGATTAAACAATGATGAAGTAAATGTCAATAACATCAACACGATGGCAAGTGGATAAATAAACATCAATACTGGAATCGAGTACATAATAATATTCGATAAACCGATATTTGAAACAACTAAAGAGAACACTGAAAAAATAACAATGTAAGCTTTATAACTAATTTTAGGGAACAACGAGTTGAAATATTCTCCACAAGCCATCGTCACACCGATACTAGTTGTTAAACATGCTAAGAAAATAATAACCGCCATCAAAATCATGCCGAATGATCCAAAATAATGAGAAGCTGTACCGCTGAGTACCGGACCGCCTGAGTCAAAGATTCCAAGCAATTGTGTGCTCGTTGCACCCAAGTAAGCAATTCCCACATAGACGATTCCTAGCAGTAATGTAGCAATTCCCCCAGATTTTATCGTCGCAAGCAAAATGCCACGCTTCGAAGTGACGCCCATTTTACGAATGGTATTGATGACGATGATTCCAAATACTAGTGACGCAAGTGCATCCATCGTATTATAACCTTCGGTAAATCCTTTCATAAACACTCCACTTGTATAAGCTTCTTGAGGCTCTCCAATAGAACCCATAGGTTTTGCAATAACCATAATTAACAAAATAAATAACAGAACTAAAATAGCTGGCGACAAAAATTTCCCTACTCGGTCTACAAGTTTAGCTGGATTCAGTGCGAACCAAAGAGTAAGCCCAAAGAAGATCAACGTAAATATTCCTAATGCTATTTGTTCAAAGCCACTTCCGACAAACGGGGCAATTCCCACTTCATAAGCGACAGCACCCGTTCTTGGTATCGCAAAAAAAGGTCCAATGGTTAAATACAAAACGGATGTAAAAACAACCGCATAAAGCGGATGGATACGACTTGCGAGATCTTGTAAGCTTCGACTACCCGAATACCCCATCGCTAATAGTCCAAGGAAAGGTAAACCTATACCTGTAATTAAAAATCCGGCGATAGCAACCCAAACATTTGAACCAGCATTCTGACCGAGTGAGGCTGGAAAGATTAAGTTCCCTGCTCCGAAAAATAACGCAAATAACATAACTCCAATAACCATATACGATGAAAACGATAATTTAGTCTCCATATATTTTTCCTCCTATTAAACCTTCTTAGGTTGTGAACTTCGAACCATCCTGTTTTCCAGTATGCAATATATCAATGAAAGTAATCCTACTCTCTTTTTTAGTGAAATGCAATATATTGCATAAAATATTTTAAATAATTCTATTTGTTTGATATTAATAGACACAGAAAAAGCAAAGCTGAAAGAAGCTTTGCTTTTTCTGTGTCTATTATTGCTTTTTTTGAGGTATCTATTTATTCGTAATTCACTTAAAAGACAAAGCGTCTTTAACAGAAAACAATTTAGTGAAAGTTAAGCAAAATAATTTTTAGTAGTTGTATCACTACAATTACAATTTTAAGGAAGACAGGTTTTCATTCCGCTTCAGATGTGTTACCGACTGCACAAAAATCTAAAGAACAAATGGTTGGGCTAGTTAACTAACAGAGAAAAAAACAAACCATACAAATTTAGGCGAAGCTTCTTTTCTTTGCTTCATATCAAACCTCCATATTCCAGACAACTACTTCGACAAGGCTCTGCCCACTTGTCTTCCTGTAAACAAACAACCGCCAAGGAATGTTCCTTCTAATGAACGATAGCCATGAACGCCTCCACCGCCGAATCCAGAAACTTCACCCGCAGCGTATAAGCCTGGTACAGGTTCTCCAGTTGAACTTAACACTCTCCCTGACAAGTCAGTTTGTAGTCCACCAAGCGTTTTTCGGCTAATGATATTTAGTCGTACCGCTATTAATGGACCATTTTTAGAATCCAAAAATTTATGAGGAGCAGCAACACGAATTAATTTATCACCTATGTAATTTCTTGCACCACGTAATGCCGTTACTTGTAAGTCTTTCGTGAATTTATGATTCATTTCTCGATCTCGCGCAACAATTTGCCGCTTCAACTCATCAAACTGAATAAGCCCTTCTCCCGTTAAGTTGTTCATACCTTCTACCAATTCCTCAAGTGTATCGGCAACAATAAAATCTTCTCCTTTATCCATGAACGCTTTAACTGGGGCAGTTGGCCCAGGAAGAACGCGAGCTAATACTTGCCGAATACTTTTACCGGTTAAATCAGGATTTTGCTCTGAGCCAGATAAAGCAAATTCCTTTTCAATCACTTTTTGAGTCAGGACAAACCACGAATGGTCATAACCGGTGTTTTGAATAGTCTCCAGTGTTCCTAGCGTATCGAATCCCGGGAAATTCGGTGCCTCAAGGCGTTTACCTTTCGCGTCCAACCATAGTGAAGAAGGTCCAGGTAAAATACGAATTCCATGCTTCTTCCACACTGGATTCCAATTAGTTATTCCTTCCGTATAATGCCACATACGGTCCCGATTGACGATGCGCCCACCAGCCGCCTCAGTTATTCCGAGCATACGTCCATCGACATGGGCAGGTACTCCTGAAATCATGCGTGTTGGTGCTTTTCCTAATCTTTCTGGCCAGTTTTGACGAATTAAATCAAAGTTCGCTCCTAAACCACCACTTGTCACGACGACCGCTTCCGCTATTTCGCTGAAATTACCCACTATTTCACGTGAGCTCGCTTCACCTCTGCCTACATTACTAGGTTCAAGAATTGCACCGTTTACACCAATCACCGCTCCATTTTCTACAAGTAATTCATCCACGCGATGACGTGGGCGATAATCAACCAATCCATTCTCTATCGCTTTGTGAAGTTTTTCTTCAAATGGTCGTAAAATGGCCGGACCCGTTCCCCATACAATATGAAATCGAGGAACTGAATTACCATGTCCTTCAGCTAAATAACCGCCACGCTCTGCCCATCCCACAACTGGAAAGAAACTAACACCTAAAGACTTTAACCACTCTCTCTTTTCAACAGCAGCAAACTCAACATATGCTTGTGCCCATCTGCGTCCCCAGTAGTCTTCATCCTCTCGATCGAAGCCCGCTGCCCCTTGCCAGTCTTGCCATGCTAACTCAAGCGAATCGTGAATACCTAATCTACGTTGTTCTGGCGTGTCCACTAAAAACAATCCACCAAAAGACCACCACGCCTGTCCTCCAAGTGACGCCTGAGGTTCTTGATCCAACAGGAGAACTCGTTTCCCCGCGTCAGTTAATTCAGCTGTTGCTACTAACCCGGCTAAACCTGCACCTACAACAATGACATCTACTTTCATCCAATTCCCACCTTAATACGTTCTTTATTCTTCTTTAGATTGTATTCTAGAAATTGTTGGTATTTTCCTTTATTGATGTTTTGAGTGCCACCATAAATCTCTTTATCTATGAGATCAAAGGTGAAAGATTGGCTAACTATACATTTTGTACAACCTGCAGTGCCACTTCGTCAACCTGGAGAGCTACTTCGTCAACCTGCAGCGCCACTTCGTCAACCTGGAGAGCTACTTCGTCAACCTGACCATATAATCATCAACTCATCAGCCTATCAACTATAAATCGCTGTATTGCGATGAATCCCATTACTACTATGATTTATTTGTGTAATAAGTGAAAGAGGGGCTATCTAGACATTCTGCACTAATATATCCCCTAAATTTCTAGTCAAAAATTCGTTTTTATGATATATTTATTGATTGAATTAGCATAAATGTAAGGTGGTTAAATAAAATGGAAGACAATACTTATCAAGTCTTGTTATATTATAAATATGTATTAATCGATGAACCGGAATTATTCGCACAAACTCACTTAGCTGCGTGCAAAGAAATCGGTTTATTAGGGCGTATTCTTGTTTCAACAGAAGGCATTAACGGTACGGTTTCAGGAACCCTTGAACAGACTCAAGCTTATATGGATATGATGAAGAGTGATGAGCGTTTTGCAGATATGATGTGGAAAATCGATGCAGCAGATGGTCATGCTTTCAAAAAAATGCATGTACGCGCAAAAAATGAAGTCGTTCATCTTGGACTCGGGGAAGACGATATCAACCCGAACGAGATTACCGGTCAATACTTGTCACCAACAGAATTTTACGAAAAAATGCAACAAGATGATACGATCGTAATCGATGCTCGAAATGATTACGAATTCGACTTAGGTCATTTCCGCGGTGCAGTCCGTCCGGATATTAAAAACTTCCGTGACCTACCAGCATGGATGCGTGAAAACAAAGAACAATTTGAAGGCAAGAAAATTTTAACGTATTGTACTGGCGGAATTCGTTGTGAAAAATTCTCTGGTTGGTTAGTTAAAGAAGGCTATGAGGATGTATCTCAACTTCACGGAGGAATCCACACATACGGTACAGACCCGGAAGTACAAGGTCAACTATGGGACGGCCAAATGTATGTGTTTGATCAGCGTATAGCAGTACCAATCAATAGAGTCGAGCATGTCATTGTCGGGAAAGACCATTTTGACGGTACGCCTTGTGAACGCTATGTAAACTGTGCGAATCCTCAATGTAACGATAAAATTCTTTGTTCAGAAGAGAACGAACATCTATACTTGCGTAGTTGTTCAGACGAATGTCGTACAAATCCACGCAATCGCTATATCGTGGAGCATGGATTGACTGAAGAACAATTTCAAGCGAGATTAAAAGAACTTAATCGTCAGAAACAAAACATATAACAAAACAACCCATCACTCGTTCAAATCAACAATGATTTGGACATGTGATGGGTTTTTATTTGCACAATTCTTTTACTTTGCCTTATACAACTGAGGAATACGACTTGCTATATGGGACTTTGTTAGAGGTAAGTATCCTTTATTTAAAGTAGGTGTTGGCTTTCCAAGTGCATACCCCTGTCCGAGTTGAACACCAAGGTTTTGTAAATAACTTAGTTCTGTTAGAGTTTCTATCCCTTCAGCAATTACCTCCGTTTTAGACTGCACAGCAAATTCCAATAAAAGCTCTACCAAATATTGTTTGGCCGGATCATCGTTAATATTCCTTATCAGTGACTTATCAATTTTAATAATCTCTGGTTTTAAATAAACAAGTGTTTTCAAACTATTGTAGCCCGTTCCTGCATCATCCACCGCAATACGGAATCCTTGTTGCCGATAATTATCTATGATCTTTTCAAATTGGTTATAGTCGATCACTGCTTCTTTTTCTGTTAGCTCCAGCACAATCTGGTTAGGAGAAAGATTATATTTAGCCAATAACTCCAACGTTTTACCACTTCTATATGCTGGATCCGCTAAAACTTGAGGCTGTATATTAAGAAACACCAGTTGATTCTCGTAACCATTTGCAAACCTCAACTGCTCAGAATACCTCTCCAGAGAAAGATTGCGCAAAAATCCCTCAAGCATAAACACATTATCGCTTTGACCTACATAATCATAAAACTTTTCAGTCGTTGGAAACGAAGGTGTACTTTGGGGTCGATTAAGAATTTCAAACCCAATTGTGTCTCCTTTTGATAAAGACAAAATCGGTTGAAACACGGTTTTAACTTTTCCAGGATGCATAAGCCCCTTAAATTCTTCACTTTTCTTAAACTCTTGAAAAAAGACGCCTCGTTTTGCCTTTAAAAACTCTAGATAATTGATGATTGTAGTCAATCGATTATAGTTCATTCTATCTCCCTTAACATGCTGTCAAAAATATCTGTCTCACTTGTATTATACGGTTAATAATATGTTTGGCGTTTTAAGCGATTGTAAACGTTTAGTAAAGACAAAACATGCTTTTGAAAAGGAAGAGAATAATTTATTTCTATTAACAAAAGAAGCAGCCGGAATTGAAAACCGGCTGCTTCTTTCTAGTTATTCATCAATTTATACCATTACTACCCATAACAACATCGTCACAGCAATAGTTGTGATACCCATTAACAATGTCGCCATTGTCATCGCCTTGTAGGCATCCGTTACTTTCATGCCACTATATTGTGTAACCACCCAGAAAAAGCTATCATTTACATGACTTACTGTCATGGCACCCGCTCCAATAGCCATAACTACAAGTGCTAATGGGATAGCCCCTTCAATTCCTAGTTCCGGAAGTAAGGGTGCAATTAATGAAGATGTAATTACTAGTGCAGCTGTTGAAGAACCTTGTGCTGTTTTAAGAGCTGCTGAAATTAAGAACGGTACTAGTAAAAAAAGTGATCCAGTAGCAAGTGCTCCCAAATCCATCGTTTGAAGTAATTCCGCTACGCCAGTATTCTTAATTACTGTACCGAATGCACCGCCTGCTCCAGTAATTAATAGAATTGGAGCAGCCTCTTTAAGTGCTTCTCCTACCCAATTTGTTAATGTGTTTTCATTAAGTTCTGGTAATAATAAGAACGATGCCAAGACACCAAGTAATAATGCTACAGATGGTGAGCCTAGAAATTTCAAGAAGTTAATCCAGCCACTTTCTTCTCCCAATAATGTAGCAACTGATCCGATACCGATTAGTACGATTGGTAATACGATTGGTAAAAATGATTTGAATGTAGATGGCATTATGCCAAACGATTTGACGATTTCATCATAATTTAATTCTAATGCTTCTTTATCAGCTTCTACCTCGATTTTAGAACCCACTTTTACTGCCCAGAAATAGCCAACAATTGTAGCTGGAATAGCCACTAACAAACCGATTAAAATGATAGTTCCTAAATAATCTGCTGCTCCAATATTTCCAGCTGCAGCGATTGGACCTGGTGTGGGAGGAACGAGCACATGTGTTGCGTATAGCCCAGTTGCAAGTGCGATTCCCATTGAAGCAATCGTTACTTTTGCTCGCTTCGCTAAAGCTTTTTTCAAGCTAGTTAAAATAATATAGCCTGAGTCACAGAACACGGGTATTGAAACGATATACCCAATTACAGACATGGCTAGCTGAGGTCTCTTGTCCCCAAGAACACGCAGTACCACTTCTGCCATTCTAAATGCAGCACCTGATTTCTCTAAAATAACCCCGATAATTGTACCTGCGACAATGACAAGTCCAATACTCGTCATCAAGCCACCAAAACCGGTATTTACATTTTCAACGACCGATAGCAACGGCATGCCTGATGCAATCCCTACAAAAAACGCGCTGAATAATAATGCTAAAAATGGATGAACTTTAAAAACGGCTGTCGCTACTACAATCAATACTACCCCTAGTAAAATAATGAATAATAACATCCCTAATTCCCCCTTATTTTTTGATTTGGTTATAACCCAACATCATTTGATGCATTCGAATCTCTATAAAATGAGCGGCATTTGTCATTGATTCTCGTCTAGAAACTGTTTCATTTACCACACTTCCAAGAACGTCAAAATATGTACTCAATCTGTTTTCACTTGATGTTTCTATGTATCCAGACAATAACATCACAGGAACACCATATTCACGTGCTACCTTCGCAACTCCATAGGGTGCTTTTCCAGAAAGAGTTTGATCATCTGACCTACCTTCTCCTGTAATGACTAAATCGGCATTTTTTATTTGTTCACGAAAACCGATTGCTTCCATCACTACGTCAATTCCTGGTTTCATTGTGAGAGGGAAAAATGCTTGAAACGCACCACCTAAACCTCCAGCCGCTCCCGCACCTTGGCGTTGATGAATAGATACTCCATGTATACGTTCGATAGCATCTGCTAATGTCTTTAAGTTTTGATCTAAGATAGAAACAATCTCTTCTGTCGCGCCTTTTTGCGGACCGAAAATATGTGAAGCACCATTTATCCCTATTAATGGATTATCTACATCGCAAGCTATGATAAATTCTGATTCTGCTATTCGATGATCAAACTTATCCTGGTCAATATGCGCTAACTGTTCAAGCGCTCCCCCACCAGTCCCAATGTCTTCCCCCTTTTGAGTTTGAAACTTAATACCAAGAGCTTTTAACATTCCCGCCCCGCCATCATTGGTTGCACTGCCACCAATTCCTACAATAAACTTCCGAAATCCAGCATCTAAAGCATGCTTGATTAATTCACCTGTTCCATAAGAAGTTGTATATAAAGGGTTTCTTTCCTCCCAATGTAAAAGCGTCAAACCAGATGCTTTTGCCATTTCAATCACACAAGTTTCTCCATCACCTAAAATACCGTAGTTAGCAGAAATTCTTCTTTCAAGAGGATCTTGAACATAAACAGAAACAATTCTTCCATATGTAGCACTAATAAGGCTTTCTAAAGTGCCTTCCCCTCCATCAGCTACGGGCAATAGGATTGTTTCAATCGACTGATCAAAAGCCCTTATTCCTACTGCCATTGCTTTGGCTACTTCATCTGCTGCCAAGCTTCCTTTAAATGAGTCAGGACTTATGACGATTTTCATTTTATTCACCCCTTCGGTAAGCGCTTACAAAATAGTATAGTGATAATCAAAGAGAAATACATTATACTTGGTGTATGAATTTTCAGTTTTTTATCTATTATATTTTATACATGACGGAGGACATATGCTAACCAAACAATTGGCAAATCAAATTGTAGAACAAACGATGATTCGTCTAAACCGAAATATTAATGTGATGGACACGAATGGCATGATTTTAGCTTCAGGAGAACTTGAACGTGTGGAGAATATCCATGAGGGCGCCGTACATGTTGCAAAGACACAGAAACCATTGTTGATTACAGAAAAAAATGCTCACAAATGGCATGGATCAAAACCTGGGATTAATATGCCCGTTTACTTTCAGCAACACCTAATTGGTATCATTGGAATTACTGGAAATCCAACAGCACTCAAAGACGTGGCTACACTTCTACAGCTAACAACAGAAATGATGATTCATCAATCGTTGATAGTCTCTAAATCTGAGTGGAAGAGAAAAATGAAAGAAATGGTTTTTGAAGAGATGATCTCGTCCAAATCCTTTCCACCTATTTTATATGAAAGATTAGACAGACTTGGATTTCATCTTCATTCACCGTTTGTCACAATCCTCTTGGAACTGCCCTCCACTCAATACCATGGCACAGTTCAACAACTTGAAGATTACTTCGATAATGAAGATGTTATGGTTGGACATTATCAATTAAACGAGCTCTTTATCTTAACTGCTGGATTTAATAGTGAGGAAGTTCATAAAAAGATTGAAAAGTTACCTGCTTATTTGCAGAAAAACCTTTCAGTTCGTCTTAGTGTTGGGAAACCAGTAGAGTCAATTGAGGATGTTCAACAATCTTTTCAAACTGCAAAATTAGCCTTACAATATGGACATCCAACGAATAAAATTACTTATTTTGAAGAAGTAGAAGTGCTTTCTTTGCTCAAAAAAAGTAACTCAGTGGAAGCCAAACAATTTTCAAATCGTGTATTACACGGACTTGATGAAAAATATTGCACGACGCTTATTGAATATTTCAAGTCCGATCAACAACTCTCCGTTTGTGCAGAAGTCTTAACTATACATCGTCATACGTTGACATATCGCTTAAAGAAAATTCACGAATCAACTGGATACAATCCGTATAGTTTCCAAGATGCTCTTGTCCTTCAGTTGGCACTTTGGTTGATGCGTGAATAAATGTATTAACAAGTTAAAGGCACATCAAACACTTCTATAACTAGTGTTTGATGCGCCTTTTTTCATTTAATTATTAAAAATCGCTAATTTATCTACAAGCTGCTGACTCGTTGCATTTAAACCGATTAAGGCAACTTTATTATTGTTTTCATAATATTTTAAAACGACTTTATCGATAGCACCAACACCTGAGTCATCCCATACATGTGTCTGAGAGAAATCAATGATGATTTGTTCGTTTTCTACAGTAAAATCAAAAGCTTCTAAGAAACTTTCAACTGACGCAAAGAACAATTGTCCTTCTACCGTAAAAGTAGAAATTTCATTCTCAACTTTTTCCGTCACATACACTTTTGAAATTTTAGCGACAAAGAAGATAGCACTTAGTATTACACCGGCAATAACGCCTTTAGAAAGATCGTGCGTGAATACCACGATGACGACAGTTGCTACCATAACAACTGAATCAGTGATTGGCGCTTTCTTCAAGTAGGTAAAAGATGACCAATCAAACGTACCGATAGAAACCATGATCATGATTCCCACAAGCACAGGCATAGGAATTTGGATAACTAAATCGCCTAGAACAATGATTAAGAACATGAGAAATAAACCGGCAATTAAGGTAGAAAGGCGGCCTCTACCACCTGATTTCACATTAATAACGGATTGTCCGATCATCGCACAACCTGCCATTCCTCCAAAGAAACCATTAATAAAGTTCGCAATCCCTTGACCACGAGACTCCTTATTTTTATTACTATCTGTCCCTGTCATATCATCAACAATGGTTGCTGTTAAAAGGGTTTCGAGTAAACCAACAATGGCTAACGCCAGCGAGAATGGGAATATTATCATCAACGTTTCTAAGGTAAACGGCACATTTGGAATGAAGAAAGTAGGAAGTGATTGGGTAAGTGTTCCTAAATCACCAACGGTTCGCAAATCCATGTTTGCGAAAATAGCTAGTGCTGATAAGGCAATAATTGCAATTAATGGAGCTGGAATAGACTTCAAAAATCTAGGCAGAATATAGACAATTAATAAAGTGGCTGCTACAAAAACATAGGTCATTGTTGAAATCCCTAAGAAGTGCGGAACTTGTGCCAAGAAAATGAGAATGGCAAGCGCGTTTACAAACCCAATCATAACTGCTCGAGGAATGAATTTCATGACTCTTGCTACTTTGAAGATACCAAAAAGAATTTGAATAACCCCAGTTAAAATAGTTGCTGCAAGCAAATACTCAATTCCATACTCTTTTACAAGCGGAACCATCAATAACGCCATTGCCCCAGTTGCAGCTGAAATCATGCCTGGTCGTCCTCCGACAAATGCGATAATGACTGCGATACTAAAAGATGCATAGAGCCCTACCATTGGATTAACCCCTGCAATAATTGAGAAAGCGATGGCTTCAGGAATTAGTGCCAGAGCAACGACAATTCCTGCTAATATATCTCCTCGTATGTTTGAAAACCACTCTACTCTTATTTTTTCTATCACTTGTAAATCACCTCATATATTATTTTTCGACTATAAACTCTCATTATAATCACGATTTAAATCCACGAGATGTAGTGTAGCATTTATTTTCCCAAAAAGGAACCATTTTAAAGCGAATTATATATTGCTATATGGTAAACTAAGCATGAACCTTGTAAGGAGTGAAGCTATGTACTTCGGTTATGTAAGACCTACACACGACGATCAAAATGTATCCACTCAAATTCAAAGATTATCTACTATAAATGATATCCACATCGTGGAAGAAAAGCATGACTCTGCAAAGAATAGAATGGCATTAGACCATATGATTGAAAACCTTCAAAATGGCGACCGAATCTATGTGTTTAAATTATATAATTTGGCTGATTCAAGTCGACATTTAATCGAGTTATTGGGTGAAGTAGAACAAAAAGGGGCTTCACTAATTTCATTACATGAAAATATTGATACGAGCAAAAATGAAGGGTATTCTTTCAATGAAATAGTAAGACATCTTGTTCAATTCCAAAGTGATGTTATTAGTGAAAAAACAAAAAGCGGTTTAAACGAAGCACAAAAGAAGGGGAATATTGCAGGACGTCCAAGAAAGCCAGATGAAAATGTTCAAAAGGCGATTGTCATGTATGACAGCAAAAACTATTCCTTAGCTGAAATAAAAGAAGCCACTGGTATTAGTAAATCAACTTTGTATCGCAACTTAGAAAATTGATAGTAGAGCATATATAGTCAAAGAAAAAGTCGCCCCCTAAAGGATTGGCCACTGAAAATTGCGTTAAATGTTCCATTCGTAAGTCAGATTAATAAGGCGAGTATATAATGAGATTTGCTTTCCCTTTAAATTCCTCGCTATTTTGAAACGATTCTTGTACTGTATGTTCTTTCGACTTTATGGTTTTTTGAAACGAAAGATTCTTGATTGAAAATCATCGGGACACCACCTAAATTAAGTACATCAATTATACAAGAGCTATTATCTATAAATCTCATTTTTAAATATAAAAAGTGATTGTAGTGAAAGGCGGCGACTCCAGCGGGAAAAGCGTGTCCAGGTGAGACCCCGCAATCGCTTGCCGATGAGGAGGCTCACGGACCGCCCGCGGAAAGCTTCCGCCTGAAACGGAAATCACTCAGTCGTTTTAACAGTACGATTAAAAAGAAAAACCACCTAAACTCGATAAATCAAGGTTAGGTGGTTTTGATAATCTAAGTGTATTTTTTCTGTCGCCTCCTAATGGATTGGCGACTTTTTTAAAGCTTATTCACCCAACCAAGCTAACCCAATTGTACCTCTTCCTGCATGTGTGCCAGGCACTGGACTTAACTCTGTAATGGAGAACGAAATATGTGAAAATTGTGCTTGAAGTATAGTTTTCCACTGAGTTGCTTCTTTCAAATTATCCGCGTGAATAATCGTTACTTCTTTTACTTGATTCTTTTCAACCTCTAAATAGTCGACCATTTTAGCGATGGCGCGTTTATGGCTACGTACTTTATCGGATAAAATCGCACGTCCTTCATGAAATTTAAGAATTACTTTCATGTTCAATAACGTTGCTAAAACCGTTTGCGTACCTGTCACTCTTCCACCTTTATGGAGTTGCTCCAGGCTACCCGGGGTTAAAAACAGACGACCTTTGGCAGGTAGTGATTTAATTTCAGTAACGATTTCGCTAAACGTTTTACCTTGTTGTTCAAGAGCGACCGCACGTTCTACCATTTTTCCTAAAGGAAAAGAACCAATTTGTGAATCGAGGACAAACGCATCTACGCCTGTTTCTTCTGCAGCTGAAATGGCACCATTGTAAGCACCAGTTAATGCGCCCGTTACATGAATTGCAATAACGTGATTGTATTTTTCTTTAATTTCTTTAAACAGTTCCAGCATTTCTCCTGGAGAAGGTTGTGAGGTTTTTGGCAGTTCTTTTGATGATGCAAGCTTTTGATAAAACGCAGCAGAACTTATTTCAACATTTTCTTTGTAAGCGGTCTCACCAAAGATAACGAATAATGGAACCACAAAAATATTATGCTGTTTAATAAATTCAGGTGACAAGGTTGCAGTTGTGTCTGTCACCCAAGCGATATTTGACTTATTCATTGTTGCAACTCCTTTTTAACGCGCTAGATTATATAATTTCAATTATGTCATGTAGGAATGTTTAAGTTATAGGTTCTTGCAGAATTACAAGTATGTTGAGATTACGCAGTTTTGCCTAGGGGTATGTATCATGACATCTGTATGACATATGTCATGTTTGGGAGCATAAATAGGGGATTGTCATGAACTGTTCATAAACTAAGTATAAAAAGTTCCTGACACTTTGAATTCATTATGTTAGTTCATGGTTTGTTTTTCAGTCGTGACATGACTCTACTGGTCACATCCTTGAAATAGAAAAAATCCAAGTCATGAATTACACCATGACTTGGATTTTTTAAATGCTTATATATTTTTCAATGCTTCTTCAATCTTCGTTTCCCCACTAATGAGGTCAAAGGATTTCTTAAATGTTTCTTGTGCACCTAAAGCAGCATAAATGGTTTTAGCAACGTCTTCACGAGGAATTGAACCTGTTTCAAGATTGGCTGATGCTGTAACTTTTCCAGTGCTTGCCTCATTTAATAATCCGCCTGGTCGAATAATGGTGTAATCTAAATTGCTTGTTTCCACCATTCGATCTGCATAATGTTTTGCTACATAATATGGAACCATTTCTTTGTTCCAGCTTTCACGGTGGTTTGCTTGCAATGCACTGACAATTACAAAGCGATTGATACCAGCTTGTTCTGCAGCCTCAACCGTTTTAGCGGCTCCGTCTAAATCAATTAGCAACGTCTTGTCCAAACCTGTGTGTCCGCCAGACCCTGCAGTAAAAACGATCGCATCACAACCATTTGCGGCCTCAGCGATATCTTCAACACTACCTTCAAGACTTGCAACAGCCACATCAATTCCTTGGCTCTTCAATTCTTCAGCCTGTTCTACCTTACGAACCATGGCACGAACTGTATGTTGCTCACTATTTTGTAAGAGGTCGATAAGGTGTTTCCCAATTTGTCCAGTTGCTCCTACTACGAATACTTTCATATGCTCGAGCTCCTTATGATCTGAATTGACATAATCCTATCAAAATCATTCCTACAAAAAGTCTAACATAGATATTGGATACAATTAAGCAATCTACCTTTTAAAGAGTTCTTGGTAAAGTCCTTGAAACTTCCCTTCAACTACTTCGGAATGATACATCGCTTTTAAAGCTAATGTCTTTTCAAGATCATGTTCTTTAACGATTGAATTATAGCGTACTTTCAGCTCTTCGTTTTCTTTTACGAGTTGCATCATTTTCGTTTTGACGAATTTCATTTAATTGTCCTCCTTCTATAGTTCCTATATTTAGTGTGGTCAAGTTTTATGGGTTATTGTATAAATTCTCTCATAAATAGAAGAAAAACATACTGTTAAAAAGGCATGATTGTAAATGTCCGCTCCATACCTCTACTGTCCATCTTAGCATAAAAAAGCACCCCTCAGTCGAATTCCACTTGACCAAAGGGTACTAAATTGTTTAGGTGTTATGGGATTTCCAGAACTTATGGAGACCTGACATGTTTTAAATCACACTCACATGTTCACTTTTCAAATCGGTGATAAACATATGACCCGGTGCATGGGTGATCATCAAAGCTGGTTTCATATGCATGGCAATCGCCTGTGGCGTAACACCACATGCCCAAAACACTGGGACTTCGCCGTCTTTTATTGTTACTGCATCTCCAAAATCAGGCTGTTTGAGATTTGTAATACCAATTGATTCTGGGTTTCCTATATGAATCGGAGCGCCGTGCACAGAAGGAAAACGACTCGTTACTTGAACAGCTCGTATGACGTCTTTTTCTTTCATAGGGCGCATGCTGACAACAGTAGGACCCGCAAACTGACCTGCAGAAACGGTTTCTATAGTTGTTTTATACATGGGCACATTAACGCCTTCTTCATTATGTCGCATCGGAATACCGTTTTTGATTAACGCATCCTCGAACGTAAAGCTACAGCCGATGAGAAAACCCACCATATCATCGGTCCAGTAGTCTGTAATATCTGTCGGCTCAGCTACGACTTCCCCATTTTCATAGACACGATATTTTGGCAAGTCCGTTCGTAAATCAGCGGTTGGTGCAGACATTTTCGGAACATAGGAACCAACATCCGTAACATCTATTAATGGACAGGATTTTGGGTTTCTTTGACAAAACAATAGAAAATCAAATGCCAAGTCTTTTGGCAAGATCACTAAATTTGCTTGAATGAAGTCTTCACATAAACCAGAGGTAGGCGAAGTGAACTCGCCGCTACGCATCTTTTCTCTTACATCATAAGGTGTGGTCAATTTTAGAACTCCTTTCTATTTGCAAGAACGTGAACAATGAGTAGGCTTTTATTTAAACAGTTGAGGAATGCCATTCATTAATGTATAGACACCCATAATCGACATGGCAATGACAATCAAAACACCAAAAATCGTCAACCAAAGGGGATGTTTGTAGTCCCCAACAATTTTTGTTTTGTAAGCAGCAATTAACATAACTCCTAGAGCGATTGGCAAAATCAATCCGTTTAGTGATCCAACAAGGACAAGAATACTGACTGGTCTCCCAACGAACACAAAGACGATTGTTGAAATGGCAATAAATGCAACGATGATTTTTTGATGATGCTTTTCTAATAACGGGTGGAAGGTACGAATAAAAGAAACTGACGTATATGCAGCTCCAACTACTGAAGTTACAGCAGCTGCCCACATAACGATCCCGAAAATTTTGTAACCAACGTTGCCTGCTGCTAATTGGAAAACAGAAGCTGGTGGATTTAAAGGATCTAGCTTCAATCCTTGAGAAACTACACCTAATACAGCAAGGAATAAGAAAATACGCATGATGGAAGCAATTCCGATGGCAAAAATAGAACTACGTGTAACTTCTGGGAGAGATTCTTTCCCTTTTATTCCTGCATCAATTAAACGGTGACCACCTGCAAATGTAATGTATCCACCCACAGTACCACCCACTAAAGTAACAATTGCTAAAATATCAATCTTATCTGGAACAAAAGTTTTCGCCACAGCTTCTCCTACTGGAGGAGATGCTGTAAACATGACGTAGACTGTTAAGGCAATCATCACAAAACCTAGTACTTGCGCGAACTTGTCCATCGCTTTACTAGCTTCACGAACCATAAATATTCCTATCGCAAGAATTCCACTAAGAATCGCACCCGTTTGTGCAGAGATTCCAAATAAAACGTTGGTCCCAAGGCCAGCTCCCGCAATATTTCCGATGTTAAATGCTAGACCACCCATAACTATTAAGATTGCAAGAAAATAACCAAGGCCAGGCAATACATCGTTCGCAATATCTTGAGCGCGTTTTTCAGATACGGCAATAATTCGCCAAATGTTCAATTGCGCACCGATATCGATAATAATAGAAATTAAAATAACAAATCCAAAACTTGCCATAAGTGATTCGGTAAAGACAGTTGTTTGTGTTAAGAATCCTGGTCCTATTGCAGAAGTTGCCATTAAGAATGCGGCGCCGAGTAAGACACTACGATTCGTATTTTTCAGTTTGTTGGCAGTTTTCATCGTATTCTCTCCTTAAGTCTTATTTGAACTGTGAAATTTTTCTTACATCAATTCTAGAAGTTTTCAACGTTTCCGAAATGCGTCTTGCAAAATCAAGTGCGTGAATACCGTCTCCATGAATACACACCGTATCAGCCTGGATTGCCACTTCAGTTCCAAGCGTGCTCGTCACTATACCTTCCTTAACCATCCTAACGACTTGTTGAATAGCTGTGTCAGTATCAGTAATTAAAGCATTTGCTTCTTTTCGATTCGTCAACGTTCCATTTGTTTGATAAGTACGGTCAGAAAACACTTCGTTCGCTGTTCGCAAACCAATCTTCTCTCCCGCTTTTACGATTTCACTGCCAGATAAACCAAATAGAATTAACTGTGGATTGATGGCATACACCGCTTCCGCAATAGCCTCAGCTAAAGCTCCATCAGTAGCTGCCATGTTAAATAAAGCCCCGTGCGGCTTTACGTGTTGCATCTCGGCACCCTCAGCTTTAACAAACCCATATAATGCACCTATTTGGTAAACCACGATTTCATATGCTTCTCGAGGAGTGACATGTATATTCCTTCTCCCAAAGCCAGTTAAATCTTGAAAGCCTGGATGGGCACCAATGCCTACACCCTTTTCCAAAGCGAGTTTAACTGTTTTACGCATGGTTGAGGGATCTCCGGCATGAAATCCACAGGCAATATTTGCAGACGTTACAAAATCTAAAATTTCTTTATCATTGCCCATTTTATAAGTGCCAAAGCTTTCTCCCATGTCACAGTTCAAATCAACTAAATGATTCATATTCATAAGCCCTCCTTAAATTTCAGAGAAATGGATTTGGTCAATTGAGCAATTAATTGTCTTTCTTTCAACAGCGCTTGTTGAGCTTCTTCTAGCGTGATTTTTTCAAACCGAATACGTTCACCAGGCTTTAATTGACTTACTTTTGGTAAATCAACTGTCGCGACTTGTCCAATTTTCGGATATCCACCTGTCGTTTGGCGGTCGGCCATTAAAATAATAGGTTGTCCATCTGGTGGCACTTGAATCGAACCAAAAGCAATTCCTTCAGAAACTAATTCTTTTGCTTCAGTTAATGCCAGTTGATGTCCTTTTAAACGATAGCCCATTCGGTCTGAATCTGGAGAAATTTGAAATGCTTCTTGATAAAAAGCATTTCGACTTTTTTTATCGAATAATTGTGCCTGTCTTCCTTCGGTAACTCGAACAATTGCTTCTGATTTATATGTTGGGATTGCTTGAGACATCAATGTCCAATCCACTTGAAAAAAAGAAGAGTCAGTCGCTGCAACAGCTAGTTTCCCTATAACATCTCTGATGCATTGGGATAACTCACCTATCTGAACAACGTCTTCTTTTTGAAGAGCTCTTCCATCGTAACCACCTATCCCAGCTCGTAAATAAGTAGATTTACTATCCATTACATCAGGGACAGCAATTCCACCAGCTACGGCTAAATACGTACGGCACCCAGAAAGAGGCTTGCCAAAACTTAACTTACAGCCTTTTTTCGCAAATATCGGACGCCACATTTTTATAGGATAGCCATTTAGTAATGGTGACAAATCTCCGCCCGTCAGTGAAAGTAAACAATCCTCCAGGAATGTCAGTTGTGGACCCACTAAGGTTATTTCCATAGTGGCATCAGTTTCTGGATTACCGACTAACACATTCGCAATGCGATGTGCATATGGATCCATCACTCCACTTACAATAACTCCATATTTCTGAAAACCTCTTCTTCCAAGATCTTGAACAGTTGTTTGTAATCCAACTTTATTAATTTGCAGCATGGATGGCCTCCTCCATTTCTGCGTACTCTTCCTCTGATATCGGCTTAAAGATGATTCGATCTCCTGCCTGTAACAAGCTCGGAATGTCTTCATCTGGAAGGAAAAGATTCAATGGTGTTCGCCCAATCAATTGCCAGCCACCTGGTGTTTCAATCGGGTAAACTCCCGTCTGCATCCCCGCGATCCCTACAGAGCGTTCAGGTATACGGAGTCTTGGTGTCGTTCGACGTGGTGCCGCAATCTTTTCAGACATTCCATCAATAAAGGGAAAGCCAGGTGCAAAGCCAATCATATTGACTTCATATGTTCCAGAAGAATGAATGGCTATCACTTCTTCAACGCTTAATTCATTATGTTTCGCCACAAATTCGAGGTCTGGCCCATGTTCTCCACCATAGCAAACAGGAATCTCAATCGTGCGTTGTTTGTTTGAATTGAAATCTTTCATTTCAACTAACGTTTTTTCAATTATGTTTTTAATGTCTTTGTATTGAAATTCCTCCGTCACTACGTAAAAAACTGTCACTGTCGTAAAAGCAGGAATCACTTCAATGATTGTATCCATTAAAGTATCTTCTATTCGTTTGGTTATTGATCGGACAAGGTTTGTTGCTTCTTTTGAAATCTCATTTCCAACTTCAATCACAATCGCTTCATCACCAAGTGGTGTGTACGTTATCTCCATCATTACACTTCCAAACCTTTTCTGAAATATACGATTATTATAGAGAAGATAATGTTTGTACACAACCTTTTATAAATTAAAATGTATGATTATTCATTATTGATTGGAGCAGATAATAATTTATCGTGCATCAACTGCCAAACCCTTTGAAATAAATATCCAATCGTACGAGGTTTAAATTGCCATGTTAAGGGAATTAAACAAATACAACACTTAACAGGAGGCGTTTTAAAATGAAAAGAAATACATTAGCAATGGCAGCGCTAGGACTGGGAGCAGCTTTTCTTATGCGAAACAAAGATTCTCGCGATAAGCTAAAAGGACAAGTAAATGATTTAACTAAAAATGGTGATGGTAAAGGTATGTTAGATCAAGTTCTCAACACCCTTGATAAGAAAAAAACTACTGTTTAACCTAACTTAAAAAAGAGGCATATCCCCAAGTTAAAGCACTCACTTGGGGATATGCCTCTTTTTGTATTGATTCTGATTTTTGGTTTATTCCCATTCAAATTACTTTTATTCCTTTTCATTTTCATTTTAATCCTCTTTGCCCAGTTCCCCCAAAATACCAAAGCTAAATAGTTTCGTTTTCGCTTCGCTATTATATAAGAAGAGATGAAAAAAAATAATCCCAGTCATAGCTAAAATGACTGGGATTTGATATTGCCAACTTTCATTTTAATGAAGCTTTTTATCACCTTGTTCCTTATCTTTTTTTCTGATGCCTTTTACTCCTTCAAGTCCACTGGCTTTATCTGCTTTGTTAAACTCTTCATTGTACAAGACTTCTTGTGCTGAGCTCAAACCATTGTTCTCTTCAGCCA
>NZ_JBATUX010000105.1:0-11730 GCF_049671445.1 Paenisporosarcina sp. | reverse complement strand
GCTTATATCTAGGTATTATCATGGGATACTATTTGTTTTTATCGCAATAAGTTTGAAAATAGATTTGACTGGCTTTACGTATTCCAAGCAAGACATGATAGCAATGGGCTTTGGAATATTAGGGTTATTAAGGGGTGGCCTATTTAGCTTTTTGTATTGAAATTCGGAAAAGAAAGCAGCCGAAATCAAAATAAATGATTTGTTACTATAATGGAATAAAGAATGGGGAACGGTGGCTGAAATTGCATCTGCTGCCGCTATTTTTCTTAACTAAGGTGACGATTTTTTGATTTTAAAGAAAATAAGAAAGGGAATAGTCAGATGTTGATCATTCAATGCACGAAGAAGCTGGGAGATTATTTGAAGAAAAATCTTACTGACAAGCCGATGGAAACGCAGGATTTGTTTTACTCTTGGCATGCCCATTTATTCTTAATTAAACGCAAGAAGTACATTATGGTAATGAATAGCCAAACGCGCTATGTTTTTGTGATAGGTCCGGTGATGGCAAAAGATATAAAAAATTTAGATGAGATGATCTATTCAGGGATCCAAGAAAATTTAGAGGCTGACGGAATCAACTCAAGTTTTATAGAACAATACATGCAACAGCTGGATGGGATTGAATACATGAAAACAAGTGAACGCCCCATTATAGGTCAAATGAATGACTCCATCTATTATGTTGAATGCATACAAGAATATGATGGGATGCTTAATATCCCTAAAATGAATCGGTCATTGAATAAGGTTCCCATGTTAAAACTACCATTGGTTTATTCGACTAGGACGTTCATTCAAGAGATGGAGAATCGATTTTCGTAACAAGTTTTTATTCCTTGCTGAAGATTCCAATGGCTACTAGGTATATGCCATTCTTTTTTTTCGCATACTGTTTGCGGAAGGAGTGGGTGTCGTGGTTTTAGATAAAAGGACAAAACTTCATTTTTCTTTACTTGTCGTTGTTATCGCGGTTTTGATATGGTCTGTTATTAAGCCTGCAGTATTTTGGACATGGGTGGCAGAGGCTGGCCCATCAGTGGTGGCTTTAATTATTATCATATTTACTTATAAAAAATTCCGACTCACTTCTCTCGCTTATTGGGTTATTGCTATACTTTCCATTCTTACGTTTATAGGTGGTCACTACACGTATGCTGAAGTTCCCTTGTTTAATTGGATAAAAGACGAATTTCATTTACAGCGAAATAATTATGATCGCTTTGGGCATTTTCTAAAAGGTTTGTCTGTCATTGTGGTGAGAGAAATCTTAATTAGGAATACACCACTAACTAAAGGCTCTTGGATGTTTGCGATTTCTACTAGTATCGTTTTGGCCATTGCAGCGTTGTATGAAATCGTCGAATGGTTGAGTACAAAATTACCTTATGCTAAAAAAGCGACGGAAGACTTTTTAGGTATGCAAGGGGATAAGTGGGATGCACAATGGGATATGTCGTTTGCTTTAATTGGTTCGATTCTGGCGTTACTGATTCTCTCAAAACTACATAACCAACAGTTAAGAAAAGTAACTGACAAACAGTCAAAGTAATCAAAAACGAAAGAACACAGAATAACACCTCCTTATCGTATGTTCTAAAAATACGACGAGGAGGTGTTTTCTTTTTGGTTCAGAACAAGTACATGAAGCATTCGAAAAGCATCTTTCATTTTGCTCAAATGAACTTATTTAAACCGTTTGTGGGCTAGTTTATTCGTGTACCAAATTGCTCCTGCATAGCCAATTATATAAGCAACTAGCAATACGACTAGTGCGTAACCGCTAAGGGTACTATTGCCACCATATAATTGACTTAAGACGACGAAGAGAGTTGCGGATATCCCACCAATATGAGGTGAATTCTTGAAGTAAAAGTGACTGGCGACAATCCCACCAACAAGCGCAACAATAAAGAAATTGATTTTAATGAGTAAAGCCGTAGAAATAGAGTGATTTACCGAAATTTCAACGAAAATCAACAATTGTTGAGTGATGTATTGAGCAATTAATGAAAACAAGATGACAGGCAGCCAATCAAATTTTCTATTTATGATAATAACCTCCTCTTATTATTCTTACTATTGTATGCATAGCAAGAGGAGGATAATTAGTGACAGTACCCGTTGATGAAAATAATTCTATTAATTTGCTACAATTATGATAGTGATTACGTACTAAGTAACTACAATTTATATCAATTTTCTGAAGGAGTGGTAAGCATGATACATAAATTAGATCTTGAAACGAAAAACTTACATGGTTCTTTTAACAAGTCCTATGAACCTATTTTGACCATCAATTCTGGCGATTCGATACAATTAAAAACCCTTGATATTCAATGGGGGTATTCAGGTTCTAAAGAAGAGGAAAGAATTATATTTGAATCGGGTGTTCAGGAAGAAAAACCTAAACACCCGATGATTGGACCTATTTTCATTCGAGATGCAAAACCAGGTAATGTGTTAGAAGTAAGAGTAAATGAGCTGATACCTGGTTGGTATGGACGAAATTGGGCTGGAGGAATTCCAAGCTGGCAAAACGAAAAACTAGGACTGATCGACACAGAAAGGTTACAAGTAGACTGGGAATTAGATGCAACAACTATGACAGGTAGTGGGGAGATTGGTGATCAAACATTTCATGTTGGGTTGTCTCCTTTTATGGGGGTCATGGGTGTTGCCCCGGTTGAAGCTGGTACTCATGCCACGCCTCCACCTCGTTATTGTGGAGGAAATATTGACTGTAAAGAATTAGTAAGAGGAAGTAGTTTATTCTTGCCTATATCGGTAGATGGGGCACTATTTTCCATTGGCGATGGTCATGCGTTACAAGGGGATGGAGAAAGTTCTGGCACTGCCATTGAGTGTCCAATGGATGTCGTAGATATCACAATACGCGTAAGGGAAGATATGGAGCTGACGATGCCAAGAGCAAATACACCTGCGGGGTGGATTACTTTTGGCTTTCATGAGGATTTAAATGAAGCAGCTGCTGTGGCACTCAATGAAATGGTAGTGCTGATTCAACAGTTTTATGGAATTAAAAAGGTAGAGGCGGCTGCATTAGCAAGCGTTGCTGTAGACTTGCGTATTACGCAAGTGGTAAATGGAGTAAAAGGTGTCCATGCCGTTTTGCCTCATGGTGCCATAAGGAAATAGGAGAAGCTCAAGAACTGATTGACAGAAGGGGGATAGACAATATGAGATATGATGTGATTATCGTGGGTGCAGGTTCGATGGGTATGGCAGCGGGGTATTTTTTGGCGAAGAGTGGAAAGCGCACGCTGTTAATAGATTCTTTTAATCCACCTCATGACAAAGGAAGTCATCACGGCGATACGAGAATTATTCGATATGCATATGGTGAAGGGGAAGAGTACGTCCCTTTAGCGCTCAAAGCGAAAGAGTTATGGGATGATTTAGAAAAACAGACAGGTAAGGAAATTTTTCTTCAAACTGGCGTCCTTAATGTCGGTGTCGCAGAATCAGATTTCATCAAAAGTGTTATCTCTAGCGCTAAGAAGTTCGCTTTACCAGTACGAGTAATGGATTCAAATGATGTAAATAAAAAATGGCCGGGGATGTCGTTACCGCCAAATATGATTGGTTGTTTTGAGTCTACGTCGGGTGTGTTGAAATGTGGAGAATGTATCGATGCTTATAAGGAATTAGCGGAGTTGCATGGAGCTACGATCGTAACGAATAGTCGAGTGACAGACATGGAGATTCATGAAGGTAGTGTAACAATTAAGTCGGATGACCAAACGTATACAGGAAATTCATTAGTTGTTTCAGCTGGTGCTTGGGCAGGGAATCTTCTTTCCATGATAGATTTAGAGATTCCTCTTGAACCCGTTAGGAAAACGTTTGCTTGGTTTGAAGCTGATGAAAAGTTGTACGGTCAGCAGGATTTTCCTGCATTTAGTTTTGAGACGCCTCAAGGATTCTATTATGGTTTCCCTAGTATTGAGGACGCTGGGTTAAAAGTAGGTCGACATGATGGTGGAGAAAAAGTGAATCCTGACCATCCAAGAAGTACGTTTTGTGAAGATGATGAAGGAGAATTACGTCAATTTCTCCAGCAATACATGCCTCTTCATGGACAGTTTAAACATGGAGAGCCCTGCATGTACACACTGACTCCAGATGAAGATTTTATTATCGACTTGCATCCTAACTATCCTCATGTAGCGATTGCAGCTGGTTTTTCTGGTCACGGGTTTAAATTCAGCAGTGTGGTGGGATGCATTTTGAGCGAATTAATTATTGATGGGAAAAGTGAACTTGATATCTCCACATTTAGAATTGGGAGATTCATGTAAAGAGATTAAAGGAAAGAGAGGTAATAGAGTTGAGTCTGATTATGCTATATTTCGTTATCCCTTATCAGTGAAAAACGGATGTGATACTGCTCCACATCCGTCTACTCGATTCTTTACCTTTGGAGAACACACTTCAGTATTACTGCCACCTAAAGGTAACCTTAGAGGTGGTACTAAAAACTGAATCGTTTCATGATATACTTCGGGGAAATGACAAACGTATGCGTTATCACTTACAAACGGATTGATAATTTTGGCTTTGTAAATAAAACATGGCAAGTCTCAGAATTTTTTTACAACATGCATCCGGTTTAGTAGGATAATCTGCATTTCGTTATGAAGGTGACACTCGGAGTCGAACTTAGGACAAAGGTATTATAGACCTTTTTCCGTGCAGCTTGGCTATGCCACCGACGTTGGATAAAAGCTTAATGCTTATCCACCCTGGTAATATTGAATGCCCTTTTCTTCAAGGATATCTAACATTTGAAAATATCCAGGCGTGTTCTCAACTTCATAATTTCTAATACAATCTAACAGTTTAATTTTTAATTCTTGGGATAAATCTTCTCTGTATTGTTGTTTAGTTTGCTGCAAGGATCGGTCAATTTTTGGTGAAAATAAATCAATGACGATTTCGAGTGAGTTGTTATCTGTTTTGGATTGCTTAACAAGCGTATACAAACTTTCACTCATTCCTACCCCTTCCTTCTCTACTCTTTTTCAATAATTTCTTTTAACTTTTTCAATGCTTTTTTATGGCTTCTGGAAACCGCTTGTTGGGATTTATTAAGATAAATAGCGATTTCAGAATCGTTTAGATCATAAATATAAGCTAAATTTAACAGTTGACGCTGATTTTCTGTTAATAGTTGAATGGCATTAAATAAAGTATAGCTTGTTAAATGATCGGCTATATTGGTAGAGTCAATCCACACTTCTTGTCCTTCTTGCCATTCTTTTGAGGCTAAATAGTCAATTAATGTGACACTGTCACCGTCATTTAGTTGGCCATCCAAAATCGTCTTGTTTCTTTCTAAAAATAAGTTAACTTTTTTATCGTAATTTATTGCATTGAAGTATATGGCTGTAGATAAATAGTTTGTAAATCTGATTTTGAAGTAATATTCTCTGAACGTATCATCTAGTTTTTTCTTTGATAAGTTCGTTGGATTATTGATGACTTCTTCTAATAAACCCATATTTTCTGGTATCTCTAAAAATGATTTAATCACAGGGTTTTGAAGATGTTTTTCAAACTTACTTAAATAGTTTTCAACACTTTGATTAGTACTCGAACTACTGTATAGACCCTCCAAATTATTGCCCCCTCACAAAGAACATTAGTTCGGTTAAGCGGTAAAAAAATATAAAAACTTACTTGAGTTTATTTCCTCCAATCCGTTAACTAAATTTGTGGTAGCTATCTTTAATGACTTCATTTAATTCAAATACAACAACTTCTAATTTTTCGATTTTTTTTTCGAAGCGGTAAAAAAGGTAAACAGTAATCGCGATCGGAAAGCCAAAATTCCCTAAAATTGTTGTCCATACAGGTACATCTAATGCGTTCATAAAATTCCCACTCCTTCTTTTTATTTGTAGTTATTTATTAAAGAAGAACGATTGAAATATTTCACAACGTCTAGATGTTAATTTTTGAAAATTTTTTTTACCATAAATTGATTCTACATTTTGTTTTGAAGCATATAAACGGTTCAAGGATATAGGGTAGGGTAGGAATAGAAGGAAAAAGTGATATAACATTTTTTCAAGCTACACCTTTGAAATGGGAGTAGCTATGGCCAGCTCTAAGCGCCAGCTCGCACAAATGCTCAGGCTCTCATGCTAAAACAGGCTCTCGCATGGTTCTTCCAGCATCGGTGTCGAGCTAGAAGGCGATTTGCGCTTTTCTTATCAATTAAATGTCATTTAATTAACTATATGAAAAAACAGATGCCTTAATAGAACGTACTAGGCATCTGTTTTTTCTCTATATACTTATCAGAGCTCGTACTGTTGGTTGATCAAACACTTTTTTGACATATTCCAAAAGGGTTAAATAAACGAGACCGTTACCTTCAATATTTGGTGAGTTCCCAAGTGGCACTGTTCTCTTTATTAGTTGGGAATACAATTCAGGTACGGTCAATTCTCGTTCAAATGCAGCATTAGATATTACTTTTAATAAAGCCAATGCTCCTGATACATGTGGAGTAGCCATTGATGTTCCACTTAATGTGGCATAAGTTCCGTTGAGATAAGTTGAAATTACTTTCTCTCCAGGAGCGACTAAGTCCACTTGATTATTCGAATTGGTGAATTTGGATGACTTCCGCTCTAGATTAACAGCGCCTACGCTAATTACTTCGTTGTAGCATCCGGGATACCCATATTCATCAGTTGAATCATTACCATCGCCATCATTGCCGGCTGCACATACAACTAGAATTTTTTGGTTTACTGCTTCAATGATTACATCATGAAGTTCCTGTACATCAGTGGGACCTCCAAGAGACATTGAAATGATGTCTACTTTTTGCTCGATAGCGTATCGGATGGCTTTAATAATCCAGGCATATTGACCTGAACCGTTTTTTCCAAGTACCTTCAAAATTAATAAGTTTGCCTCTGGTGCGACCCCCACCACACCGCTGTTATTAAGATTTCCAGCAATTGTTCCCGCAACATGTGTCCCGTGCCCATTGTAATCTTCGAATTTTAATGAATCTCCACCATCATCCTTTGTGAAATTGTATCCACCAATAATACGATCCACCAAATCAGGATGGTCCGTATCACAACCTGTATCCAAAACCGCGACGGTAATTCCTTTTCCCTTTGTTTCTGGCCAAATTTCAGGGGCTTGTATGATTTCGACCCCTTTAGGTATTTCATTTACCATTTCTAGCTGCTCTACTAATTCGTATGGGATTAAGCGTACAAATTTTTCCACGTTCTCCCTCCTCAAATTATTGGTTTAGCCAATTCTAGATGTACTTAAATTGTATTAATTTTGAAAAAAAAATAATAGATTACAATGGACGATTTTACGAACATCAAAAATAGGAGTATTTTCTTGAATTTTATGAAAATTATTCATGAAATACGATGTTTTGATAATGCTCGACAAGATATGATAATAAAAAATTGTAGATTGTAATAACAAAAAAAGCACGTTATCAGGAGGAGGATTTGCCACCAATATTGCTTAGGTTGACGAAGTGGCGCTCCAGGTTGACGAAGAGGCCCTCCAGGTTGTACAAAATCCGAAAAGTAGTCATCTGGAGGTCAGATATATATAAAAAGGCGACTGAAATGAAAATTTCAATCGCCATTTTTATTGGAAAGAGTTCTTTAGTGAGTTGTAACAGTTTCTTGAACCATTTGCTTTACGATTTCTTTATTGCGCTTCTTGAAGACGTCATTATGGGAAGAAACCATCGCGAAGCTATCGGCGCTAGGTTCTATATATTGCTTTGCTTTATTCACAGCATTAGCCGCATCTTGGAAGGTACCTGCAATCAAATTTAGTTTGGCGTCATGTTTTAAAATATCGCCAGCTGCAAAAATCCCGGGAATAGATGCTTCACTATTAATACTGCCCGCGATATAGGAACCATCCGCTAATTCTAATTGGATAGGACTGTTCTCAAGCAGGGCGATATCACGTTCATAACCGTGGTTAATGACAATTTCATCCACAGATAAGTACTGTATTTCACCAGTCGAGGCATGTGTTACTTCCACAGTTTCAATTGTTGAATTGTCTCCAGAGGCAATTAGTTTCGAAATCGACGAGTGGAACATGCAAATCGCAGTACTTTCAAAAAGCTTAGTGACCTGTGCTTCATGACCAGTAAAGTCTCCTTTTCTGTAGATCACAATTACTTGCTTGGCAATAGGGGAGAGTTCGTTAGCCCAGTCGATTGCTGAATTTCCGCCACCAGATATTACGACAGTTTTATCTTTAAAATGCATTAAGGATTTAATGGTGTAGTTCAAGTTACTAACTTCAAATCGATCTGCCCCTTCAATTTGAAGTTTTTGAGGGGTAAGGATACCGCTGCCGATTGCAACGATAATCGTTTTGGAATAATGTCGCTCATTAGAATCAGTGACCAATTCGAAAATTCGATCGTCACCTTGGTGAATCGCTTCTACTTTCGTGTTCAGCACAACGGTAGGTTGAAAGGTTAATCCCTGTTCCACTAGTTTATCGATAAGCATGGCACCTGGGAGTGGAGGGTGCCCACCAACATCCCAAATCATTTTCTCGGGATAGACATGAATTTTTCCACCAAGTTGAGGTTGGAACTCAATGATTTTCGTTTTTAATCCACGTAACCCGCTATAAAAACTGGCATATAAGCCGGCAGGGCCTCCGCCAATAATCGTTACATCGTACACTTCAGTGTGTTTCATTCATTTCAATCCTTCCTCAACTGGTAAATAATCATGATTTCGATTTTTTATATAGAGCTATTGACAGGTTTAGCTTACAACATTATAGTTAGTTTGTAAATGATATTGATAATCGTTATCAGTGAATATGCATAACATATTGAAAGGAGGTTGAAAATGGTTCGACTTGAAGCGAATGACTTACAAATCCGATATGGAGATCGAACAATTGTTGAAAATTTGTCTGTTTCTATTCCAGATGAAAAAATCACGGTCATTATCGGTCCAAACGGCTGTGGGAAATCCACTTTATTAAAAGCAATGACGCGTATCATCCCTCATCAAAAGGGCTCCATTGTTCTTGACGGTGAAAGTATTGTCAAAGAACCCACAAAACGCCTGGCACAAAAAATTGCTGTACTGCCTCAAACTCCAGAGAGTGCGGGGGCACTAACTGTTGGTGAACTAGTTTCATATGGACGGTTTCCACATCAGAATCGGTTCGGTCGCTTAACCAAAAAGGATTTAGAGATGATTGACTGGGCACTTGAAGTAACCGGCACTAAATTCTTCAAGTCCCATCCCGTCGATTCACTGTCTGGTGGTCAGCGTCAACGTGTGTGGATTGCATTGGCACTTGCTCAGGAGACCGATATGATTTTCCTGGACGAACCAACAACCTATCTGGATATGGCACATCAGCTCGAAATATTAGAATTGCTCCAACAATTGAACGCCACGGAAAAACGGACAATTGTGATGGTACTACACGATTTAAATCATGCAGCTCGTTTCGCAGATTACATTATCGGTATGAAGTTTGGAAAAATCGTGAAGTCTGGTCCAAGTGAAGAGATCATTACTAAACCTGTATTACGCGAACTGTTTCAAATTGATGCCGAAATTGGCGAAGATCCACGTACTGGAAAACCGATTTGCATTACCTATAATTTAGTAAGAGGAGAATGACATAAAATGAAAAAATTATCATTACTATTCATAGCTTTACTTGCAATGTTTGTTTTAGCTGCATGTGGAGGTTCTAAAGAAGAAGAAACATCAGGGGACAAAGAAGACAAAAAAACAGAATCAACAACAATCACGTATGAATCAGAAAACGGACCAGTTGAAGTACCAGCTGACCCACAAAGAGTATTAGTTTTATCTTCATTTGCAGGTAATGTCATGGCATTAGATGTACCTCTAGTTGGTGTTGACTCTTGGTCAAAAATGAATCCACGCTTTGAAGAAAAACTTGAAGGCGTTGAAGAAGTAACGGATGAAAACCTTGAGAAAATCATCGAGTTGGATCCGGATTTAATTGTCGGTTTATCTAACATCAAAAATGTAGACAAGCTGAATGAAATTGCCCCAACTGTTACATTTACTTATGGAGCAGTTGATTACTTAACGCAACACGTAGAAATCGGGAAATTACTTAATAAAGAAGAAGAAGCACAATCATGGGTAGACGATTTCAAAACACGTACACAAGAAGCAGGCGATGAAATCAAAGCGAAAATCGGCGAAGATGCAACGGTTACAGTTATTGAAAGCTTCGATAAAGAATTGTATGTATTCGGCGACAACTGGGGCCGCGGTACAGAAATTCTTTATCAAGAAATGGGTCTAGGAATGCCTGAGAAAGTAAAAGAAATCGCATTGAAAGATGGTTACTATGCTTTATCTGCAGAAGTCTTACCGGAGTATGTCGGGGATTATTTAATCTTCAGCAAACATAAAGATGCTGACAATTCATTTGAAGGTACAGAAACATTTAAGAATATCCCTGCAGTGAAAAACAATCAGTTGTTTACAGTGGATGCAATGGAGTTTTACTTCAACGATCCGTTGACACTAGATTATCAATTGGAATTCTTCAAAGAATCATTCTTGGGGAACTAAAGTATGTTCAATTATCGGCTTCAACGCATTCCTTATTCAATTAAACTTGGGATGAGCTTGATTCTGATGATAGTACTTTTCGGCATGGCGTTAGTTTTCGGAGCGGCTGATACGACTGTGAAAGATGTAATATCTGCTTTTCTATCAACTGCCCCGAATGAACAAGCCATTATGTTACGGGAAATACGTTTTCCGCGAGAAGTAGCCGCTGCCTTAATAGGAGCGGCTCTTGCCGTTTCGGGCGCTATTATTCAGGGGATGACTCGTAACCCTCTTGCCGATCCAGGTTTGCTCGGTTTGACTGCCGGTGCTAATGCAGCACTGGCGTTCACGTTAGCGTTTTGGCCAACAGTTAATTATTTTGGTGTGATGCTTGCGTGTTTTGCAGGGGCTGCAGTGGGAGCTATTCTCGTTTTCGGCTTCAGTTCATTTCATCCAGAAGGCTTCACGACTCTTCGCATCGTGCTTGCAGGTGCTACCATCTCAGCTTTTCTCTATGCTATCGCCGAAGGAATCGGGCTATATTTTAAAATATCGCAACAGGTTTCTATGTGGACTGCTGGTGGCATGATCGGAACGACGTGGAATCAAGTGCTATTAATAGCTCCGGTTGTAGTAGTTGGAATCACTATTTCACTGATGTGCGCAAGGCAATTAACCATTCTGTCACTAAGTGAAGAGATGGCAGTTGGGCTCGGTCAACGTGTACGTTTAATCAAATCGATATTGTTTGTCCTTGTTATTTTATTGACGGGTGCATCTGTTGCACTCGTTGGAAACCTTGCCTTCTTCGGGCTAATGGTGCCTCATATGGTACGGGCAATCGTTGGTACGGATTATCGCTTTGTACTTCCGATGTCAGCTGTTTTGGGTGCTGCCTTTATGTTGCTAGCAGATACAGTAGCACGAACGATTAATGCTCCTTATGAAACTCCCGTGGCGGCTGTCGTTGCCATTATGGGTTTGCCATTCTTCTTGTACATTGTACGAAAAGGAGGGCAAAGTTTCTCATGATAGAAAAATCCATTATTCGAAAACAACGGTTATTGTTGATTGTCTTTTCGGTATTGATTACGGCAACAGCGGTCATTGGACTTGG
>NZ_JBATUX010000104.1:0-2924 GCF_049671445.1 Paenisporosarcina sp. | reverse complement strand
GTCTAGATGCAAACTTCCTGGATAAAAGGGTTTCATGTACTCTTCCCGGTCATAGCTTTTAATGTATCAAATTACTATCTATTATACTCGGAATTCAAATTTTCATCAAGATTCATTTTCTGTATGAACTAATGTATATAGAAGAATTCCTGTAGCAACTGCTACATTTAAAGATTCGGCTTGTCCGAATAACGGGATTTTCAAATTCATATCCGTTTGCACGAGAAGCTCAGGTGATAATCCACTACCTTCATTGCCCATAATTAAAGCAAATTGCGATTGTGATTCTACATGATTGTAAGAAACCGAATCGTCTAAAGAAGTACCATAGACTGCTATACCTTTATTTTTAAACGTTTGTAACCATTCTGATAAATCACCTTTTAAGATAGGAATATGAAAATGAGAACCTTGACCCGAACGAACAGTTTTAGGATTATAAGCATCTGCTGAACCTTTTCCTAAAATAACTGCATCTAGACCAGCCGCATCCGCAGTACGAATCATCGTCCCAACGTTGCCCGGATCTTGAACTGCATCTACCATCAAGATTTTCGTCCATTTTTGTTGCTCTTTTTGAGTAGTTTTAGGTTGAATACAATGAGCGTAGATGCCTTGTGAATATTCAGTTTCAGCAATTTCTTTGGCAATTTCCATCGTTACTTCAACCATACTCACATCTTCAAGGTTCCAGTCTGAAGGAATCTTCATTCCTTCTCTAACAATAAGTGTCAGAACCCACGATTTATCTTTTAAAGCTTCTTCTACTAAATGGAATCCTTCTACTAAAAATTCTCCTGATTTGTCACGGTCTTTTCGAACAGTAACAAGTTTTTTCCAATGTTTCACTTGAGCATTTTGTGAGGATTCAATGCGTTTCATTTGTATTTGTACCACCTTTTTCTTTAAGTGTACCAAATTCATGTATAAGTGGCGAGGACAGCGGACAAAATGAGGTGTGAGGAGGCGAGATTATGAACTTTCAAATTCGAGATGCGATTACGGCCAACATGATTGGCAACGACGCTTCACAAATTCGTGACGTCGTTGAGGATGCGATTAAACGTGGAGAAGAGCACTTACTCCCAGGACTTGGTGTGTTTTTTGAAAAATGGTGGCAAACTGCTCCAGAACCTGAAAAAGAATCGGTATTGAAACACTTAGAACAATCATTTCAAGGATAGGAAAAGTCTCCGTTTGCAACGGAGACTTTTTGTTTTATATATCACGCACAAAGAAATCAAATCCAAGAGCTGTTAGTACACCAAAAGCGATTGCCCACAGTGCGATGCTAATCACCGACCAAATAGTCGTCTGTCTTTTGCTTGCACCAAGCGTCATCCCAATGAATGCTGCAATATGAGTGCCAATTAATATCGGTCCGAGCAACAGCATTCCAGGAAGTCCATATTTATTCCATATCTTTTTCGCACGCTCACTGCGCTTGGATTCTTTTTGTTCTTTACCCTCTCTTCGCTTAGAAAGCCACGATTTAAATCGATCGAATCCGATGATTAAAGCCATTACTGTAACCATATTCCCAATGAATCCTACTATAACTACCCAAAAAGGATTTAATCCTGTAATTATGCCAAGTGGGATGACAAGTGCCATTTCAAACCAGGGAATAGCAGCCCCTAAAAATACTAAAAAATATTCAAACATTATGATTCTTCATCCTCCTTTAGATGTTTCCTGATTTCAAGGTAGTAAATTAAGTACTGCATTAATGCTAAAAATAGGATCCCAATAATCACCCAAAATCTTGGTAGCTCAAATATCATAAAAATTACAGCAAAGAATGGGAGAGCCCATACGAAAAATGTATATACTTTTTGTGCTGCTCTTCTTGTGATGTGCGTCATGCCCTCATCTTGCTCTAAAAATTCTATGGGTTTAATTTGCCACATTGATAGTTTTTGATCTGGATGTTGTTTATTATGAATAGAGATTTTTCGTGTGAATATAAGTCCAGCGATCAATGAAATGAAAAGCGCTCCAAGCAAGAAGATTGACTCTACAGGATTAAACTCTAAAGAATAACTAAATCCTTCAGAGTTATGATTGAATTCTTTAGAGACTCCAATGATACTAAATGCCACAAAACCAAACAATACGATAAATGCCATTTGCCATAATGGGTATTGTACTCGAATATCTTTTTTCATTTTGATTTCTCCCCTTTCAACCAAAATAACTCATCTACTTTTATTTCGAACTCCCTCGCAATTTTCAAAGACAACGTAATCGATGGTGAAAACTCCCCTTTTTCGATGAAGCCTATGGTTTGCCTTGTTACCCCTACTCGTTCAGCTAACTCCCCTTGCGAAAATCCAAACCGTGCACGCAGTTCTTTAACTCGGTTATGGAGCATATTGTTCATCACTCCTTCATGTTAAGTATTATATTCTTAATGTATACTATTCTTAACATAATGTAAATAATACTTAACTTTTTAATGAAAAAATTTTCCAAGCAAAAAGTTCCCGAGAGATTACCGAGGCCACTGAAAAACTTGCTTTAAAAGATCCATTCGTAGGTCAGAATAAAAAAAAGGCGAGATTTCGTTTGATTCTGAACGAAATCTCGCCTTACCTTGTGTTTTTTTATGTTGATTCCTTCATTAAGATCAGTATTCGTTTGAGATTAACCGCAAATATGGCCATGGCACCTTGCATTTACATACCAAAAATGACGCCACATCATATCCATGTCTATGTTTACTTTAATTATACAAGAGCTATTACCTAAAAAGCTTATTTTAATTTAAAAAGTGATTGGAGTGAAAGGCGGCGACTCCAGCGGGAAAAGCGTGTCCAGGTGAGACCCCACAGACGCTTGCGTCGAGGAGGCTCACGGACCGCCCGCGGAAAGCGTCCGACTGTAACGAAAATCACTCAGTCTTTTTAACCGTGCGATTAAAA
>NZ_JBATUX010000103.1:0-4184 GCF_049671445.1 Paenisporosarcina sp. | reverse complement strand
ACTTGAGTTTTTTCATCTTCCGTCATGCGTCCTTTTTCAACGTTGCGTGATAGATTTTTCGTAATATTTGCAAGTCCACGTTGGAAAAATTCTTCCTTCATATCGTTTAATTTCACATCAAATCCAGCTTGAGCACATACTTGTGCAATCCCTGAACCCATTTGTCCTGCTCCGATTACAAGTACCTTTTGAATCGCCATGTAATTTGCCTCCTCTATATAAATCCTAGGTTTATTAAGCTTTTGGAACTTCAATCATAATGGCATCGCCTTGGCCGCCACCTGAACAAATCGCTGCTATTCCAATACCGCCACCACGGCGTTTTAATTCATAAGCTAACGTTAAGATAATGCGTGCACCACTTGCTCCAATTGGATGTCCAAGTGCTACAGCTCCACCGTTTACATTTACTTTTGATTCATCTAAGTTAGCGATTTGAGCAGATGCTAACGCTACAGCAGCGAATGCTTCATTAATTTCAAATAAGTCGATTTCTTCTAGTGTTTTACCTGTTTTTTCTAAGATTTCCTTAATAACAAGACCAGGTGTTTGTGGGAAGTGTTCCGGCTCAATTGCCACTTCTGCGTGTCCAATGACATAAGCAAGCGGTGTTTTGCCTTCTGCCTTCGCTTTATCTTCGCTCATTAACACAAGTGCTGCTGCGCCATCATTGACACCAGGAGCGTTCCCAGCTGTAATTGTGCCGTCTTTGCCAAATGCCGGTCTTAATTTTGACAGTGATTCAGTTGATGTATCACGTCGTGGAGCTTCATCTTGATCAATTTTCAATGCATCGCCTTTGCGCTGCGGAACTTCTATAGCAATAATTTCTTCAGCGAATGTTCCATTGTCGATTGCTTTTAGTGCTAAGTCATGACTACGGAATGACCATTCATCTTGCTTCTCGCGAGAAAGATCAAATTTCTCAGCAGTCGCATTTCCGTATGTACCCATGTGCACACGTTTTGGATCGAATGAACAAGAAAGACCATCATAAATCATGCCATCTATCATTTGAGCATCACCCATACGTAAGCCGAATCGACCTTTTGGCAAGTAATATGGTGCGTTTGACATTGACTCCATGCCGCCAGCAACAATCGTTTCCTCATCGCCTAAACGAATCAATTGATCAGCTAAAGTAACGGCACGCATACCCGATGCACATACTTTATTGATTGTTTCTGTTTTTACACCCCATGGAATTCCCGCTTTTGTAGCCGCTTGACGAGAAGGAATTTGCCCTTGCCCCGCTTGGAGTACAGTACCCATAATAACTTCGTCTACTGATTCTGGTGCAACGCCCGCTCTGATTAACGCTTCTTTAATCGCAACGCCACCTAAATCGCTTGCTGAAAGTGAAGCTAGTGCGCCACCCATTTTGCCGAATGCTGTTCGTGCTCCATCTAAAATAACTGTTTTTGCCATGATTTGTTGCCTCCTCTATTTTTGTATACGCTTACAGTTTTATCTTTTTTAAGAATTATGACAATTTAGTTTGTGAATATGTGATATTGTCCATTCGATGTAGGTTTCTGTCCACTCACAGGGGTTTTCCGTCCGTTCGTGGTGTGTTATTGTCCATTCGCGGAGTGTTTCCGTCCATTCGTTAACACTTTCTGTCCATTTGACTGTTTTTTCGTTATTTTCATAAAAAGATTTGCTCCTGCGGTTACTCGTCGCAGAAAAAATTGCTCCTGCATCGCTGTGCTAGCTTCGTCGCAGAAAATTTTTTACTCAGCTCGCTATGCTTGCTTCGTCGTTGATAAATTTTTGCTCCTGCGGTTACTCGTCGCAAACACATTGCTCCTGTTTCTGCATCGCTTTCGCTAGCTTCGAAACATGAAAGTTCGTTGCATCGCTTCGCTAGCTTCGTCGCAAATAAAAAAACTCTCCGAGTTTTTTTATTGACTGAACGCTCGCTCGACAAAACATCAAACGAAAAGGGAGTTCAACGACTCCCTTTTCCATTTGAATCTATTATATCGTCATTTTAGGTTTTAATCAATCGACGATAGGGGTTCTTTATTGTAGTACTGGTTCTTCTGTTTCTTCGACTGGTGGCAAGTAATCTCCTAGTACTGAGCGTTCTAGTAGTTCGGCGATGTCGTATGTGCCGATTGTTTCTTCTACTTCTTTCGCTTTCGTACCGTCAGATAGCATTGTTAAACAGTACGGACATCCTGATGAAATCATCGTTGGATTGACAGCAATTGCTTGCTCAGTTCGTGCTACGTTAACACGGTTTCCAACATGTTCTTCCATCCACATCATTCCGCCACCTGCTCCACAGCACATACCGGTTTCGCGATTACGTTCCATTTCCACAAGCTTAACGCCTGGGATTGCACGCAAGATTTCACGTGGTGGATCGTATACGTCGTTGTAACGGCCTAAGTAACATGAATCGTGGAACGTGATCGTTTCATTGATAGCATGTTGTGGTTTCAAGCGACCTTGTTGTACTAAATCAAATAGCATTTCAGTATGGTGAAGGACTTCTCCGCTCCAACCGAAGTCTTCGTATTCATTTTTGAAAATGTTATAAGCATGCGGGTCAATCGTAACAATTTTCGTTACTCCGGCTTTTTCAAACTCGGCAATATTTGCTGCAGCTAGTTCTTGGAATAAGAATTCATTACCTAAACGACGTGGTGTGTCGCCAGAGTTTTTTTCTTTATTCCCAAGAATAGCGAATTTAACGCCTGCTTCATTCATCAATCTAGCAAAGGCAAGTGCGATTTTTTGTGAACGGCTATCAAATGCTCCCATTGATCCAACCCAGAATAAGAATTCAAATTCTTCTCCCGCTTTAGATACTTCCTTAACGGTTGGAATATTGACATCTGGACGTGCGTCACGCCAGTTTTCTTTTTCTTTACGGTTCAGACCCCATGGATTTCCTTGACGTTCGATGTTTGTCATCGCGCGTTGTGCATCCGGATTCATGCGTCCTTCTGTCATCACTAAGAAACGACGAAGGTCAATAATGTGGGATACATGCTCAATCATAACTGGACATTGATCTTCACAGTTACGACATGTCGTACAAGCCCAAAGCTCTTCTTCAGTAATAACCTCACCAATTAAAGCAGGGTTATAAATGTCTTCGATAACCGCTCCATCTACACGAGCTGCAACTGCTAATTGATTTCCTTGTGTATTCGCGAAAGCCATTGCAGGAACCCATGGTTTTTGTTGCGTTAGCACAGCACCTGTATTTGTTAAATGGTTACGTAGTTTTGTAATTAAGTCCATCGGTGACAGCATTTTGCCTGTTCCCGTTGCTGGACACATATTTGTACAACGTCCACATTCTACACAAGCGTATAAGTCGATCATTTGTTTTTGTGTAAAGTCTTGAATTTTACCAACACCGAATGACGCCTCTTCTTCCGATTCTTCATCTTCAGCTTCTTCAAAATTAATCGGGCGAAGCTTTCCAACATTATCAGTACGGTTGAAATATGTGTTCACAGGTCCAGTAATTAAGTGGAAATGCTTCGACTGTGGCACGTACACTAAGAATGTAAGTAGGAATAATAAGTGAACCCACCACATGATATAGAATATCGTGATTGCTGCTGCTTCTGGTAAGAAACCGAAAATTGCTGCCACAGAAGATGCGACTGGTTCCGCCCAAGTTGCTGCGTGATCATGCCAAATCATACCCATCCCGTTTCCGACTAACACGGAAACCATTAAACCACCGATGAATATAAGGACAAGACCTGATTTCCATCCACGTTTTAAACGTACTAACTTTTCAATGTAACGACGGTAGAATGCCCACACGACTGCAACTAGAATCGTTAAAGTAACAAGTTCTTGGAAAAATGTGAACGCTGGATACAATGGACCTAAAGGTAAATGTGACCCTGGTTTTAGACCTTTCCAGATAAAATCGATTGCCCCAGCTTGCACAAGAAGGAACCCGTAGAAGAACATCACATGGATGATTCCACTTTTCTTATCCTTCAATAATTTCTTTTGACCAAATACATTGACCATTATTTTACGCATACGCTCTTTAAAGTTATCTTCAAACTCTACTTTCTTACCGAGTTTGATGTATTCATAGCGTGTCTTCAACAAATAAGTAAAAAGACCAATCGCGTAAGCGGTTACAACTAAAAATAAAACCCAGTTTGCTATTAAAAGCGGGCTCATCGCTCTCTCCCCTT
>NZ_JBATUX010000102.1:0-17851 GCF_049671445.1 Paenisporosarcina sp. | reverse complement strand
TTAGTAGGCCGTTACGATGATGCCTATAAATGGTTACGTTCACTCCAAAAACGGGGATATGAGGGCGATCCAGGGTTTTATTTCTGGTTGTCACATTCGGCGTATTTTTCGGATCATGAAAAAGAGGCGCGCTTTGCATGGAAACAATTAATTAACATTGATCCAGAAAAGCAAGGTCTTGAACCTTGGGCTGGTCAAGTTGAAGGCGAAGCTCTGCAAGGGATGGAACATAATCGAGACTTTATTGTAGAGAAGTTAGAAAATGCTTATCGTAGTGAGCGTATGTTTGGTTTGTTTTTACTTGGTAAGACGGCTCATAAACAAGAAATTATTGCTCATCCTGAATGGGTGAATGTTGAATCGTATTCTACAATGGAAAAGTGGTTACTTGCTTTTTCTCTTGGACATGAATTTGAAGCGAAACAACCAGCAGAGATTTCATTTATGCGAGCAGTTCATGCAACAGAAGTATTATATGTGAAAAATCGTCCCGTCACAATTGATGGTTCATTTTTGTTTCAGATGTGGTTCGTTTTAATTGAACGTGCAATCGATAAAGGGTATGTATTTAAAAACCCGAATGCCTTGGCAGCCGCAGCGGATTATATGTTTCAATCCTCTCGATCTCATGGGATTACGAAAACTGCGTTAGCAAAAAACTATGAAATCACAACACCAACCTTAACGAAGTATGTAAATGAACTCATTCAGTTTTTACCATTCTCTGATTCGTAAGCAAAAAAGTTGAATGAGCGACATGAATCTTATACATTTGTTACAGAACATTGGGTTTAGGAGGTTTTTTATATGACTGAAGAAAAAATTTATGACGTTGTAATTATCGGTGCAGGTCCTGCCGGTATGACGGCTGCTGTATATACATCACGAGGAAACTTATCGACATTAATGATCGAACGAGGAATTCCGGGTGGCCAAATGGCAAATACTGAAGAAGTTGAAAATTACCCTGGTTTTGAACATATTTTAGGACCAGAACTTTCGACTAAAATGTTTGACCATGCGAAAAAATTCGGTGCAGAATATGCATACGGAGATGTACAAGAAATTATTGATGGTGAAGCTTTTAAAACCATTAAAGCTGGTGGAAAAGAATACAAAGCACGCACTATTATTTTAACCACTGGTGCAGAATATAAAAAAATGGGCATCCCCGGCGAAACAGAGCTCGGTGGGCGCGGAGTAAGTTATTGTGCAGTTTGTGATGGAGCATTCTTTAGAAATAAAGAATTAGTAGTAGTTGGTGGCGGAGATTCGGCTGTTGAAGAGGGAGTATATTTAACTCGCTTTGCAAGTAAAGTAACGATTGTCCACCGTCGAGAAGAATTGCGTGCACAAAAAATCCTTCAAGACCGTGCTTTTGCAAATGAAAAAATTGAGTTTATCTGGAACCATACTGTAAAATCGATTAACGATGAAAATGGTAAAGTCGGAGGCGTAACATTAGCTTCTACTGTGGATGATTCTGAACAGGAATTTACAGCGGACGGTGTATTCATATATATCGGCATGCTGCCATTAACAAAACCATTTGTGAATTTAGGTATTTTAAATGAAAATGGTTATATACTAACAAATGAACAAATGGAAACAAAAATTCCTGGTATTTTCGCTGCAGGAGATGTGAGAGAAAAAACATTGCGTCAAATTGTTACTGCTACTGGTGATGGAAGTATTGCTGCACAAGCCGCACAACACTATATTGAAGAACTACATGAAAAATTAAGCGCTAAAGTTTAATTTTAATCATTCTTTAATCCATCTGTAATACGCTTGCAACAATAAAGGTGTATATTAAAGGAAGTAAATTGACCCCCTTTTTATAGCAACATTTTGACAGGCTGTTCGTCGATGCAAATCGATGGGCAGCCTCTTTTTTTTATTGGCTATGTTAAATGTTGCTGTTGATATTGCGCAAAACAATGAGACAGATTTTTAGTGTCATTTAGATTGTGAAAAATTTATCGATCAAATTAAAGAGTTTATCGCTCAATCCTGAGATTTATCGCTCAAACACGTCTTATATCCAAGTTAACTCATTGAAACAGACATGGACTTGATTTCTCGTCATCAAACAATTAGAGCGGAAAGCGGCCGCTGAACTCTCGCTTGTTAACATAAACACAACCTTGAGGCGTAAGAAGTGCTGCGAGGAGTGTGGACCTAATGCATTTTCGATTACTACTATAATAATGTGTCGTGAGAAAGAATCCATTCCTCTAATCTTATTGCATTCTTTTTGGTATGGTCTTCATCAAAGTTGTATAATAGAATGAGTGAGTTTATTTGGATGTGGAGTGTCGAATGTGCAACGTATAGCGAACTTAATTATATTAAAAAATCAGCAAGTACTTTTATTAAAGAAACCACGTAGAGATTGGTATGTCGCTCCTGGTGGCAAAATGGAAGCGGGCGAGTCCATTTATACTTCGGCAATTAGAGAGTTTCAAGAGGAAACGAACACCATCCCTATTGATCCTCATTTGAAGGGGGTATACACAATGGTTATACGTGATGAAGATAAGGTTGAAACCGAATGGATGTTATTTACCTTTATTGCGTATGATTTAGAAGGAATTCCATTTGAGCATACAAAAGAAGGCATCTTAGAATGGCATCCAGTAGAAGCGTTAGCTCATTTACCGATGGCAGAAGGAGATCGGACGAATCTCCAATTTGCTGTTTCTGGCAAAGGAGTTCAGTACGGAACATTTGTGTATACCACTGACTTTGAATTAATTAAAGAAGATATTCAAGTTTCAAATGAAAGGGAGAGACAATAATGGAATTGCAACGAACTCAAGATTCGGAATTTGTTATTATTACCGGCATGTCTGGCGCAGGTAAAACAGTAGCCATTCAAAGTTTCGAGGATCTCGGGTTTTTCTGTATCGATAACTTGCCACCAGCCTTGTTAATGACTTTTTTAAAGTTAATGAGAGAATCAGGGAAAGATATGAACCGCATTGCAGCGGTTATGGATATGCGTGGTGGAGACTTATTTGATTCGTTAATTGGTGCTTTGGACGATATGGCGAAAGAAAATGGAGTGACACCGAAAATTCTCTTTTTAGAAGCAGATGATGAAACATTGGTCAGACGCTACAAAGAAACACGTCGTTCTCACCCTCTTGCACCTGCTGGATTACCATTAGAGGGGATCGCAAGAGAGCGCTTATTACTTTCTGAATTAAAAGGAAGAGCGCAATTTATTTACAATACATCCTCTTTAAAACCAAAAGAGCTTCGAGAGAAAATTCAAGCTGAATTTTCTTCAAAAGGGAACTATACCTTCACTTTAAATGTTATGTCGTTTGGTTATAAACATGGGATGCCAATTGATGCAGATTTGGTGTTTGATGTCCGTTTTTTACCCAATCCATATTATATAGAAGAGTTACGTCCTAAAACAGGTTTAGATTCAGATGTTTCCGGCTACGTATTAAAATGGCCAGAAACTCAAGTGTTAATTGAAAAACTGACAGATTTATTGATTTATATGATTCCCCAATATAAACGAGAAGGCAAACGCCAACTTGTCATTGCGTTTGGTTGTACGGGCGGACAACATCGCTCCGTAACACTTACGGAATACTTTGCAAAATTGTTCCAAGAAGAGTATCAAACAGTCATTACGCATCGCGATATTAAACATAGAAAGGGTTGATGGAATGGCACGTTCCAAACGCCGGAAACGCATCGTAATAATCGGCGGGGGAACGGGACTATCTACGTTACTTCGAGGATTGAAAAAATTCCCTGTCGACATTACTGCAATTGTTACCGTCGCAGATGATGGCGGAAGTTCAGGTAGACTTCGAGATGATTATGATATACCGCCTCCGGGTGATATACGAAAAGTAATGGCTGCATTATCGGATGTAGAGCCCTTAGTTGAAGAGATGTTCCAGTATCGGTTTAGTGAATCTGTAGACTTAGGTGGTCATTCTTTAGGGAACTTAATGTTGACTGCATTGACCGATATAACAGGTGACTTTTCTCATGCAATTCGTGAAATGAGTCGTGTTTTAAATGTTCATGGAACTGTTTTGCCAGCTGCAAATCAAACCATTACACTCCATGCTGAACTTGACGATGGTACAATTGTTACAGGTGAATCAAAAATTCCTACGTATAATCAACGCATTCATCGTGTGTTTTTAACGCCAGATGATGTGGAACCTCTTCCAGATACGATAAAAGCAATTCGAAAAGCTGATTTACTCGTATTTGGTCCGGGAAGTTTATATACTAGTATTTTGCCTAATCTATTAGTACAAGGTATTCAAAAAGCTATTCTTCAATCTAAAGCTCATAATATATACATTTGTAATTTAATGACACAAGCTGGAGAAACACATAATTATTCGGCAGCTGATCATGTTCGAGCACTCTTTTTACATATGGGAGCACCCTTTATTCAAACCATTTTGTTGAATACGGATGAAGTTCCAGTAGAAGTTCAAAAAGTGTATGAACAAGAACAATCTAAGCCAGTAAGTTATGATGAGTCTCGCTTATCTCAATTAGGAATAACCGTGGTCAAAAAAGATATTGCGACCATTCAGGATGGAGCCATCCGACATGATGCTACTAAAGTTGCCGAATGGCTTGTTGAATATGCGGAAGATAGGGAAAGTGCTATTAAAAATTCATCTATCTAGCTTTCGTTTGAAAGGAGGACACTTCTATGTCATTTGCATCTGAAACCAAAAAAGAAATGACGCAAGCTGACATAATCCCTTGTTGTGCGAAAGCAGAGTTATCAGCACTCATTCGAATGAATGGTGCGCTTTCATTTGCCAATCGGAGTTTAAGCTTAGATGTTCAAACGGAAAATGCGGCTATAGCAAGACGTCTATATACGCTCATGAAGTCCACATATCCATATCGGGTAGAATTGTTAGTACGAAAAAAGATGCGGTTGAAGAAAAATAATGTCTATATTTGTCGAGTACGTGATGGCTCAAAAGCCTTACTCGAAGATTTGAAAATCATTTCTGAAGATTTTCAAATTAATCATACAATCTCACCGGAACTAATTAAAAAAAATTGTTGTAAACGTGCCTATTTACGGGGTGCATTTTTAGCTGGAGGGTCAGTTAATAATCCTGAAACTTCTGCATATCATTTAGAAATCTATTCACTATATAAAGATCACAGTGAAGCATTGGTAGATTTAATGAATGGATTTGGATTAAATGCGAAAACTATAGAGCGTAAAAAAGGTTTTGTAACGTATTTAAAAGAAGCAGAAAAAATTTCTGATTTTTTCAGTATCACGGGAGCACACCAAGCATTGCTAAAGTTTGAAGATGTACGAATCATTCGCGATATGAGAAATAGCGTAAACCGCCTGGTGAACTGTGAGACAGCCAATTTAAACAAAACCATCGGAGCAGCAGTCCGCCAAGTAGAAAACATTCGATATATTGATAAAGCGATGGGAATCGATCAACTTCCAGAGAAACTTAGAGAAATTGCTCGTTTACGTGTAGAATATCAAGATGTGACGTTAAAAGAGCTAGGCGAGATGGTGTCTACTGGAACTATCAGTAAGTCAGGAATTAATCATCGCTTACGTAAACTTGATGAAATTGCAGATGGTCTTCGCGGTGGAGTAACGTTCGATAAAGCAAATAGATAGTTGTGTGAAAGTAATTTTTCCGCTAACATAAAAAACAATACAATAAGGGATAGAGCTTAGGGGGCATGAACGAATGGTAGAAAAACAAGTACAAGTAGGATTAAAATCAGGGTTACAAGCAAGACAAGCTGCTCTTTTTGTACAGGAAGCAAATCGTTATCAAGCAGATGTGTATTTACAGAAAGAGACTAAAAAAGTTAATGCGAAAAGTATTATGGGCATTATGAGCTTAGCTATTAGCAAAGGATCATCAGTTATCATCAGTGCTGACGGCTCAGATGAAGAACAAGCTGTATCCGGATTAATCGCAATGGTTGGAAATGAAGAATAAATAATTAGCAAAAAACCTCCGACAGAATTGTCGAAGGTTTTTTATTTGAACTAAATGACGCCCTCGGCGAGAATCGAACTCACATCTAAAGCTTCGGAGGCTCACGTGTTATCCATTACACCACGAGGACAAGCGACTTTTCTATTATACAAAGAGTCGTCCAACAATACAACTTTACTTTTTCGTGCATAATATTTGACCTTCCTTGACCAACTTGTATATGATAAAGTAACAACTGAGAACATCTTATGAAACTCAGGATGTAAGAAAATTAATTTATGTTTGAAGGAGGCAATTTCAATGAACTTAATTCCTACAGTTATTGAACAAACAAGCCGTGGAGAACGTGCTTATGACATTTACTCTCGTTTACTTAAAGATCGTGTAATTATGCTTGGAAGTGGCATTGATGACAATGTTGCAAACTCCATAGTGGCGCAATTACTTTTCCTAGAAGCAGATGATCCAGAAAAAGATATTTCAATTTACATTAACAGCCCAGGTGGAAGTATTACAGCGGGTATGGCTATTTTTGACACAATGCAATTTATTAAGCCAGATGTACAAACAATTTGTATCGGTATGGCTGCATCAATGGGTGCTTTCTTACTTGCTGCCGGAACAAAAGGAAAACGTTATGCATTACCAAACTCTGAAGTTATGATTCACCAACCACTAGGTGGTGCACAAGGGCAAGCGACTGAAATTGAAATCGCTGCTAAACGTATTTTATTCTTACGTGAAAAGTTGAACAATATTTTAGCTGAACGTACAGGTCAATCGGTTGAAGTCATTGCAAAAGACACAGATCGTGATAATTTCATGACAGCTGAACGTGCGAAAGAATATGGTTTAGTGGATCATATCATTTCCCGTAGCGACTTGAAAAAAGCATAAAAATGAAACGACAGTGACTGTTACAGTTACTGTCGTTTTTTTATGTTTTAACAATCTCTAAAGAAGGTAGATAATGACTATACTAATCAAGAGGTGAAGAAAATGAAAAAAGGTTTAGTTCCCATTCTTATCGTTGTGGGTATTATCGTTGTTTTGGCACTTATGTTAATTCCTAGTTATAACGGCTTCGTTAACGGCGAAGAAAATGTAGATCAAGCATACGCACAAGTGGAAAATCAACTGCAACGCAGACTTGATTTGATTCCTAATTTGGTGGAAACAGTTAAAGGGTTTGCGAAACAAGAAAAAGATGTAATCGATAGTGTAACTGAAGCTAGGGCTCGTCTAGCTGGAGCTGGTTCTCCACAAGAACAAGCGCAAGCGAATGATGAATTATCAGGAGCATTAAGTCGATTATTAGTTGTCGTTGAAAATTATCCCGAACTCAAATCAGATGCAAATTTTCGTCAATTGATGGACGAATTAGCTGGTACAGAAAATCGATTATCAGTAGCAAGACAAGATTATAATAATGAAGTTGCTGATTTTAATCGAAAAGTAAAACGATTTCCAGGTGCATTGCTTGCAGGAATTTTCGGCTTTGATGAAAAAGAATACTTTAAAGCTGATGCGGGAGCACAGGATGCACCGAAAATTGATTTCGGAGGAGATGGCGAGTGATGAAAAAAGCTGCGCTTTTCGTAGGAACGGCGCTTCTTTTTCTGTTGACGCTTGCGCCAATGATTCAGGCGGCAACAATACCTCAACCAGTTGGTGATATTTATACCCAAGATTTTGCTGATTTACTAAACGAGGAACAAGAAGCTGAGATTGATCAATTAGCGGCACGTTTAGATGATGCTACAGGTGCTCAAATAGCGGTGCTGACCGTTAATTCACTAGAGGGAGCTGATATTCAAAGTTTTGCGAACCAGGCATTTCGTGAATATAAACTTGGAGATGCAGAAAAAAATAATGGTGTCTTGCTAGTCATCGACATGGATACTCGAGAGTTGTGGGTTGAAGTCGGCTACGGCCTAGAAGGTGCTTTACCTGATGGCAAAGTTGGGCGAATACTAGACGAGTTTACTGTACCTTATATGAAAGAGGACAAAGCGGATTTAGCCATTTTAAATACAATGAAAGTTTTTTATCAAGAAATCGCTAAAGAATATGACTGGAATGGTGAAGCGGTAAATCCTGAGCAGTCTGCTAAAAGTAGTGAGGATGAGGGTGGTGGTTCTTTTTCAATTACCACTATTATCATCATTTTATTCGTACTTTTCATGGTTTTTAAAAACCGTGGTGGAGGTGGAATGGGGCCAGGCTCTCGAGGACGTCGTGGCGGATTTCCTATGATGGGACCAGGATCATTCGGCGGTGGATTTGGCGGAGGCGGCGGAGGTGGTTTCCGTGGTGGAGGCGGAGGTTCTTCTGGCGGAGGCGGCGCAGGTCGTGGATTTTAGTTCTAAGAAGTGAGTGGCAAAAAGCCACTCGCTTTTTTTGTGAAGGCTATGTTAGAGAATACTTTTGATATTGAGAAAGAGTACATCAGACGAATGCTATTGATATTGAAAAATACAGAAAGATTGCATTTGCTCCTAGCAAGCCGCAGGAGCGTGGAGAATGAGACCCACAAGTATGTGGTTTTCATGCTTGTTGGCTCATGCGAAACGTGCGGCCAGCGGAAATGTACGATAAAGAACAGTATTGTAAAACTAAGCTTTTGTAAAAAGCTCTTTTTGAGAGATAGAGTTAGCTAATTCAACTTGAAATTAAACATATCAAATTCTACCCATTTCTCTATGTTTAGCTTGTCTCGTATAATAGAAATTGGGGGTGAATTTCAATGGACCAACACTTAAGTCAATTGCAGATACAAACACAAAAATTAGCAATGACTCAATCGTTGCGCCAATCACTTGAAATCCTAAATTTCTCGACCTATGAACTGGAACATTTTCTGAGAGAAAAGCAAGATGAAAACCCGTGGTTAAAAGTACGTTTAAAAGGACCAACACTTATTTCGCCACAAAGGGTTCAACAACAATCTAGCCTTTCTTCATTCAAAGATCTGCTTTACACACAATTACTAGACTTTCACTTAACGGATGATCTCGCTTATTTGGTTCATTGGCTCATCGATGATTTAGATGAACATGGATTCCTTACAGGTACACTTGCAGAGTATGCAAGCTGGACCAATAAACCACAATTCTTAATTCAAGAAGCAATCGAAGTCATACAACGTTGTGAACCAATTGGAATTGGAGCATTCTCAAAACAACATGCATTAGTTCTTCAAGCGATAAATAAAAGATTATCGGCGGAAACATTAGATATTGTAACAAACCATTTTGACTTGTTTATCTCGAAAAAATGGAAAGAGCTTGCGAAAAATATACATATTTCACTAGAAGAAATTCAACAAATCGCAGATACATTATCTAATTTTTCAACATCGCCCTTACAATTAATTGAACAACATCAGACTGCATATATTCAACCTGATGCCTATGTATCATTTCAAAATAAAGAGTGTACCATCATTTATTACGGACATGCTTTCCCTCAAGCACATGTTGATAAAACTTATTCACAAAGCCTAACACTTCAGATGGATGATCAAACAAAGGCATATGTCCAAAAAAAAACGAAAGAAGTCGAGAATATAACATTTCAACTACATTGGCGTAAGTCGACTTTGCAACGAATCATTCAGGAAGTAGTAAATAGTCAGCAAAAATACTTTACAAAAGGTCCATCTTTCTTAGTGCCTATGACTATGACCGATTTAGCAGAGCGGCTAGAAATACATGAATCAACAGTTAGTAGGGCTGTTCGGGAGAAGTACATACAAACCCAAACAGGAATCGTTGCTTTAAAGTCTTTTTTTTCGCAACCATCCGTAGATGACGTTTCGGTAGCTCATGTGAAAACACGAATTCAGTTTTTTATTGAACATGAGGATAAAAACAAACCGGTATCCGATCAAAAAATCGTCGATATGCTTCTTTTAGAACGAATCCATTTATCACGCCGTGTTATTGCAAAATATAGAGAGCAACTTGGCATCTTTGGTTCATCAAAACGAAAACGATTTGAAAGGAAGGATTAATGATGAAAGTACAATTTTATTCACGATCAAATTGTCCATTATGTGAGGAAGCTAGATTAATGCTGGAATTAGTAAAGGATGATATTTACTTAGATATTGAAGAAATTAATATTGAAGAAGATGATAAAATTCATGAGAAATATCTACTTCGTATACCTGTGATTGAGAGCGGAGGGGTAATTATTCAAGAAGGTCGAATTGATTATCCTACTTTGTTAGAGGCGTTTACTTCGTAAGTGTCTCAGATCGTTGACATAAGTATTTATTAAATAGCGAAGTATGGAATAAACATATCACTCAATCTTCGTGAAGTTGTCTGCGGGTGGTGGACGATAATAAAATAAAGAACGTTTGGAATTTTTCAACTTTTGTTAAAGGCTAAACACCAGGCAGGGACTGCCACGAAGACTCCTGTGGGATAAGCTTGAACTGAAGACCCCGAATGAACGGAGTGACGAGGAGGCTGAAGTCAAGCCCACGGAAAGCGCAGTGGAAGTCCCTGCTGGTTTATATACTCATTCAAAATCAAGTTAGTCTTCAGTCTGAGGCGTTTACTTCGTAAACGTCTTTTTATTTGCACTTTTTTTGAAAGAGGAGTATATTAATAATATAAGTGGGACATAATCTGTACCACCGGGACATTAAACGTCCCGATTATTTTAAAGATTGTAATCGGAAGATGTAGTTTTTCGAAAAGGGAGAATGCAATGGAACAATTACTAGAAGCACAACAGAAATTGTTACCAGAAATGACGACTCTTCTTCAAAAAAGATATCGACTATTAATGACGATTCAGTTATCAACAGGAATTGGACGAAGAGCATTAAGTGAAATCGTACATTCGACTGAACGTGAGACGAGAAGAGAGTTAGACATTTTACGAGCACAAGGGTTAATACAAGTGTTGGCAAATGGAATGGAAATTACACAAGAAGGCAAGAGTGTTTTAGTAACATTAAAAGATTTGGTTCATGAATGGTCTGGATTATACGATATGGAAAAACAACTTGAAAAAGCATTTAAATTAGCTCGAGTAATCATCGTTCCAGGGGATAGTGAAATCGAAAGTCCTGCAAAATCCTTAATCGGGCAAGAAGCAGCAAAACAGCTTGAACTGTTATCAAAAAATAAAGATACTGTTGCTGTTACAGGTGGCAGTACAATTGCAGCGATTGCCAACCACTTATCCGTGCATCTTAAGCCTAAGAATTTAGTGTTTGTTGCAGCACGTGGTGGAATTGGTGAAAATGTAGAAATGCAAGCTAATCATATAGCATCTGCATTTGCCATACAGGCAAGTGGAACATCTCGAACGTTATACCTACCCGATCATCTAAGTGAAACAGCATACAAGACAATGATTAAAGAACCTGTCATAAAAGAAATGATAGACCTTTATGATAAAACAAACATTGTCATTCACGGGATTGGGGATGCAAAAGAAATGGCGCGACGCCGTAATTCTAGCAATGAGGAACTCGATATCATTTTGCAGAAGGAAGCTGTCGGTGAAGCCTTTGGTTATTATTTTAATGAACAAGGGAAAGCTGTACATCGTATTCGCACAGTAGGGATACAATTAAAACAACTTAAACACGCACAACATTTATTAGCTGTTGCAGGAGGAGCTTCTAAAGCTTCTGCCATATTATCTTATTTAAAACACGCACCAAATCAAACGGTTTTAATTACTGATGAAGGTGCCGCAAATAAAATAACTCAACTTTTGAGTAATGAAAATTAGGAGGAAATATAAATGACTTTAAAATTAGCAATTAACGGATTTGGACGTATTGGGCGAGTAGTATTCCGCGAGGCATTACAACGTGAAGGTGTAGAAGTAGTTGCGATTAACGACTTAACGGATGCAGCAATGTTAGCACATTTACTAAAGTATGATTCAGTACACGGTATCTTTGATGCAGACGTATCATCTGAAGGCGACTACTTAATTGTCAATGGCAAACAAGTACGTGTTTATGCTGAAAAAGATCCTTCGGTTTTACCATGGAAAGATCTTGGAATTGATATTGTTGTTGAAGCAACAGGTATTTTCCGTGATAACGAATCTGCTGGAAAACATATTGAAGCAGGTGCTAAAAAAGTTATCGTTTCTTCACCAGGTAAGAGTGGAATGTCTACATTCGTTATGGGTGTTAACCATGAAACGTATAACCCTGAAACAGACCATGTTGTTTCAAACGCATCTTGTACTACAAATAGCTTAGCACCAGTTGCGAAAGTTCTTCATGAGAAATTCGGAATTAAACGCGGTATGATGACTACAATTCATTCATACACAAACGATCAACGTATTTTAGATTTACCACATGAAGATTACCGCCGTGCTCGTGCAGCAGCTGAATCAATGATTCCAACTTCAACAGGAGCTGCAGCAGCAGTATCATTAGTTCTTCCTGAACTAAAAGGCAAGTTAGATGGAATGGCAGTTCGAGTACCAACGCCAAACGTATCACTTGTAGATTTAGTAGTAGAACTTGATACAGATGTAACAACTGAAGAAGTAAATGCTGCATTAAAATCAGCATCTGAAAACGAATTAAATGGTTTCTTAGAATACAATGAATTGCCTTTAGTATCTCGTGACTATAACGGTAACGCCGCTTCATCAACTGTAGATGGTTTATCAACAATGGTTCTTGAGAAAAACATGGTTAAAGTATTGTCTTGGTATGATAATGAAACTGGCTACTCAACTCGTTGTATCGACCTTGCACTACACATGTCTAGTAAAGGTTTATAAGACGTCTAAGCTCTTGATAAAGTAGCGAATATTGTCATTAACCTCTATAATAAAGTAGGGTAAAAGGAACGGAGGTACCCTCCGTTCCTTATTTTTTTAATTTTTGAAGGAGGAGATTCTTCATGAAACAAAAACAGACAATGCAACAAGTAGACTTGGCAGGTAAGCGGGTATTTTGCCGCGTAGATTTTAATGTGCCAATGGAAGATGGAAAAATTACAGATGATACAAGAATACGTGCAGCACTTCCTACCATCAAATACTTGGTAGAAAAAGGGGCAAAAGTAATTTTGGCGAGTCATATGGGTCGTCCAAAAGGAGAAGTTACTGAAGAGTTACGCTTAACTCAAGTAGGTGAGCACTTAAGTGAACTATTACATAAACCTGTTCTGAAGTTAGACGAGTCAGTCGGTGAGTCAGTAGAACAAGCAATTGCTGAATTGGAGCAAGGCGACATTGTATTACTTGAGAATGTTCGTTTCCATAAAGGTGAAGAAAAAAATGATGCAGCATTAGCAGAGCAATTTGCTAAGCTCGCAGATGTTTTTGTAAACGATGCTTTTGGAGCAGCACATCGTGCACATGCTTCGACAGAGGGTATCGCCAAACATATTCCAGCAGTTTCAGGATTGTTAATGGAAAAGGAATTAGACGTTTTAGGTAAAGCTTTGTCTGAACCAGAGCGACCATTTACAGCCATCATTGGTGGAGCAAAAGTAAAAGATAAAATTGGTGTGATTGATCATTTATTGGATATTGTGGACAACCTTATCATTGGTGGCGGCTTATCTTATACATTTTCTAAAGCACAAGGTAACGATGTTGGAAAATCTTTGCTTGAAGAAGACAAAGTTGACTTAGCCAAATCATTTATCGATAAAGCAAAAGAAAAAGGTGTGAATTTATTCATGCCGATCGACGTTGTAGTAGCTAATGAATTTTCAAAAGATGCTGAAACCAAAGTAGTTAACATCGATGAAATCCCTTCTGATTGGATGGGACTTGATATCGGACCAAAAACAACAGCTCAATACGCAGATGTCATTGCGAATTCGAAACTTATCATTTGGAATGGACCAATGGGTGTATTTGAAATGACACCATTTGCTGAAGGAACTAAAGGTGTAGCAAATGCTATGGCAACAACACAAGGGTACACTGTAATCGGTGGTGGCGATTCAGCCGCAGCTGTTGAAAAATTCGATGTAGCTGATAAAATGGATCACATTTCGACTGGTGGCGGAGCTTCTTTAGAGTTCATGGAAGGTAAAGACTTACCTGGAGTTGTGGCACTAAACGATCAAAACTAAGGAGGAATTCGCATGCGAAAACCCATTATTGCTGGTAACTGGAAAATGTATAAAACTTTATCTGAGGCGAAACAATTTGCTGAAGAAGTAAAAGGATTGGCACCAGATTCTGTGAAAGTGGATACAGTAATTTGTGCAGCACCACTCTTTCTAGAACAATTAACTCAATCACTATCTGGATCAACTGTTCATGTGGGTGCTCAAACGATGCACTTTGAAAATGAAGGTGCTTTTACTGGCGAAGTTAGCCCAGTTCAATTAGCAGACTTAGGCGTTGAATACGTTATTTTAGGACACTCAGAGCGACGTGAATATTTTAATGAAACAGACGAAGCAGTCAATAAGAAAGTGCAAGCGGCATTTGCTCATTCATTAACTCCTATTGTTTGTGTAGGTGAAACTCTTGAAGAGCGTGAAGCAGGCAACACAACTTCTAAAGTAGAAGGACAAGTAGAACTAGCACTTGCTGGATTGAATGAAGATCAAGTGAAACAAACAGTAATTGCATACGAACCAATATGGGCAATCGGTACAGGTAAAACTGCTACATCTGAAAATGCCAATGAAGTGTGTGGAGCTATTCGCAATAAAGTAGAGTCTTTATTTGGACAACAAGTGTCTGAAGCAGTCCGTATTCAATACGGTGGCTCTGTTAAACCAGAAAACATAGAAGAGTTATTAACAATGGAACACATAGACGGTGCACTAGTTGGTGGAGCAAGTTTACAACCTGAATCGTTTTTAAAATTATTGGAGGCTGGTGCCAATGTCTAAATCACCCGTTGCATTAATCATTTTAGATGGTTTTGCGATACGTAGTGAAGTTTTTGGCAATGCAGTGGCACAAGCGAAAAAACCGAACTTTGATCGTTACTGGAATACCTATTCCCATGCTTCTTTAGTGGCTTCAGGGAACGCTGTTGGGCTCCCCGAAGGTCAAATGGGGAATTCCGAAGTTGGTCATTTAAATATTGGTGCAGGACGTATTGTGTATCAAAATTTAACAAGAATTCATAAATCGATTGCTGATGCCGACTTCTTTCAGAATGCAGCATTTATGGAGGCAATTGCACATGTGAAAGCGCATGGTTCAAAACTCCACTTAATGGGCTTGTTATCTGACGGTGGCGTTCATTCGCATTACGAGCATTTATTTGCCTTATTGCAATTAGCGAAATCACAAGGACTTGAAGACGTCTTCGTTCACGGATTCTTAGATGGTCGCGATGTAGGGCCATCAACGGCACTTTCTTACATTGAAGAAACAGAAAAACAAATGTCTCAAATTGGTGTAGGTAAATTTGCTACTATTAGTGGTCGTTATTATGCAATGGACCGAGATCGTCGATGGGAGCGAGTAGAGAAAGCCTATCGTGCTTTAGTTGATGGCGTAGGAGAACTATCAACGTCAGCTATAGCAGGCGTGAAAGCTTCTTATGATAACAAAGTAGCAGATGAATTTGTCCTGCCGTTTGTTATTGAGGAACAAGGGAAACCAGTTGCAACAATTGATTCGCAAGATGCTGTTATTTTCTTTAACTTTAGACCTGACCGCGCGATTCAATTGTCGTCTGTTTTAACAAATCCTAGTTGTAATCCAGCATTTTCTTTGAGTGCTAAACATCCAACTGAATTAAAGTTTGTGACATTTACAACATATAGTGACGAAGTATTTTCTTCCATCGCTTATGCTAGTGACAACTTAGTTAACACGGTGGGTGAAGTCCTTTCTGCAAATGGTAAAACACAGTTACGAATTGCTGAAACAGAGAAGTTCCCTCATGTTACCTTCTTTATGAGTGGTGGACGAGAAGAACGTTTCCCTGGAGAAGAACGTATATTAATTGATTCTCCAAAAGTGGCAACATATGATTTACAGCCTGAAATGAGTGCTTATGAAGTAACAGATGCATTACTTGAGGCCATTGCTGCAGACCGTTTTGATGGGATTTTATTAAACTTTGCAAATCCCGATATGGTCGGTCATAGTGGAATGCTTGAGCCAACAATTCGTGCAATTGAAGTGGTAGACGAATGTTTAGGACGCATTGTTGATGCACTAATTGCTAAAGGTGGAGCAGCTATTATCACGGCAGATCATGGCAATTCAGATGAAGTCTTAACTGTTGCCGGTGAACCGATGACAGCGCACACCACGAATCCCGTTCCTGTTATTGTAACGAAAAATGGAATTGATTTACGTGAAGATGGTATCTTAGCAGATCTTGCCCCTACCATGTTACACTTGTTAGGAATTAATCAACCGTCTGAAATGACAGGTAAAACATTATTGAAAGCTGAGGAGATTTAAACATGCCAATTATTACTCAAATACAAGCTCGTGAAGTATTAGATTCTCGCGGAAATCCAACTATTGAAGTTGAAGTATTTACAGAAAGCGGAGCATTTGGTCGCGCAATTGTACCTTCAGGCGCTTCTACGGGTGAACATGAAGCTGTAGAACTACGTGATGGAGACAAAGGTCGTTACCTTGGTAAAGGCGTCCTTAAAGCCGTTGAAAACGTAAACGTAGTAATTGCAGAAGAACTTGAAGAAAAATTCACTGTATTAGATCAAGTATCAATCGATCAAGCAATGATTGAATTAGATGGTACAGAAAATAAAGGCAAACTGGGAGCTAACGCAATTCTTGGAGTTTCACTTGCCACTGCTCATGCAGCAGCAGATTATTTGGACATCCCGTTATATCAATACTTAGGTGGATTTAACGCGAAACAACTTCCTGTTCCAATGATGAACATCTTAAACGGTGGGGAACATGCTGATAACAATGTTGATATTCAAGAATTTATGGTAATGCCTGTAGGGGCAACATCTTTCCGCCAAGCACTTCAAATGGGCGCTGAAATTTTCCATAACTTGAAATCAGTATTGAAAGATAAAGGATTGAACACTGCTGTAGGAGATGAAGGTGGATTCGCTCCTAACTTATCGTCAAATGAAGAAGCTATCACTACGATTTTGACTGCTATTGAAAAAGCTGGGTACAAGCCAGGCGAAGAGATCTTGCTAGCTATGGATGTTGCTTCTTCTGAGTTCTTTAACAAAGAAGATGGGAAATATCATTTAGTTGGAGAAGGCATTGTCAAAACATCTGAAGAAATGGTTAACTGGTATGAAGAGCTTTGCGACAAATACCCAATCGTTTCAATTGAAGATGGTTTAGATGAAAACGACTGGGCTGGACATAAATTATTGACAGAACGCCTAGGCGATCGTGTTCAACTTGTTGGTGACGATTTATTCGTTACAAATACTTCGAAACTTTCTAAAGGGATTGAAGAAGGCGTTGCGAACTCAATCTTAATCAAAGTAAACCAAATCGGTACATTAACAGAAACATTTGATGCGATTGAAATGGCGAAACGAGCAGGTTACACAACAGTAATTTCTCATCGCTCTGGTGAATCTGAAGATTCAACGATTGCTGATATCGCAGTTGCTACAAACGCTGGCCAAATTAAAACGGGTGCACCGTCACGATCTGACCGCGTAGCGAAATACAACCAATTACTTCGTATTGAAGACCAACTTTACGAAACTGCTCAATATTTAGGAATGAAAACTTTCTATAACTTGAAAAAATAAAGACATGAGCCGCACACTCCTTTGAGGAAGTGCGGCTTTTTTTAAAAGTTAAGAAAGTATATAATTTTAGTTCGATAAATCCAGTGTTTCAGGTGTTTTGGACAAAATGATTGATTCATTAATATTGATGATTTCCGTTTCAGGCGGACGCTTTCC
>NZ_JBATUX010000101.1:0-21086 GCF_049671445.1 Paenisporosarcina sp. | reverse complement strand
ACCAATAAGTTTGCGCCGGTCACGAAACTTGCTTCATCTGAAGCAAGGAAAACCACGGCGTTTGCCACTTCATGGGACTCACCCAAACGTCCAAGTGGATGCAGTGATACTAAGTGTTGCATCATCTCGTCGTCTAATTGATCAAGTAGTGGAGTCTTGATATAACCAGGACATACGGCGTTTACACGAATACCTTGTGAAGCATACTCCAGGGCAAGTGCGCGTGTCATGTTTACTACGCCCCCTTTTGCTGCGGTATAAGAAGCGGTCGCTGCTTGTCCAACGTGACCTAGTATCGATGCGCAGTTGACGATGCTGCCGCTGCCTTGTTTAACCATTTCTTTTAATGCATATTTTGCACATAAGAATACGCCAGATAAGTTGATAGAAATTGTTTTATTCCATTCTTCCAACGTTAACTCATGTGTAGAACCGATGGACCCGATACCAGCGTTGCTAAATAAAATATCCACTTTGCCAAACGTATCGACTGCGTGTTTCACCATTGCTTCAACTTGTTCCTTATTTGAAACATCTACATGGATAAATGAAACGTTTTCCCCCAGTTCATCGGCAAGTTTTTGACCACCAGCATCATTAAAATCAGCGATGACTACTTTGGCACCTTGCTTGAGCATTTCACGTACAGTAAATTCGCCAATCCCACTGGCCACACCAGTAACAATCGCCACTTTATCTTGTAATCTCAACGAAAAAACCTCCAGAATTTGTATTTACATTCATCTTTACCCTACTCTTCTTTCTAACTATCAGTCAATTGAATAAATTCAGATTTGTTAAATAATAGTGTTGACATTATTGGAAATAGATGCAATAATTCGATTTAGATTTTTAAAAATTACATATCTACATTTTTCTTATCAAGAGCAGGTGGAGGGAACTAGCCCTACGAAACCCGGCAACCGACTTACACGAGTAGGCACGGTGCTAATTCTTGCAGCAATAGCTGACAGATAAGAGGATGTTAGTTTCTACTAACCTCTTCTTTTTTGTGAAGAGGTTTTTTTATGTGGATAAAAGAGGTGAAGACATTGAGTGAAGTAATCGCGAGTTATTTAGTTCATAACGTAGATAATTTAGAAAAAAAAGCACAAGGCATCGCACTTGGCTTAACAGTAGGGTCTTGGACTGACTTGCCTCAGCTTGAACAACAACAATTAAGAAAACATAAAGGTCGCGTCGTCTCTGTCCAATCATTAGATGAAGTTTCATCAAATGGCTCGAAAGGAATCATTCAAATTGCTTATCCAGCTGCGAATTTTAGTCCCGACTTGCCAGCCATTTTGACGACGGCTTTTGGCAAATTATCGCTTGATGGGGAGATTAAATTAATTGATTTGGAATTTAGTGCGGAGCTAGCTACTCACTTCAAAGGACCTAAGTTTGGGATTGAAGGGATTCGCAAATGGACGGGTGTACAAGATCGACCATTTGTGATGAGTATCTTCAAAGGAATCCTAGGCAAAGACTTATCATTTTTACTACACCAACTTGAACAACAAGCACGCGGTGGTGTAGATTTCGTGAAAGACGATGAGATTCTTTTCGACAACGAGCTAACGCCTTTTGAAGAACGGATTACGCAAGGTCGTGAAGTGCTTGAAAAAGTATATTCAGAAACTGGACATCGCACCCGTTACGCTGTCAATTTAACCGGTCGCACATTTGACTTGAGAGATAAAGCGAGGCGAGCAACTGAGCTCGGGGCAGACATGTTGTTGTTTAATGTATATGCATACGGACTCGACACGCTTCATAGTTTAGCTGAAGATAGTGAAATTGCTGTCCCAATCATGGCCCATCCTGCTGTATCGGGGGCATTTACGCCATCTCCACAGTATGGGCTGTCTAACCAACTTGCACTAGGCAAATTACTACGTTTTGCAGGAGCGGATTTCTCCTTATTTCCGTCGCCATACGGAAGTGTAGCTCTTGAGAAAAACGAAACTCTTAAAATTATGGAATCTCTAACGAAACCAGATTACGTGAAATCCACACTTCCTGTGCCATCCGCGGGAATCCATCCGGGAATGGTGCCTCAACTTATCGAAGATTTTGGAATTGATTCGGTGATTAATGCAGGAGGCGGAGTGCACGGGCACCCAGCAGGTTCAGCAGCAGGAGGCAAGGCGTTCAGGCAAGCGGTGGATGCAACACTTTCAAAGAAAACATTATCAGACGCTGCACAAACAAACGAAGAACTTCGCCAAGCACTTGAATTGTGGGGGGACAAAGTCCGATGAGCCAAACAGTTATTTTTTGTGATTTTGATGGCACCATCACTATAAAAGACAACATCATGGCCATCATGAAAAAGTTCGCACCACCCGAATGGGAGCCGATAAAAGACCAAATTCTCGGTCAACAAATTTCCATTCAACAAGGTGTTACACAACTATTTAACTTACTTTCAACCGACCAAAAAGATGAAATCACGCAATTTGTCCTCGACCAGGCACAAATTCGCGAAGGTTTTGAAGACTTTGTTGCGTATACGAAGTCGCAACAGATTCCGCTCTTTATCGTATCAGGTGGTATTGATTTCTTCGTCAAACCTTTGTTGAAAGATTACATTCTTGAAGAACATATTTATTGCAATGTCGCAGATTTCTCAGGTGATACGATTTCAATCGAGTGGCCACATACATGTGATGAACTTTGTTCAAATGGATGTGGTTGCTGTAAACCATCCATAATTCGCAAACTGAGTGAAGCCAACACGTATAAAATCGTCATCGGTGATTCCATTACCGATCTACAAGCTGCAAAACTGGCAGACCAAGTCATTGCGCGCGATTTCCTCAGTGAAAAGTGCGAAGAACTCAATATCGCATTTGAGCCGTTTGAAACATTTACAGATGTAATTCACATTCTAAAGCAATTGGAGGTACACACATGAGCAACTACTTTTCACGTTGGAGCGATCTGGCAGCTATTAAAAAAGAATTAGCCGATCGCGATTGGTTTTTTGGTACGAGTGGTAATTTATCGATTAAAGTTTCGAGTGAACCTGTGACATTCCTAGTCACAGCTTCTGGAAAAGACAAACGTAAATTTACGGATCACGACTTTTTATTGGTCGATTCAAATGGTGAAAAGCTAGAGGATACAACGTCAAAGCCATCCGCTGAAACGTTGCTCCACGCAAAAATTTATAATAAAACAAATGCGGGTTGCGTGCTTCATGTGCATACGATTGATAACAATGTGATTACAGAACTGTACAAAAATGAAACGCATATTGAATTCACGGGAAATGAAATCATCAAAGCTCTCGGTTTCTGGGAACAAGATGCCAAAGTCAGCATTCCGATCATCTCGAATATCGCACATATTCCAACACTAGCTGAACAATTCGATCGCTATGTAACGGGAGACAGTGGGGCCATTCTTATTCAGAATCATGGAATTACCGTGTGGGGAAAAGATGCCTTTGAAGCGAAGAAGATTTTAGAAGCATGGGAATTTTTATTCTCCTATCAAGTCAAAGTAGCAACCATCAAACATGTAGTGGGGAGTTTTTAATTATGGCATTCATTCGTAAACACGCATCAAACGAACGCATAGAAGAAGAAAAAGCAGTAATCAATTTTTTAAATAACAACGAAGTCATTTATGAAAAATGGGACATTAATAAACTACCAGAAGAACTTCGTGAAAAATTCAACCTAACAGATGAAGAGAAACAACGAATTTTATCTGCATTTGGTATCGAGATTGCCGATATTTCCGAGCGTCGCAACTACCAACAAGCAGATGTAATCTCACTTTCTGAAGCAACACCGAACTTAGAACAACTGCTCAAAAACTTCCAACAGGAACACCATCACGAAGATGACGAAGTACGTTTCATTGTAAGTGGACACGGTATTTTCGTCATCCAATCAGAAGACGGTGAATTTTTCGACGTCGAACTTCAACCCGGAGACTTAATTTCTGTTCCTGAAAACGTGCGTCATTACTTTACACTAATGGAAGATCGCAAAGTCGTAGCGGTGCGCATTTTCGTGACAACTGAAGGATGGGTACCCATTTACGAGAAAGAAACAGTGGCATAAGGGGAAGTGGGAGGAGTTTCCGCCCATTTGAATGTCGTTTCCGCTCATTTGAACGTGATTTCCGCCCACCCTGGAACACTTTACGACCATTCGCCTGGAGATGGACAATTTATCCTCTCTAGAAAAACAAACCCGGCAAAACCAACAACACAATCCCAACAGAAAAACCTGACATCCGTAGTAGGAGTCAGGTTTTTCTGTTGCTATGGCGCACGCTTATGGGGAAGAAAGGTCGGCGTCATCGTAAACTTTGAGGTCAAATCAATTTACTTACTATAGAAAACTTGCACCGACAATAATCAACAAGATGAAGAGAACAACGATCAATACGAAAGTAGAACTGCCGTTATTGCATTCGTAACCCATGCTAAACACCACCTTTTTAGGAAGGATGTTTTAACATATGCACTTTTTTAAAGTAGATACGGGTACTAAGCAATAATCATAAAGAAGAATTATTATCGCAAATAATATCCCACTCATCTTTTAATTTTGAATTGACCTTTGCCAAATTGAATTTTTTATAGCCTTGGCTTTTAGCCCATTTTTTCATATAAGCATGGTCTGGATCTTCTTTATCTGTTATAACACGCTTGAATTCCTCATAACCCGGTGGTCCACCGACGTCTTCAGGAGGACAAGTACCTTCTCCTTGTAATACTTGAGGATAATCAAACTCGTAATCGTCCACCACTTTTTCAAATACCACTGTATGGTCCCAGCCGTCGCCAAAGTCGTACATGTAGCGAAACTCTGGAGATCCATCTATGTTTTGATTCAAATCCACATCTCGTGCGAGTAATAATTGTTTGCTAATCATCCGTTGGTACATGCTAAACTCATAGCTTCCTTCTTCAGGAGGGTTTTTCATGTATAGTTGTGCCAAGGTGAAATTTTCTGTAACCGATTCTTCATCGGCCACTAGCTCAAGCGTTTTGTTGTTAATAGAATCTTCAATGATAAAATTAAACAAGTGACTGTTTGTCCAACCAATAGAGGTCTGAATCACTGAATGCAAATCATAAAAATCAAGTGTGGCGGGCACGACAAACCGACGCCATACCTTTGGTTCCACGTATTTTAGTGTGACAAGAAATTGATAGGCTTTCATTATGACACCTCATCTTCAGAATTTTTTTCATCATAACATACTAGCGGTTTAGAGGTCATTTCCTGCGTAGTTTGACCGTAATGAATCATTGTGAAGATTGGAAAAGGGTTGAAATGAAAGAAACATGATATGATAAAAGTAATTTTAGAACATGAAAAAACCGATTTCCCTAAACTTGATTAAAAAGCGAGCAGGTGACAAATGAAAGAAGCCTTTAGCAACATCACGCATAAAAACTGGTTGATTTGGGGCGGCTTTTTGCTGTTGCTCGTCTTTTTAATCCTGAATCGCCAAATTATAACCCTTCTTGTAAATCGAGATATTAAGGCAACTCAAGATTTTTTAGATAATAATATGCTGTATGCCGTCATGTTTATGTTAGTGATTATGATTCTTCAAAATTCATTTACGGTATTTCCTTTAATACTGGTCATTAGTATTAATATTACGTTGTTTGGTTTCATCAATGGATTCTTATGGAGTTGGATCACAAGTATTATTGCGGCAATTGCCGTATTCTATTGCGTGCGGTATTTATTTCAAGAGCGCTTAATTGAAAAATTAAAACCCGAACTTCTAGAAAAAATAGATGCCAATGGTTTTGCATACGTCTTTCAAGCAAGAATCTTCCCATTAGTTCCTACCAGTTTGGTCAATATATTGGCGGGACTCAGCACGGTAAAAATATGGCCGTTTGTCTTAGCGACGACGATTGGGAATTTCCTTTATTTTTTTGCTCTGGCATTAATTCCTGCAGGACTCTTGTCGGAAGAAATAGATGAAACTCTTATTTGGGTCGTCTTGGTTGGAGCCATTTTAGTGTACTACTTACTCAAACTTGTTCGGAAAAAACGTAACCATACCTAAGTGAAATAACCCTAGTCCGCCAATAGCGAGCTGAGGTTATTTTTTTACGGCCGATACTAAAATCAATTCTTTTATTTTTGATCAACAAACTCTAAGATGAAATCCAAAAACAATAAAGGTTGTTCAACATTTGGAGCATGTCCAGATTTATTAAATTCAACAAACGTGGCGTTCGGAATCAGTTTCGCTGTTTCACGACCTACTTCTGGTGGGTTCAACCCGTCATGATCTCCACTAATAACGAGCGTTTCAGCAGTGATTCGATATAAATATTCTCGAAAATCAAAGCCTTCTAAAGCTTCATTTGCAACGGAAATCTCTTTAGGTGTTAAGGGAGGAGTCTGTTGTCCAGCTTGGTGACTCCATTTGCCAACAGCTTTTAAATCATGAAAAATGTAAGGAGATACTTTGACGATTTTCTCCGAAAAATCTAATCCTTCAAGTTCATCTGCGTGTTTCGCAAATAAGGCTTCCATTGATGACGTTTTACCTTGTGATTTCGTTGCTACTAACATCAACTTCTTCACACGCTCTGGTGAAGCGATGGCTACACCTTGGGCAATATAACTACCCATCGAGACGCCAAGTAGATATGTTTCTTCGATTTCTAAGTGGTCCAGTAATCGAAGTACGTCACCAATATGGTCGTCTAATGTATAAGTAGCCGGTTTTTCTGAATCCCCATGTCCACGGGCATCCAGCACAATTGTACGAAAATACTTCTTTAAGATGTTCACTTCATTGTCAAACATATGGCGATTACCAGTCAATCCATGCAACAAAATAAACGGCTCGCCAGTCCCGTGTTCTTCATATGTTAAAGTCGTTCCATTACTATTAAATGTTGGCATCAGGTCACCTCTCCTTTTATTTTCCCTTCTAATCAGTATGTAAACTTTCAGCAAAAAACTTGTCCACTTCGAACACAACAGGTGACTTTTGTAAAAAATGAGAGCGCTTTTTCGCGCTCTCGGCGTGCGTGGGGAGTGGTTTTCTCTTCCTTATGATTATTTTACTTAGTAAAGAAAAGCAGCTCCGACAATAATCAACAAAATGAAAAGAACCACCAATAGAGCGAAAGAAGATCCATTGTTTTTTTCGTAACCCATAGTTAACACCACCATTCAGAGGAAGATGTTGTATTATACGCAAACAAACATCTGACATATGGGGTAACGTCATGGGCTTATATTAAAAATAGGTCTAAAACTAGTATTTCGCTGAAAAAGATTGATGATGACGAGTTCTTTGATTAGCTTTAACACTGGTTAAAGCAATACTTATGTTTTGCTAGAAAGAATGCCTTTTTATCACGTTTCGATACTTTAGTATATGGAAGTGGAGTCAATCATTTCTGGATGGTTTCATCTTTTTCCAAACGATATAAAGCGCTCCAACTGCCAACCCGAAGACAATAATTTGTCCAATACCCAGCCATCTCACGACAGCATACGTTGCGGAAACTTCAATTAATAACGCTGGAACTTTGCCGATACTGCTCGCCACTGCAAATGATCCAAATCGCATCTTACTGACGGCAGCATAGAGCGTAACTAATCCAGAAGGAACGAATGGCATTAACCGTAAGCCAATCACTAACAAAAAAGCCTCTCGAGGAGAAGCTTCGAGCAATTTTTTCATGCCAGGTATGTGTTTCGAACGATCCTCAATAAACTTTCGAAATCCTTTTCGATACAACCAAAAGGCAACTAAACTCCCGACAATCTCTCCAATAAGAGAAACTGAAAACCCACCCCCAAAACCAAAAACAGAGACATTAATAGCTGTCAGAAATGCACTTGGAATCACTCCAACAATACTAATGACGATATTCACTAGCACACTTAACAATACAGCCAAGGGGAGGGGAACCATGGCTATATAAGATTCGATGATTGCCATAGAAATCTCCTTTAGCAAAACTTAGATGTACTTATCGTAGCACGATTTGACTCAATGCTGGCATGACAATCTGCAAAATAAAACGCCAAACAAGATGAGGTGTCATCTTGTTTGGCGTTGTGCTGTTTATTAAGCAACCATGTTGCGGCAAGCTTCTGCACATGTGCGACATGCTTCCGCGCAACGCTTACAATGGTCGTGATCGTGTGACCCGCATTCATCTGCACAGCGTTCGCAAATCGTAGCACATAGCTCACAAATCTCTTTGACAAAAGGACTGTTACGAGTCATGGCAGTTACTGCATAACTACAAGCGTCTGCACATTCTCGGTCTAGACGAATACACTCGGCCATCATTTTTACGTCTTCTTCCATCAGACAAGAATCAAAACACACATTACACGCGGCCAAACATTCTTGACACGCTTTGATGCATTCTTCGTACGTTGAATTCATGTTTCTTCTCCTCACTTTCCTCCTAAGTAGTTATAGGTATCGTTCCCTACAGAAAACACACTAAACATAAATTGGGAATAAAGTGGAAAAATTTTTCGTAGTCGTTTCTCACATCTGGTTTGTTAGACAGCTTCATTGTAAAAGTCACAAAACCCATCTACTCTTTTGTCAATTTACCACCCGTTGCTAGTTGGTTCCATGTAGCTCCACCATCAGTCGTTTGGTACACATCGTTTTGAAGCGTTGAAATGGATATTTCTTTGTCGTTCGTAGGGTGAGTAGCGATATAAGTGATGGCATTATCTTTAGCCAGTTGTGGAACAGAAAGGGTCTTTTCTTCTTTTGAAGAAAGATTAATCTGAACCAACTGCACCTTATCATCAACTAACTCCGCTACGTACGCATGACCTTTACTTAATGTTACATACGTGATGTACATGTCATCCTTGAGGAGTGAAAAGCTTTCACCTGCATCCGTTGATACATACAACCCTCGCTCTGTGCCAATCGCGACAGTCTCAGGTGTCTCTGGATGTGCCGCCATATTGGACATCATTTCGGCTTCAAAGCCTTTCATGTCCATGGTTGTCCACTTTTGACCATAATCGTCTGTATAAAAAAAGCCATTTTCTAAATTGTCGGTAGGCATTTCATTGAAAACATAGATGCGGTCTGTTTGGTAGCTAGCCGCTAAATAATGAAAGTCGATTTCGCCTTCAAACGCATATTGTTTAAATGTTTCACCGGCATCTGTACTTTTTAGTAGTCCAAGCGGGTTTTCATAATCTGACCCAGGTTCTGGATGACCGCTTGAAACAAAGCCATCAGCTACAGCTTGAAAACCCATATAATCATGCTTTTCTCCTGTGGTTTCTTTCCATGTTCCTTCTTCATAGAGAAGGGGACCGTGATGGGAGGCAACCATTAACGCATCTCCAGAACTTGGGTAGCCGAGTCCATGAATATGGTCAATGCTAGCGTCCGTTGCAACTTCTTGGTAAAAACCTTCTGAAGACGCGGCGGGAGCGTCTTGAGTAGTTTCATCTACTGTTTTTTCTTTGTCATTTGATGAACAGGCTGCTAGCGTCAGACTTAGTAGCCCCATCATAATCATCCATTTCTTCATATTGTTCACTCACTTCCATTTATAGCCGATGCCCCAAACCGTCACGATATAGTCGGACGTTGGGAAACCGGCTGTTTTAAGTTTGTCACGCAAATTACGAATATGTGAATCAACGGTACGTGAATCTGTACTGGAGCGGTCCGGCCACACGACTGCGAGCAATTGGTCCCGTGTATATGTACGAGTCGGATGAGTCATAAAGGTCTCCAATAACTGAAATTCTTTTAATGTAAGCGAAAGCGTTTGACCATTCAGTTGGATCGTATAAGCCGTTAAGTCCAAAATAAAACCATCCCGCACTATGATAGATGAATCGACGGCAGCTGACGAACGTCTTAATACAGCGTTCACTCGAGCCACCAGTTCTTGTTCGTCGAACGGTTTGACAATATAGTCATCGGCACCTGCTTGTAAGCCTTTAACCACGTCACTTTTATCAGACCGCGCCGTCAGCATAATGATAGGGACATTTGATTTTTGACGAATCGCTTCGCACACTTGCCAGCCATTCATAAAAGGCATCATCACATCTAGTATGACCAAATCGACGTCATGCACAGACAAAAGTTGCAACCCTTTTTGACCATCATCACTTGTCAGGCAACGGTAGCCATGCGGCGTTATAAATAGTTCGAGTAATTCCAACATGCGTTTTTCGTCATCGATACACAAAATTGTGGTCATACACTCACCTCGTTTCTTAAAAGATACCTTTGGACGTAAAGATTGGTTTTCGTCCACTCACTGGGCTTTGTCGTCCGTTCAACTTGGCTTGTCGTCCACTCACTGGGCTTTATCGTCCGTTCAACTTGAGTTGTCGTCCACTCGCGTAACGTTTCTGTCCATTCGCTTGGAGAAGTACACCATTCTTCCTGAGAAAGACACCATTTCCCCATTCAAAAGAGTCGAGCTAGAACTTACAAAATAACAGTAAAAATACTACCCTTACCTACATCACTAATCACTTCAATACGTCCGCCATGAGCCTCGACCAACTCTTTGACGATGGCCAGTCCAAGACCCGCGCCACCATATTCACGAGAACGCGACTTTTCAACACGAATGAGTTTCTCAAAAATCATTTCATGATTACGAGGATGGATACCGATGCCTTCATCTTCGATGCGAATGACCGTATGCCCATCCTGGACATAGACATCCAAGTGTGTGGTCGATTGAACCGGGGAATACTTCCGTGCATTATCCAGTAAGTTCATGACAATTTGTTCGACACGAACAGGGTCTACTATCATCTCGAAATCTTCGCGAACCGACAGCTCCAAATATTTGTCTTCTAATTCGAAAGAATGTTTTATCCGTTGTAACACACTTGAGAAGAAGGGAGCGGCTTGAACACTTTCTTTTGAAATGGTAAAGCTGGTTTCATCCATCTGCGCCAGGTCAAACAAATTTTTCACTAATTCAGTTAAACGAGCAGATTCTTCCTCTAAAATTGACACATAGCGCTGACGTTCTTGAGCGGATAAGTCCTCACGTTTTAAGACGGAAGAATAGCCAGATAGATAGGTCAGTGGCGTGCGTAATTCATGGGAGATGGCTGCGAGAAACTCCATACGCTCTTTTTGAGTATGTTCGAGATCATCAGCCAACTTTTGAATCGACGTCGATAAGTCACCGAGCTCATCTCGACTCTTGTGCATTAATTTCACACGGAAATCACCTGTGCTTAATCGTTCGGTCGCTTCTTTCATGCGAACAAGGGGACGCGTAATAATGCGCGATAACAATACGTACAAAATGAATAAAATCAATAAACTCGCTACACCTGCAATACCGAAATGTGTATTTAACTTGCTCATTAACGTATGTAAAGACGTAGTGGATTCAAACATGACCACATAGCCTTGTTCTCCAGTAGTCGATTCAAATGGATGAAGCGTCACAATATAATTTTCCTGTTCCCAATCATCGACCACAACAGAGTCTCGCGCTGGTGCAGTTGTCACTTGATGCTGAAATTGATTCATTAAACTTCTCGAAGCATCCGTACCTGCAAACCACTGACGATTGGCATCCAAAATCGCGACTTGTCGTTCTAGATTCGACTCCATTAGTTCGATATGCATCAACGTTTCTTCAGAATAGAAATCCTCCAATACATCTCGATGATTGGCTCCACGCTCAAGCAACTGCGTAAACTGTGCTTCTTCTTGCGAATGAACAATCGTACGATGCAAATAAACCATCAGCAATCCTTCTAGGATCAACACAGCCACCAAAAAATACGCAGCCAACTTTATCGAAATGCGATTCATTCTTTACACCGTCCTCTACTAACTGCCCCAATTGTACACGAAAAATATGAAAAAACTGTGCAGAAAAGCATAACTTACACAACATCAAGCGAAAAAAGAGGTAAGATAACCATATAAAACCAACCAAAGGACTGACATATATGAAACTAGCCATTATCACCGACATTCACGGCAATGCAGCTGCCCTAAAAGCGGTCTTACAAGAAATCGATCAACAAGCGGATATCAAACAAATCTGGTGCCTTGGAGACATGATTGCGATGGGCCCTGACTCAAACGAAGTCCTCGACATCCTATTTGCACGCAAAGATGTACAGATGATTACCGGCAACCACGACGAAGCCATCCTGTCACTCATTGCAGGAGAAGGGCATCCTGACAGCTACAAACACACACGCGAGCACCACGAATGGATAGCCAGTCATCTTCATCCGGAACATGTTGCCAAATTAAGAGCATTGCCTCGCATTCTTGAGGAAAATCTACATGGTACTCGAATTCTCGGGATTCACTATCATATAGAAGAAACTAAACGACAAGCCCACATTCAAGACGAACCTTTTCACACCATTTTAGAAGCGACCGTCGAAAACATAGAGCTTATGTTTGGTGACTATCAAGCGGATATCATCTGTTTTGGTCACCATCATCCGGAACACCTATTCCATGCAAAGGGTAAGACCTACCTTAACCCAGGTGCACTCGGCGTATCAAAAGGCGACACTGCCCCGTACGGCATCATTGATTTATCTGTAGCAGAAGCGGAAGTCACAATCCACCATGCAACATACGACAAAGCGGCCTTTCTAGAGAAGTTCGAACGCTTGCAAGTGCCTCAAAGAGAGATTTTATTTAAATTGTTCTATGTAGGCGAGTAAGCTTTTAAACCCCAACCCCTTTTGGGTAAAGAAACAATCGCCACCTTATGTTCGATAAAGGCAACGACCGAAGATACAATTTCGGTCGTTTTTCACGTTCTTTATTTAGTGAAAATAGAAAAGATTTTCATCAGGATAACGTCTGGCATTCATTAATTGTGTAATTTGTGAGATAATTAGAACAAATTCAGAAATAACGAATTAGTTGAGATATAATTACAGGATGAGATGAAAAATTTAAGGAGTGATTTTTATGACTACTGCTCGTGAATCGTCAAAAGTAAATTTAGATTTTTTAGTTCATGATCTTGGTTTACAACAAGAAAGAAATACAAAAGTTTTTCGAAAAGGAAAGTTTTTTATTATTTCGCCGTCTGTACAAAATAAGAATCATTTATTTGAAGTTGGAGAAAGTACGATGGAGTTATTTGAGTCAGAAGATCAAGAAGGCTATTTATTGGTCCGCTTTAAAGAAGAATTTTTGATGGCCAAACTAAAATCATTCGATAAAAAAATGATGATACCAGATACAAAATCCACGTCAACTAAACTTCCACCACATTGGAAGTTTAAAGTAATTGAAGCGACGAGCCCATACATCATCAGCATGGGGGATAGTGACCTAAGGTATCCCATTCAAAACCCAAGTAAAAACCAGCTCATTCAATTTTTTAATACAGAAAACTAATGTAATAAATAAAAGAAAAATACCCCGTCAGCTTCAAGTGTCGGGGTATTTTGCATTAAATTCAAATTTGTCTCCATCATGTTATTCAGGAAGATTAGGGAGTATGGATTGTGACAGGTTTCCAGTCTGCTTCGGACGCTTTACCTGCTGCACCATAATCTAGGGAATAAAGAGGATGGGCTTGTGACTGCGTCACTTCGCCAAACCCTCTTTTTGTAGATCATCCTGCGGCGGGTGTGCATCCTTCGCTCCCTTGCAACCTGAAAACATACAATAATTTTTGTTTAGATAACCAGAGAATAGATGGTTACTTTAGTTAAATGTTCGGCCGAAGATACAATTTCGGCCTCATCTTGCTTTTTTATTTTGGCTAGTTGAAAGTATGTTTTTGATAATAAAGAATAAACAAAAGAGTGGATTTGCGACTAGCGCAAATGTACGATAAACAAGAGTAACGTTTAACAGATTCAAAAAATAAGAAAAGTGGGAGTTTATTATGAATAGTTTATTTTTATTAGCAGGTGCTGCTTTTTTTACGGTATTAGTAGCAGTCATCGTTATCACGATTATCTTCGTTTCAAATAAATCGAAATCAAAAAGTTGATTCAGAACTAGATAAATAGATGTTCTGGTAATAAACCTGAAACGGCTCATTTCTTTGGAGCTGTTTTTTTGTGTTTTACATTAAATAAATACTATCAGGGGATTTCTTAATAGCGAAATTAGAATTAGCTTTTAAATTTTCCTTTCCTATTTCTAATAATTAGGTAAAATAAGGAAAAGGGGGAGTCTGAATGACTTATCTATTGGCATTTTTATCAATTATTTTTTTTATCATATTAGCAGTAGTTATTATTGGCATTGTCAAGTTTGTTTCAAAAAAGTCGAGATCCGATAGTGATTCAGAAAGACGAATACGTGAATTAGAAGAAGAGAATCGTATTCTTAAAAGTAACAGAGACATTTGAATAAATGGTTCTGCTGAAAAATACTTGAAACGGCTCATTTCATAGGAGCTGTTTTTTTGTGTTTTACATTAAATACTATCAGGGGATTTTTTAATATCGGAATTAGAATTAATTTTTAATTTTTCTTTCCAATGTCTAATAATTAGGTAAAATAAGGAAAAGGAGCGAATTATAATGGAAACTCTAATTGGATTATCACCGATTATTTTTTACTTGGTATTAGTAGCAGTCATTATTGGCATCATTGTGTCGGTTGCAAAAAAGTCGAAACCTAACAGTGATAATGAAAGACGAATAAGGGATTTAGAAGAAGAGGTTCGAAATCTAAAAAATAACAGAGGCAATTGAATAGGTAGTTCTGATGAATAACACTTGAAACGGCTCATTCCATTTGAGCTGTTTTTTTATTTTCATAAAAAATGAAAAGAGGATGAATAATATATCCCATCCATTGCCATAATATTTTTATTGATAAAAGAACAGGTGTTCGCATATAATGAATAAAAAGGAGGCGGCGTATATGAAAGACACCATTGTAAAAGGGATGAAGCGGCAAGATACTTTGGAAATCGTCTATCTTGCAAAGGACGGGAACATCACCAAACGTCGTGTGAAAGTTATTAAAGCCTACCATGACACGTTTCAAGCGTATTGTTTTACTAAACAAGCCAAGCGCACTTTTTACTTTGACAATGTCCTAGCAGCCGTGCCAGTTATTCGAAGAGAAAGGGAGGACGTAATTTCATGAAAATCAATCGTGGTCTAAAAGTGGATGGTGATCTTAAAGATCGCGGCAAGATTAAGTGGACGGCCATGATGTTGCCAGAGCATGTGGCTGAACTCCGTAAATGGCAAGAAGATTACGACAAGGTAAAAAAACCAGAACTCGACGAATTCGATTACGATACGATGCAAGAAGAAATCGAACGCGCACTCATTAGCGAAATGGAAACACGCCTAACTTCATGGAAAAGTGGCAAGCTCCACTATCATCGCGGCATTATCAAAGAAGCCAACAACCAATACCTTCGCTACGAAGACCCATACGGCATCCACCAACTACCACTTGATGAACTTGTCGGTGTTTTTGTTATAGCTTAACGTTTAGTGAAAATAAAAAGGAACTGTTCTAAAAGTCATAAAATATGACTAAGAGCAGTTCCTTTTTTCTATTTAGTAGAGGTGGATTTCCGTTCCAGTCGGACGCTTTCCGCGGGCATGGCCTCAGTCTCCTCAACGAGCAAGCTCGTCTGCGGGGTCTTCAGCTCATGCTATTCCCGCTGGAGTCGCCGCCTTCCACTTCAATCAACCTTAAGTTCATCATGTGCAAAACAGGACAATAACTGTTTACAATAATATTCGAATGTAGGTGTATATAATCTGCACTTATTTCACATTAGAAACTTATTAGACAGCCCTATTACTATATGCATTTCTTCACGAACATCCTCTAACTCATACGTTACTAGCTGACGACTGACCTCAACATGAACCTACTAATACTTGAGGTTAATAATATTTAAAAGTTCATCCCCAAAATCGTTTACTTTCTGATTCCCGATTCCTTTTATTCTAATTAATTCTGCCTTGTTAACAGGTTTAGTTAGTAAGAGTTCATTTAAAGTGGCGTCACTAAATATGTGAAAAGCTTTATATCCTTTTTCTTTCGCATGTTTTTTTCTGAACTCTCTCAGCTTTTGTTCGATAAGTTCATTACTACCAACCGTTTTTTTAATAAGTGCAGTAGGAGTAGGAGTGGTATTGGTACTAGTGTTGATATTAGAATTAATCTCGGTTTTAATCAAATATCGTTGTTTACTAAAGGGTTTACGAGTTTGGTTATTTAGAATAAAATATGCCGTTTTGAATAAGTAAGCGGGTAATACATTGCGGTCTGGTAATTTTCTTTGTTCTTTTTCCAATAAAGACACAAGCCCATCGATTTTGCAGATCATTGATTTCACTTCTTCAGGTGCATTAGTCAAATCAATTTCATTTCGTTCATTCGCAAATGTCACACCACTAATAATTTCAGTCTTATTAATTAAATTGTGTTCTCTCAAGTACTTATTTAAAATATCTCTTTGCCTTTTTGCTTGTCTTAAGGGGCTATAAACACCTTCTCTAAAGACCGTACGGGTACCCTTTTTCACAACACGTGTAAAATCTCCACCATCAGAAACGATGATGTTTCCGACAAACTTCTTAACTTCCAAAACAAAAATAAACTGGTGTGTAAGAATAATAAAATCATATTGAGCATGGTAGTCATCAATACTTATTTCAACATCATGAAGAATGATCATCGGAATAAACGAATGTTTTAGTTCATACATGACATTCTTTTCTCCCGATAAACCAATCTGAGCAAGTTTTAAATGTTCTTCTATAAGACTACGATCTAAATTTTGATCAGATGAGCTTTTAAGTAATTCTAATTCTTTTATTAGTATTGATTCTTCAGTACGATTTTGTAAGATGATAGGACTCTTGAGGTCCTCGGTATCCATTATTTTGTTAACTATTCTTCTGATAAATGACATGCTTACCCTCCGGATGGATTAGTTTAAATTTAATAAGACAATTATAACCTAACAGCTAAGATATATTTGGCTAAGAATGTATTTTGTGTATTTATTGGATATAAATAGAAGTCTTGTGCAATTATTGTGCACAAGACTTCTAATCTTATTGGCTATCCGAGTAGCAGAAATGGTTCGATTTTTTGTCATCATAGGTAGTCATTCCTCGTAAAAGGGAGATTCATTTATGAGAATATTTAATCTAATAAGGATCTTACAAAATAGATCCGTTATACTAAAAATACCAGAATATGAGAGAAGGTAGATGCACTTGTCTATTGCACATGAATCGTCCAAAGTGAATTTGGCATTTTTGATAAAAGAATTGGGATTACGTCAAGAAAAAAACACTACAGTTTTTCGAAAGGGTGATCTCTTTGTCATATCACCTTCAGTACAAAATCAGTATAATTGGTTTGATATTGGTGAACCAATCATGGAATCCTATAACCCAAAAGTTCATGAGGGTTATTTACTTGTAAGATTCAAAGAAAAGTATGTGATGGCGAAACTCCAACCATTTCAAAAGAAAATGATGTTGCGAGAAACAATGCCAAACACGACCAAGCTGAGACCGCATTGGAAGTTCAAAGTAGTCGAAGCAGGTAATCCTCATGTAATTAATATGGGAGATAGAGATCTTAAGTTTTGGATTCAAATGCCTAGCGAATCCCAATTAATAAAATTTTTTAATAAGTAATCATTAAAGGAGATCAGCTAATGAAGAAGCATATAAATGTTGTGGCAGCAGTAATACATAATGAACACAAGGAAATATTATGCGCGCTCCGTTCCCCTGCTATGGCGCTTCCGAACTTATGGGAATTTCCAGGTGGGAAGATCGAAAAAGGAGAAAGTCATGAAATTGCTTTAATCAGAGAAATCCAAGAAGAGCTTAATATCGAAATTGAAGTTGGAGAAAATGTAGAAGACACATACTTTGAATATGAGAACTTTACAATTCAGCTCACTTCTTATTTTGCGTCGATTAAGTCTGGTGAAATGAAAGCAACAGAACATGCAGAATTGAGATGGGTAACTAGTGATAAACTAATAGATCTTAAATGGGCACCGGCAGATATTCCAGCGGTAATAAGAATTAAAGACTTACAAAACACATAGAGAAAAGTGAGTGGGAGAATGGGTAACTTTCTTAGGAATTTAGAGGATTCATTACAAAAAGGATTTATTAATCAAAATTTTATTACGCCAGGTTCCTACAAACCACAGTTGCTAGTAAACAATACTTCAGAAAATGAAAATGTATTATCAACTTTACTAGATGAACTCGAACACTGTGAAAGGTTTTTGTTCTCTGTTGCTTTTATTACTGAAAGCGGACTTGCAACATTAAAAGCACATTTTCATGATTTGAAATTAAAAGGTATTAAAGGACGTATATTAACATCGACGTTCTTACAATTTAATCAACCAAAAGTATTTAAAGAACTTTTGAAGATTGAGAATGTAGAAGTTCGCTTAACTGATATTAAAGGCTTTCATTCAAAGGGTTATATTTTTCAACACCAAACATACTATTCACTTATTGTGGGGAGTTCGAATTTGACGAGTCATGCATTAAAAGTAAATTATGAATGGAATATTAAGCTTACTACCCATGAGAATGGTGAAATTATTCATCATTTTAAAAACCAATTTGAAGATGTCTGGGAGAAATCAAATGAACTATCACTTCAATGGATAAATGAATACGAAAAAATTTACGTTGAAACAGCTGAAAAGACAAAGATGGAAAAAGTAATTGAAGGTTTTGAAGAGTACAAAACGAATAACATTGAAAAAGCACTTCAGATAACACCTAATAAGATGCAGGTAGAAGCATTACAAAATATTGAGATTCTTAGAAATGAAAAGGATAAAGGTTTAATTATTTCAGCAACCGGAACAGGAAAGACTTATTTATCAGCATTTGATGTCAGACGATATGCTCCTAAAAAAATGCTCTTTATTGTACACAGAGAACAGATTTTACAAAAAGCAAAATCTGATTTCAAGACAATACTTGGTGGGTATGACGACGAATACGGAATTTTGTCGGGAACTATAAGAGAAAACAATGCTAAGTATTTATTTGCAACTATTCAATCATTATCAAAAGATAATACTTTATCCCAGTTTAAACCTGAAGAATTCGACTACATACTAATTGACGAAGTTCATAAAGCAGGTGCAGATTCCTATCGAAAAGTGATTAATTACTTTAAGCCGAAATTTTTAATGGGAATGACAGCAACTCCTGAGAGGACAGACTCATTTAATATCTATGAGCTTTTTGATTTTAATATTGCTTATGAAATCAGACTTCAAAAAGCTTTGGAGGAAGACATGCTTTGTCCGTTTCATTATTTTGGAGTGACAGACTTAGAGATAGATGGAGTCCTAATTGATGATACTGCGCAATTTTCCAAATTGGTAACTGAAGAACGAGTAACCCATATTATCGATAAAATTGAATACTACGGATATTCTGGAAGCAAGGTTCGAGGATTGATGTTCTGTAGTAGAAAAGAAGAGGCAAAAGAACTGTCTAAACGATTAAATGAAAAAGGGTATAAAACGGTTGCTTTAACAGGAGATGACACTCAGGAAGAACGAATCAAAAGAGTGGAGCAACTTGAAGAAGGTGAACTTGATTATATTCTTACTGTAGATATTTTCAATGAAGGAATTGATATTCCTAGTGTTAATCAAGTAGTCATGCTAAGACAAACTCAATCAAGCATTATATTTATTCAACAACTTGGTCGTGGATTGCGAAAGCATAATTCTAAAGATTATGTTTCAATAATTGATTTTATAGGAAACTATAAAAACAATTACCTTATTCCAGTAGCTCTATCAGGGGATCAATCACAAAATAAAGATAACATTAGAAGAAAACTAAAAGACACAAGCTATATTAAAGGTGTTTCTACAGTGATTTTCGAAGGGATAGCTAGGGAGCATATATATAAATCGATTAATAATACAAAACTCACTAATCTTGTTGTACTTAAAGAGGCATTTGAAAATTTGAAAAACAGAATTGGTAGAGTTCCATATTTGTACGATTTTATTATTAATAATTCCTTGGACCCTGTCGCAATAACTTCAGAACATGAAAATTATTTTGCTTTTCTTAAAAAAATAAAGCAAGAAATTCCACAAATTAATAACTATGATAATCAAGTACTGACAATGTTGTCGCAAGAAGTATTAAATGGGAAGAGAAAGCATGAAATTTTACTAGTTCAGGCTCTAATCCAAAACGGAAATTTAACAAAAGATAATTACGAAAAAATCTTATTACAAAATAAATGTCGTACTGATGATGAAACTTTGAAATCTGTCTATCGCGTATTAAATCTATCATTCTTTACTAGCGGGAATACCAAGAAATATGGATCAATTCCATTAATTACAATGGAGAATGAGACCATCAAATTTAATGAGGAGATTTGTAAAAGTTTACTTGAAAATAGCTTTTTTAAGCAGTTGATGATAGATATTGTAAATAGCGGATTGGAAAAGAGTCATATATATAAATGCCAAGAAAAACTTACATTATTCCAAAAGTACTCAAGAAAAGATGCTTGTAAATTATTGAACTGGGATCAAGATGAATCATCAACGATGTATGGATATAAGGTAAAGCATCAGACCTGCCCAATTTTTGTTACTTATCATAAACACGATGAAGTGGAATCTAGTGTAGCCTATGGAGATGAATTCGTAGATCAAAATCTATTTAAATGGTATTCGCGAAGTAATCGTACAATTCATTCACAAGAGGTAAACAAAATTATTAATGCTGTAAAGAACAATACAGAGATTCACTTTTTTGTGAAAAAGGATAATGGAGAAGGAAGCGATTTTTACTATTTAGGTGAAGCCAAACCAGATATAAATAGTGTTAGTGAGGAAAAGATGACTGACAAAAACGAAAAGCTATTACCAGTGGTTACGATGAATATGCAATTTGAGCATGCAGTTGATAATAAGCTTTATCATTATTTGCGTTCTGAATCTATTGTATAAGGTTATTCGAATTTTTTTATGATCTAAAACAAAATTTGGAGGATACTATGATCTATTTAACGACCTCTAGCTCCGTAACGGAAGATCAATTAAATGGTTTCTTTGTTGGTTGGCC
>NZ_JBATUX010000100.1:0-1587 GCF_049671445.1 Paenisporosarcina sp. | reverse complement strand
CAGCACACATGAAGTCTGTTTTTGAAGAACCAGCAGCTGCCATGGGTGGACAGGCGGAAATCGACATTCAGTTAATGTACCCAGGATGCCGCTGTGGTGAGGACGAGCATGTAACACAAGTAGCTGTGCAAGCAGTTAAAAACCTTGGTCTCACTCCAAATCTAGGTACTAGTGGTGGAGGTAGTGATGCAAACATTATTGCTGGTTTCGGAATCCCAACAGTTAACTTATCAGTTGGGTATGAAGAGATTCACACGAAAAATGAACGTATGCCTGTTGCAGAACTTGAGAAATTATCAGATTTACTTGTGGAGATTGTCAAAGTATCTGCTAAATAAGTTGAAGGAAAAGAGATGTCAGGATGCCCCTGCCTTCTCTTTTTTTGTTATGATTAAAGTAAGTATAAGAAGAGGGCGATGAGGACATGACGAGCATAAAACGAGGAACTTCTCGAATTATTTTTCATATTGATATGAATAGTTTTTATGCGTCTGTTGAGCAATCATATGATCCAAGCTTAAAAGGAAAAGCAATTGCCATTGCCGGAAATCCAAAAGAACGTCGTGGAATTCTAGTAACCTGTTCCTACGAAGCTCGTGCAAAAGGCGTTTACACAACGATGAGTGTTTGGGAAGCAAAACGTAAATGTCCTGAGCTAATTTTATTGCCACCAAATTTTGAACGCTATCGAATTGCATCGCGAGCAATGTTTGAAGTATTGAGGTCATATACGAAACAAGTTGAACCAGTGTCAATTGATGAAGGATACATGGATGTGACAGAAATTGATGGACCTATGACCGCTCTACAAATCGCAGACGATATACAAACGAGATTGTTAACGGAACTTGATTTGCCTTGTTCGATTGGAATTGCGCCGAATAAATTCTTAGCGAAAACGGCGTCAAATCTAAAGAAACCAATGGGCATAACCGTTTTACGTAAACGTGATATTGATAAGATACTTTGGCCATTGCCAGTTCTCGACATGCATGGTGTGGGAGAAAGTACAGCCAACAAGTTGTACAGTATCGGGTTACAAACGATTGGCGATATTGCGAAAGCAGAAGAAGGATTATTAAAAGAAACACTTGGGAAGAATGGCAGTCGATTAAAAAAACGTGCTAATGGATTTGATGATCGTGCAGTTGATCCAGATTCGGTTTATGATACGAAGAGTGTCGGGAATTCAACGACTTTACCAAATGATGAAAGTGATCTTCATGAATTGGAGAAAGTCTTTAATCGCTTATCTACAAAAGTGGCGAATCGCTTGGAAGCAAAGCGCTTAGCAGGTCCAACGGTTTCCATCCAAATACGGGATTCAGATTGGCGAAATTCTTCTCGAAGTCAATCGTTTCGCAACTTGGTTTATGAAAAGGAAAAGATCTTTGAAGTTGCATGGAGCTTATTTACGAAAAATTGGGACGGGCAGCCGATACGTCTTTTAGGTGTGACGGTTAGCAATGTAGTAGATCGTGCAGACTTTACGGAACAACTATCTATTTATAACTTTGAAGAACACGCTAAAGAAGAGCCGATATTAAATTTAGTCGAATCTCTTCAAAAAAGATTTGGCAAAGAAAT
>NZ_JBATUX010000099.1:0-1574 GCF_049671445.1 Paenisporosarcina sp. | reverse complement strand
CCACTTGAAATAAGAATCTTCTTGCCGATAATTTGGATCGGTTGATCACCTTTATGATACAACAATTCCAACACAGCGAATTCAGTAAGATTCAAACCATGTGAAGCTGCATTCTTTTTCAATACTTCTTGAATGGCCTGGGAAGCACGGAGCATGACTGTAACTGCTTTTAGTTTATTATTAGCTGAAACCATCTCGTTCCCTTCTTTCAATGTATGCTCAATTTATTTATCTTGAATTAATATATCTTGAATATGAGATAAATTTAACATTTATTTTTCGGATTGTCAATTGTTTGAGATTTATTCTTCCCTACACACAATAATATCCATGATTTTCGAATCGTTTTAAAACTCAAACCTGACTGCACGATAAGCTAAAGCATGAATAACAATGGTTTGATCTGCAAATCATGTCGAAAAAAAAGATATTTCCTGGGAAATTAATGTCGACTCAAATCTCTGTAAATAAAAGTAGCGGCTGAGGATAATATATTAGCCGCTTTTTTAATCATCACTCAACCACTCCTGACTCAGTGATTTTGACATCCACTTTTACTTTCACATGAATCGTTGGGTACATATCTTCCCATTTTTTCTCATCCCAATTTCTTGTCCGACTCCGCACTTGTTCTCCAAGCCCAAGCGGATCAACCTTTAATGCTTGAAATTTTTTAATCAATATTTCGGCTTGTTCCTTTATATCTTGTTCCATTTGTTTTCCGATTTTTTCATACAATTTCTTATGTGGAATTTTTTCACCGGAGTGTTGCCTAATGATTCCTTCAAGTTGAACATTTATTGTGATTTCCGGATTTGTCTTGTTATTACTGACTAGAAATTTTCTTTTTGAACCAAGGTTTCGGACATAGGTATCATTTCGAACCTTGTAAGAACCATTTTTCGAGGTTTCAGCTAACACAGTAAAAACAAACAATTCCTTGAAATCGATTTGATCTACCAATTTATCCTTATCAAACAATGCGATACCGCTAACCTCCACTTGGTCTTTTACTAATTTCAGTAAAGGTAAATATGGATCTTTTCCTGTTGAATAATAATCAAACATAAATTGATGTAAATCCTTCTTTGGCAGCAATCCCAGATTCACATTCTGCTCGATGATTTCGGAAACATACCTCCCCGTGTCCTCGTTCTTAAATGGTGTGGTTAACATCTCTTCCACTTCACCATCTACGACTGCTAACGAGAGATTTGTCGATACATTTGCATCGCGTTGAAAATTATCCACAAGTTCAAAGACTCCTTGGCCCGCAAGTTCGCTGCTGAAAAGAATCAATTCCAGCTTCCCAGTTTCTACAGTTTTTGGAGATTTCGTATCTATTTTGACGAGAATTTCTTTACTAAGCGAAGAAGTTTCCGTAAACGTTTCACTCGAAATGGACTTATCAGGATTATAGATGGGAACGACAACTGTCGCCTGAATAAGGTCTTTGTCAACGTAATCGTATCCTATAGCAGAGTCTAAGTGAAGATCATCCAATATTTTTGTTCTTACACAACCTGTAAGTATAGATGAAATAAATAATAACAGAATGATAAACGGTTTTATCA
>NZ_JBATUX010000098.1:0-66383 GCF_049671445.1 Paenisporosarcina sp. | reverse complement strand
TTGCAGAAGATTTTTCATATATATGCTAGTGGTGAATATGTAGGGGTAGTATCAGATGAAAAAGTTGTAAAAGATCTAGTAGAAGAAAAAATTGCACAGACAAGCTCCCAATACGATGATTTAAGACTTACGGATGGATCAAACCTTTCCATCATTTCCGAACAAGTCTTTAATGAAGAAATAAACGATACGAAAACACTCGACAAGCTGGGCGGACTAGTAACGGTCGCTGCAGATGCTTTTGCATTGTCGGTCAATGACGAGATTGCAGTCTACGTCAAAGACTTAGAATCGTATCATGAAGTTATTCGTGAATTAAAACTTCAATCTATTTCTGAAAAAGAACTCACCGAATTGGAAGCTCGTCAAAGTTCTAAAGATTCTTTACCACCATTGAAAGAAAATGAAACACGAATTTTAGATATCGGGATAAAAGAATCAGTTTCTGGTGTAACAAAGCAAGCAAACCCTGAAAACATCATGACAGTAGATGAAGCAGTTAGATATCTTCAAAAAGGTACTTTAAAAGAAAAGACATACAAGGTTCAAGATGGGGATGTATTTAGCAAAATCGCTACTAAACATAATCTTACTTCTACAGAGTTAACTAAGTTAAATAATGGAGTGAGCGAGAAGAGTGTCCTCCAAGTTGGACAACAATTAAAAGTAACCGAGGTCAAACCTCAAGTGAATATAGAAGTTATGCGCGAGAAAAAAGAAACAAAAGAAGTGAAATTTGAAAATCAAGTAAAAAATTCATCTGAAATCCTTAAAGGTGATTCAAAAGTTCTTCAAAAAGGTGAAAATGGAAACAAAGAGATAACATATATGATTCGAGAACAAAATGGCATGCCTGTTGGCAAATCTATTCAAAAAGAAAAGATTGTAAAAGAAGCGAAAAAAAACATCGTAGCTAAAGGAACAAAAGTAATTCCATCTCGGGGATCAGGTAAATTTTCTTGGCCAGCTGAAGGTGGCTACATTTCAAGTAAAATGGGTCGCCGTTGGGGTAGAGAACATCGTGGAATTGATATTGCTCGACCTAGTGGCTTTGCAATAAAAGCAGCTGATAATGGTGTGGTTACATCCTCTGGACAAGACGGCACTTACGGTAACAGGGTAGTAATCGACCATCAAAATGGATTTCAAACGACTTATGCTCATTTAGCATCCATAGATGTAAAGAATGGACAAGTCGTATCTTCAGGTACGAAATTAGGTATTATGGGATCTACAGGAAGATCTACAGGAATCCATTTACACTTTGAAGTGCGAAAAAACGGTTCAATTGTTAACCCTCTTAATTATTTAAAATAGTCATATCTTTTTAGACGGTCAATTTAGCGAAATTGGCCGTCTTTTTATGTATAATCTTGTCGAATTATTGCCCGGGAAATATAGAACATTTCCCCACTATTACATGATAGATGCGAAACAAGGTAAAGCGTGATAGAGTAAGGAGTATAATGAGGTCAATTATTTTTCATATAGATAGATAGCAAGAGAGAGGATGAATTCCATGAGTAAAACTATTTTAGTGGTAGATGACGAAAAACCGATTGCGGATATTTTACAATTTAACTTAAAAAAAGAAGGATATAATGTTGTTTGTGCTTATGATGGGGATGAAGCTTTAAAGAAGGTTGAAGAAATTAAACCTGATTTAATGTTACTAGATATTATGTTACCGAACCGTGATGGGATGGAAGTATGTCGTGAGGTTCGTAAGAAGTATGACTTTCCAATCATTATGTTAACTGCTAAAGATTCAGAAATTGATAAAGTACTTGGTTTAGAATTAGGTGCTGATGATTATGTTACAAAACCATTTAGCACTCGTGAATTGATTGCTCGTGTAAAAGCAAATATGCGACGCCATCAAACTTTACAGTCAGAAGATGCCGAAGAGGCAACGAATGAGATAGTAGTAGGTTTGTTAATTATTCAACCAGACGCATATTTAGTGTTAAAGCGAGAAGAATCAATTGAATTAACTCATCGTGAATTTGAATTGCTACATTACTTAGCAAAACATATAGGACAAGTAATGACGCGTGAACATTTATTGCAAACAGTATGGGGCTATGATTATTTTGGTGATGTTCGTACTGTAGACGTAACGATTCGTCGTCTTCGAGAAAAAATTGAGGATAACCCAAGTCACCCAGCATGGATTGTGACACGTCGTGGCGTTGGGTATTATTTGCGTAATCCTGAACAGGAGTAGACAGAATGCAAAAGGTTGGATTTTTTAAATCGATTCACGTCAAAATTGTCCTTATTTACATTTTGCTGATTCTATTGGCAATGCAAATTATTGGACTGTATTTTGCACGCGAGTTAGAACATACACTTAAAAAAAGCTTCACCGATTCCATTGAACAACGAGTGGATTTGGTGGAGTTTAGTGTGCGTACAGAAATTCTCAAGCAACGTGGAGAAGAAGACGAGAGCTTAGAGCAAAGCTTGCGCACTGTACTATATAGCATACGGTCAGAAGATATTAATGAAATTCGTATAGTAGGAAGCAATTTCCGTATCTTAGCTACATCTGATACAAATAACCAATCAATAGTTGGTCAACGTTCCACGGAGCCTTTGGTTCGTCAATCCATTTCTTCGGAGACACCGTCTAATAAGATTCGTTTAGACCGCCAAAAAGAGGATCGGATTTGGGTGCTAGCTTCTCCTATTATTTATGATGGGGAAGTCCTCGGTACGATTTATTTAGAATCAAATATAGAAACCGTATTTGAGCAAATGACTGAAATTAACCAAATTCTTGCTGGTGGTACAGCGGTGTCCCTAGCAATAACGATAATCCTAGGTATATTAATCGCTCAAACCATAACCCGACCTATTTCGGATATGCGTAGACAAGCCCAAGCAATGGCTAAAGGGAACTTTTCACGAAAAGTTCGAGTTTATGGGAATGATGAAATCGGGCAGTTGGCGATTGCGTTTAACCATTTAACGAATCGTCTTCAAGAGGCACAGTCCACGACTGAAGGAGAACGTAGGAAATTAGCATCTGTTCTCTCCAATATGACCGATGGGGTAATTGCGACCGATCGTAAAGGGCGCATCATATTAATAAATGATCCTGCGTTAAGATTGTTAAGAGTTCCTAGAGAATTAGTGTTGCATCGTCCAATATCATCTGCACTTGGAATAGAATCGCAGTACGCATTTGAAGATTTAATTCATATGAAAGATTCTATTAACTTAGATTTCAGTTCGCCTGAACGTCCGTACATTTTGCGTGCAAACTTTTCTGTTATTCAAAAAGAAACAGGTTTTGTAAACGGCTTAATAACAGTTCTTCATGATAATACCGAACAAGAGAAAATTGATATGGAACGTCGTGAGTTTGTAGCAAATGTTTCGCATGAACTTCGTACCCCATTAACTACCATGCGAAGTTATTTAGAGGCGCTTGCTGATGGCGCTTGGCAAGATAAAGAATTAGCACCATCATTTTTAAACGTTACGCAAACCGAGACAGAACGCATGATCCGATTAGTCAATGATTTGTTGCAGCTGTCGAAAATGGATAGCCGAGACTATGATTTAAACAAAGAGTTTGTAGAGTTTAATAAATTCTTTAATCGTATTATTGATCGTTTTGAAATGTCAAAATCTCAACAAGTTCATTTCGTACGCTTATTACCAGAAACGCAGTATTTTGTGGAAATTGATACCGATAAATTGACACAAGTCATCGATAATATTATTTCGAATGCTCTAAAATATTCGCCTGACGGTGGAAATATTCGTTTCGGCATGATTGTGCAAGACGGATTTTTAAAGGTTATGGTTTCTGATGATGGTATGGGTATTCCAAAAGAAAATGTAGAACGAATTTTCGATCGTTTTTATCGTGTTGATCGAGCACGAGCAAGATCAATGGGTGGATCGGGACTGGGACTTGCTATTGCCCGGGAAATGATTGAGTCACATGGTGGAGCTATATGGGCAGAAAGTGAAGAAGGTAATGGAACGACCATATTCTTCACGTTACCATTTGAGTTAGATGAGGCAGGTGAATGGGATTGAAATATATTGAGCATGCAAAATCGATTTTCCTAGCCTTACTAATTGTATTAAGTGTGACGTTAACTTTTACTATTTGGACCTATACACCAACTTATGAAACCATTGAATCAACACCAGTAGTGGATATATTAATAGCAGATAGCAAGAGAATAGATGATGTCATTAAACCTTATAAAATAATCACAAGTCGTGAAAAAGGCATGACAGGTACGATGGAACCATTTAATTTGGATCGAGTTGTTAACGTCATGAAGGATTGGGAAATTAGTGATTTGACTTTAGAAGATACTAATTTAACTACCGGAGAATTAAATGAATTAATCGGGACACAAAATCACTACACATTATTTTTTTCAGACGATGTTCCGTTTCCTGTTTATGATAATATTTTGCCTTTTTCCATTACTAACATTCCAGAAGACGGATTTGACCGTTTAATTGTTAATTGGAATCGTATGGATAATGGGGAACTCAAAGTTTATTTTGCTAGTTCTAAAACAAACACAATGTACTCAGCAATAGCCAAAGATATTGAGTGGAAATTATTTGATCAAAAAGTAGTGTCATCTTCACTAGAGTACTCGAAGTTTACAGAAATTCAGCGTAAAGGAAAGCTGTCTCTTTATGTATCTGCTCAAGATGTAGAAAGTATTCGTTACACATATTATTTAAAAGAAATTGATACAAATCGTTTTCAAGAAGCTTTGTTCAGTGATCCGAGTCTTGTACGTCAAAGTCCTGTAGGTACCACAAATGAAGAATATTCGGATGGCACTTCATTGATGAATGTGAATAAATTAGAGCGGACTTTAAGTTTTGTCAATCCTTCTGCGGAAACCTCAGTACCAGCTCTGCCTTCTAAATTAGTATTTGAAAGTTTGTATTATATAAATGAACATGGAGGATGGACTGACGAGTTTCGATTTGCCAAAATAAACCCTGTAAATCAACAAATTGATTATCAATTGTATTTGTTGGGGTATCCCGTCTTTAGTGTAGAAACATCTACAAAAATTACTACAGTCTGGGGTGACCCTGGAATTTACAATTATTTGCGACCGTACTATACACTCGATTTGTCATTACCATTCGATACGGTCATTTCAACCTTACCATCGGGCGAGAAAGCATCTCGAGTGATGCAAATGCTGAAAGACGTTGATTTCAATAACGTGGATGAACTGACACCGGGTTATTACTTAACTAGGGATGATGAAAAACGGTTACTGATATTGGAGCCATCTTGGTTTTATTTATCGAATAATCAATGGACTCGGCTTTCACCTGAAGATTTAGGGGGTGGGCAGCTTGGATTGGAATAAAACCAAAACCATCTTTATTTTCGTTTTTGCGATTCTAAACGTCTTTTTATATTCATTGTATTTAAATCGATACAACGAAGCAAAAGATGTTGAGGTTCTCGGAGAAACGTCTATTGAAGAGAGATTACAAGGTGATAATATTCGCTATGACAGTATTCCTGAAAATACTACCAAAGAAAAGTATGTTTCAGGAAATATTCGAGTTTATGAAAAAGATGAATTAAAGCCAATTGAAAATCAAAAATTTGAAGTTATAGATAAATCAAAACTTGTTTCTACATTTGATAAACCGGTGCCACTCGAAAACATTGAAGACACTACAAACGTTAGGAAGTTTGTTGATGAAAATGTTTTTGATGGCTCATCCTATGAGTTATTTAATATTGATGTTAAAGAAAAAACAGCGACTTTTTTCCAAACCATCAATAGCCGTCAAATTTTCTTTAACCAAAATGCACTTCTCACTATTTATTGGAATGAAGAAAATGAAGTCTATAAATATGAACAAACAGGCTTTGAAGAGCTAGAAGATAATTTTGATCAAACCGAAACTTTGTTACCGGATGAGCGCGCTGTTGAAGTGTTGTATCAACGAAGTCTATTGAAACCAAATTCTACGATTACGATGATTAGTCTAGGGTACTCAACACTTGTCCAATTAACGGAAACCCAAGTGTTTGCACCAACTTGGCGAGTTCGTGTAGAATTACAAGATGGTACAAAAGAAGACTATTTTGTGAATGCGGTAGAAGGAAAGATTATTGAATTTAACAAAGAGTCTGAGGAACCACAAGAAGAGTAAGGAGTTTTCGTCATGCGTTTTAGTGTTTTAGCAAGCGGTAGTAGCGGAAATGCCATTTACGTTGAAAACGATGAACATGCATTTTTAGTCGATGCAGGCCTGAGTGGACGTAAAATGGAGGAATTGTTTACCTCTGTTGACCGCAGTATGAAAAAGTTAAGTGGCATTTTGGTTACACATGAACATAGTGATCATATAAAAGGGCTAGGAATTCTAGCTCGGAAGTATAAAGTTCCGATATATGCCAACGCCAAGACGTGGATGGCTATGGAACATTTAGTTGGAAACATCCCAATCGAACAACGCTTTCACTTTGATATGGAGTCTGTAAAAACATTTGGGTCACTGGATATTCAATCTTTCGCAGTATCTCACGATGCAGCGGATCCAATGTTTTATGTTTTTCATGAGAATGGTCGTAAACTTGTTTTAATTACAGATACAGGCTATGTTAGTGATCGAATGAAGGGCCACATTAAAGGCGCAGATTCATTTGTCTTCGAAAGTAATCACGATGTGGGTATGTTACAAATGTGTCGTTATCCGTGGTCTATTAAACGACGTATTTTAAGTGATGTTGGTCATGTTTCAAATGAAGATGCAGCAGTCGCTATGAGTGAAGTAGTTGAAGAGAAACCTACACGCATCTATCTCTCACATTTAAGTAAAGATAATAATATGAAAGATTTGGCCCGCATGAGCGTATCGCAGACGCTTGAATCATGTGGTATTGTTACCGGCGAATTTTTGAAACTTTACGATACAGATGCAAACATAGCAACTAAATTAGTTACTGTCTAAACCTTACTTTTTGTGAGGTTTTTTCTTTTTGAGCAAGTTTTAAAGCCATTTTCATCTAATTTTAATGTTGATTGGTTAAAGTAAAGATAACGAAAAACAGAGAGGGAGATTATCTATGGGATATTATGATGACCAACCAGCAAAGTCACCAGAGCCACAAGATCGACAACAACCTCAAGAGCCAGAAGAAATAATAGAACGACAAGAGCGAAGAGAACCACCAACGAGAGTTGTTAAAAGAGGCAGTAAGGGTGGCTACTTTTTTAGCGGACTTTTAGGTGTCATGATCGGTGCATTGATTGTCTGGCTGATGTTACCTTCTCTTGTTGGTATGATGCCAGGAAGTGAAACATTAGGTGACAACGAAAATGTATCTTCATCAAACAAAACGCAACAATTATCTGCAGACATAACAACGGATGTCACATCCGCAGTTGAAAAGGTAGCGAATTCCGTTGTAGGAGTCACAAATATTCAATCGACATCCAACTTTTTAAGTCCTTCAAGCGAAGGACAAGAAGCAGGGGCGGGATCGGGTGTTATTTATAAAAAGTCTGGCGATAAAGCATATGTTATAACCAATAATCATGTTATTGAAGGTGCCAGTCAAATTGAAGTGACATTAGCAGATGGCTCAAAAGTAGAAGCAAAATTACTGGGTACAGATATTTGGACAGATCTTGCCGTTCTTGAAATGGATGCTTCAAAGGTAACGACTATTGCTGAGTTCGGAAATTCAGATTCCTTAAAACAAGGTGAAACAGTGATTGCAATTGGTAATCCACTTGGTTTAGATTTCTCAGGATCAGTAACAACAGGTGTGGTATCTGGTAAAGATCGTACAATCCCCGTTGACTTAAATGGCGATAACCAAATCGATTGGCAAGCGGAAGTATTACAAACAGATGCTGCCATTAATCCAGGTAATAGTGGTGGAGCTCTTGTAAATTTAGCTGGACAATTAATTGGTATAAATTCAATGAAAATTTCACAAGAGACTGTTGAAGGAATAGGCCTTGCGATACCTGTAAATTCCGTCATTCCAGTAATCGAAGATTTAGAAGAGTTTGGTGAAGTGAAACGTCCATCGATGGGAGTTACATTAGTAGACGTAACAAATGTCTCTGCATTCCATCAACGCGATACGCTTGGACTACCAGAAGAAGTTTCAACTGGTGTAGTCATTGACAAAGTCGTAGAAGGTTCGGCATCTGAAGAAGCTGGATTAAAGCAATATGATGTAGTGGTTGAAATGGATGGAGAAAAAATCGAAAACATGATTGATTTGCGTAAACACTTATATAATGAAAAAGAAATTGGTGATAATATGACCATGAAAATTTATCGAAAGGGTCAACTGATGGAAGTTACGTTGAAATTGAAAGATAACACAGCGTTATAAAGACTTCAAAATAGCTTGTGGATGACAAGACCAAGCTGTGGATAACCAATTTCGATTTACAAAAGATTTACACAGCGAGTAGGACGTGCAATCATGCACCTTTCCTACTCGCTTTTACTTTGTTAAAATAGATTGTGGATAAAGATAGACGAATTGTGTATAACTTAGTGAATTATTTGAAAATCGAAAGGATGATGAAAAGTGAAAATAAACTGCTGTCAAACCCATATAGAACACGCACTTGATATGTTTGTTGCAAAGCAAAATACCTTTCCGATTTTAACAGAACTTTCAGATGAAGAAAAGTTATCCACAAAATGCGATTACTGTGATGTCGCAGCAATATATTTAGTGGCGAACGAATGATTGCATACTATATATAGTTTTCCTTGTGGATATGTGTATAACTTCTGTGGATAGCGTGTTTGTAAATAAAGTGTAAAGGTGGATAACCTGTGAATATCGCAATAATTTCCGTTGGGAAGTTAAAAGAAAAATATTTAAAAATGGGCATTGAAGAATACACAAAAAGATTGGGGAGTTACGCAAAGATAGATTTGATTGAAGTGGCAGATGAAAAAGCACCAGAAAATTTAAGTGACGCTGACATGGAAATCGTCAAGAAAAAAGAAGGCGAACGCATTTTGGCTAAAATCGGTGTAGACACGTATGTCATCGCATTAGCTATCGAAGGAAAAATGAAATCGTCTGAACAACTGGCAGATGATTTACAGTCACTAATGACATATGGTCGCAGCAAAGTTGCGTTTGTCATTGGTGGGTCACTGGGTCTACATGAAGACGTAATGAAACGTTCGGATGAAAAGCTGTCATTCTCAAAAATGACATTGCCACACCAGTTGATGAAATTGGTATTGATAGAGCAAGTGTATCGTGCGTTTCGGATTATCAAAAATGAACCTTATCATAAGTAAATGAGTTTTTTTTATCATTGGGGAAAAGCTCATGTTTATAAGAGTAATATCTCAAGAAAAAACAATTTTTTTTATTAAAACACATTTCTTATATAGCCAAATACAAATCAGTTCAATGTAAAACGGAGTGCCAAAGAATTGGCGCTCCGTTTTTCCTGTTATATATTTACGTTTTAGTAAGGAGAGTGTGGAATGTTGTAATTTGGATATTGTGAGTATGGTATGGAACTATCTCTTTCGTTAATTGAATCAAAATAGACGATACCTTATTTAAGCATCGCAATTGTTAGTTAAATTATGATCATTGTGTAATATTTGGCACATTTCATAGCTATAAAATACTTACTTACCCTTATGGTGTCATATAAGTATTGATCTACATATGGTACACCAAGTAATTGCCAAGTGATTATAAAGGCGAAGTCCTTTTTTCTAATGGATGAAATCGAATTGTTACGAATCAAAAAGATATGAGTTATGGAACCGTAGCATACATTTATGGAGCCTAACTTTTTTCAACACATAACAATAATTTTATAGGGAGTGGTTTGGACTGGTATGCTCATTGTGGTAGGGCCAAATACAACAAGTAAATTTCGGTTTACGGGATTTAAGGTGAAGGTTTGATTTAAAACTCCCATTAAATTCCTCATCTGCACCTACTGAATAATCTTAACCGTACCATAAATAGAACTTAATTTTTTTCATTTAATCCCCTCCATTTTGGTGAATAATTAACGAAATTGATTTCTTTAGAAACTGGAGCTGAGGAGTTATGAAATGTCTTGAAAGAAATTTCTGTTAGCCTTACAAATTTTATGTTTCTAACGAATAGATATTACTTAATAAATACTAATAAACAGTACCTAGAATTCTTTTAGAACGTAGGAAAATGATGATTATAGGTATTATGTAAAGGAGCATGTTATGTATAATTATTACGCTAGGACGAATATGAATCCTCCGAATGTAGTTTCGTTTGCACGTGGAGATGTAACTGGGGATAGAGTACCTGATAATGTCTATTTAACTGGCATAATGACTCCAGCTAGTCCATTTATTCAAAGTATCACCCTGCTCGTTCAAGATGGAAGATCTGGCGAGTTAACAAGTGTCCCACTTCGTGAAAATGCAGGCTACAATCCTACTGTATTCTTGGGGGATTTTACTGGGAATGGAGTAGATGATATTTTCATAAGTATTGCTACAGGTGGTAGTGGTGGAATTATGTACCATTATATTTATTCCATTGTGGATAATACAGCACAATTATTATTTGATTTTAATGTATATAATGAGCAGTACCAATATGAGGTTACTTATCAAGATTATTACAAAGTGGAAGTTGTTAGCATGATAAATAATAAAAAGTACATTATAGACATCTCAACAAAAGGCATCGAGTATTTAAATGAAATATATGATGAAAATGGCAAACTGAAGAGTCCTATTACTGGATTTGTAAATCCTCTTAGTGGTTTATATCCTGTAGATTTTGATTCAAATAAACGGTATGAGCTATTGGCCTATCAGAAAATTGCTGGGAGATATAATGCTGATTCTTTAGGGTTTGTTTTGAATACTTTAGCATGGTTGGATAATAGGTTTGTTTTGCAAAATCAGTATGTTGCTATTTTGGGATATTAGGATATCAAGTTTATAAAAACCTCAGTTAGATACATCACGGGGAACCTTATCATAAGTAAGTGAGGTTTTATAGAAATAAAAAATAACAAGCCAAGAATATCAAGTAATATATAAAAATTTGCATATTTTTGGCTTGTGTAGATTCATGATTAAAAGAGAAAAAATTCCGTTACATAAACAGAGCTTTTCTAATTAAAAATTATAGGAAAAGTAAATGTAACGACAGCCGCCCAAATTCCGTAGACCGGCAAATACTTAGTAACGGCATCTTGGATAGTTGAAGGTCCGGTTTTGTTTTGTAGAAAACGCATATAGGAAAGCATAATCCAAATTAGATTGGCCCAAATAAGTATGTTTACGCCTAAAACAGCAAGCCTGTTGGGTGTAATCCCATAAGAAGAAAGTCTGAACAATATGGCTGACAAAGCCACACTGTCAATGATAAGAGCAAGAAAAATTAAGGCGAAATTTATATAATCAGAAATGTTCTTTTTCTCGTCTGAGCCGCTTTCGGTAATGGAAAATATGGTGACGACCAACACACCAAGGAGTATTCCGTTGAAGGCTATTAGGAAATTGCGGTCCAAGAATGGATTTTTTTCGAGCCAAATAACCGTTATAAGATAGACTAACAATGTTACCAGGACTAGTGGACTAAAAATTTTAGCTATATACGGTGCAATATTTTTAGCAAGTTTAAGATTTCTTGATACCAGGTATGCAGTCACGATAGCGATAGCAGCAGCACCAAATAAAACGATATTTCTAAAATAGAATTCTTCTATATCTAATCCGACAAAGCTAAATAACTGCATGGTAACTGCTGCTAGCAGCATTCCACTAATTGCCATGCTGGCGTAGAGTATGAAGAAATTCAAATTAAATTTAAGATAGGCTAATCTTGTGCTGCCTTTGCCATATTCATTTCCTGTAAATGCAAGACCAACCAATCCCCATAAGAAAATGGGAAGGTGTAAATAAGCAAGTATAATACTGTCTTTATAATTTAAAGGCAGCATATTAAGATAAAACCCAGAGATTAGGAACAACACTGCAAGGCAGTAAAGAACACTTTTTTTGGGCGGGTTTTTATATACAAAATAGGCTGCAATAAAGGGAAGTACCCCAAAAGCAAGGTTAATTGGGGCAATTGCCTGCAGTTCGACAAAATGAAATATAATCCTTGTGGTTATACCGGCCAGAATTGCTAAAATGCCCATGAATAAGAAATCTTTTTGAAGCAAGAAATCTTTTTCTGTATTTGCCGTCTCCTTGTAATGCAATCTTTCATACCAAACGGCAAGAACCGGTGAATCAGGGTTTTGTTCCAAAGCGTGAGAAAATGCCTTTTTAAAAGCTTTTGGGTCTTCTCTAAACAATCTTTCCAGCTCATTGTGATCTGCGATATTTTTAATAATCATATTGTTAATGTCCAAGGTTTTTCCCTCCTCTAATAATTGTCATATTAAGTCCTGCTTTTCTCCAAGAGGTTTATTAACCAAACTTTATTATTTTTATTATCTTTGACTGTTTCTTCACTTTTGACTTTCCATATTTCAATACAGTGTTTCTGGTTTCATGAAAAGCACCTCCCATATATATTGTTTATATGATGTTAACTGTTTATTTATTGATTAACAATAAATATTTATTTATTATCACTATATTTTTGTTGTTAAATTTTTATTTAGAGAAAATAAAAAGCCTATTGCAGCGATGCAAAGCTTTTCCGTGTCTCGAAGCTAGTGCCACAATGCAAAGACAGAAACAGTCGAACGTTTTCCACGAGCAATCTAGGAGTCTCCTCAGGCCAACAGGATGTTGGTCACTCAATCCAAAATTGACTATGTTCCTTTCTTCATCTTAAATATTGTTATAATCAAGAAGTGTCAAAAGCTAAAATGTAGCTTTTGATGCTCTTTTTTTGTAGACAACACCGATCATAACAGCCAGGGAGTTGAAATTAGAGATGAATAAGAAAGATATAGCAGAGATTCGCAAACACTTTAAGGTGGATGGTGATTTATTGAAAATCGCTGATATTTACAACGTATACATCCAGCAGGAAAGCAGTGAGATCTTTCATGAGGAGAGCCGCTCATTTTCCTTGTTGGACAGGGAGCAGCAAGAGCTGTTTCTTGCCAATTTTAAAAAGGTTTTAGGTGGGAAACTGGATGTGAAGCTGTTTGAGGTGAAGTTTCAGCGTCAGGCAGAAGAGCAAACGGACCATACGCAACGACTATTATATGAAGGACTTCAGACAGAAGATATAGGTGAATGGAAAGCGCATATGCAGCAGATCGCCTTGAAAATGGTTCAGGACAAACATTATGAAAAGGACATGGTCGTCACATTCATTCGCGGAAATTATAATAAAACGACGAAACGCAATCCCGATGAAACAGAAATAGACGTTCGGGATGAAGTATATACCACTCCTTTTATTCTTTGCAGCATGAATCAAACCGAATTGCCGAAGAGTTCACTGGTGTTTGATTTTGTCGAGAAGGAGTATAAGTCGAGCTTGGTGACAGACCCTGTCATTAAACTGGCCTCTCCAATTGGTGGATTTCTGTTCCCTAGCTTCACGGACAACGCCGCAGACATCCATCACATCCTATATGCAGCGAGCAAAGCGAATAAACCTGATTTCCAGTTTATCGAGAATGTTTTGAACGGCAATGAAATCATGACGGCCGAGGAAGACAAAGCGGTATTTGAAGAAATTGTAAAAGCAGTTATCGGGGATGAAGTAAATTCGAAAACCCTCGCTAATGTATATGATGAAATCAATAGTATGTTAGTAGTGGATGAAGAGTATGAGGACGAAGAAGAGAGTATGCCTACTCTGAATGCGAAAGAAGTTGAACGTGTGCTGAAGGCGAGCGGCATAAAAGATGTGAGTACGGAAAAAGTGGAGCGGGCCTTTCAACAGGTGGTTGATGACAGAACGTATGAAATGAAAGCAAGTCATATCATTCCGAGTTACGCGTCCAAGTCCATCAAGATCAGCACGAAAGTAGCGAATATTTCAATCAGCCCTCAAGACTTGAGGTATGTCAAAGAAGTCAATTACAATGGCAAACGCTTTCTGATGATCGAGGTGGAAGAAGACACGATGATTGAAGGATTTAAGTTGCTTCCAGAAGAGCTGTTGGAGTAAGAGAGAGATCTGTGGTCATCCTTCATCTATTTGACGCATTCATTAAAAAAGCTATTGAACATATTAGCCAAACAGAATTAGGTATGGTACGTTTTGTGACTAAATTTCATTTTGTCGACCATTTACTAAATGCTCATCATAATAGCATTACAAGCTACAAATGGAACAAGTATGGAATTTGTAAGTTATGTTTATCAAAATGATGAAGTGGATGATATAAGCCATATCTATACGGCTTTATGGAAAAGTACTTTCCGAATGCGAAGTTGGAGTATTTTACTTGAGTAATCAAAAATAGAGTAAGGATCCAGTGGAAACTGGGGCTTTACTCTTTTTGTTTCCTTTCTATTATCTTCTTTAAATTGTAGGAGGCAGCCACAAAAAAAATACGAAAAATAAGTCAAAAACGGCTGTGAAATTAACCATGATTGTTTGAGACCAGTCTTCATACGATAAATGTGTATTAAATAGCGGTTTTGGCAAAAGATAAGTACGAATCAATATGCGTCGTACCTATTCAGTGTTTGAAACAACTGATGTAAAGTAGCGGTTCAAAACTGCTGACGGTAATTACAGATTCAACTATTTTAATCGAAGGAGGAGTTCATGTATGAGTGTGCTCTCACGAATCGCGCTAACTCTAGTTATTATCGGTGCACTTAACTGGGGGTTGATTGGATTATTTCAATTTGATTTAGTTGCAACGTTATTTGGTGGTCAAGATGCATTTTTGTCTAGGGTGGTCTATGGTCTTGTAGGGATTGGTGGTCTGATATGTCTCGGTCTATTATTTAAGCCAAATGAAGAGGTCGACACGGTTACCGACCGACCTTCAAATTTCGCCAGTTCTAATTTAAGGACAGAATTCGGCGAGGAACCGGATTTTAAAAAAGAGCAGGACGTTAAATTGAAAAAGACGAACCGTAGTATGGATCATGTAGATTAATTGCAACAAGAAAACAGCCGCCAGTCTCTGGTGGCTGTTTACTAGTATTGAACGGTTTTTATAAAGTTTTGAGTGCAACTTTGTCAAACTGTATGCTTTGGTAAATTTGGGTACCACCACTTATAAACGAAATGACACCGAATGCCATTATTATTATTTCCTCAGTACCACTTACATAAAAATGCCCCTCACTTTGGAAGGAAAAGGGAACCTTATCATAAGTAGTGAGATGGAAAAATAACCACCTAAAACATTAAGTTGACATGTTTTAAGTGGTTATTCTAATAGATTCATTATTACCTTCGAATTCTTTTAAAATCATCAATATATTTATACAAAATCGCCTCTAATATATCGAAATCTAACGCTTAATAATCGTGCTCGGCGATATTTTTAAACCCAACCATATTCCCTTAAAAGTTCAATTGAATAAATGAAATCACTAAGGAGATATTTAAAGTCAGTTTGTTTTGAACTGATTTTATTTTAGAGTGCATTTAGGTTAATCTAGTAAGATAAAGATAATTTCTAAAGGATGATTACCGTGCATTCATTACTATCAAAAATCAGCTATAATCAAGAGCATAAAGCTACTGCATGCACTTAAGAATCATGTTGATTGTGCCTATTGTCAGAACTACATCTCGAATATTCCTGCGCTTCCTCATGAGTTAGTCACATTGATAGAAACAATAGAAATAGATGTAAAAAAACTAAGTGAAATTCTGTAATTAAATAAGATAGAAGCAGGGCATCTTACCTTGGCCCTTTATCACTTTATAGGAAGTTGTCCGGGACGTGCAGTAGAACCGCTAATCCACAAACGGAAAACTCCACGCTGTATCTTACAACGGAGGAAATGGATTTTGTACCTGAGACGTTTCCAGACGAGGTAGTACAAATAATGGTAGAGATTATGTTGCCAGGGGAGATTAAAGATAAGGAGTGAGATGATGAGAAATTCCGTTACTGATGAACAAAAGCTAGAACTATTCGCGACGTTGAAGCACCGATTCGAAAAACACATGGACCGCCATAAAGGCCTCTTATGGGACGAGGTAGAGAAGAAGCTACAACAGAACCCAAATGCAGTCTGGTCGCTATCGGAAATGGAGCGCACCGGTGGGGAACCGGACGTAGTGGCGTATGATGAGGACACAGATACGTATCATTTTTACGATTGCGTCAAAGAAAGTCCGAAAGAGCGCAGAAGTGTCTGTTACGACCGGGAAGCTCGAGAAGGACGCAAGAAATTTCCTCCAGAAAATTCAGCTCATGAAATGGCAATAGAGATGGGTATCGAGATTTTGGATGAGGAGCAATACCGTTATTTGCAGACCTTTGGAGAATTTGATCTCAAGACGTCGACCTGGATTGCGACTCCTGATCGAATCCGTAAACTTAACGGTGCGTTATTTTGCGACCGCCGCTACAATACGATTTTCACGTACCATAATGGAGCAGACTCCTACTATGGGGCAAGAGGGTTCAGAGGAGTTTTAAAAGTATAATTTCCCGCAAAAGAACAGTTTTAATTTGATTCGATTTAAACAAAGACAGCATCACCTGATAGTTCATCAGATGGTGCTGTTTGTAATTGAGAGTCGAAGGAATAGTTGAGAAGAAATATCCCAAGGACATTTCTATCTCCATATGTACAAATCAACGTCTTGAATCTTCATTTAGTCCCAGTTTCATAGAAAACTCAGCTAGCATCTGCTGATAACGTACATAATCCTCTTCACTAAACCCAAGAATTTCAACTATTTGCTCAGGAATATGTTGCGCTACGAATTCTAACGTAAGTGCCCTAGCAGTTAACTGAATCACAAGATGACGTTCATCATCTGGATTACGAAATGTTGCCAAGGGTAATTAGTTTATTAATGAGTGGTGTGAGCGTTCCTGAATCTAATTGTAGCCGACTCACAATTGCTTTCATCGGAATTTGATCCTGTTCCCACAAAATGAGCATCACTAAATAATGAGGATAGGTTAATTGAAGCGGTTCAAGAAGCAGCCGATAACACTTTGTAATCTCTTTTGAAATCGAATAAAACGGGAAGCAGAGCTGGTTAGATAAGTGTAATGCATTCATCGCGAGTACCTCCCCACAATTACAAGTATCGTGCATTTATGAATCGATTGAATTCGGAAGGATAAGACGTCTTTCCGTTCACTAGAATCAGCAATCCACCATATAAACCTGCAAAAGATATGGTAAGTTAGTGGTTTTTGCGTGTCCTCAGGACTTGTGGAAAGACTTCTCACTATTAACCTGCTTTTAAAAGACTTATAATTATTAGGTACTAGAAGATATGTTATTCTTTAAATAATTGTATTACACTATATATGGATATTATTGAAACAGAAAAGGTTTGTGACTGGGTCTCGCCTTAGCTTATTGTCAATTCTAAGCAAGAGCGCCTATATCCTTTCTGCAATTTTAGGGACTAAGGATGGTAAAAATGGACATTAGAGAAACTAAAACAGACGTCATCTTAATTGGTGCTGGAATTATGAGTGCGACATTGGGAACACTTTTGAAAGAATTAGTACCTGAATGGAACATCAAAGTGTTTGAGAAGCTCGACAGTGCAGGTGAGGAAAGCTCGAATGAGTGGAATAATGCAGGAACAGGGCATGCGGCACTGTGTGAGCTTAATTACACAACTGAAAAACCAGACGGATCGATAGATATTAGCAAAGCGATAAAAATTAATGAACAGTTTCGGCTGTCAACGCAGTTTTGGGCACATCTAGTAAAAAACGGGCTGATAAATAATCCGGAAGACTTTATCATGCCATTACCTCATATGAGTATGGTGCAAGGCGAACAAAATGTGGAGTTCTTAAAGAAACGTTTTGAATCGCTATCAAAAAATCCTCTATTCCAAGGGATGGAGTTTTCTGATGATCCAGCGAAACTGATGGAATGGATTCCGCTTATTATGCAAGACCGTCCAACAAATGAAGCGATAGCAGCAACGAAAATCGACTCTGGTACGGATGTCAATTTTGGTGCGTTAACACGCATGTTGTTTGACCACTTACAAAATAAAAACGTCAGTATCAAATATAATCAAAATGTTGATAATTTGTACCAAAATGGCGACGGCTCATGGGAGTTAAAAGTGCGTAATATCTTCAGTGGTATTGTGGAACGCCATCGTGCACAATTCGTCTTTATCGGAGGCGGAGGCGGAAGTGTACATTTACTTCAAAAATCTGGTATTCCTGAAGGGAAACAAATCGGCGGATTCCCAGTCAGCGGGATTTTCATGGTGTGTAATAATCCAACTGTTATTGCTCAAAATAATGCAAAAGTATACGGAAAAGCTAAAGTTGGTGCTCCACCAATGTCTGTTCCGCATCTTGATACTCGCTATATCGACAATAAGAGAGCGTTGTTATTTGGACCTTTTGCCGGCTTCTCACCGAAGTTCTTAAAAACAGGATCAAATATGGATTTAGTGACTTCTGTAAAACCGAATAACATCTTAACCATGTTGGCGGCAGGAGCAAAAGAGATGTCATTGACAAAATACCTGATTCAGCAAGTACTATTATCGAAAGAACAACGTATGGATGAATTACGAGAGTTTATCCCGAACGCTAAGAGCGAGGATTGGGATTTAGTAGTAGCTGGCCAACGTGTACAAGTCATCAAAGATACTCCTGAAGGCAAAGGAACTCTTCAATTTGGTACCGAAGTTGTTAGTGCCGCAGATGGCTCGATTGCTGCCTTACTAGGAGCTTCTCCAGGTGCTTCAACTGCTGTACACGTCATGCTTGAGGTACTTAACAAATGCTTCCCGCAACATATGGAAGAGTGGGAACCAAAAATTAAAAAAATGATTCCGTCTTATGGCGTGTCACTAATGGAAAATCCTGAGCTTCTGCAAGAAACTAATACTTCATCAAATGAAATTCTTGGTTTAAGCGAAAAAGAAACGATTAATATTGATTCTCTGAATTATTCTGACATAGATCCAGCGAGTTCAGCGGAAATTAATAAAGATGATGAGATAGACAAGACAAAGACTGAATAAAAGGTAAGCGGGACTGTCCTAAAAGTCATAATAATATATGACTAAGGACAGTTCCCTTTTTTTATTTGGCTCAGTTAAAGCAAAACAGTGAAGACTCCAGCGGGAACAGCGAAGTGCAGAAATCCACTCGGACATTAAGTCCGAGTTAGTTCGGCGCAAGCCCGCGGAAAGCGTAACTGTTTTGCGGAATATCAACAGCAACATTTAACATAGCCTTTTATTTAGTAGAGGTTGATTTACGTTCCAGCGCACTCCCTTAGAGATTCCGTTTCCACACTTATATAAAGAACATAATAAAAAAACGTTCACTAATGGTAGGATGTTTATAAACTGTGCTAATGAGAAAGTCTGGGTATAAGCAAGTAGAGAGGAAGTACATATGAAAATAAATCGATTAATTGCCAACAATATTAACCAATTAGATGCTGTTCTACCTGTAAATAAATCGCTAGGTATTGCAGGTTTGTCCGGTTCTGGTAAAACTACTTTTTCGCAAACCATTGGTGAAGAGTCTAAAAAGCGTCTCGTTTCTTTGTTGCCTAAAGCTGAATATCAGTACTTATTTTCTAATATTATGGAAACGAATTTTAGTGCCATCAAGATGGAAGACATGCCTTTAGTGCTTTTTCTCGGAAAAGCTTCGATTTCTTCTAATCCACGGTCGACTATTGGCACCCATACGGGCATTTTTAAAGAGATTCGTGTTCGTCTCGCTGAAAAATTTGATATATCTCCAGAAGTTTTTTCTTTTAATAATGCATTAGGATGGTGTCCAGATTGTAAAGGGCGAGGTACAACGAAAAACGTGGAATGTAAAAAGTGTAAGGGTCATCGCTATAATGAAGAGGTTGAGCAATACACAATTGAATTATTTGAAAAACCATATAGTATTTCTGATATTAACGACTTAAGCATTGAATCCATTTTGTCTTTAGCTGAAACATTACATATTAGTGAAGAAAAGCAACATATGCTCCAAAATATTATCGATATGAACATTGGTTATTTATCGATAAATCGAATTATGGGAACTTTATCAGGCGGAGAATTAACTCGGCTTTTTTTGGCGGAATTCATGGCTGCGAGTGAGAATACCGTTATTATTATTGATGAAATCTCCGTTGGTCTTGATCATGAAACACTATTAAAAATTTTAGATCAGATTAAACAACTAGGGTATAAGAATCAAATTTGGCTCATTGATCATTCTGACACGGTGCTTGATACAACTGATGAGCAATTGTTCTTTGGACCTGGAAGTGGTAAGTATGGCGGGAAAATCGTGGAAGAATCACCACGTCCAAAACCAATCATATGGGAACGAAATCAAGCAGTGCCAACAGAATACTATCAATTTAAAGAACTATACTGTCGTAATATTCAAATGCCAAAAATTAAGATTCCTAAAAATAGACTAGTCACTTTTACCGGTGAGTCTGGTTGCGGTAAGTCTACTCTTGTAAGTGAGTGTATGACCAAAGATTTTTTGAAACGATATCCAAAAGATAAATTAGTTATGGTTGGGCAAGATCGAAACCATTCGATAACCAGCCGGTCGACCGTTGCTACGTTTCTTGATATTAAAAAGAAACTGACTAAATATAGTGAGGAGATCGATGATATTTTTCAACGCTCGATTGAAGATATCATTGTTGAACTTCCAAACGAAGATATCGCTCATAAACGCTTGAGTTTGTTAATTAAACTTGGACTTGGTTATTTGACATTAGAAAGAAAAACACAAACCTTATCAACGGGTGAATTTCAATGTGTTCACTTAGTTTCTGAGTTGTTTTCGAACGCCAAAAATCCACATACGTTATTTATTTTTGACGAGCCTTCAAAAGGGCTGTCACAAAATATTTTAAACCAATTTATTGATAGTGTGAGGGTTATTCTAGAGGATGACTCTGTCTCTATCTTGATGATTGAACATAATGACTATATGTTGAAAAGCTCTGATTTCATCGTTGATTTTGGAAAAAGACAACTTGCACCTGTTCAACATCTTGATGTTGTCGGTCATGAAGATTATTATCGTCAAAAAAGTAGCGGAGATAAAGTTGCTTCCATGCACATTTCTTCAACACTAAAGCAACAAAAAGGTATTCACTACTTAGAAGAAAATCATCTGGACTATTTTAAAAAGGCAGAAAACATTTATAAAGGCGGCATATTAAAAAGTTTATCACCAATGGCACGTGTCATTTATGGTGAATACGAGTCTGACACCATCGCACCAGTTATCGCCATTGATCTCGAAAGACACTTGTATAGTCAATTTACATTTCTCTATGAAATTGGAGGGGTAATCAACCATATTGTGGCTGCTCATCCGATAAATAAAGATACAAGAAGCTTCGATTTCTATTATCAAGAAAATCATTGTCCATGCTGTTCTGGGCGTCGTGTCGTTGAAAAATTTGATATTGATGTTGTTATTCAAGACAAAACTGTGCCATTTTGGGATGGCTTGCTACACCCAGACGTAATGGAGGTACTAAAATATTATCAATATCCAAAATTACAATTCTTATTTGATGAGATAAAGAATGAACTTGGCCAAGATATTAGTAAAAGCTATACCGAGATGACAGAAGCAGAAAAGCAGACCTTTTTATATGGGTATTGGGAAAAGTCATTTTACGATAAAGCAGGCAAGGCTAGGAGAACATGGGAAGGCTTTAATTTAATCATTGGGCGTTATATGTTTATTTCGAAATCAATCATTAAAGATCATATGAAAGCATCAAAAATTATGATTAGCTGTCCAGTGTGTGAAGGTACCGTGCTAAAGCATCGTAAAAAACTCCTATTTGGTGACGCAGACATTCGTGAAATCATTCAGCAACCGATAGATCATGTAATAAAAGCAGTTGGTAAGCTAGAGGGTCTTGAAAAGCTAAAAGCGATTGTAGGCGGTGATATGGCGCTTACAGAAGATGTTTCCTTGCTTCCTAGGGAAACACAAGTAGCACTAAAAATACTTGAACTTGAACAAGCAAGCTTTGTGGACTATGAACTGGTATTACAAAATGTTTACCCATTCTGGGACAGTATTCAAGGCAAAATCGAAGCAATAAGCAGCAAAAATCAGATCACAATCTGTGATTTTGCAAATATTACCGAGACGAGAGAAACCATTATTGAAAAGTATTTTACCCATGGAAAATACAAAAAGCTAACTTATGTTTATGAAGCATTTGGTTACAAAAAAATTGTGACCCACATAAATAAAGTGAAAGCAAAGCATCCTTGTCCATTCTGTAAAGGGAAGAAAGTCATTTCTGAAGATGGTCTTCATGACGGCGTTCAAAAATTATCGGTACCTTGTGTGAGTTGCTATGCCAGTGGCATCAATGATGAAGGGCGTAATGAAATTGTCGAGTGCGTCGACGTACAAACTTGGTTAACTGGCAGAGTAGTCGATGTTGTTGATGAAAGCTTCCAGACGGAGTTCGTTGCAGAAATCCCTATTTTTAAGCGGATTCGTGAGTTGGATAAACGAGATATGATGTCCGTTTATCATTGCCTTGAGGATAATAATTAATTTCGAATGATGATTTTGTGCGGATGCGAATGTTTTAAAATGATACTTTTACATTCATTAGGTAAGGTGACCCGTCCCATAGTAAATGAGATCAGTCATTAAAATCTAAAGTTTATTAAAAAATAATAAAAGGAGAAGGCTTAGATCACTAAGCTTTCTCCTTTTTTAGGGAAATTGTATGGTTCCTTTTTATCCTTACTTAAAAAAAGAAACTTTTTTCAGCGCAATACAAACAGGAATTGCTACAAGGATTCCGACAACATTTTGAACGATGTTTCCAGGAATAGAGGCAACTGGTGCAATCCAGTTACTATATAAAATCCCTTCACAAAGGTAATAAACAGCTAACATGACAGGAACAGAAACGATCGCACCGAGTAGATTGAATGCAACACTATTACCATTTCGACCGTTCGACCAAGCAATTTTCCCAACTATATAACCTTGTAATCCGCGAGCCACAATGGTGAATGGCGCCCACAAGGTCCAACCAGAGACTAAGTCGAATAACCCCATCCCAACAGCACCAGCAATAGCTGCCTTTTTTGGACCAAATAAGAAGGCGGCGATGAAGAGCATAGCTGTTCCTAGATGAACTAAACCGCCATTCGCTGTAATCGGTAGTTTGATATTTAATAAGAGAGTAGCAACAAATACGAGTGCAATTAGCATGGATGTTAAAATTAAATTAAACGTTTGTTTACGTGAACTTGAATAACTTTGTGTTTGTGTTTTTTGCATAGTAAAAACCTTCCTCACTTTATGAATTCATTGATAACAGTAGCAAAGCACTGGCATATTTAAAAGTATCAGTTTAGTGCAATATGTAGGGGTCAGTTTGTATGTAGATAGAGAGAAGTCCAGATTCTAAAGTTCTTGAAGATTCCGAGCAACAAGATACTCGGGGATCTGAGTAAAATTTATAAAATGTAGTATTTACAAAAATAAATTGCTAAATCGATTATCGATAATAAAATGACTACAAGAGGGTAAAATCATGTTGAGCATTCTCATTTTTTTATTAAGTGAGTTTGGTTTTAAAGTGCTTTCATATATAGTTAAAATAGGAAATTATGCATAATGGAAAGTTGAGTAATAGGCTTGCCAGCAATCAGCTGAAAGATACAAAAATGAATGATTATTATTTAGTGGTTTTGGTAGTTATCGATAACATATTAACGAGAAGCGTGTATAAATATGCATGACAAAAGCTCCAGTGAATATTCACTGGAGCTTTTCTATTTCCTTCAAAAAACTTGAATGCAGTATATTTTTGCATCCCACCAGCCAAAAGCGATTCTTCCTGAAGTAACTACATCGGGTGATTCAGGGTTGGATAAAAACACAAGAAATAATCCACCTGGTGGGAAAATAAACTTTCCATTTTCAACGTCAACTAAGGTAGTTTCAGGCTCAGCTCTACGTTCAAAAGCCTTAATTCCTCCTGTTGGTTCATTTAAGAAGTTAGTGGCGTACTGTAGTTTTATTTTTGGCTGTGGAAGAGGAGATATTGCTGTATTTGATGGTGTGACAAATTCTGATTTAATTGGAGTCTCTGAAGGATTGGAATTAAATCAAAATTGGGCTAAAAAAGAGGAATTTGAAACATCTGTTATTGTCCATACATTGACATGAAGATTTACCCCGGAATTTGGGGGATTGTATAGTCGTGCCCACACGCTAGTCCCTCTACCAAAATTTAATTCATCTGCTTAGCCTACAAAATATTTCCCTTTTAAAGACTGATAAAGTTCTTGTGGAATTTCTACAGCCTGTATGAATCGGTTGCTTTTTGATTTGAATTCAATAAAATATCCTTCTTTCTGAAAAATTTATCTTGCCCATTATTAAATGTTGTTTAACGAAAATTTTTAGCTTCTATTACAATATGAATTAATAAAATGATTAATTCTTTAAGAGATCCTATAATAACTTGATATAAAGTGTCATAGCGAAACAGTTAATCAGTTTTAATCTACCAGTATGAATTGAATTTGTGTCTTATTCATACCTAATTTCTTCATAAAGTAATTACAATCAAACTGTCAACTGTCTTCTTCACTAATTCAACAATTCGAAATATATACAAATAAATAAGTTTTGAAGTTGATATAATTCAAATATTTATGAAGTTTACAATTATGTATACATGTAAACAATATGAAAACAAATTGTTTACAAAAGAGTATACATGTAAACAAACTCGTACACATGCTTTATTTTAGGTATGTGTACATTATTGTTTGCATGTATACGATAATAGGAAAAATGTATACTTTACGAATACAACTTTAGGTGGATTGACTCCTTTATTAACCTTCTGTAACCTTTTAATGGAATAGAAACATATAAATGAGAGGAATGGTATTATGAATACTTCTAGAATTTGTGCAATTGATGTAGGGAACGACTCGGTAAAGGCTTTATTTGGAAAGTCGGAATATGAATTATACATACCAAACGTAATAGCGCTTGCAACAGAAGATAGACCTGTAATAGGAATTGAAGATTTAAACGAGAAAGATCCAATTGAGGGAATTCATATTAAAGTTCACTCCCCTGCCTTGAAAGAGAATAATGTAATTTATCGTGTAGGTAGTTTAGCGACAAAAAGTGACAATGCAAGTGAATTAGATCCTGGTAGCAGTAAATCAGAGGAAGATCAGACATTAATCATGCTTTTTGCTAGTTTGGCATTAGACGCAGTGAGAGAAGAAAATTCGGAAATTTTCAAAAAAAATAACAATGTAATTGATGCTAACTATACATTAGGTACAGGATTGCCCCTTCGTGAAGTTAAAGAAGGAAAAGATGTTGGCTACCGCTCACAGTTATTAGGTTCAGTTCATCAAGTTGAATTCTTAGTTACTCCTAAATACCAGGGGTTAAAGGTGAATATTAAATTTGATGAAGTTAAGATTTATCCTGAGGGCTTTGCAGCTTATATTAACTTAGTAATGGACAGTGATTTAAACATTATTAATAGAGATTTAATTGACAAAAGTATCTTGATTCAAGATATCGGGGGATTATCAACTGATGTTGCTGTCATCAAAAATCGTAATGTAGACGATGACAAGGCACAAGGATTTAATCTGGGTGTATCGGAAGCTTTAGAGTCAATTCGAGAAGAAATTCGACTAAAACATGGTGTGGAATTAGATAGCCGCAGAGATGTTGTCGATATCATTACTAGAAAAAATGATCGAAATCACATTATGGTAAAAGGAAGCCGCACAAGCGTCCATGATATTACTGATCGAATCCTTTTAGACTTAGCTAAGAAAGAATATCGCCATTTACGTAATGTTTGGTCGAAGAATTCTCAAACAGAAATCTGCTATTTTGTTGGCGGCGGAGCAATCGTGTTAAAAGAATATATCAAAACGATCAATAATAGCTTAAACGGCTACAATATTGAATTCTTTGAAGATGAAAAAGAAAGTATTTGGATGATGGCAAATGCGTATCATAAATTGATCTCTGATTTTGTTAGAAAGAATACAAAAGAAACAAAAAATAAAGAAGTAACGAAACAAAAAGTAGAAAAATAGGGTGATCTCATGACTGGTATTCAGAGGGGGCAGGCGATTACATTTCGTCTGCCTGCTAACACTCCAGAACACATCGTAAAGCAAATGCAAAAGTTAAAAGAAACTGAGAGAAGAAACTTTTCAAGCAAAATGGCAGAGTTTATTTTGGAGGGGGTCAGTAACTCTCTATCCAAGGATAGAGAGTTGGTAACGATTCCTCTGCCGAAACAATTAAGCAAGGAACAGCGCAATTGGCTCAAACACGAGCATTCAGAAGCATTGTTGGGAAATATTGTCTATCAATTATTAACTGATCCTGTTCGTGCGATGTCTGTTCTTGCATCTCTTAATAGCAATGCTTTAGATATTGACCAAGCCCTGTATTTACAAGACCAATACTCTGGGAAAAATGAAGACGCCTTAAGTGCTAAGAATCATATTTCAACTGATTTGGATGTTCATCATGATGAATTTCTTCATGATGAACTGGAAGATGATTTGATGAATTTTGATTGGGATAAGGCTAAACAAGAGCACGCCGCTACTGAGGACGACTCCGAAGTGGATGTTGAGGAAGAGGACGTAGAGGATTTACTTGGAAGCTTCCTTTCGAAGATGAATAAGTAAGTACACGCAAACGGTCTTTTCTACTTACCTATCCCTAAATGATTCATTATTTCTTTAACCGTGAATTAAAATATGAAAGCCCATCAATGTTCAACATTGATGGGCTTTTTTGAATATATTTCGCTGATAATATCGATTGTTAATGGTCATTCACCTTTTTTCATGATAAAACTTAGATGTCTACCGCTTTGTTTGTCTTGGCGATAAGAAAAACCATCGGGGCTTATATACGTACAAGTTGGGTCAATAGTAATTTGCTCAGTCGGAATGCCAGCCAGCTCACATTGTTTTTTTACTGTTTGTTGATTGTCGATGTGGTACTTGTGGGTTTGGTCATTGTAATACATAAAATCATCCGCATAACCAAGCTCTTTGAATTTAACATACACATCTTCATCGACTTCGAATTTTTCCTGGCTTAGGGCTGCACCAATTTGGACCTGCAAATCATTAGGGTTGCATTGTTCCACTTGTTTTAAATGCTCAATGAGTTTCAAGGTAATCTCTTTTACTGTCCCTTGCCACCCCGAGTGAATGACACCTAAGAGGCCAGTTACTTCGTTGTGAAAAATTACAGGGACACAGTCTGCAGTGAAGCTACTTAATAATAGGTTCGACTCGTACGTGTACATCGCGTCTGTATCGATAATTGCATTATCTGTTCGATTTGCTCCACGACCTTTATCATCAAGTGTAACCTTATGAAAGTTCGAGCTATGTGTTTGATTGGCACAAACGAAATCATACAGTCCACAATTCAAGTAAGTGGCTAAATTTTTTCTGTTTTCCAACACATCATCAGTACTATTACAGGTATGGAGTGCCATATTGCTGTTTTCTGGTTCTTTATCATCCTTCATGGTCATACCTGCTATAAATTTTTCATTGTTTACGTATATGTTTGTTTTCATATTATCACCTGTTTATAATATATAGCAGTGAATCAGCAATGTATAGAATTACAAGAATCAGCGAAAGGAAAATATAAGTCCCATCAAAAAAACAGACTTCGTTTGCAAGAGTCTGTCTTTCTTCTTTTCAAAATAATTCAGGAGAATATTTTATTATATAATAAAGTACATAAAACCAACTAAAAAAACCATGTAAAATGGCCCAACCTATTGACTGATAAGCTGTGTACGAGATAACCATTGAAAGGCAAGTTCCAAAACCTATTCCTTTCTTTATGACTTCAGCAGTTTTATGTTCTTTCGTACGATCTATTTGTACTCCCCCCATACATTTTCTAAACACCACTATGTTATGACAAAATACTCGAAATTATGCTAAATGGATGGGGAATGAAGTCCCGATACAAAATGAAAATAGTGTTCTATCTTAAATAAATAAGATATATTTATAGATTAAATGATTTATATGTATTTTAATCTTGCTAGGTATCAATTGAGCGTCAATAATTCTTGTGAAATTGAACTTTGAATGAGACTGTTACGACAAGAATGTTGAAGAAATAATATTAACAAAAGGTGTGTACTCGTGAAGCAAAAACAATATTATTTAATAACATTGATTTCTATCGCCCTGATGGCAACGGGATTGTTTGTCGTTATTCCCCGTTATGATGGTCTAGAAGTAGGATTGATAATTCATTTTATATTAATTATTTTACTGTCATCAAGTTTGTTAATATACCCGAAGTATGAAAGATATCTTTTTAGAATCATCATTATTATTATAGGTGCAGCTTATTTTTATATGCTCTTCTTTTTATATCCTGAAACATGGTCGACGTTTATCTTTCTCTGCTTTATTCCTGGGTTTTCTATTTTGTTTTTCGATTCAAAGCTTTTTTATTTCTCTTTAGTGTTTAACGGCTTATTAATAACTTTAACGTTTAGTTATGTTGGGTTAATTAATCAAGGCAGTGATTATTCACATATCAAAATGGATTTAATCGGAAATATTATCAACTTTATCGGTAGCCAAGTTATTTTATATTTGATATTTCATCAATCTGCTAATCGAATCAAAAACCAGCAATTGTATTATGAGGAATTGCAGAAATCGGAGAGATTAAAAACAACGGGTCAATTGGCAGCCGCTGTCGCTCATGAGATCAGAAATCCACTGACAGTGGTAAAAGGATTTTTACAGTTCTATGAAAATGAAAATTCATTTAGCAAAGAAGACAAAAGTAATTTTTCTTTAATGGTTGATGAGTTAAATACAGCGGAACATGTCATATCACAGCTTTTAAATACATCGAAACCAGATTTAGATCAAAAAATGGAAACGTTAGATGTTCGAAAAGGACTTCAAAGTGTAACGGACTTACTAATGTCTTACGGTGTTGTTAATCAAAATAAAATAGACTTAAGTGTTCAAGGAAACTTATATATAACTATAAATATCATCGAATTTAAGCAATTATTTATCAACTTAGTGAAAAATGCAATTGAGGTTTCCAATAAAGGTGATTCTGTCGTTATCAGCGCTGAGCAAAAAAAGAAAGAAATCGAATTTAAAGTGATCGATACAGCTATTGGCATGTCAGAAGAAGAAATGAATTCCTTAGGTACACCATTTTACTCGTTGAAAAGTAAAGGGACTGGATTAGGACTCATGATTTGCTTTAACATTGTTGAAAAGTATAATGGCACAATTCAATTCCAAAGTATAGTGAATCAAGGAACAACAGTGATTGTCCGTTTTCCAGTTGCTGAAGATCCACTAACAGACAAAAAGGAGTAGGGCGTTTTATTATTAGCGAACACAGGACAAATTCTAATCTTCCAAAACAAAAACACACAAATTCATTATGAATTTGTGTGTTTTTTCATGGGATTATTTAAAAAATATCGTCTATTCAACTACGTGCAATATGATGTGTGCTTTTCCAACATATATTACATTTCGTCTTCCAGCTAACACTCCAGCACACATCATAAAGCAAATCCAAAAGTTAAAAGAAGCTGAAATAGAAACTTTTTCTAGCAAAATGACAGAGTTTACATCAATAATAAAAATAGTAATAGTAATAGTAATAGTAATAGTAATAGTAATAGTAATCTTTAAGCCTTAATGTAAATCTTCCTGCGATGCAGTATTATGGCAACAATGGTCCAGCAACCTAATAAGAATAGTGCATATATAATCTTAGGATGCGAAGACCAAGTTGAAAATATATCGACTAAGAATTGACGTAAAGATATTCTTCCATTTGCAGTCGGGACTTGGATTTGAATTGTAAGTTTTGATATAAGATCCTTACCAAAGTAAATAATTAAGCTATTCCTCCCAAAGGCTTCTATAATATACATTCCAGGGAAACTCGGAGGTTTTTCTCGTGCTTTTCGATCGATTAATGTATAAAATATTGCTAATATAAAAATGGTTATTGCAGCTGTAACCGCTGCAAAAGAAGGAGTCCAAATTCTTTTGCCGATAGGAGCAAAATTTATAAGAATAGGAACTAAACATGCTATACCAATAGCCAAGAACAATAGCGGCTTAGTAGCTTCTTTTTCTCGATTGGCCAGCAAGATACGACCAGCTGCAAAGCCTAGCATAACGTTAGCAATAGAACTGAACATTGTTAAAATACCTTCAGGGTCATAGCCTCTAGTTCCTTCTGCATATAAGTGATTTTCACCGTAAACCCAATAATCAAGTTGCCCCAGAGGGAAGCATTCAGGTGATAGCAGTCCACCAGGACAGGATGTACTAGAGACAGAAAGTAATAATCCATAACTAAAAAGCACTACCAGACTTACAGAAACAGCAAAAACCCACGTTCGGTTAATCCATATCAAAAAAACAACGATTAATCCAACAATGGCAAAAAGCTGAAGAACTCCAGTCAAGCGCCATGTACCTAAATCATAATCTAATCCAACGATTCCGTTATAGATTAAACCAACAACAAATAATACAATCGTTCTACGTAGGACTTTATTCCACTTTATTTTTTTCTGATATGCAATAGCTAACCCAACTCCAAATAATGTTAGGAATGCAGGAAAAATGGCGTCAATAATAGGGAATCCAAACCATTGAGCATGTCTCGCCCACTCATAGCCGCCGGGAGGAATATTACTTAAAAATACAGCAAATGCAACAAGTAAACCACGAGTGATATCTACAGAATAAATTCTGCCCTTATTATTAGTAGATAAATTTTTTGTCATATATTTTTCATTCCTTTTTATCCTCGTAAATTAGAATATTCTTTTCACAGTTTATTGGCCTATCAAATTCCGCTAATAATAGTACTTAAAGTTTACTAAACCTATTTAAGATGATCTTGAACAATAAAATCATATTTAAGGAAAAACTTTAAATCTTAAATATGATTCATTATAACTTACTTTCACTGTTATTCATTGTATTTATCTAATAGTCTTATAGTGTTGTCACATATATGAGCAGAGATATTGATGCTCCTTGATTAAAATATCCAGCAAAAGACTTAAAATTTCGTTAATAGTTTAAGCAATAATTAATAATAGATAATGAAAACGCTACATACCAGTACCTGCTTTAAGCTTCAAAGAATCCAGTTTTTTTGAAGTGTCTCTAACTTTTCTTATTACTTTTAAGAAAGGATAAAAAAAGTAGCTGCATTTGGGATCGTTGGCTTACAGTACTTCTGGCATTCACATTTTTAAGGTCAATTCTTTATCAAAAATAAGGCAATAGAAATAAACTGATTTCCTCACTTTAAAGAGCCAGACTTCAATTGCAGAAGTCTGGCTTTCTTTTTTAAAAATAATTTAGGTGCATATTTATGGTAACGTTTCTTTCTATCATTTAGCGAGGATATCTATTTTGGCTCTGTTATTTTCTTGATTCTGTTTATGGCCTTCCTCGTATTCAAAAAAGAAGTCCTAACACCAAACCACTATTTTATAGGGTGTCGTTTGGGCAGGAATACTTCTTGTGGTTGGGCCATAGATCACAATTAGATTTCGATTTGCCGGATTGCGTGTAAAAGCTTGCCCATTTGTCAATAAGATAGGCGTAAATGGTGAAAGATTCAACTTTAATTGGCCATCGCTACTCACTAATTGACTATCGAAATAATCTACTTTCACGTTTTGGTAGGGGCTGTCTTTTACCATAACGAGTGCACGATACTGAGGTGGGTAAATGAGGGGGACCGGGGCATTTCCATCATAATATCCAGATACCTGATCCCCTATAGCCACCATTTCCTGGTCCACAAAGTAAGTGCTAGGTGATACCACGAAATTTACCGAATCCCCCATCCCGTTATCTACGGACATTAAGGTATAACAACCTTCGCTTTCCCCATTAGCTCCTATCATGAAATCACTAATCATGGTGACCGTACCACGAAAAGCTTGAAAATTAACCATCCACATACCTCCTAATAAAATAGAACTCTTTATATGCTATGCCATTCTTTCATTTTAACTTGGTTCATTAGAAGTCCTTACGACGCAAAAATTATAGGTAATTCACAGACATCATCCCCGGGATAGCATTTTTTACTGTTACTTGGTAAGATAACTTAATTGTTTATCTCGGGAAGAAGGTTTTTAAATGGCTTCATTGAATGCGAATTCTGGTCCGAAAGAGAAGTTGAAATTATTCAGCTTAACGTGGCCAATTTTTTTAGAAGTATTTTTATTTATGTTAATGGGGATTGTCGATACGTTTATGCTGAGTGCACTTTCGGATGATGCTGTGTCTGGCGTTGGGGCAGCGAATCAGTATATACATATCGCAATTTTGGTCCTTGAAGTTGTTGGAACTGGAGCGGCTATTGTTGTTTCTCAGTATTTGGGCTCTAAGCGGTATATCGAAGCCTCTAAAATATCGGCGACTGCGGTGACGTTAAATTTAGCTGTTGGCTTACTGATGAGTGCAGGCTATTTTATATTCGCCCGTAGCATGATGGCAGCAATGAATTTACAAGGGGACGTACTCGCGTACGCTGAACAATATTTATCAATTGTCGGCGGAGCAATTTTCCTTCAAGCCCTCATTAACTCATTAGCCGCTATTATTCGTGTGCATGGCTGGACAAAGCAAACAATGTACGTTTCGTTAGGGATGAATATTATTCATGTAATCGGAAACTATGTGCTGATTTTTGGGAAGTTTGGATTCCCTGAAATGGGCGTGCAAGGTGCAGCGATATCTTCCATTGTCAGCCGATTTATTGCGTTACTGGTTTTCTTCTGGCTATTTTATCAAGTGGTTGAATACCGCATAAAATTCAATTACTATTTAAAGCTTTCTAAAGAATATATAGGAAAAATCCTACACATTGGTATTCCAGCTGCTTTTGAGCAAGTGATGTATCAGGCGTGTCAGATTGTTTTCTTATATTATGCAACATATTTGGGAGCGGAAGCTTTGGCTGCAAGACAGTATGCAACAAACATTTCGATGTTCACATTTTTATTTGCGATAGCAATTGGAATGGGGACGGCGATTATTGTCGGACGATTAGTTGGGGCTAATGAACAAGATGAGGCTTACACCCGATTATGGAAAAGTTTAAAATTTGCACTAATTTTCACATTAAGCGCCGTGTTTCTGGTGATTGTCTTCCGAAATCAGCTAATCGGCTTGTTCACTGATAACCCAGAGGTAATTAAGATAGCGTCATCCGTTCTCTTACTTAGTATATTTTTAGAAACGGGACGGACGATGAATATCGTCATTATTAATTCCTTACGTGCAGCTGGGGATGCAAAGTTCCCTGTCATGATTGGGGTATTTTCAATGGTTTTAATGAGCCTACCTTTAGGATACTTTTTAGTATTTTATTTAAATATGGGACTCCCGGGAATATGGATAGCCATTGCTGTCGATGAATGGACTCGAGCTACCATTATGTATTTTCGTTGGAAGAGTAGAGCTTGGGAAAAATACGCCCTCGTACATCCAGAAGAATCAGATGATAAAGTTACGTCTTAGGTTTAACTAATCTTAAATGGATTAGAATTTTCTTATATCTTATTATCCGAGCAATGAGGTATACCTCATTGCTTTTTTAGCAAGAATCGTCAAGTGTATATTCGATCACTATGGTATGTTATTGATTGTGAGAATTATTTGACTTCCTTTGATTGAAATTTTTCGGACTACACAAATTAATCGGGAAATGAGGTAAATCAAACGGATATCTAAACGCCAATCCAAATTGAAAAAGGAGAGGAAATATAATGGCTTTTATTAAAGAAGTTTATATCGACGCATCTGTTGAAACAGTATTTAAGGCAGCATCTGATTTCAACAATTCTGTATTCATCATGGATAATGTAGTAGGAATTGAAATGTTAACGGAAGGACCGGTTCAAAAGGGAACAAAAGTAAAAGAAGTAAGAGAAGTTAGAGGAAGAACGATAGAATCGATATTAGTTTTTACAGAATACGTTGCTAACCAAAAATATTCAGTGACAAGTGAGAATAATGGTATTTTTATTGAATATCACTATTCCTTTCATCCACAGGATAGTGGAACATTAGTTAATTTTGAAGGGTTCATTCGCACAAAAGGTTTCAAGAATACCTTGCTGAAACCTTTTGTGACAGCATTCATCAAAAAGGAAGATGGAGATCATCTTAATAAACTTAAAGAGTTTATTGAGCAAAAGTAAGAAGGTGTTTTCATGGAAATTTTTATATTTATATTTATTATATTAGTTGCTTCAATCCTTCAAACGAGTACAGGGTTTGGTTTTTCGATTTTAGCAACACCATTCCTTCTTCTTTTATTTAAACCGATGGAAGCGATCCAAATCAATTTAATTTTATCTCTATTTATCTCTATGGCCTTACTTACCAAAATTAAAGAAGATATAGACTATGGGATTTTAAAACGATTTATTATAGGGAGTATTGCTGGATTACCAATAGGTATTATGGTTTTTTTAGTTTTGGATTTAAAGAATTTGATGTTGGGAATTAGCCTTATCATATTAGGTTTAACTCTTTTGTTAATACTAAAGTTCCGTATCACTCAAACAAAAGAAAAAGACATAACAGTTGGTGGACTATCAGGTATGTTGACAAGTAGTATTGGCATGCCTGGACCGCCTTTATTGCTTTATTTTTCAGGAACCGATACTAAAAAAGCAAAGTTGCGAGGTACTACTCTAGCCTTTTATTTATTCATCTATTTAATGAGTTTAATCATTCAAGTAATCTTTACGGGAACGAATAAAACCATTTGGCATTCAAGTTTGTTTGCTTTACCTGTGGTATTTATAGGTTTGTTTTTAGGTCAACTTTTATTCAAAGTGATCAACCAGAATTTCTTTCGGGTATTCACATATATCATCTTGTTATTTACAGGCATTTATATGTTAATCGAGGGTTGGAAATGATTAAATCAATAATAGAGAATCGGAATATAACCCATTGCTCGATATTGCATGGAAATGTTCAGAGCCAAGTGTATTATTTTAGCGGCAATGTATGTATTCAGGAGAATCTTTCTGATTTTTACAGACCTTCTTAATGGGAGATGAAATCGTGATACAACCAAAAATCGGTATAAAGGAAAATCTTTTTCCATTCCTTTTGCTCGTTCTTACCAACTTCTTTGTTGGTTCAATGGTAGGAATTGAACGAACTGTATTACCTATATTAGGTGAAGAACAGTTTGGATTAGCCTCAACAAGCGCTGCACTTTCATTTATTATTAGCTTTGGTTTCTCTAAGGCAATTGTCAATTATTTTGCAGGACAAATTTCAGATCGGTTTGGACGAAAAAGGGTTCTCGTAATTGGTTGGATAATCGGCTTATTCGTACCTATCCTTATTATTTTTGCACAAGCGTGGTGGGTAATCGTTTTTGCGAATATTTTATTGGGTATTAACCAAGGATTGACTTGGTCGATGACGGTTAATATGAAGATTGATATTTCCAAAGCAAATCAAAGAGGAACAGCAATCGGTTTAAATGAATTCGCGGGATATTCTGGTGTGGCCGTAATGGCTATCGTTTCAGGTTATATTGCTACTTCCTATACATTGAGACCTGAACCTTTCTATTTGGGAATTGGAATCGTCATTATCGGAATTTTATTATCATTAATCGTAAAAGATACCGGTGAGCATTTAAAGGTTCAAATCCAAAACAATGCCAACAATAAGAAGAACATAAATAACCTTTCCTCTAAAGAAATATTTACCTTAACAACTTGGAAAGATAAAAACCTTTCCAGCATAAGTTTTTCAGGTTTATCGACGAACTTAAAAGATGGAATGGCCTGGGGACTCTTTCCCATATTTTTTACAACAGTAGGTTTAAGCATTAGTCAAATTGGTACAATTGTAGCCTTATATCCTGCTGCATGGGGATTCTTTCAGTTGTTCACGGGAGTATTAAGTGATAAAATCGGCAGGAAAAAATTAATTACCTATGGAATGTGGACACAAGCATTTGCTCTTTGGTTTATTCTATTTGTCCATAGTTTTTCATTATGGATGTTAGGGGCTATTGTGCTCGGTTTGGGTACGGCAATGGTTTATCCAACCTTACAAGCAGCTATTAGTGATGTGGCAGCACCTCATTGGCGTGCTTCTTCAATGGGAGTATACCGTTTTTGGAGAGACAGTGGTTATGCATTTGGAGCTTTACTTGCGGGTATCATTGCAGATTTGCTAGGTGTTAGGTGGGCAATTGGATTAGTAGCCTTATTACCCTTCATTGCAGGAATTGTTTCAAGTATTCGAATGACTGAAACGTTGAAAATAAATGATCAATAGCCATAGAATCTTTAACGACCATAGGCAATGTAACGATTGGGTTCAACCTCGCAAATTTGTGGTTGAGCCCTTTTTGCATGTTTCAGAAGGTAATGTAAATCTTTGTCAGCAGGATATTCTGAGAATGTGTTGAACCTTTAACAAGGAAGAGAAAATAGTGAGTGCCTATTAAAAGAAATGTTGAGAAAGAAAGGTGACGATTACATGAAGCAAGTTACAGACGGTTTTATTTCGGTAACAGGAGGAAATGTTTATTATCGAAAGACGGGGGATGGTCCTGGTACTCCGCTGTTAGTGTTGCATGGTGGACCAGGTGGGATGAGCAGGGAATCGGATCCACTTAGAATGCTGGGAGACGACCGACCGGTAATTCACTATGACCAACTTGGATGTGGGAATTCAGATCGTCCTGAAGATTTATCATTGTGGACCGTTGAACGATACGTCGAGGAATTGGCGCAAGTAAGAGAGGCATTAGGTTTAGAGGAAGTACATATTCTCGGACATTCATGGGGCACAATGCTTGCAGCCGCATACCTTCTTGAACGACCAACAGGTGTCAAAAGTGTAACGTTTTCTAGTCCATGCTTAAGCTCACGAATGTGGGAGCGGGATCAAAGAGAATATTTGAAGGATTTACCGCAAGAGTCACAGGATATTATTGAACGTTGTGAACGAGACAAGACAACTGATTCGGACGAGTACCACCAAGCCATGATTCAATTTTATGAACGTCACGTGTGCCGCTTACTTCCTTGGCCACAAGAACTACTGGACAATATGAAAAAATCCAACAAAGCCATTTATGGGTTTATGTGGGGAGCGTCTGAGTTTACTGTCACTGGTACTTTACAAGATTTTGATGTGACGGATCGATTAAACGAAATCGCCATCCCTAGTCTTTTTACATGCGGACATTTTGATGAAGCAACGCCTAGAACGACCGAATACTACGCGAGCCTTGTTCCAGGATCTGAGTTTCATGTATTCAAGAACAGTTCACATATGCCTGGGGTTGAGGAACCTCAAGCATATGCAGATAGAGTTCGGGAGTTTTTAAACAGTCATAATATTTGAAGGTAACACCCCCTATATAAGGACTAGTAACCCTCGGTGCTCTATTATCGGGGGATTTTAGTCCTTACCATAGCTATGTAAATAAAAGCTATAAATATTGCTAATTATTTTCTGTATTTTCTATTTATTGTTGGTTGTTGATTAAGTAAAATGTTAACTAAATAGTAAACTAGTCGATAAATAAAGGAAGTACATGAAATGAGGTCGCAACATGGAACTATATAGCTTGATTAAAAAAGACGGTGAGTACTGGCTAGTCGACCAGGTTAAACATAACGAAGTTGAAAACGAGCGATATGTGCAAGCGTTCGCAAAACTGCTATCCGAATGGTACAAAACTCAGTGCAAATACCTGTCCCTTTTGATGGATCAGAAAAATGAACAGTGGTTACTTGGCCAAGGCTTTCATAAAGTATCATCCATTGTGGAATATGCCTGTTCGTTAGATGCAGACTTTAAAGGGGAACCGGGTATAGATATTGAATTACTTTCGCAAAGCAATATGGATGATGCGGATTTTGCTAAGCTTTACGAAAGGTGTAGAAGCGGCTCTGCGAATAAAAATAATTTATTTACCATGAAACAAATCATGGAATCACTTGAAAATGAGCTCGGAAATAATTGGCGTTCTAACTGCCACATCTTCAAAAAAGATGGGCAACCAATTGGGATTAGTATTCCAGTGATTGAAAATGGCACAGTTGACGAAGGACGATTATTTTACTTTGGTGTCATTCCAGAAATGCGTGGTAAAGGCTTTGGCACCATATTGCATCGACTATCGCTCGGATTACTAAAAAACATGAATGCTACATATTACGTTGGAAGTACAGATGAAAATAATGTGCATATGTTCCGCATTTTTGAAAGAAACGGTTGCGTATTGCGCGATAAAAAAGGGATTTACCGTATCAATCAAGAATGAATTTGTACAGTCGAAAGGAGCGAGTGTTATGCCCACACAATTCAAACTTGCCACATTCGCAGGTGGATGCTTTTGGTGTATGGTCTCTCCGTTTGATGAGCAACCTGGCATTCATCAAGTGGTTTCAGGTTACACAGGTGGACACACCGTAAATCCCACATACGAAGAAGTTCGTACACACACAACAGGACATTATGAAGCCGTCCAAATTACATACGATCCATTCGTTTTCTCTTATAACAAATTGCTGGATTTATATTGGCAACAAATCGATCCAACCGATACGACAGGTCAATTTAACGACAGAGGTGATGCTTATCGCACGGCGATTTTTGTCCATGACCAGGAACAAAAACAACTTGCTGAATCTTCTAAAGAAGCTTTAGCAAACAGTGGTCAGTTTACAAAGCCGATTGTCACTGAGATTATTTCTGCGCAACCTTTTTACCAAGCGGAGGAAAAGCATCAACAATACTACAAAAAGGTTCCGTTTCATTACAATCTCTACAAGGAAGGGTCGGGTCGCGCTTCCTTTATCCGTAAGCATTGGAAGAACACGAAAAGTGACAGCGAATTGAAAGAGGAACTAACCCCTCTTCAGTACTATGTGATGAAAGAAAACGGTACCGAAGAACCTTATGAAAACGAATATTGGAACAATAACGATGATGGGATTTATGTCGACCGTATTTCAGGCGAAGCGTTGTTTAGTACCTTGGACCAATACGATGCAGGATGTGGTTGGCCAAGTTTTACGAAGCCACTTCGTCGCAGTGAACTTACTGAAAAACTCGATACATCTTTAGGTATGCGCCGAATTGAGGTGCGGACCAAAACATCTGATTCGCACCTCGGACATGTCTTTGACGATGGACCAGGTCTAGATAAAGCTCGTTATTGCATGAATTCAGCTGCACTTAAATTCATTCCAAAACAACAGCTAGAAGCAGAAGGCTATAGCGAATTCCTCTCTTTGTTTCAAGAAGTTAACTAGGACGCGAGATGTGTTTGAGCGATAAATCTCCAGAATGAGCGATAACCCCCTGAAAATGATTGATAAATCTCTAGATTGAGCGATAAACCTTTCAATTTGAGCGATAAATTATTCACGAACGAAAGTAACACGCAAAGCTATCTCATTGGCCAAGTTAACTTGCTAGTGAAACAGTAACTTTTTCAGACAGGGACGTAGCCAAAAACGCAAAGGATGATAACCAAGTGAATGAATTAATCAAAAATAAATTAATAGAAATTGAAGAACAATATCAAGTGAAGGTCTTATATGCAGTCGAGTCAGGTAGTCGGGCTTGGGGTTTTCCTTCAAAAGACAGTGACTATGATGTGCGATTTATTTATATACATCAATCAGATTGGTATTTATCGATTGATCCACAAGGCATTGGGAAGAAAAGAGATGTTATCGAAGTGCCGATAAATGATTTGTTAGATATTAGTGGATGGGAAATCACGAAGGCTTTACGACTTTTTCGAAAGAGCAATCCACCACTTTTAGAATGGATGAAGAGTGAGATTGTTTATTACCAAGCCTATTCATTTATTGATCAGATGCGGGCGTTAGAGCCACAGGTGTTTTATTCGAATGCAACACTATATCACTACTTAAATATGGCAAAAAAGAATTATCAGGAATTTCTACAGGGATCAGAAGTGAAAATTAAAAAATACTTTTACGTACTGCGTCCAATTTTGGCATGTAAGTGGATTGAAGAGAAGCAAACAGTTCCACCAATCGGCTTTCACGAACTTGTGGATGCAATGGTAACCGATAGTAATTTAAAACGTGAAATCGAAATTCTTTTACAGCGTAAAATGGCTGGGGATGAAATGGATTTAGAGCCAAGGGTTCAACTAATCAATGATTTCCTAGAAAGTGAAATGATACGCTTGGAAGCTTATATCAAAAACATTTCAATCGAAATTGACGACCCTACTGAAAAATTAAATGTATTATTCAGAAATACGTTGAAGGAAGTTTGGGAATAAGAGTCGTTTGTGATAAATCATAAAGGAAAAACAAAGGGGAAAAATCATGGAACAATGGGTGGAGAAACTATTTACGGAGAATGTCCTAATAGAAGCGGCCGCTCGCTACGGAGCGAATGCTTCTAATGCCAAAAAGCTAGGTGACTTTGAAAATTATGTTTATGAAGTGGAACGAGCTGGTACACCGTTTATTTTGAGGTTGACGCACTCTTCGCATCGCAAGAAGAAGGAAGTAGAAGGTGAACTGAAGTGGATTAACTTCCTCCATGCGCACGACATTCATGTGTCACTCGTACATACTTCCGAAAACGGAGAGCTTGTAGAAGTTTTGCCAGTCGCCGATTCATTCTTTTACGTTTGCTTGTTCGACAAAGCGCCGGGTACCTCAGTCAAAATGAACAGTCCACAATTTGCACCGGAACTGTTTGAAAAATGGGGTGCTATCACTGCAAAAATGCACTTAGCAACTGAACAATACAAAGACTCTGAAACGCCACGTTTGCAATGGGATGAAGATGATTTGATTGAGCTTGAAAAATTTATCGATTCTAGTAAAGACAAAGCGATTATCAAAGGTAACCAACTGCTTGTCTCAAGCATTCAACAGCTATCTCAAACAAACGAAACATTTGGGTTAATTCATTCAGATATACATATGGGTAATTTCTTTTACCACGAAGGGAATATCCACGTGTTTGATTTCGATGACGCTATGTATTTCTATTTCATCAGCGATATTGCGATTCCTCTCTATTACTCGACGTGGTGGAAGTATCGAGAAGAGACACTTGAAACGCGTTCAGCGTTCGGGACAGAATTTCTAGTACATTTTCTTAAAGGCTATATGAGTGTTCGACCAATGCCACTGGAATGGCTAGAGCGCATTCCGCTATTCTTGAAGTTGCGCGACTATACGCTTTACGGAGTGTTTCATAAGAAAATGGATCTCGCAAATGGGCATGAGCAGGAGAATAAGCTTGTTGCTGGCATCCGAGAACGGCTAATAAAAAACGAACCTATGGTGGATTTAAATTATCGTGAGATTTTAGGGAAAGTGTAGGTTTAACAGGTTTTTTTGTTAAATGAATAATATTAGACAGAATAATACAAATAAATGTGTATTTAAGTCGTCTCTTCTTATATAATTAAAAAGAGTGAAGTGTCAAATGTAATTTTATTGAAAGGATGTGAACACTTAACTAAAAGGCTACAGTAAGAATAGGCTTCGCCATTTAGTTATTAAAATAACCCTACTACTTAATAGATTTACATTATCAAGATGCACTTTTATTTATAAAATTCATTATTGGGGGTTATTTTGTGAAGAAAATTTTTTCAATTCTATTAACTGCATCATTATTTATGGGGTTAAGCACAACTGTTAGTGCTACCACTGATGACGACCAAGCTGATGGACTTCAATTAGTTGTACATGCTAATGTGGAAATTGACAATCAGATTGAAAAAGCTGTTGAAGATGCAGATAAATTACAGGAAAACTTTCTTTTAGAAGTTGGGAATTTAGAAGCTGAGGAAGAAATCGCAGCATTAACTAACACATATAATGTGCAACTTGATAAAATCATCGCGGAAGTTTATGATGTGACTCTTCAAACGTCAAATGACGCAATAGCTGAAGCTGCTGAATATGGTATCGAAGCTGAATGTAGCTGGGTGCTAGTAGAATTTGCTGACAGATCTGTATGGATCGATCCTATTAGAGTTATCGGGAGAAATTAATAAATTAATATAATTATGCATGATGATAAAAAGAGTTCTAGCAAAGAACTCTTTTTAAATCTGTATTTGGGGTGGAAAAGTTGGAAGGATTTAAGGTGGGTAAAAAAGGTGAATCACTCAAAAGGGTTAATTATGATACAAATGATATCAGTCTACTAACCCGTGGTGACGGAGCGGAAGTATTATTACAATCAATCGAAAAAGATAGATTGTTTTATATTTATCCTTCTGATAACCCGGAAGTTTTGGAATTTTTTCTAATCTTATCCGGCGAGGTCGTTTGTGAAGTTGATAATGAAAAGGTAGTTTTGGGTCCTCAAGATTATTTCTCGGCTAAAGGACTTATTGAGCATATACACTTTACTGCATTGTCAAATGTAACTTTGCTATGGGTTACTACGGAACCTATTTTTGATTCGTTGAGTAATGAAATATCCTCACTTATGGAAGTTGTAAAACAAGTAGAGTTAAAAGACCGTTATACATATATGCACAGTGATCGCGTGGCTAATAACGCAGTAAAAATTGCCAAAAAAATGAATTTGAATACTGACCAAATTTATAATATAAATACCGCATCATTTTTACATGATATTGGGAAAATTAATATTCCTGAGGATATTTTAAATAAACCAACTTTCCTTAGTGAAGAAGAATTTTCTATTGTAAAGAAGCATCCGGTTGATGGTGTTGAAATGATTAAAGGAGATCAATACGAAGAAATACTTCCCATTATTGAACAACATCATGAGCGTTTGAATGGAAGTGGCTATCCATACGGGTTAGTAGGTGAACAAATCCTTTTAGAATCCCGAATTCTTGCTGTTAGTGATTCGTTTGATGCCATGACAGAAGATCGACCTTACCGTAAAGCTTTTGAACCCCAATTTGCATTAGATGAAATAAAAAGGCTTGTGGGTACTCATTATGATAAGCAAGTCGTAGAAGCATTTGAAGAGGTCTTAAAAGATGAGGGGAAAATTCCTTTCACGAGTAATTGAGATGGATTACGTCATAATTGTTTAAGAAGCATTTAAGGAATGGGTTACTTTCTTGGATGCTTCTTTTATTTGTGAAAAACACTTATTAACTTGGAACGTTTCATTTCCTTAATCAATAATAAAGATTATTAAATATTCTATAATAACTTATAGAGAAAATTAGAAGTGAAAAAATTACCCAGTTCTTGCCATAAAGGTGAGGGCTTTTTTATTTTGCATAAAACATGATTTTTTATAATATATTTAATGTTAAGAAATTTTAAAGATAATGAGTTTAAAAGCTTGATTTTCCTAGTTATTAAAGGGGGTTTATGAGGTCTTTACTAAATAAATGGTAGCGTTTTCATTCATAAATATCGATAAAAATACAATAAATTTTTGTCAGAATTTTATGTTAAAGTCGTTTTTATGATATAATTATTCAAAATTGATAGTGAACTGTGAAGAATCCCTTCATGAAAAGCGAACAACTTTCAACAGATTACTAGAGAGGGGACGTTGTCATGTCAAAGAATGGATATCCTGTTTCACAAGGCTTATATAGTCCTGAGCAAGAGCACGAAGCCTGTGGGATTGGAATGATTGCAAATATCAATGGTAAGCAAACACATAGCATCGTTCAACATGCGATTACCATCTTATGCAATATGGAGCATCGAGGTGGTCAATCATCGGATACAAGTACCGGTGATGGAGCTGGTATTTTAACGCAAATTCCACACCGTTTTTTCCAAAAACAATGCGAGAAAGAAAACATCTATTTGCCGAGAGAAGGCGAGTATGGTGTTGGAATGGTATTTTTACCGAAAGACCACGACACTCGAATGAAAAGCAAAGATATTTTTGAACGAATCATTGCAGAAGAGGGCCAAACATTCCTTGGATGGCGTCCAGTACCAATAAATGATTCATTTGTTGGAAAAGTGGCTGCAAAAACAAAACCCACGATTAGACAACTATTTATAAAAGTAAGCGAAGATATAAAAAACCCGTTGGATTTTGAACGAAAGCTATACATTATTCGTAAACGTATTGAAACTGAAATGGCAAGCAAGAAAGGGTATGAAGATGTGTACATCAGTAGTCTATCTACTCGTACCATTGTCTACAAAGGGATGCTAATTCCCGAGCAACTCGATTCGTTTTACATCGATCTAAATCATCCTGACTTTAAATCCGCTCTAGCACTCGTGCATTCGCGTTTTAGTACCAACACCTTCCCAAGTTGGAAGCGAGCACATCCAAACCGCTACACCATTCACAATGGAGAATTTAATACACTACGAGGCAACGTCAACTGGATGCGAGCTCGTGAACAAATGTGTGAATCGGAATTCTTCAATTCTGAAGATTTGCAAAAAGTGTTACCTGTTATTGATTCAGACGGCAGTGACTCTTCTATGTTTGATAACTGTTTTGAGTTCTTACATCTTTCAGGACGTTCACTTGCGCACACTGCAATGATGATGGTTCCTGAGCCTTGGGCAAATGATAAGAATATCAAAGAGGAAAAACGTGATTTTTATGAGTATCATAGTACGTTAATGGAACCATGGGATGGGCCTGCTGCACTCGTATTCACGGATGGAAATCAAATTGCAGCGTGTCTAGATCGTAATGGATTAAGACCGGCTCGTTATTATGTAACTAAAAGTGGCATGATCGTTCTAGGTTCAGAAGTAGGGGCATTAGATATTTTTGCAGATGATATTGAATATAAGGAAAGGTTAGCACCGGGTAAAATTCTTCTAGTTGATTTGGAAAAAGGCACGATTATTCCAGATGAAGAAGTTAAACTTCAAATTGCGTCAGAACAGCCTTATAGAGAGTGGCTAACAAATATGACGGATTTAGAAGATATTCCAGAGGCGCTTGAGCAACAACCAGTTCATGTGGGAGATCAGTTGTTAAAGCAACAACTGGCTTTTGGCTACACACGAGAAGAACTAAATAAGATCATTAAACCCCTTGTTATTGAAGGGAAAGATCCAGTAGGCTCAATGGGTTATGATTCTCCGCTTGCTGTGTTATCGAAAAAACCACAATTGCTTTACAACTACTTTAAACAGTTATTTGCACAAGTAACGAATCCACCGATTGATGCGATTCGCGAGAAAATTATTACGATGACTGATACCACCATAGGGGCTGAAGGAAACTTAGTAAGTCCAAATAAAGAAAGCTGTAAGCATATTCGATTAAAGACACCCGTATTAACAAATAGTCAATTACAAAAAATACGCATGCAACATCTTGATGGATTTAAAACGGTAACGTTCTCTACGCTGTTTGAAGCAAAAGATGGCGAAAATAATATGGAAAAAGCTCTCGATATGTTGTTTGATAAAGCTGATAAAGCAGTAGAAGAAGGAACTACGCTGTTGATTTTGTCTGATCGAAGTGTGACAGAAAAATATGCAGCCATTCCAGCACTGCTCGCTGTTTCTGGGTTGCATCATCATTTGATTCGTCAAGGAACTCGTACAAAAGTGAGTATTTTACTAGAGTCGGCTGAAGTGAGAGAAGTACATCACTTTGCGACACTCCTTGGTTATGGTGCAGAAGGAATCAACCCTTATTTAGCGTTTGATTCGATTCGCGATTTGATTGAGAAAGGCGAAATCAACATCGATTCATTCGATGAAGCAGTTGATAAGTATATTTACTCAGTAACTGATGGCGTCATTAAAATTCTATCTAAAATAGGGATTTCAACGATTCAAAGTTATCGAGGAGCTCAAATTTTTGAAGCAGTAGGTATTCATTTGGATGTGATTGATAAATATTTCACACGGACATCTTCACGTTTAGGTGGAATTGGTATCAATATGATTGAAAAAGAAGTGCTTATGCGTCATGAAGAGGCGTTTGGTGAAAATCGAGGAAGCAATCAAACGTTAGACTCGGGTGACGAATTCCAGTACCGTGCAAACGGCGAAGATCATCAATACAACCCAAGTACAATCCATACACTTCAACATGCTTGTCGTACAAATAACTATGAAGTCTTTAAGAAGTACACGAAAATGTTGACGGATGAAACAACAAACTTACAATCGTTGCGAGGACTTTTGAAATTTAAAAAGCAACCTTCCGTGCCGATTGAAGAGGTAGAATCGATTGAGGCTATTTGTCGACGCTTTAAAACCGGTGCCATGTCATATGGTTCTATTTCTAAAGAAGCACATGAAGCTCTAGCTGTTGCTATGAATCGTGTCGGAGGAAGAAGCAACACGGGTGAAGGTGGAGAAGATATCGATCGTTTTACACCAGACCCAAATGGAGATTCGAGACGTAGTTCAATAAAGCAGGTAGCATCTGGTCGCTTTGGTGTGACAAGTCATTACCTGGTCAATGCAGATGAGATTCAAATTAAGGTGGCGCAAGGCGCTAAACCTGGTGAAGGTGGACATCTTCCTGGGAAAAAAGTGTATCCATGGATTGCAGAAGTGCGTGGATCAACTCCTGGTGTGGAACTAATTTCTCCACCACCACATCACGATATTTATTCAATTGAAGACTTAGCTGAGTTAATTTATAACCTGAAAAATGCTAATCCAAGAGCGCGTATTAGTGTCAAATTAGTATCTGCAGTAGGTGTTGGAACGATTGCGGCGGGTGTTGCAAAAGGAAGAGCTGACCTTGTACTAATCAGTGGTTACGACGGCGGAACAGGTGCTGCACCTCGAACGAGCTTAAAGCATACGGGGTTACCGTGGGAAATCGGTTTGGCTGAGACTCACCAAACACTCTTGTTAAATGGGCTTCGTGATCGCATTGTTATTGAAACGGATGGCAAAATGATGACAGGAAGAGATGTTGTTTTAGCGACGTTACTCGGAGCAGAAGAGTATGGATTCTCAACAGCACCGCTTGTCGTTCTTGGCTGTGTGATGATGCGCGTTTGTCATTTAGATACATGTCCAGTTGGTATTGCGACTCAGAATCCTGAGTTACGGAAGAAATTCACAGGAGATGCGGAGCATGTTGCTAACTTCATGCGTTTTATTGCGACTGAAACAAGAGAGCTCATGGCTGAACTTGGTTTTAGAACGATCAACGAAATGGTTGGACGTACAGATGCCCTTGAAGTAAACGAAGCAATTGATCATTGGAAAGCGAAAGACATCGATCTTTCAGCACTTCTTTATTCACCAAATCTGCCAGCTAAAGTTGGACGTTATCATACTGTCGATCAAGATCATGAATTAGAGAAAACGCTAGACTTCCAAGAATTGATTCCAATTTGTAAAAATGCAATCGAGAAACAGGAACCTATAGAGTTTACAACAGCTATTCGAAATATTAACCGTGTGACCGGAACAATGCTTGGTAGTGAAATCACGAGACGTTACGGTGAAAAAGGGTTGCCTGAAGATACGATTCGATTAACACTTAAAGGATCAGCTGGTCAAAGTTTTGGTGCATTTATTCCCCGGGGAATAACGCTCAGATTAGTTGGGGATTCAAATGACTTTGTTGGAAAAGGGTTATCTGGAGGGAAAATAATCGTTCATCCAGATCCAGTGGTCACTTTCCAGCCTGAGAAAAACATCATCATTGGGAACGTTGCTTTCTACGGGGCATCGGCCGGAGAAGCCTACATTCAAGGTATTGCTGGAGAGCGTTTCTGCGTACGTAATAGTGGAGCCAATGTGGTAGTCGAAGGCGTAGGTGACCATGGTTGTGAATATATGACGGGTGGGAAAGTTGTCGTCCTTGGTTCAACTGGGCGTAACTTTGCTGCTGGGATGTCAGGTGGTATCGCGTATGTCTTTGACGAAGACGGCACATTTAACTCGAAATGTAATGCAGAACTTGTTCATATTCAACCGATAGAAAATCCAGAAGAATTGAAAGACGTATACAACATGATTGAACAGCATGTTGCCTATACAAATAGCGGGCACGGCAAGCGCATTTTAACTTACTGGGAAAAGTATTCTTCCCAATTCGTGCGTGTCATACCGAAATCTTACTTGAAAATTAATGATCGAATTAAAGCGCTTCAAGATAGTGGGTTAACAAAATTTGATGCACAAATGACAGCGTTTGATGAGAGCAACAAAGAAGCTACAACAGTAAAATAGACACGACAAAAGGAGGGATGTAATGGGAAAGCCGACTGGATTTATGGAGTACGAACGTCAATCACAACGTGAACGTGATCCACGTAAGCGATTAAAGGATTGGAAAGACTACACGGCGCCAATGTCGGAAACAGAAATTAGACAACAAGGCGCACGTTGTATGGATTGTGGAGTCCCTACTTGTCATACAGGAACTGAAATTAATGGTGTGACAACAGGTTGTCCAGTGTATCACTTGATACCAGAGTGGAATGACCTCGTGTATCAAGGACAATGGAAAGAAGCATTACAGCGTGAGCATGAGATGAACAACTTCCCAGAATTCACAGGTGCAGCTTGTCCAGCACCGTGTGAAGGCGCGTGTGTGCTTGGTATTAACGAGCCTCCTGTTGCCATCCGTACAGTTGAACGTGCCATTATTGAAAAAGGCTTTGAAGAAGGTTGGGTCGTTCCTGAGCCACCTGAAAGTCGAACTGGCAAAAAAGTGGCGGTTATCGGGTCTGGACCTGCTGGACTAGCAGCGGCAGCACAGCTCAATAAAGCAGGACACTGGGTTACTGTTTTTGAACGCAACGACCGTGTAGGAGGATTATTAACTTACGGGATTCCTGAGATGAAATTGCCATACGAAATGGTGAAACGTCGTGTTCAGTTGCTCGAGCAAGAAGGAATCACGTTTGTTACCAATACAGAAGTGGGGAAAAACTACCCTGTTGAAAAGCTCAATCAAGAATTTGATTCAACCATTTTATGTGGGGGCGCAACGATTCATCGTGATGTTCAAGTCGAAGGTCGTGATTTAAAAGGAATTCATTACGCAATGGATTTCCTTCATGCCAACACGAAAAGCTTGCTTGACTCAAATCTTAAAGATGGTATGTATCTGTCAGCTAAAGGCAAAAACGTCATTGTCATTGGTGGCGGAGACACGGGTACGGATTGTTTAGCAACTGCAGTCAGACATAATTGCCAAAGTTTAACGCAGTTTGATATTTATGATCAAAAAGGATCAATCCGTGATGAACTTGGAAACCCATGGCCACAATACCCGGTGATTCACCGTATTGAGTACGGCCAAAAAGAAGCGGCTAGTAAATTTGGTGAAGATCCACGTGCCTATGCTGTTCAAACTACTAAATTTGTTGGCGATGACAAGGGTCATGTAAAAGAAGTACACACGGTCAATGTGAAACTTCGCATCGACCAAGAAGGCAATCGTATCCGTGAAGAAATTCCGGGTACAGAAAAAATATGGCCAGCAGACATGGTCTTGCTCGCAATTGGCTTTAGTGGTCCAGAACAAGGGCTCTTACAACAGTTAAACATTGAAACAAACCCTAACTCTACTGTTAAAGCAGAGTATGGAAAGTATATGACAAATGTTGAAGGCGTCTTTTCAGCAGGTGACATGCGTCGTGGACAAAGCCTGATCGTATGGGCGATTAACGAAGGACGCGAAGTAGCGAGAGAATGCGATCGCTACTTGATGGGTGCTACGGTACTACCTTAAATAGAATTAGAATTATTAAGAAAAAGCATGTCAAAGAAGGAAATCGTTATTTAAGACCACTCGCAAATATACGATAAACGACAGAATAACTTAACAGAGTTTATATCAAAAAAAGTAGTGTACTTCATTTTTAGAAGTATACTACTTTTTTTGTTGATAATGGAATTATTGAGCAGTGTATCCACCATCTAGTACTACTGCTTGTCCTGTTACACCTTTAGCTTTATCACTTGAAAGGAAAACAGCATAGTCGGCAATTTCTTCAACTGCTAACAAACGCTTTTGAGGAACAAGTGGATAAATTACTTCTTCTAACACTTTTTCAAGTTCTACATTACGAGTTTTCGCTAAGTCTGCCATTTGATTTCTTACTAGTGGAGTATCGACATAACCAGGACATAATGCATTAACCGTGATTCCATGAGCTGCTCCTTCTAAAGCTGCAACTTTTGTCAAACCGATAACACCATGCTTAGCGCTGTTATATGCTGCTTTTCCTGCAAATCCAATAACTCCATTAATAGAAGCCATGTTGATAATGCGACCATAATTTTGTTTTTTCATATGAGGGAATGCATGTTTAATTGCGATAAATGGTGCTGTTAGCATTATTTTGATCAGTAATTCGAATTTTTCTGTTGGGAATTCTTCGATTGGTGAAACATGTTGTAAACCTGCATTATTGATTAAAATATGAAGTTCACCGAAGTGAGCTATCGTTTGGTCTATCGCTGCTTTTATTTCTGCTTCATTTGTTACGTCACATTTTATCCCAAGTGTCTCATAGCCTTTATTAGCTAAATCTTGAGCTGCTTTTTTAACGCCTTCTTCATTTAAATCCGAAAGAACTACCTTTGCTCCATTTTCAGCAAAATGTTCACCAACTTCATACCCAATACCTTGGGCAGCTCCAGTAATAAATACAACTTTATCTTTTAACATAATCAAATCTCCTTTTTAAAATTGGTTTTGTTATATATTGCTGTTGATATTTCGCAAAACAGTTTCGCTTTCCGCGGGCTTGCGCCGAACTAACTCGGACTTAACGTCCGAGTGGATTTCTGCACTTCACTATTCCCGCTGGAGTCTTCACTGTTTTGCTCCATATAAAATTAATAAATTCCTAAGCTAGCTAAAATAATTGCCGCAATAACTGCGATCGTCGGAATGATAAATCCTACAACTGCTACATCTAAATAAGAATCGCGATGTTTTAATCCTGTTACCGCTAATAAGGTAAGCAGTGCCCCGTTATGAGGCAAGATGGAAGCTCCTGATGCAACAGACGCAATACGGTGGAAGGCTTCTGGTGAAATGCCAGTTGTTTGCGACAGTTCATAATATTTACTACCCAGAGCTTCCAATGCGATCCCCATTCCGCCTGAAGCTGACCCTGTGATACTTGCTAGTAATTGAACAGCAACAGCTTCTGAAATTAACGGATTTCCTTTAATTCCGAGGATCAAATCAGTTAATTGTTTAAAACTTGGTACTGCGGTTACAACAGCACCGAATCCAACAGCAGCACTCGTGTTTAAGATAGCCATTGCAGATCCTGCTGCCCCTCCATTAATTGACCCAATAAATATTTTAAATTTCTTGAAACTGATAATCATGATGGAAAGAATACCAATTAATAACGAAGGGAGAATATCAAGCTTTAACACATTTAATATGAAAACGACTAGTATCAACGGCAAAATAGATAGATACGGATTTGGTAATGTCGTAACATCAATATCTTTTACTTCATTGCCATCTTTAGGTTCCGTAAATCCTTCTCCTTTACTTTGCAGTTTTTTTCCTCTCCATGCTAAATATAAATATCCGCCGACTGCCATAATGAGTCCGGCAACAACCCCCATAATTGGACCAGCAGTAGGAGCCGTTTGAAAGTACTCAGTTGGAATAATATTTTGAATCTGTGGTGTACCAGGAAGGGCTGTCATGGTGAATGTGAAGGCACCAAGCGTAATAGTAGCCGGTATTAATTTCCTTGAAACATCAGCAGTTCTAAATAAGGCGATGGATAGAGGGTAAATAGCAAAAACAACTACAAATAAACTAACTCCACCGTAAGTTAAAACTGCTGCTCCAACTAAAACGCCCAGGATTGCTCTCTTTTTCCCAATAAGCTGAGTAATTTTAAAAGCTACTGATTGCGCCATGCCGGTTTCTTCCATCAGTTTCCCGAAAATAGCACCAAGCAAAAATACAGGGAACCATTTTTTCGCAAAATCTACAAAGCCTGTCATATAGATTTCTGTATACGCAGGTAATAAATCAAGTCCCTCTAAGCCGGCAACTAAAAGGGCAACAAGTGGTGCTATCCAAATAATGGACCAACCTAAATAGGCGAGAGCCATTAATAAAACTAAACCGATAATAATATTAATCATGATTACTTTCTCCTTTATTAAAAATCCCAACTTTGTAGTAATACCCAAGGAGTAAGCCATTAAACATAATAGTGATTTCTTAAGGCAACTCACGCTTAAAAGTTGCTCTATTTCATTAACAGCTCTCGTTCATCAAATTCGTATCTTGTGTTTTATTAATATAACCAGGATGAATAAGCTTATTCGGAAGTGGGATGGATAGGTTAACTTAAAAGAGGCAAGAATAGTTCTGTAGTGTTTACTTATTTGATACATGTAAGGTATTCATACGAAAGATGTGAATGAGGAGGAATGTAAATGAAAGAACTATTTACGGCTACAGTAACGGCAATTGGAGGACGTGAAGGACGCATTCGTTCTGAGGATGGCGTACTTGATATTGCGCTAGCGATGCCTGGTGTCAAAAAAGAAACAACAAATCCGGAACAATTATTTGCGGCTGGCTATGCTGCTTGTTTTGATTCTGCTTTGAATTTGGTGGCACAACAAGAAAAAATAAAGCACGGTGGATCCGAGGTCACTGCCCATGTTACATTGCACCAAGGTACAGAAGGCTATTCACTTTCCGTCAAACTTGATGTTCTTGTCCGTGATGTAGAAATGGAAGTCGCTCAAAAGCTTGTAGAAGCTGCACACAAAGTATGCCCATATTCACGCGCTATAAAAGATAACATCACTGTAGATGTTGAAAGTCGAATTGCTTGAGCTAATTGATGACGTTTTTACGGTTCATCCCTTTCCAATTACATCGTTAATCTTAAATTGACCCCACTTCAAATATAGAAGTGGGGTCAATTTTTTTATTTTGCCTATTAATAGTTAGCTTTAAGATGGTGTACCAAATTTTCGGCACTTTCCTGAATTTGTTCTTTTTCTAAAAAACGTACTCCTTGTGTCTTAAAAGTTGGCAAGAAACGCATACCTGTTAAGTTAGCGGTTGCTTGGAACGGTTTAGTTAATTCACTCATGCTGTATTGATTAAAACCACCAGCCTGATAAGCTGTTTCTGGTCCACCAGTAGATATAGCCAACATAAATTCTTTTCCGCGAAGGTAAGTTCCTTCAGCTCCATAAGCCCACCCGTAAGACAGTACAACATCCTGCCATTCTTTCAGTAAAGATGGACTGCTATACCAGTAAAAAGGGAATTGAAACACGATTCGATCGTGTTCCAACAGAAGTTGCTGTTCACGCTCCATGTCTATACGACCTTCTGGATATTCCGCATATAAATTATGGACGGTCATTTCTTCTTCTTTCTGCAATCTTTCCATCCACGTTTTATTGACGACGGAATTCGATAAGTTTGGGTGAGCTACTAGTACTAATGTTTTCATAAATATCATCCTTTTCAAGTTTGTATATACAAATGTAATAATAAAAAAATTTACTTTTCTTCAAAAATAATTTCTGCTTCTTTTTGTTCTTCATACATACGATAAAAAGCATTGGCAATATTTTCAGCTGAAAAATAGGTTCCCTCTTGAACGAAACCTTTGATGGTTAAGGTGCCAACATAAATACCCTTTGGACTTAGTTCTTGGTGGAGACTGTTTGCGAAACTTCGTATGCCTGCTTTTCCGATCGATAATGAAGCAAAATCAGCGTATGGAGTTAGCGCCAACCCGCCACCTGTCATAAGAATAGCGCCGTTTTCCATATATGGGAGAGAGGCTTTAACAGTTGTGAGTGCACCAACTACACTAATGTTGAAATCGTTAATTAAATCTTCGGCATTTAAATTTGTTGGTTTTCCCGGTTTTCCGGCTGCCGCATTGTATAAAAGGACATCAATTTTACCGTAAGTTTTCAAAACGGATTTAATCGCAGATTTCAATGAGTCTTCCCCAGAAATATCTCCAACAAATCCTTTTGCCTTAATGCCTAAATGAAGCAGTTCTTCTTCGTATTGTTGTAATGCTTCTAACCGCCGCGAAATAAGAGCCACTTGAAAGCCTTCTCTACCGAATTTCTTGGCAGTACTCAAGCTGATTCCTGGTCCGGCACCTACTACTAGCAAAAGTTTTTGCGTCATATCAGAACCTCCATTTTTAATATTTGTATATGCAAATGAATAACAAAAAATTATTTTTCTTTTTCTAATTTATTGCTGGCTTCGTGAAGCATTTTACTTAAATCCATGCTGAATTCGCGACCCAAAACATCAGAATAGTCATCAAATAATTCTTTTAGTGAGACCCGAAACTGAGCATAAACTTTTTCACCATCTTCAGTCAAAGAGATGAATGTTTCTTTACCACTTGATTTTCTGACTACAAGTTTTTGTTTCTCAAGCTTATCAATAAACCTTGTGCTAGTCGAAGGAGCAATTGATAACTTATGACAAAGCTCTTTTTGAGTGATCCCAGGGTGGAACTTTACAGTCATGATCATGTATAAATAAGAGGGAGCTAGTTCACCGATATTGAATGTGCTTTCGGCCATTTTTGTCATGTTACGCGCAAAACGGTTTGCCGTAAAATATAAACAATGAATTAAAACTTGTTCTTCTTCATTCATTTCATTCAGCTCCGTTTCAATTGCATATACAAATTAACACAATTTTTCGATTCGGTCAACTCTTGTTTATTATAGTATTGGTATCGATTTTGTACTATCTAGGAAAAGGCATTTTATTGTCCGAAAAAGTCAGTATAGTTAAAAAATAAAGATTGAAATAGTTTTTTTAGAATTGTATATTTGTATATACAAACGACAGAGATCTTCAGAGAGAGTCAAGCGTCATATTCAAAAAAAGGGGTGCCTAATGAAAAACAAAGTTTGTTTAATTACTGGAGGAAATTCAGGAATTGGTAAAGCAACAGCTCATGAATTAGCCAAAATGGGAGCGACTGTTGTCATTCTTTGCCGTAGTAAGGAAAAAGGTCAGGATGCAGTAAAGGAAATTATTGAACAGAGTGGGAATCAAGATATTCACCTACTTATTGCTGATCTTTCTAACCAAAGAATGGTTCGTCAAGCAGCGGACGAATTTAAAGAAAAGTTCAATAAGTTGGATGTATTGATTAACAATGCGGCTGTTTTCTTACCAAAAAGGTCTGAGACGGAAGATGGGATTGAAACAACCTTTGCCACCAACTATTTATCTCACTTTTTGTTAACACACCTTTTACTAGATTTATTAGAAGCGAGTGGAGAAGGCCGAGTAATTAATGTAGCTTCTAAGCATAATGGAATAAAAATGAATTTTGATGATTTAATGGTGAAAAACAATTATTCGTTCTTTAGAGCTGTTGGACCAACAAAGCTTGGCTTGATTCTATTTACAAAAGAACTAGCTAAAAGGCTTGAAGGAAAACCGGTGACAGTAAATAGTCTTCACCCCGGAATTATTAAAACGAATCTTATGCACCGGTTGCCTTGGATACTTCGGAGTTTGTTTAGTCTCATGTCTGCAAAAACAGAAAAAGGAGCTAAGACACCTGTTTATCTTGCTACTTCTGAAGATGTAAAAGGAATCAACGGTCAGTTTTTCGTCAATTGTAAACAAGAGAAAACAACTGAAGCAGCAAATGATTCAATCGCAGCTAAACAGTTGTGGGATATAAGTATGAGTTTATTAAGACCTGATATTTTAAAGTAGGCTACATCTTATGGTAGGTCATTTAAGTGTATAAGCAATTTTAAAAACGTTAAAGGAGAATAATATGCGATATAAATTACTTGGGAAAAGTGGATTAAGAGTGTCAGAACTAGCCTTAGGAACGATGACATTTGGAGAAGATTGGGGTTTTGGGGCCTCAAAAGAAGAAAGTACAAAGATTTTTAACCTATTTGTAGAAGCTGGTGGGAATTTTATTGATACGGCAAACAATTATACAAATGGGTCGAGTGAAACCTTTCTTGGTGAGTTAATAAAACCAAACAGAGAACAATTTGTTATTGCTACTAAATATTCTCTATCAACTCGTAGTCACGATCCCAATGGTGGAGGAAATCATCGGAAAAATATGATTCAGTCGGTTGAAGCAAGCTTAAAAAGATTACAAACTGATTATATTGATGTTCTTTGGTTGCATGCATGGGATTTCCTCACACCTGTGGAAGAAGTTATGCGGGGATTAGATGATTTAGTTCGGGCGGGGAAAGTATTATATATTGGAATATCTGATACACCTGCTTGGATTGTTTCACAAGCCAACACCATAGCTGCTTTACGTGGGTGGACTCCGTTTATCGGACTACAAATTGAATACAGTTTGTTACAACGAACGCCAGAACGAGATCTTTTACCAATGGCTCGAGCACTTGATATCGGAGTAACTGCATGGGGACCCATGGCAGGTGGGGCACTTACCGGCAAGTACAGTAGTCAATTGGAGTCTGCAAATATAGAACCCAAAAGGCTTTCACCAAACAGTGCGCGATTAAATGCAAAAAACACAGAAATTGCACAGATGGTTGTAGAAATCGCAAAAGAAATCAGTAAATCACCAGCTCAAGTGGCACTTAATTGGGTGCGTCAACAATCTGGAGTGATTATTCCTATCGTGGGTGCGAGAAAAGAGTCTCAACTAAAAGACAATTTGGCTAGTTTGGGTTTTATCCTAGATGACAATCATTTAAATAAACTGCATGAAGTCAGCAAAATTGAACTAGGGTTTCCTCATGACTTCCTTTCGTCTGACCCTGTGCTTAATGTTCTTCATGGTGATACTCGATTATTAATTGATAATCATCGAAAATAGTAAGAACAAAAGTGAAAGTCTTACTCCTAGTAAGGCTTTTTCTATGGAATAAAATAATGTATTGTAATCACAAATAATTAAAGTGACAAAAATCATAATTTGTCACTTGATTATTGATATCGCTATTTGGTAGAATAAAATCAAATTAATTTGGAGGGATATAAACTTATGATGAATAGAAGACTTGGTCAAAATGGACCTACTGTTTCTGCTTTAGGTCTAGGATGTATGGGAATGTCTGATCTTTATGGTACAACTGATCGAAAAGAGAGTATTGCAACCATTCACGAAGCAATTGAAGGTGGAGTTACGTTGTTCGATACCGGAGATTTTTATGGGGTTGGTCACAACGAACTTCTTTTACAAGAAGCCCTTAAAGGAACAAAACGCGACAATGCGTTTATTGCGGTTAAATTCGGTGCCATGCGATCTCCAGATGGTGGATGGGTTGGAATAGATGGTCGTCCCCAAGCGGTGAAAAATTCTCTATCCTACACTTTACAAAGGTTAGGTGTCGATTACATTGATCTTTATCAACCAGCACGTGTCGATCCAACGGTACCAATTGAAGAGACCGTTGGTGCAATCGCAGATATGGTGAAAGCTGGATATGTTCGTCAAATCGGTTTATCTGAAGCAGGTGAAGAAACAATTCGTCGCGCTCATGCCATTCACCCAATTAGTTGGCTACAAATTGAATACTCTCTATTCAGTCGTGGGATTGAAGCAAACATTCTCCCAACTATTCGTGAGTTAGGCATCTCACTTTCGGCTTACGGTGTTCTTTCACGTGGTTTATTAGGTGGGGCTTGGACAAAAAATCGTAAAACGGATGCACGTGATTTCCGTAGTTATGTTCCTCGTTTTTCTGGTGAAAACCTCGACAATAACTTGGCGCTAGTTGAGTCTTTACGGGCTCTTGCTGATGATAAGGATGCCACTGTTGCACAAATGGCTCTTGCCTGGGTTCTTTCTCGTGGGGAAGACGTAATCCCGCTCATAGGTGCTCGACGTGTGTCACACTTGCAGGATGCTTTAGGTGCAATTGAGTTACAACTGAGTCCTACTGACTTGGAACGAATAGAAGCGGCTGTTCCTGCTGAAGCAGTAGCGGGTACTCGTTATCGCGAAGCTGATATGGGCATGTTGGATAGTGAACGCTAATGGCTGATCAAGCTCTAACCAAAGAAGAAATTTTAGACACCACAGTGCAGGTACTTCGTCGATTTGGGCCTGAGAAAACAACTGTGGTTGATGTTGCAAGAGCTTTGAATGTAAGTCATGGCACAATCTATCGTCATTTCCCAAGCAAAGCGTCATTACGAGAAGCAGTTGCAAAAAGATGGCTCCATGGAATCATCAAGCCATTGGAAGTTGTTCAGAAACAGGAAGGTTCACCTACCGAACTGTTGCGGTTATGGGTAGAAACGTTGATTCAAATTAAACATTCAAAGGTTCAGGAAGACCCTGAATTATTTACGATGTATACAACGCTCGTAGAAGAATCTGTTGAAGTCGTCAGTTCTCATATAGCTGAATTAATCGGACAGATCACCCCGATTATTGAAAAGGGAATCGCTGAAAAAGAATTTAAATCTAGTAATGCTGCAAATACAGCGAGTGGGGTATTTATGGCAACTGCTCGATTTCATCATCCACTCCATGCTAAAGAGTGGGCATCACCCACCATTAATCAAGAATTTGATATTGTTTGGAACTTGATCCTTTCAGGAATTGTAAAATAAAATTTATAAAGTAAACCTAATTCAGCTAATAAATGATTGTGGGATTTGGCGAGCAAAAGAGAAGAAACGACCACGAAGAAAATAATTTCTTTGTGGTCGTTTCTTTTATTTTCATAAGCTTTAGATTGGCTCAAATAAGTTAATTTTTTATAAGTAATCATTGCGAATAGCTTCTTCTTGTTCGGCGAGGGAAATTTCTTTGTTATCGCCTCCAATACTAGTTATATGCAATGAATCCACGTCTTCGTCCATACCTTTTTCGTCCTCGTCATCATATAATTCATTGAAGTCAGCGTGGTCACCTTCAAAATCGGATGGTGTTTCAGATGTACCATACTGTGCGACTTCTTGAAAACTGTCTTCATAATCTCTGACTCCATCTCGTTTATGACGTTCGGCGAAGGAGTTATCGTTTGCTGGATGCAAAATTTGCTCTTCGGCAGGTCGATCTTGAGCAATGGTTTTATCTGCATGTTCAATGCAGCAAGTGGTATACGGAACGGCTTCTAAACGCTCAAACGGAATGTCTTCGCCACAATCATCACAAACTCCATACGTTCCATTTTTCATAGCCAAAAGGGCATTATTCACTTTTTCTAATTCAGAGTGTTCATGGACATGAATCGCCATATCTTTCTCACGTTCATATAACTCTGTACCTAAATCAGCGGGATGGTTATCAACTGTTGATAATTCGGCTGTGGTATCACGGAGACTGCCTTGCTCTACGAACGCATTGTTCTCATGTTTCTCCAACTGAACTTTTTGTTCCAAAAGTAATTTCTTTAACGTTGAGTTTTGTTTTTCTGTAAGCATAAAAGATCACTTCCTTCAAATATAGTCAATCCTGTTTTGTGATAAACAAGAGCTACATATAGCTTTGACCAAATGAACGAATCTTAAAGGGGAAATGATAAAAAAGATAGGAAGGAGTAAATAACGTAAACAAACAAAAAAGGCCATATAAAAACTTGGCCTTTTAAGTGTTTAAATTTGTTACTAAATGAATGAATGAATGATTTTCAACTAATAAAATAATCTTTATATATATAAAATGTTGTTAAAAGGGCGAGTGAAAAATAAACAATGGATCCGATAAAGACAAAAGATTGGTTAGCTACACGATTGGAAAAGTCCATTCTTATACCAGTTTCACCTTGAATTTGCATATCCATTTGTCTACTTACTGTATTACCTTTATTTGTGAAAATATACGTAATAAATATGGCAACAATTCCAAATGGGATAGAAACGTCAACAAAAGGCCAATTAAACACAAAAGCAGTTAGCCAATGAGCTATACCTAAAATTAATACCGTTACCATCATAATGACGAATTTGTTCATAAAATCCCCCTGTTCAGTAATAAGTCCTGATACTCAAATAATAAATATATTATTTACAATATTAACATTATTTACCTCATGAAGCAATTTGCCATAAAAAATAAGCACAAGAATCCCAGTACAATCATTAGTAAATTTTTACGTTAGTGAACAAGGTTTTCTCCCACATATGAATGCCCACTTGAAAGTGAGTTGCATAAGATAAGACAAAGAATGCCAGAAAGGGGGCTAACTAACGATGGGTTTATTTATTAATTCGGATAAGCACCCAGATGTTTTTAAAAACAATGGACAAATTATTGATTCAAATCAAACATTTTTCAGAAAAGACCACACAGCTGATTTGATAGAAGAACAACAAAAAGCCAATGAAACGTTACAAAAATCATTAAGTGAACTGAAAAACTTATATCACAAGCAGGCAAATAGACAAACTAGGCAGTTCAAGCATCTTAACAACGGAATTAGTGAGCAAAAGAAATTAAATTTCCAACATGAAAAAATTGATAATCAAGTATTGTCATGGTTAGAAAAATTAGATAAAAATAATTCGACACTTCAAATGACGCTAAAAGATGAAGTGGTATTTAAACAAGAAATGATGAATTATATGGACACCTTGAACCATTCAAATTCAGAGGTAGTTAAAAAGTTAGATAAATACGGATTAGCAAACGAGCAACTTGAATTGAAAGTAAATGAGCAACTCGATATGCAAAATCAGCTATCGCAGCAAATATCAAAACAAGCTGATACTCAACTAGAGGTGTTAAATCGACTGGAAAACCAAGAAGCATTAACTGAGAAGATATTAAGACAAATCGATTATTTTAGAGCTACTCTTTTTGAACGAACCAATTATTTAGCAGAGAAAATTGATACAGGCTATAACTACGCTGTTTCGTATGTTTCCAAATTAATGACAGGAACGGATCAATCTCCCATGAAATTAGTAATTACTAAAGAAAAAGATAATAAGAAGAAACTGCAATAAATGCAGGACAAAGAGAGACGTTACTTAGAAAAAGGTAACGTCTTTTTTACACGGTCTCTTAAGATGAAATACGAAAGAAACCATGCATCAATTTTAGACGAAAAGAATCAAAAGATTGACAGTTGACGGGATAATGATTAAAATCCATAATGGCTCACCTGTTTATCAGGCAGAGCGGGTTGGGAGAGGGCTAATTTTATAGAAGGTTGAAGAAATGTTGAATTTGATTGACCGAATTTTCGGTCTTAAAGCGAACGGAACGACTGTAAAGCGAGAATTTATGGCGGGACTCATTGGATTTTTTACGGTGGTATATATCATCGCTGTAAATGCACTCATCCTGTCTGAAGCTGGAATGCCACTTGAAGCGGCAATTGTCGCAACGATTGCTGCATCCGTTTTTGGCTGTCTCATCATGGGCTTTTGGGGTAACGTACCCATTCTGCTTGTTCCAGGCATGGGAATCAATGCACTGTTTTCTTATACGATGGTCCAATCGATGGGCTTGTCTTGGCAGGAAGCATTAGCAGTCGTATTCGTATCAGGTGTTATTTTTATGTTTATCGCGTTTACGCCTTTCTCGAAAATGCTGAGCGCAGCTGTACCGCAATCTTTGAAAGAGGCAATTACAGTAGGTCTTGGCTTGTTTTTGATGCTAATTGGTCTTGAAAAAGGCGGGATCGTCGAAAAAGGAGCAAGTTCTATCTTGGCTCTTGGTTCTTTGGGTGATCCTCAGGTACTGGCAACGATTTTAACTTTTCTCGTTGCAATTGTGCTTTTTATTCGCAATGTTCCTGGAAACTTCCTCATTACCATTGTGGTTGGAACGGTCATTGCATCATTTTTTGGATTGATTGATTTCAATCAATCCGAAAGTGCATCTTTCGGAGTAAGTGAAGCATTTCAAGCATTCGGCGCACTATCGTTCGGGAATTTCTGGTCCATGACGTTTTGGATAGCCGTGTTCTCACTCACGATGGTTATCGTGTTTGAAAACATCGGTCTTGTGCATGGCCAAGTTTCGTTTATCAATCGTCCAGATCGATTTAGTCGTGCGTTTCAAGCGAACTCGGTTTCGGCCATGACATCCGGAATTTTCGGCACAAGTCCAACTGTAGCAGCTGTAGAAAGTGCTGCAGGTATGGCTGCGGGTGGGCGTACTGGACTGACAACGGTAATTGCAGGTCTGCTATTTTTGGTAGCTGCATTTTTCATTCCAGTAATCAAGTTGATCCCGGACAGTGCAATTGCTCCGATTCTCATCATCATTGGTAGTTTGATGCTGCAGAACATTCGAAACTTAGAGTTGAAAGACTTGAGTGAAAGTTTTCCTGCACTCTTTATAGTTGCCATGATTCCATTTACGTACAGTATTGCTGATGGCATTGCTATCGGGTTTATCTTGTACCCAATCTTAAAGATTGCGATTGGAAAATGGCGAGAGGTTTCACCGACTCTCTACGTAATTGCAGGGTTATTCCTGATGAATTTCGTATTTCACGTGGTAGCCTAAATACAAAAACGCACCTGCGAAACCGGGTGCGTTTTTGTGTAGATATTTATCAATTAAGGACTTTGTAATCGTGCAATGCTTCTTGTTCCACTCTGTCTAAAAAATCATAAATCACTTGATTTCCGTTGACTTTACTGCCGAGCTTTAGCATAGCTCGACCAAGAAAATTGATTCCTTTATTGGAACCAGCATAAATAAACTTAGTTTGCTGTTCACTAACTTTCTCCATTGTGAAAGTAAGATTCATTTCAAATGCACGCGCAAGTTGAAATTGAATGCTCTTGTGTTTAAGATGATCGGTGTTTTTATATTCCACGATTTCCACTACATATGTTTCATTTCGTTTTCCTTCTTGATAGGTTTGTTCATAAGTTGAACCCTTCACTTCCGGTTTTTTCTCAAGCCAACGATTTTCCACTACTTTGGGCATGATGCGCTTAGCTTGTTCTTCTTCAAATAAACTCCACACCACTTCAATGGGTGCATCAATAAGACGTTCTTCTGTCCACTTCATGTTTCATTCCTCCTGCCCAGTTTGGATAAATTCTTCAATCTCACGGATTGTTTGTTGTTTTTGAGTTATCTCCATGTATAGACGATCTTTCTTTTGATGGAGCAGTACTTCCAAATTGGCAAATGACTCATCTCTCATGACATCCTTCATTTCCTGAATGGTACAGCCAAAACTTCGAAGTTTTTGTAAAAGGATGGCCAAGAAATACGACCCGTCATCATAGTAGCGATAATTGTTTGCAGGGTCTACAGATGCAGGTTCCAGTAATTGTTGTTGTTCATAGTATCGAAGAGTTTCTTTACTGAGTCCAGTTAATTCACTAAACTCCCTGATTTTATACATACGAGTTCCTCCTCTTCCTTCATCATAAAGGATGGGGTGCACAACAGAGTCAAACAGTATGAAGTCGAATTATCTCAAATTTGGACCCAATTGACTTATGGTAATGATGGGTTCGGTATATGACACAATATTAACTACGTGTTCTATGCACATCATGGCATAAACTGTGCAGGTCTTGCCATTATACTCGCGTTGTAAATTGCTCGTTTTTTGAAGAAAGTCGAAATACTTGGACTTGCTATAAACTCGAAAAGCATTCCCTTCGTATCGTTCTGATTTATCCAAAGCGGTATAGTCTTCAAATGTCACAGAGTATGAAACATACGAAGGAAAATCAAGTTGATAGCGCTTCACAGTACTATCAGGAAAAATGAGTAAGTCAGTTTCATTTTCACTGCCATGCACAATAATGCGAAGGGCTACACCATTTATACGTTGCTCAGAAATAGATTCGAATGAAAGGTATTCTTTTATATTGTCCAATAAATTAGTAAAATTTGTCATGATCATGCACCATTTTTATTTACTCTCTTTTAAATAAGTTTCCAATTTATCAAAAGTCCCGATAAAACCTTGTTTGATTCCTTCATGAGAAGCACGGAAGAGAGTATGTTCTTCTGCATTTGCTGAGATAGGTATCCCTTGTATCGAAAGAGTGGTTTTCCCGTCTGACTCTGTAAAAGTCATCGTATTGAGTATCTCGAGTGGCCAACTTGAATGGAAGGGAGCCCGAACAATCTGTGCTTTTTCATCAGAAAAGGAACTTACATAGACGAGTCGATCTGGTTTTTCGATTTCACGATAGACAAATTTACCCCACTGAGTTTGATCATCTGTTGATGTTTGGCTGTAATGAAAAATCCCTCCTGGCTTTAGCTCAATACTTGCAACGTTTACAGTAAAGCCTGCTGGTGCCCACCAGTGTTTCAAATGATGGGGGTTTGTCCACATATCAAAAAGAGTTTCTTTCGTAACGTCAAATGTATGAGTGATTTGTAATTCTTGATTTGCTGTCAAAGTTATTCCTCCTTACGATAATTTTACGAATTTATCGTTCACACTTCGTTATCGACTACATAAAACCCTTTAAATTGTTAAGTTATGTTAAAGAATCGTTTTTCCGCCGGAGTGTCACAGATTCCTTTACTTTTTACACATCGATTAATAGATTTTGAAGCTATATTAAAGAGTTGCTGATATTGAAGAACAAACAAATGAGTACATTTGTGGATAGCGAGGGAAATATTAATTGAATTTTTCCATATATATAACCTGAAATAAGATATAATACCCTAAAATACTCAAGTGCTTGTAGGAAATTATGAAAAAGGGGGCAAGTCACTTGGATAAGCATATTGCTACTTTATTAAATTTCATTTCAACCAGTGACGCTAATCAACGATTAGTAATCGGACTGGATGGTTTAAGTCGTTCTGGTAAAACAACTTTTTCCAATAAGCTTTGTGAAATTTTAAAAGAAAAAAATATTCTTCATCAACTAATTCATATAGATGACCATATTGTCGAGCGTGAAAAACGATACCATACAGGTCATGAAGAATGGTTTGAATATTATCAATTACAATGGGATGTTGAATGGTTAACCCATCATTTATTTGAAAAACTAAAACTATCGAATGAATTGAACTTACCATTTTATGATTTAGAGTCTGACACAGCTATGTTGAAAACTATTCAACTTCCTATACATGGTGTGATTGTAATTGAAGGAGTTTTTCTTCAGCGAAAAGAATGGAGACGTTTCTTTGATAGAGTCGTGTACTTGGATTGCCCAAGAAGTAAAAGATTTGTTCGTGAAAGTGAAGAGGCCCAAGAAAATCTTTCGAAGTTTACAAACCGCTACTGGAAAGCTGAAGACTATTATTTATGCACCGTGAGTCCAAAAGAACAGGCTGATTTGGTCATAAAAGAAGGGAAGTAGGGAGGGATGGAAAGAAAAATCCCAGTAGCGATTACGCTACTGGGATTCATACTTATTTGTAAATGACGATTGATCCTACAGACTTATCTGCAGCTTGACCATTTACAGTAGTTTTCAGACCATATGACTGCAAATTACGACCTGCATCCGGCATAAACGAATTGCTGTATGACTTCGAATCATCAAACAAACGAACGCCTCTTTGGCTCGCATACTCCAATGTTTGTGTTGGATATACCAAATTTAATCCAGAAGTTTTATCTAACCCAAACGCTGCGTCTGCTAAATGATAGCGAGTGCTTGCTTGAGCTGGGTTAGCATCGAAGATATTCCATTGCAAATCAGTATCTGCGTGTGCATCAACAACTCCTAAGAAACCATCACCTGGGTGAGCACCAGTCCAGTTATCGGTATAGCTATCATCCGCATACCACACAACTAAACCACCGTCATAGCTCATCAAGGATTCCCCACGAGCGATATGACCTAAACCTGCATCTACACCTTCATGATTTCTCCATTCTAGCAAATAGTAATGGTTCATCAATTTGTTACCATTAAAACGCTCAAAACCATTCAAAGTGAAAGAAGTAGGTTCTGTTTCAGCACCATCTTCAACAATTGTTTGTCCATCAGCTACTACTTTTACATTATCAGCAAAGAATCCAAGCTCAGAAGTACCCCAATCCGTTGCGTAACGTAAACGAAGTTTAATGTTTTGTCCTGCATACTCACTCAAATCGAATGATTGTTCTGTCCAACCATTAGAATGACCTGTTAGACCAGGCATTGAATTTAAGATAGTTGGATAAGCTTCAGGCACTGCGTCACTTGTTGTGTTTTCATTACCAAGTGAAGTCCAAGTTGAACCATCATCTGTGGAAACTTGAACGAACGCATAATCCCATTGTTGTTCAATTTGATACCATGAATCGAAAGTTAATTCAGCAGAAGATTTTCCAGTCAAATCAACATTTGTTACCAT
>NZ_JBATUX010000097.1:0-4919 GCF_049671445.1 Paenisporosarcina sp. | reverse complement strand
TTCTATGAAGGCTTTATCAATGATAAATATGCAAGCGGCCATGGAAGGGCCACAAATGTATTCGTCAAAGAATCCGATGTCTGGCTTTTAATTCACGAGCATTTAAGTCCTTTACCCAAATAATTTTTAAAAGAGAGATGTTCTATACTACTAGACATCTTTTTTATTTACTTCACATAATAAGTCAACACTACAATAAGTCTAGTTCAACTAATTGGTTCTTTAGTTAACAGGAGATAATCAAAGACGGTTTTTTTTACTGCCTAAAGCTAAAGAAAGATTTGATATTAACATCTGAAAGGAAAAGAGAAACTGCCGAAAGCCGGTCGAATCTGTTTTTTATCTATAAATGAATACGCTATACAAGCCATTTTAAATCGATGTTTTGCAGATGGACCATCCCGTTTCTTCTTAAATGGAATGTTTTTTCAATACGGCGAATATAAACAGTAGAGGGTCTAGGTACCTGTTGTTTTTTGAAGGGAGAAATATCATGAGTAAATTAGAAAATGACAATCTGTTTGAAACGAGAAATAGACTAGTAAACGGGATTACTTCATTAAGTTATGATGAATTTAACAGTAGGCGTGATATTAATCAGTGGAGTATAGCCCAAGTTTGTCATCACTTAATTTTAGTAGAAAAATTATTTGCAAAGGCTATTGCTTTTGGACTAAAAAAAATCAATGGTAATAAGACAGAACCTAAAAAAATTAACTATATATTGGATAGAACGAAGAAAATTGAGGCTCCAGAAATGGTTAAACCAGATGTAGAACTATTCGAAGTTCAGCAATTAATTGAATTGTTAAATGATTCGAGAAGTAGGTTTTTGGCTGTTCTTAGTATGGTAGAAGACAAGTCCATATTGGCGGAAAAATCAATGGAACATCCTTTATTTGGTGAGTTACCTCTAAATCAATGGATTGAATTATTATATTTACATGAACAGCGACACATAGAACAAATAAAAGAAATAAAATTACTTATAGAAACGAATTCTTGTTTAACTAACGAGAGCTTTAACACAATAAGATCAGAACAAAATGGTCAATCTTAACGAATGATTCAATAAAATATAGTTAGAGCCTATTTTGATCAACCTTTTTTCAAAACAGGCTCTTTTATTTTGTTCATTTATCGAAGGAAATTAACTTTATTGATCAAACTTTATTTTAAAGCACAGGCATAATAACTTTTTCCTATTGCACTATTGAGGGCTTTAGTTGAAGTACCCCTATTTATGAAACCGAAGGCGTTGTCACGCCTTCGGTCATTTTAGTTTACCTTAATGATCACTTCCTGGAACGAGGGTTTTGTCAATCTACTGTATTGAGCAAATGGGGAAGGCTCTGTTATCGTTCATTATTGATTTTTGACCAAAGAAAAACCGCACATGATATGAGCGGTAAATTGAACTATCATTATCCGTTTGCTGAAGTGAACTATCACCCAATAAATTGTATCAATAGCTGGTTAAACTTGTCACGTTCTTCCGAAAAAGGAGCATGACCGCTGTATTGAAATGGAACAAGCTGTGAATTTTTTATTAACGCATTGGTTTCCTGAGCTCTTTCAAACGGAACAATTTTATCATGTATTCCGTGAATAATCAGTGTTGGTACTAGTATTTTGTCAAGATCATAGTACACGTTCTCATCTCTTAGTGTATTCATGACTGCTACAGTCGACCAACCAGCTGCTTGTAATCCTTGCTGAAAAAACCAGTCCGAAAATGGTCCAGTAATATACTGAAAGAAGAAGAGATCCGTTAATCCCTGCAACATTTTAGGTCGATCATTAAGTGATCCTGAAATGAACATATTTGCAACTTCTTCTTGAACACTATACGGAGATTGCGCGTCTATAAGGACAAGTTTGGATACTCCATATCCTTGATATCGAGCCATATATCGAATCGAGATCGCGCCTCCTGTGGAGTGTCCAGCTAGTGTGAAGTCTTCTAACTGCAACGCCTCTACTACTGCATGGATATCATCTGCCAATCTGTCAAAATTATAGCCAGTAAATGGTTTATCCGAATTACCGAAACCCCTCCAGTCAATACCTATACATCGATACCCCATTGCTGGAAGAACATTAAACTGATATTCATACTGATTATGGTTTAATGGCCAACCATGTATAAATAGAATTGTTTTATTTCCCTCCGGATTTACATCCTCAACATATATCCTTACACCAGGTTCTACAGTAACAAAGTATCCCATGTTGTACCCTCCGTTTAATTAAAGTGGCATCAACAATAAGATACTCATCTAGGGAAACATAGGTGAATTTCTTGAGTTGTTGTAGCACCTTCTTGTTCAACTCCCATGAAAATTAAAATAAAAAAGAACAAATTAAAGTAGACCCAGTTAAAAATTTTGTTAAGTAAGGCTGAGCCTTGTAAGATCTATTACTATGATGATTGAAACCAATAATTGGTTAGTTGAATAAGTAGCAATTTTTTGAAGATAGAATTTGTTGTGATTGTTCACAAAAAGCAAGTGAATCCTTATTAAAGTAACTAGTTCTTTAGTAAAATTAGCCTAATAAAAGAGCTGCTTTTACAGCCCACTGTTTGAAAAGAAGTTCATAAACCCACCAACATCCATTGTGTTGCCACATACTAAGCGAGTATATTAATTAAATACATGTTTAAACAAGTTCAAGCTTTAATCTAACGACCAATGGGTTTGAGTTAAGGAACTTCGCTGAAAGACAAAATTATTTTGGGAGGGAACAACATGGAAGTTTTTGCAGAATTTTTAGCGAAGATTGATAACACGCATCATCGTGCCCGAGTGGAAGAAGTTTTGACATGGGTACCTAAGAAGTACCCGAATTTAATGCCGAAAATTGCGTGGAATCAGCCTATGTTTACCGATCACGGCACATTTATTATTGGCTTTAGCGTAGCCAAACATCATTTAGCTGTTGCCCCTGAATTGGCAGGGATTACTCGTTTTTCTAATGATATTGTGCAAGCAGGCTATGATCATACCAAGCAATTGGTTCGTATCAAGTGGGATCGTCCGGTTGATTTCTCGTTACTTGAGAAAATGATCGAGTTTAATATTTTGGACAAGGCAGACTGTGCAACTTTTTGGAGGAAATAAAATATTGTAGCTTGGTAGGAATTGAGATAGAGAAATTTCCATGGGCAGAAATGTTAGTTTTTCTACCCCTTTTTTTGTAAAGAAGGAATTTCTATCTAATTTGTTGAATCTAAGTAATGAATGTAATTCTAGCCAGGAATACAATGAGATGACTAGTTTAAATGAATTCTACTTTCGTCACAACTATTCATCTCAATAAAGGAGGCATAGTATGAAGCAACTTTACATAAAGCAAAAAGTGTTAAGTCTAAGTGGCAAATTTACGGTAAAAGATGAGCAGGAGAAGGACGTTTATTATGTGGAAGGTAGTTTTATGAAAGTTCCAAAGACTTATTCCATTATGAATCCAGCAAGAGAAGATGTCGCGCTTATTACTAAAAAGATGTTCAGTTTTTTACCAAAGTTTTTTGTTGAGGTGAATGGTCAAGAGGTGTTAACGATTAAGAAGGAGTTATCCTTCCTTAAACCACGCTATACGATTGACGCGGCAGGTATTGAAGTACAAGGAAACTGGTGGGAAATGAGTTTCCAAGTGTTACAGCACGGTGAAGTTGTCGGTCAAGTGAGCAAAGAATGGTTCACTTGGGGGGATAGTTACAAGGTTCAAATATTGAATGAAGAGATGGAGTCCATCATTATTGCACTCGTTGTCGCAATTGATTGTGTGAAGGCAGATCAAGCAGCTGCATCCTAAGCAATATCGATTTAATGTGAAATATAGAAAATTAGGGGAAAAGCTGGAGATAACTTCAAACGCTTACCTATTACTAACTTTACTTAAAGATTTGCAATTGAATTAAATAACTTTAAAGAGCCTTACTACATAATCAAATGTGGTAAGGCTCTAGTTTTATTAGAAGAAGATTAAATGACTTTATTAACTCTATACAGGTGACAAAGGAACTTTAAAACTACACCATGATTAAACATAAAAGGAAGAAAAAAAGGGATGCTTTGCAGGTAATAATTTTATTGCTAAATGAGCTAATATATCGGGATATGTTATATTGATAATGTAAATTAGGATAGTCGCGATCGGTATACTGCCTAAAGTGGACAGGTTTGTCCAACTTGAAAGTTTTGATAATGAATTAGTAATCGATGAGAATGAAAAACAGAATGAAGTGGCTTAAAAATAAAAGGATTAATTATAAACATGAGGATAGGCGCGTGAATCGCTACTAAAGGTGAATAAATGAGACATACCTACTTAGGTGAAACGATACAATTTGAAATCAAGTACAAAAAGCGGGCATCCATGGGGGTTCATATAGACGTATATGGACATGTTGAAGTCCAGACTCCTAAAGGGACATCCGATGAAAAAGTAATTCAATTACTAGAGCGAAATTGGGATCAGATTCAGCAAAAATCAAAAGAGATGAAAGAAAGAATGCTTGGGCCAAAAGAGAGGGTCTATCATCATGGTGAGAGCTTTCTTTATTTAGGGAAATCCTATCCTATTCAGATTTTTCAAGATGATACGATTAAGCAAGACCATGTTGATTTTCAAGAGGATATATTACATATATTTGTGAAACAACTAGAGGATGAAAAAATTAAACAAGCTTTAAAACGATTTTATTATCAACGGTGTAAAGCTATGGTAGAGAAAAGTGTCAGAAACCATCAAAGTGACTTTAAGGTAAAACCGCGCTCTATTCGTATAACTGATAGTAAAAAAACATGGGGCACTTGTGATTCACAACTACAGTTAACATTTAATTGGAGACTGGCAATGGCGCCTCTAGAGGTGATTGACTATGTGGTCGTTCATGAAATGTGCCATATGGTCCA
>NZ_JBATUX010000096.1:0-1627 GCF_049671445.1 Paenisporosarcina sp. | reverse complement strand
GAAAACAGGCAATTTATTAATTCCGATTTTGTTGCATATATTTAATAATTCCATTGCGGTCATTTTAACTTTTGCCGCTCCTTCGTGGCCTGGTTGGGCTGTTGGTGAAAAATCCGATATTTACACGCACATCCTTCCGAACTCCATCGTATTAGCGATAAGTTCCATTTTAATGATTTTGGTAGTTGTGCGTTTGGCTAAAGGGTTGAGACGTAAAAGTAAAGAGAACATGAGTGAATTAGTGTGATTTGGGGGAAGTTCAAATGATTGTCCGTAATTTTAATAGGTTGTATATCGCTATTGGTATTTTTGTGTTGGTCATGATTTTAAACCTTCCTTTCCCACATGCAGTTCCTTTTGGTACAGGTAGCATTTGGATCATGAACATTCCCATAGAGGATGCAGATGGATTCAATCTTGCAGGGCTTTTTTCACTTGCGATTCTTTGCATTGGCGTCTGTGTACTCGCTACTTCATTAGAAAAGTATCGTGTTCGACTAGTGTTTCTCGCACTAGTTCTATACAGTTTATTGCCCCTTTTCGCTATTAATGTGTATCAACATACGTTTGCCTCGGGAATTTATGCGATTGCCTATGATCTTGAATCAAGCGAATGTAACTATGAACAGATAGATGACAATAGAATGGACATTATTTGTGATTTGCCATTTAAAAATTCGAGTGATGATGAGGTTAAATTCGATTTCCTATTTTTAAAAGAAGGGTTCTTTGATGAACAAAATATAATGGTACCATTGTTGAATGAAGATGGGCCATATGAAGTTATTCTTCAAGGTCACGAAACAAAAGTTGTCCGCATTCAAAGTGAATTGGACATCCCTCGGTTAAACGGATTTTCTGGTGGGGGCTCCTATGAAATACACATTGAAATTTTTCAAGGAAATAAAATGAGGCTTTTATAATACTAGAATTGTTAACGAGTAGTGAAGGGTTGTTATTTTATATGAAGAAATGGTTATTGCTATTATTTGTTTTTATATTAGTTGGCTGTACCGAGAAGCTTCCGAAGTTTGAGGAATATACTGGCCGACCTTTAGATATCGCCGTGATTGGGGTAGCATCGGATGTCCGGGAAACGAATGTAACGTATGAAGAATTTTCGATGAACGATTTATTATTTATAGAATTTAGTAAATATGATGCAGTTTTTATTATGAAAGAACATCTTGAAGAAGCGAGCGCAGTGGAATATGCGGAGGTTTATACAAGTTCCAAGATACCTTTTTTCTTTATTGAATCGACAAAAGGCTCATTCCCATTCTCCAACGAGGATGCACTCTACAGCAATTCACAAGAAAGAGGTGGTGGCACTGATTTTGCTGCAGGTTACATGCCTTCGAGTAATCCCCAAATTGAAGGTACGACATATGGGTTTGGCTTATACAATGACATTAAAAATGAAGATACCATAAAAGGAACATATTCAATCATTTTCAATAAGATTCAGGAAATTGTGAAATGAGGCTAGCCATGAAAATCGTGGAAAACCAGCACAGTGACATTATCGAATTTATCGATACAGTTTTTTCTGGCCATACAGATTTGCAATCAGACATTAAGCGTACGTTAATGTCACATCTGAACAAAGGTATCTTTTCACTACAGA
>NZ_JBATUX010000095.1:0-28616 GCF_049671445.1 Paenisporosarcina sp. | reverse complement strand
AATCATTTACTTTAGTTGAATAAAGGATTAAGATGGGAATATTATTTTTCGGATTCCGAAAGAAACGGTGAGGTGCTGACCACGTGAAACAATGGAAGATTTATGGAATACTCGTTTTTGTCATGTTCATATGGGGCTTTAATTTACCAGCCGTAAAATACTTAGTGAGTGAAGTGCAACCTGTCACAATGACCGCATTTCGTATATTTCTAGCTAGTTTAACCGTATTTTCCATATTGGCAGTCATGCGACTCGTTAGAAAACCAACAAAACAAGAATGGAAATTTATTGTCCTCGGCGCACTTCTCAATGTTGTTTGCCATCACTATTTCTTGTCAATTGGTCTCACACAGACAACTAGTTCGAATGCTGGTCTAATTCTCGGTACGGGTCCAGTATTAACAGCCGTCTTAGTATCAATGATTATGAGAATATATCCGTCAAGACTACAATGGGTCGGAGTAATGCTAGGATTGTTTGGAGTTAGTGCAACAGTACTAGCAGCAGGAGAAGGCACATCTGGCTTATCTTTTGGTGATGTATTCGTTTTCCTTTCCATTTTGACACAAGTATTTAGCTACTTAGTCATCAGTAAAGCTGCGAAGACATTGGATCCACGATTGCTCACGGCCTATATGTTCTTAATTGGATCAGTCGTATTATTTTTGATTAGCTTAGTTCAAGAACCAGGAGAATATAAAGCGTTCTTTGAAGTTCCCCCAATATTTTGGCTCGCCTTCTTTGGCAGTGGCATGATAGGAACAGCAGTTGGTCATATGCTGTACAACTACTCAGTCGGAAAAGCTGGCCCATCGAAAGCCGCTATTTTCATGAACTTAAATACAGTGTTTACGTTAATTGGCTCATCCGTATTTTTAGGCGAAGTCATCACAAGTCGACATATATTCGGACTCATTTTAATTGTTGGAGGCGTAATATTAGGCTCCGGCGCCGCAGAAGATATATGGCGAAAACACAAATTAAAGAAATCCCGAACACAATCATCCTAATAAAAGAGTCTTCCACCTCGGTGGAGGGCTCTTTTTATGGATTCGCTTATAGAATGCCAGTTGCGCTGATAGTCGACAGAGAACCGCTCATAGACGACAAAGATGCGCCAATAGCCATGTCTTTTGCGCCGATAGTCGACAGGAATCCGCTGATAGTCGACACAAAACCGCTCATAGCAAGAGAACACCTATAAAGATTGCCAAAACCAAAACTTGATTTGTTAAGGACATCCATCAAAGCTGGATGTCCCTTTTTTTGTTATATCGAGAAAAAATTATGTAGTTCTTTATATGTGTTTTTGATCAAGACATTTCAATTTTGGCTATAAAAAGTGGTTGAAAATCAAATTATCGTCGTGAGGCTTGTCCAAAATGAAGTTTTATTGGATTTGTATACAATTTTTTAAGTGTGATACATTTTTTAAAAAGGAGAATTTCATGATCATAAAAAAGAGATCTGCTCAGTTAAATTTCTTGGGTCAAGCAGCATTAAAGAAAAGGCTTGATATGAGTCACCTCAAGTTTAATGATGTGGAGAACAACTACTTTAGATCGAAAGCGGGTGTCTCTGGTGAAGATTTTGTTGATCAACAATTGGCACGTTATGAACATCCTGAAACTCATTTTATTATTCATGATTTACATTTAAAAGCATCCTCGTTTTTTCAGATTGATAATCTTTTTGTGACTCAATCCTATGCATTAATTATCGAGGTGAAAAATATTAAACACACGGTGGAAATGATGCAAAACCCTCATTATATGAAGCAAACAAATCCAGAAGGCAAAGTAGTGATTATGGATAGTCCAGAAGAACAGTTAGATAAAAATATCATCTGGCTAAGAGATTGGATGTTAAGAAGAAATTGGTTTTTACCAGTTGAAGGAGTAATCGTGTTTACAAATTCAGATTCTCATATCATTCCAAATAACTGTAGATACGATATCGTCAGACCCCGTTATTTAACAAAAAAAATTAGAAAAATGACGACAAGTAGGGAAGTTCTTAGCCAGGAGGAACTAATTCGGCTAGGCGAGGAATTTCTAAAGAATCATAGGGAGTATGAACATAAAGCATTGCATGCAAAATATAATCTTAGTTCTGAAGATATCATTACAGGTGTCGAATGTCCGGTATGTTTTGAAATCGGTATGAAGTGGTCGAAGAGGAAGTGGGTATGTTCCAATGACCACATCTCGACTAACGCACATCTTCAAACACTGGACGATTACTTCTTTATATTTGGACCCGAAATTAACAACACAGAATTCCGAAGATTTTTTCATATCAAAAGCAAAGACGTAGCAAAACGCATGTTGAAAAAAATGAATTTAATAGAGGTCGGTAAAGGAAGATGGCGTAGATACCGCAAGCTTTTATCAAAATAAAAGAAAACATGATTTGTTAGGGACATCCACTTCGCTGGATGTCCCCATTTTTTGTTAAACCGCTGATAGACGACAGAGAACCGCTGATAGTCGACAAAGATGCGCCGATAGCCACGTCTTTTGCGCAGATAGTCGACAGGAATCCGCTCATAGTCGACACGAAACCGCTGATAGCAAGAGAACAACTATAAAGATCACCAAAACCAAAAAACTAATTTGTTAAGGACATCCACCATGCTGGATGTCCCCATTTTTTGTTAAACCGCTGATAGTCGACATAGAACCGCTGATAGTTGACAAAGATACGTCGATAGCCACGTCTTTTGCGCTGATAGTCGACAGGAATCCGCTCATAGCAAGTGCAACCATAAAGAAACTACACATAAAGAAACCACACAATAAAGAAACTACAATAAAGAAACTACAACAAAAAAACCACTTCCAAATGGAAGTGGTTTTTTCTAATCAATACGATCGTTTATTCATTCGATCTGCTACTTTATAGGCATCATAGATTCCCCAAATCCACACGAGTGGGAAGGTGATGAATCCGATTAACACAAACATTAAAGCTGAATTGATCAGTTGGACAACAATTAAAATCAAGCCTTTCATTAATTGTCCATTATATATTTGTCCGACGCCGGTCCAAAAGAAACTTAATACAGCGGCAATGCCAGGGTTTTTTAACATAATATATTCCTCCTAAATTTGACGATATATATGTATACGGATGACATGCGAAAAAGTTTCAAATAGGATCTGTCATGGCCCAAATCGCGATGGAAGTGTCGTCACTTGTATTTACAAAACGATGGGGAAGGTTGCTGTCAAAGTAGATGCTATCGCCTTCATCAAGATCATAGAATTTACCGTCAACCTCTACCTGTATGGAACCGGTTAGAACAACACCGCATTCTTCACCACTATGAAAAACTAACGGATTATCCGACACGTCACCGGGCGCTAAAATCAATTTAAATAAGCAGATTTGCTTGCCATGATTAGGTGAAAGGACTTGATAAATGGCGTTAGGACGAATTCGTTCCAAATCAACCAGTTCAGATTTCCGGGTAACCGTCACGTCTTGCTGATTCTCTGCTTCGAAAAATGTGAATACGGGCACTTTTAAGCAATGACTCATTTTCCATAAAGTTTCTAGTGATGGCGACACTTGTCCGCGCTCTATTTGAGAAATCATACTTTGACTGACTCCAGCTTTTTTGGCTAAATCATCCGCAGTGAATCCCTGAGATTTTCGTAAATGTCGTATTCGTTTGCCAACTTCCTCTTTTGGAAATTCCATTTAACCAAACCCCCATACATTCGATATCAAATATTAATCTTACTTCTATTTTACACATTTTTATCCAATCTGACAGATAAATATTAAATATTCTTAATTAACTAATAGTTAACAGGAGATAACGCAACACACGCACGATATAAATAACAACCACATCACACAAAGCTACATAAAAACCGCCATCATTTCGCAAATATCTACAAACAAAATCCCTATACATACTCATCGTTGTAAGCTATAATTCGCATATACTGTATACAGAATACACATCACAAACTCATCAAAGAAAGTAGTTGAACCGCGTTGAAAAAGATTACAAAACCACAATCCCTCGCGGATCAAGCTTATAACTTAATTCGTAAAGATATTCTTACAGGTACACTCGCACCTAAAGAAGAGCTACGTGAAGAAAAATTAGCGATGGAACTCGGGATTAGCCGAACACCCCTTCGTGAAGCCATTCGTCGCCTAGCAACTGATGGACTCGTCATTTTGACAACAGGCAAGCCAGCAAGCGTTTCATCCTTCACAAAAGAAGATGCGCTCCATCAAATGGAAGTACGCAAACTGCTCGAAACATACAATATTGAACAGGTCGCACGTTTCGTGACACCTAAATTCATTAATACCCTAAAAGACAATCTCAAACTCCAAAAACGTGCAGCTGACAAAAATGATTTTCACGAATTTATCGAACTAGATCGCGAGTTTCATTTAATACTAGCGAATCAAAATCCAAATACGAAGTTACGCGAAATGATTCACACTATTAACACAGGCGTCAATCGTGCCTTCTTAATCCTAGCAAATACGTACCCCATCTCGGCAATGGAAGCGAGCGGGGAGCACGAAGACATCGTCAACGCACTTGAAAATAAAGATGAAATCGCTGCAACAAAAGCCATGCTGGAACATATGGATAATATCGAAAGAAGATTTCTTCATTACTATAAGAAAGGTTGAAAAACCATGCCACTTACAATAAATGAACGCATTACCCAAATCGCCGTTTCAGGCATTCGTCAATTTTCCAATCAGCTTGTCCATTATCCAGATGCAGTGAATCTAACAGTCGGACAACCAGACTTCCCGTCACCTGAGCGAGTCAAACAAGCCGGAATCTCGGCAATCGAAAACGATCTCACTGGATACTCACATAACGCCGGCCTAATCGAATTACGCAGCGCAGTCAGTCAATTCTTCAAAGAAAAATACAACTTTACCTACAAAGCCGACACAGAAATCATCATCACCATCGGCGCAAGCGAAGCCATCGACAACGTCTTCCGGACCATCCTGGAAGAAGGAGACGAAGTCATTTTACCGGCGCCTTGCTATCCAGGGTACGCCCCGATTATCACGATGTGCGGCGCAAAGGTAAAGTATCTCGATACTTCAGATACAGGCTTAAAACCTTGTCCCGAACGCTTGAAAAGCTTAATTACAGAGAAGACGAAGGCTGTCTTATTCAATTTTCCATCGAACCCAACTGGTGTCACCCTTGAAGTACAGCAAATGGACGCCTTAGCAGAAGTATTAAAAGAGCAAGAAATTTATATACTAACGGATGAAATTTATAGTGAAAATACGTTCTCAGGACAACATCGATCATTTGCGTGTTATCCAGAATTACGAGATCGTTTATTCCTCATTCATGGATTATCGAAATCTCATTCCATGACAGGATGGCGCATCGGCTTTTTGTTAGGACCTGAAGCACTCATGCAACATTGTATTAAAATTCATCAATACAATTCAGTATGCGCACCGCTTCCAAGTCAACATGCAGCAATTGAAGCACTTGGGATGAGTAAGGACGTACCTGCAGAAATGAATAAAGAATATGTCGTTCGTCGTGATTATATATATGGTCGACTACTTGATATGGGTCTAGAAGTTGTGAAACCAAACGGAGCTTTCTACATCTTTCCTTCTATTAAAGAATTCGGCATGACTTCGTTTGAATTTGCAACAAAGCTACTGAAAGAAGGTGGCTTAGCGTGTGTGCCAGGCAGTGCGTTTAGTGAATACGGAGAAGGCTTTATTCGTATCTCGTATGCCTATGCAATGCCGGTTTTAGTCAAAGGAATGGATCGATTGGAAGCGTATGTTAACATATTAAGACAACAGCAACAGTGAACTAATAATCGCAGCAATTTTCTTGCAAGGGGGAGTAACATCATGACAAAACTTATGTGGTCAACACCAGAATCGCTCCGCTCATTATTATGTGAAGTAGTTAGTTGGAAGAGTATGACTCTATCTGATGGTGAACGTGAATTTCCCTATAAAATTCAATCAAAATTACAGGACATTCCATATTTCAAAGAGCATTCTGAATTAATCGAGCTGACAGATGCAGATCATGGCCGTAAGTTTCTAACGGCATTTTATAAACATCCGCAGGCAACTGAAACGGTTGTCTTAATCAGTCACTTCGATACCGTTAATACGGAAGAATACGGGGACTTAGAAGCATTAGCTTTCGAGCCTGAAATGTTAACAAAAGCATTACACGATCGAAAAGATGAGTTACCAGATGATGCACGAATCGACTTGGAGTCAGGCAATTATTTATTCGGTCGAGGTACGATGGATATGAAGATGGGCCTCGTGTTGCACATGAGTTTAATCGAGAAAGCCAGCCAGGAACAATGGCCAATCAATCTTATTTTGCTAACGGTGCCTGACGAAGAAGTGAATAGTTCCGGAATGAGAGCGGCTGTGTCAAAATTAAATGATTTGCGCGACCACCATGACCTCACATACAAACTGTTTTTAAATAGTGAACCAATCTTCGCGCAACAGCCGGGTGATGAGAAATATTATTTATATACAGGGTCAATTGGCAAAATCATGCCGTCTGCTCTTTTTTACGGAATGGAAACGCATGTGGGGGAACCACTCAGTGGAATTACAGCCAACTATATCGCATCCTATTTAACGCAACGAATGGAATTCAATCCATTATTCCAAGAAACCGTTTTAGGGGAAACGACGCCATTGCCTGTGACGATTCAGCAAAACGACTTGAAAATGGAGTATTCAGCACAAACGTCTTATCGAGCGACAGCGCTCTATAATGTCTTTGTTATGAAACGCACGGCAGCCGAAGTCATGGAATTATTTAAACAAGTGGCAAACGAAGCGGCTGATGATTGCAATGCGAACTATCAACGGATTTGTTCGCGTGAAGGGGTAGATCCTGTTGGCGAAATTCGCGTATTGAAATACGAAGAATTGCTAAAACATGCGGTTGATAAGTTCGGTTCGGATTATGTAGAGACTGTGAAGACGACTGTTCGCGATCATATGGAATGGGATGACCGTGAAAAATCATTCCGCATTGTGGATACGCTGATGATTCAGTGCCAAGAACTTGCACCGGCAATGGTTTTACTTTATGCACCGCCCTATTATCCAGCCGTTAATACGAGCGAGGATCCATTAGTGGAAGAGTGTGTGGAGTTTGTTAAGCAGTTCGGTACTTCAGAGTTTAATCTTTCGATTGAACGTATCCATTATTTTAATGGGATTTCTGATTTGAGTTATGTGAATTACGAAGATAACGCAGGGGGCTGGCAAGTATTCGAAGCAAATACGCCAGTTTGGGGAGACACATATTCCATCCCATTTGCGGGCATGCAAGAACTGAACGCACCTGTACTAAATGTAGGCCCATTTGGAAAAGACGCTCACAAAAAAACAGAGCGGCTTCACATTCAAAGTGCCTTCGTCGAATTACCTAAATTACTCGAAAACATGGTCCAAACCGTTTTACTAAATCCAACCCTAAGCAAATAGTAGAATAACTTTCAGTAAGAGACACAGTAATTCAATTGTGTCTCTTTTTTCATTCCGACGACATGATTTTCCATAAAAGAAATGAATTTTCCAATTTTACTCATACGAAAGTCACCTTTCCAAGGAAATAATATGATAGAATGTGATAAAAGTAGACTATATTTAAGATTGGTTTTGGTTAAAGAAGAACTAGTGCATTGACGACTAGTTTCTTGTTTATTAAGAGGGTGGGAATTGGCTCCCTTTCCGCGAACGAACAGGCAAGCCTCCTCACTCGTACCTCGTTGCGGGGTCTTGCCCGCCCGTTTTTCGCGGGGAGTCGCATATTCCCTTACCTGATACAAAGCAATTGAGTTTATAGAAAATCTACATTAAAGAATGCTATTGATATTGAAAACCAACAAAAGACTACATTTATGCCTAGCAAAGCCGCAAGCACGAATATCAGATAAATACAGCATAGTTAACTTATTTTGTTATTTATAATAGTGAGTCTGGTATCTTTCTTAATATTCTATATAAAGCTATTTTAATTATCTTTTTGAAATCTCATTAATGCCTTTCGATGAGTGATACAAAAATGTAATCCTTCATTTGATTGGAGTGAAGGGCGGCGACTCCAGCGGGAAAAGTGGTCCAGGTGTGACCCCACAGAGAGCGAAAGCGAACGAGGAGGCACACGGACCACCCGCGGAAAGCGTCCGCCCGTAACGGAAATCGACGGAATCTCTGTTTTTAGATCGTTCTTGGAGACAATGTCATACATGCCTTTCGATGAATGATAAAGAATCTTTGAAGTGTAATCCGTTGGATTTTTTTGAATTTCCTTCATTTGATTGGAGTGGAGGGCGGCGAGAAAAACCTGTGCTCCTGCGGTTACTCGTCGCAAAGCGTCCGCCCGCAACGGAAATCGACAGAGTCTCTGTTTTTAGATTTCGTGTTTAATTTCTACGATACACACGAAGAATTTTTTTAAAGGAGTTTTTAAGCTAGTGAAAATAATCAAATCACCCATTCTATTAACAGCAATAACAATAGCAATAGTTATCGCAAAAGTGTTTTACTTCAGATACGAACTATTCAATGACCTATCTCTACTTGGTTTAGTAATAGAATCCATTCTATGGCTATTGCCTTATTTTGTAGTTCTCCTATTGTTTAAAAAACACCCTATACCTTTTATGATTATCATTAGTCTTTTAAGCTCAATACTTATGCTAATGATTACGTGGTATGAACGATACTTCTTAATCGTTCCATCCTATTTCGACTTAAGCCAAACCGGACAAGCTGGGTCGATTGTTGAAATATTACCTTATTTATACGCAACCAGTGATGTCTTTTATTTCATGGACACAATAGTATTGATAGTCGCTCTTGTTTTGTTCAGAAAAACTGAACAACTTTCAATAAAACGTGTAAATATTGTAATAGTGTCAGTGTTACTTATATTATCAATTATTATTCCCAGCATGGCATTCAAAGCTACCATTTACGATGTGTCTGCTACATCAAAAAAATATGGATATTTAAATACACAAATCACCCAGTCGTTACAACGAAATTTCAAGGAATCTGAAATCGTTGAGGTAATAGACTTTGATTATGAAAAAGTCATCGAATTGAAGAAAAATGAATACGTTCCAGATATTGAACACAAGAGCTTTGGCATAGCAAAGGATCGTCATTTGTTTGTGATTCAAGTTGAGTCTATGCAAGAATTTGTTGTGGGACATGAAGTTAATAACCAAGAGATTACTCCGAATATTAATAAATTATTGGGGGAAAGCACGGAATTCACCAATGTATTCCAGCAAATTGGTGCAGGAAATACATCTGATTCTGAATGGTTATTGCATACCTCTTTATATCCGAAAGGAATGGAAGCCACGGTCAATTTCCTAAAAGGAAAGCCCATGCCTTCGATGGTCAATTATTTAAATAAAAATGGTTATGGATCCATGACTTTCCATGCGGATGAGATTGAATACTGGAATCGGGATGTTTTGTATCCTGTACTAGGCTTCCAAGAGGCATTTACAGACAAAGAGATACCTAATAAAGATGTAATTGGGTTTGGTCCATCTGATGCCGTTCTTATTGACTTTGTTACTGAACAAGTGAAGGAAAAAGTGGCACAAAATAAACGGATGTATGCCAACATTATGACCATTACAAGCCATACTCCGTTTGAAATGCCTCCAAAAGACGAATTTTTGAAATTGCCAAAAGAATATGAAGGCACGTATGTGGGGAACTATTTGCAGTCAGTGCGTTACACGGATGAACAAATTGGTCGCTTTATTCAAAATTTAAAAGATCTCGGTATTTATGATGAGTCAGTTATTGTGGTATTCGGTGATCACTCTGGTCTTCATGGCAGACCCATGACACCTAAAGATAACGATTTAATGGATTCATTATTAGGACACCAATATTCATTAAAAGACAGGTTCACTATTCCATTTATTGTTACTGTTCCAGGTATCTATAAGAATCACACGATTAATACGAACTTGGGTGGACAAATTGATATGATGCCTACGCTCCTTAACTTATTGGGTATCGAAATAAATACTCCAGTGATGGGACAGAACTTATATCACTATAAAAATAATTTGCTAAGCATGCGTTACTATTTGCCAGGGGGCTCATTCATCAATAATGAAAACTTCTATATTGCTGAAAATGCTCGCTTTCCAAAACGCTTTTACGATTTGGAAGATATGAAACGCATTGATTTAAATTTACCGTATATAGAACAAAATACAGAAGATATGCAAGAACTATTCAATCTATCAGATAGCTTACTTAATCCTTACACATCTACAAAAAATCAAACAGAATAAAGAAACTGAACATAAGACCACTTGAATATAAATTATTTAAAGTAGATCACTTGTAAAAAAGTGGTCTATTTTTATGTTAAAAATGCTAGATTTTTCCTCTAATTCATGTAAAATGGTACATATAATTGAAAGTGGGGTTAGTCTTATCCGAAACGTAAGAGTTTTATTAGTTGTAATTAGTGTGTTTTTATTGACTGGGATGAATGATGCAAAGGCAAGTGAAAACGTGGACTACTATTTAACCGTAGGGGAATCGACTGTGACGAATAAAGAGTCACAACTTCAGATTAATCAATCTGCGGACCAAGTAACTTTTAGTCTTTTAAAAGATGGAAAGATGCAGATTAACGAAATTAACGCTCAAATGGTAATTGAGCATGCGACATTTATGACGATTAATGAGCAACCAACTCTACTGATGTTCTTAAGAGAAAACTCTCTACAAAATTCATTGATTTTTAAACAGTTCGAAATAGTTAATGGGACATGGAAAGAGACATTTGTTTCTAAAGCCTACCCGCATGCAACATATAACATAGAAGACGGTATGATCAATCTTACATATACCGATGTTTCGACTGATAAAGATACTATGAACCAAGTTATCTATAATATTTCAACTAAAGTAAGTGAATCTCCCCGTAATGGTATGCTTAAGAGCATTACAAACAATGATATGGGTGAGTATGCTGTGAAAAACAATATTATAATAGAAGAAATCGGAACCAATCCGACTGATGCGGAGTTAAATGAGATTTTTACGAGCGAAGCTCAAAAGCTAGGAATTCCTGCTGAAATCGTCAAAGCGATTGCTTATCAGGAAGGGGCGTGGGCCCAATACTGGCCGCTAACCTCTATTCCGATAACTCATTATACGAATAATTGTACGCCAGAAAAGGCTGCTGAAAAGAACGGGTCAATACTTGCGTGGGATCAAACGAACGTGAAGCTTGGATATGACTGTATCGGTATAGGTGTTATGCAAGTGTCCGATTGGCGTTATAAAAAGAGTGAAGAGAAAGAAGCCTATATTCAAAGATTAAAAGAAGATGTTCGTTTCAACATAAGTGAAGGATTGAAAACGTTAAAAGAAAAATGGGATTTTTCTAAGTCTGGTACAATTCCAACCGTTAATGACAACAATCCCAAGTATATTGATAATTGGTACTTTGCGATTTTAGCGTATAACGGACTTTTAGAAAGAAATAACCCACAGACCAATGCTAAAGCGTATCAAGAAATCATTACGAAACATATGAATAACCAAGGTTTATTGTCAATTTCTCCGTTTCCAACGGATAGCTTTGATACGACTTTGCAAGATGGATATTTATTGAGGTTCTCAACGAAATTAATCGAGACCCCTCATTCCTTAACATTATCGAAGCAAGAAATACCAGTTGGTAGTTTTGCTTATTCAACACAAAATGGCGTTAATATACGAAACAAAACGGATATTTCAAGCACGATTGGAACATTAGCAAAAGGACAGAGAGTGAAAGTTTTGGGGAATGTGAATAAAGACCACTCGACGTATAAAGTTTTGTATCCAAATTCACGAGAAAATCATTATTACTTCTTGCCAGTACAGTTGGATAATGGAACAGTAGCTTATGTAGCATCGAGTTATTTGATGCCAGAGAAAAAAGTGAGTGTCTTAAATTTATCAGGTAAACGTCGCTATGAAACAAGCGCACGCATTTCAAATGTTGGATGGCATAGTGATTTAGCACAAACGGTTGTGCTAGGTCGTGGTGATTTACCAATTGACGCATTGACAGGTAGTGTATTGGCGGCTCAAAAAGGTGCACCCATTCTATTGACAGAATCGACGAATCTGACAGCACCAATAGCCAAAGAATTAAGTCGCTTAAAGCCTGAGACTATCTATATTTTGGGTGGTGAAAGCGCGATATCTACTGAAGTAGAAGAAACTCTTAGAGGTATTTATCCAAATGTTAAACGATTAAATGGTGTAAGTCGTTATGATACAGCAAGAGTCGTAGGTAATGAAGTTGCATCTGCGCAGAGTATATCGGAAATCTTTATTGCATCAGGTTCTGAAACTTCTCCAGATGCATTAGCAATCGCACCGGTTGCTGGAATGAAAAAAGTACCGATTTTATTACAAAGTGGTGTTAAGTTGAGAAAAGAAACGAAATTATTTATCCAGGAGCATAATATCACGAAAGTGACGTTAATTGGTGGAGAAGGAGTCCTGCCACTGGACTTGAATAGTCAACTTAAAGACGCGGGTGTAAAAACAATTGACCGTGTAGCTGGGAAAGATCGATATTTAACTGCCACTGCAGTTGCAACTAAGTATTTCTCTAATCCTAATGGCGTATTCTTTGCGCGCGGAGATCAAATTGTCGATGCACTTTCCGGTTCTTCACTAGCATCTAAATGGAAACAACCTATTTTATTAACAAAGAGTACTTCTGTACCTAAAAATGTACAAGTTTATTTAAAAGAGGTAAATCCTGCTCCTAATGTCAATTATTTAGGTGGGATTTCTGCAATAAATGAGCCAACTAGAACACATATTGAGACATTAGTTTGGCAATAATGACTTATAGATTAGAAAAGACCGTCTTTCATTAGGCGGTCTTTCCTATAGGCTATTACTGTCTTTTTATATGAAGTTTAGATATACTGTGAGAGGAATATAACTATCTAAGTAAAATCGAGGCGAAAATATAATGAAAAAAATCTGTGTTGTCGGACTTGGTTATATCGGGTTACCTACAGCAGTGATGTTTGCAAATCACGGCTATCAAGTGTTGGGTGTCGATGTAAGCGAGCGAGCTATTAATTTATTATCAAAAGGGCAAGTGCATATAGAAGAACCAGGTCTACAAGATTATTTGACGAAATCATTAGTGGAAGGAACATTCACTGTCTCTACTACTCCTGAAGAAGCAGATATGTTTATTGTTGCGGTACCTTCACCCATTACTTCTGAAAAAACGGCAGATATGAAATATATCGAAGCTGCAACAGCTTCAATCGTGCCTTTCTTGAAAAAAGGGAACTTAGTTGTTCTTGAATCAACTGTACCTCCACGTACGGTTATGGACGTGATGATGCCAATTCTAGCTGAAGCTAACTTAGAATTTGGAACAGAATTATTTGTTTCACATTCACCTGAGCGAGTAATTCCAGGTAAAGTATTTGAAGAATTGGTCAACAACAGCCGTATTATCGGTGGAATTAATAAAGAATCTGCAGAACGTACACGAGAATTTTACCTAAGCTTTGTTAAAGGTGAATTCCATATGACAGACGTGACGACAGCTGAAATGGTTAAAGTAATGGAAAATACATTCAGAGACGTGAACATTGCGTTTGCGAATGAAATTGCAAAAATAAGTGAAAACCTTGGAGTCAATGCATGGGAAGCGATTTCTTTAGCAAACCATCACCCACGTGTTAATATTCACTTTCCAGGCCCAGGTGTTGGCGGTCACTGTATCGCAGTAGATCCTTGGTTCCTAGTAGAGAAACAAAATGAATTAGCAAAAATCATTCACTTATCTCGTTTAACGAATGACGGGATGCCAAATTTCACAGTGAACAAAACACTTGAAATATTAAAATCAAATCATATAAGAAATCCACGTGTAGCAGTGCTTGGTTTGACATTTAAATCTAATATTGATGACGTTCGAGAAAGTCCTTCAATGGAAATCGTCGAGAAGTTATCACATGAAGACGTTAATTTAGTGTCGTTTGATCCGCATGTGCTTGAAAATAAGGTTCCTTCTCAAACACAATCATTTGAGGATGCGATTACACACGCTGACACATTAGTTATTTTGACAGATCATGATTACTTCAAAAAAATGAATCCACATACACTTGCTGAGTTAATGACAACGCGCATTGTTTTGGATACTAAAAACTGCATTGACCGCGAAGAGTGGGAAGCGGCAGGATTTACCGTTTATAAACTTGGTGATGGAAAAGGAAATCCAATTGGTTAAAGGAATAAAAGACATTTCCCTTTTTGGAATGTCTTTTTCTTTTGGAGGGATGAGAGCTTGAAAGAAAATATTATGGGCGTTGATGTAACAACATTAAACGAGCAACAATTGATGAAACAAATTGAAGAGGATATCCAACAAAATCAAAAAGTACGTATTGTAGCCATTAATCCCGAAAAAATTATGATGGCAGAGCAAGATCCAACTCTGCGTCAATTATTAAACGAATCTACGTATCAAATTCCAGATGGCATTGGTGTGTCGATTGCATCAAAATTAAGTGGTGGGAATGTTAGAGGACGAGTAACAGGGATTGGCATGATGGAGAATTTATTGACGCTTGCGAACAACAAGCAATTGAAAATCTTCATGTATGGCGCGACACCTGAAACCGTTCAACAAGCAGCTCAAAACATCAAAGAACGATTCCCGAATTTGATTGTCGCTGGAACACTAGATGGCTATGTGAAAGATACACAACAAATCGTTACAGCTATCAACGAAGCACAGCCTCACATTTTATTTGTGGCTCTTGGTAGTCCGAAACAAGAGTTATTTATCAAAAATAATATGGACCAACTGAATGTAAATGTATTTCAAGGCGTTGGAGGTAGTTTCGATGTGTTTAGTGGCCATGTCAAACGAGCACCAGAACTGTTTCAAAAAACAGGAACTGAATGGTTGTTCCGCTTAATTAAACAACCTTCACGCATCAAACGCCAATTAGCTTTACCTATTTTTTTACTAAGAGTGGCAAGCAAACGTAATCGTTAACACTTAAGTTAGCTGGAGGGACAAACATGAAGATTTTACACATCATTAGTGGAGGAGAAACGGGTGGCTCTAAAAAGCACCTGATTCAACTTTTTCACGATGCGCCATTTGAAGCGGAATTGCTACTCTTAACGGAAGGTGCATTTGCACAAGACGCGAGAGAAAAAGGGATTAAAGTTACGGTCATTCAACAACAAGGTAGAATAGACCGTAGCGTGAATAAAAAAATTCTTGAACATATTAACCAAAATGGCATTGAAATTGTCCACTCACACGGACCGCGTGCAAATTTCATCATGAACAATATATCCTCTAAGTTGACGATTCCATGGGCGATTACTGTGCACAGTGACCCGAAACTTGATTTCATGCATCAACCAAAACCGATGGCAATGATTTTTCAGTATTTGAATCGGAGAGCGATTAAGAAAGCTAATCATATTTTTGCTGTATCCACTAGATTTAAAGACATGCTCGTATCGTATGGAGTGAAAGAACAAAAAATCTCCACGATCTTTAATGGCATAGACTTTGAAGAGTTGGATGTTGAGGAAGAAGTAATCCATCTTAAAAATGAGTACAACCTAACGGAAAAAGATTTTGTAGCTGTTCATATTGCCAGATTGCATCCTGTAAAAGGGCATTCAGTATTACTTGAGGCAATTGAACAAATGCAACCTCTAAAAGATTTTAAAGTATTACTAATTGGTGATGGTCCTGAACGTAAAGAAATCGAATCGCTGATTAAGCAGAAAAACTTGTCGAACCAAGTGAAACTTGTCGGATTCAGAAAAGACATTCCCCAATTGTTGTCACTCGCAGATGTGTCATTGTTAACTTCGTATAGTGAAAGCTTTCCACTCGTATTACTGGAGTCAGCAAACGCTCATACGCCAATCATTACGACGGATGTCGGTGGAGTTGGTGACTTGATTATCAACGAGGAACTTGGATGGATTGTACAACCTGGAAGTGTAGATGAATTAGCAAAAGCCTTATCTGAAGCGTTTGTAGCAAAGAAAACTCAATCGTTACAACAAATGGGTCACTTGCTTAATGCACATGCGAAAGCGAACTTCTCCAACACACAATTACAAAATTCGCTGTATCAAAATTATCAAAGTATGATAAATGAAACTATTTAAATAGATAGTACGTCTTATGGAATGACTAGAATAGTTTCAAAAGGGTAAAGCTAGTATAATAGGATTTAAATTCTCCTTTATATTGCACATGGTCATGCTATAATAATGTGGATGTAATCGTCTAATTTAGTGCACGATACATGCAAGGAGGAAACAATATGTTTGTGGTAACACTGATTTGTGTATTTATTGCTTCGCTATTAATTACACCTCTAGTCAAGAAATTTGCGATTAAAATTGGCGCGGTCGATCAACCAAATCATCGTAAAGTGCATGTGCGAATCATGCCTAGACTTGGCGGATTGGCGATTTTCTTAGCGTTTATTATAGGTTTTTTTATATATCGTCCAGAATCTCCTGATGCGATATTTATCATTATAGGAGCATTTATTATTGTTCTTACTGGAATGTTTGATGATTTATATGAGTTGCGTCCCATTATTAAATTAGGTGGACAAGTTATTGCGGCAGGAATTGTCGTATTTTTAGGCAATATTGAAATTGGATTTATTAATTTACCATTCGGTGGAGTGTTGGATTTCGGTTTCTTAAGTGCTTTCCTAACTATAATTTGGATTGTAGGAATTACGAATGCAGTCAACTTAATTGATGGATTAGATGGACTAGCTGCTGGAGTATCGACGATTGGATTATTAACTTTATCAGTTATGGCGTTTATCATGCAAGATATGTTCGTTTTAGCCATGTCGTTGATGTTAGCTGTTAGTACGTTTGGATTCTTGTTTTATAATTTCTACCCAGCGAAGATTTTTATGGGTGACACAGGTTCACTTTTCTTAGGTTTCATGATCGCTGTATTGTCATTACTAGGGTTTAAAAATATTACATTTATCTCTTTAGCAATCCCAGTCATCATTTTAGGTGTACCGATTTCGGATACGTTTTTCGCGATTTTCCGTCGCTTACGTACTAAACAAAAGCTTTCTGCACCTGATAAATCGCATTTGCATCATTGCTTAATCAATTCGGGATTCTCTCATAGACAGACCGTATTGTTAATTTATGGAATGGCAGCAATGTTCGGAGGAGCAGGAATTTTATTCTCTCAATCAACAGTTTGGGGAGGCATCTTAATTATTTCATTGCTGTTTGTCGCAATAGAAATCGTTGTCGAACTAATTGGTTTAGCAGGAAAAAACTACCGGCCATTACTGAATTTTATGAAGTATAAAGGCAACTAAAACATAAAAAAAAAGTCGAAGTGCATAGCACTTCGGCTTTTTTTGATACATATTTGTTACAAAATGTAATAATACTGTAATGTTTATATAACATTATGCATGTTAAAATCATAAACAGCTAGTCAATAATGAAGAAAAAAGGAGTTTACCCTTAACCTATGAAAATCCAAAAAATTCTTGGTTCCATCGTGTTAGCAACAACCCTTTCCTTAGTCGCAGCAAACACAACTACTCAAGCCAATGATGATACAATTAGAGATTACACTCGTATTGCGGGTGAAAGCAGATACCACACAGCAATTGAAGTTTCACAAACAGGATGGAATAGTGCCACTACGGTAATTATAGCGTCCGGAGAAAACTTCCCAGATGCATTAGCAGGAGCACCACTTGCAAAAAAATTAAAAGCCCCAATTCTATTAGTAAAGAAATCAAGCATAGATGCAGATGTTATTGCTGAAATTAAACGTTTAGGCGCTAAAAAAGCGATTATTCTAGGTGGAGAAGGCACAATTTCTTCGACCGTTCAAGCAAAATTGAAAACTGTTACCCCTACAATACAACGTATAGAAGGTGACAATCGATACGAAACAGCTGAAAATATCGCACTTCAAGTTGGCGGTTCGACAGCGGTAGTTGTAAACGGAGCATCTTTCGCTGATAGTTTAGCGATCGCTTCATACGCAGCTCAAAAAGGAATGCCTATATTATTAACTACCCCTTCTGAGATTCGTTTTAAACAAAAATATTCGAATTATATTGTAGTAGGGGGAACAAGCGCAATTCGTGATTCTGTTTTAAACAAATTAAAACAAACATCTGCTACTCGAGTATCAGGTAAAGATCGATATGGTACCATGAAAGCAGTTGTAGATAAATATTACCCAGGAACAGGAAGTGTACCGTTAGTTGCTTCTGGTGTGAGTTACGCAGATGCGTTAACAGGTTCAGTATACGCGGCTAATAAAGGAGTACCTGTTCTATTAGTCGGAAAAGATACATTACCAGCAGCAACTAAAAATGTTATCGAAAATAAAAAAATGAACTCACTTAAAGTAGTTGGTGGGAAACAAGCAGTATCAAAGTACGCGCTTGGAGCAACAAAACCAGTCGTAACAGCGGTATCTAACCCGACGCCTGTAGCAAGTACGAATGATAAGTTAGTAGCAAAAGCAAAACAGTATTTAGGTACACCATATGTATTTGGTGGTACGACACCATCTGGTTTTGACTGTTCTGGATATATCTATTATGTACACAATGCAGCAGGAATTAAATTAACTCGTACAAATACATCGGGTTATTACAGCATGACGACTAAAGTGTCTTCACCACAACCAGGAGATCTTGTATTCTTCTCTAACACGTATAAAGCTGGAATTTCTCATATGGGAATCTACATAGGTAATGGTTCGTTTATTCATGCTGGTGGAGATAGAGTTCAAATTAATAAAGTAACGGATTATTACTGGAAAGATAAATTCACAAGTTATAACCGTTTCAAATAAAATAGATTTGCCGGAAGTCTTCTAAATGAAAATTTAGGAGGCTTTTTTATATGGTTTTGTTAAAAACATTCTTCTATATTTTCCATTTGTGCTTGAGATTCTTTCGATTTCCGTTACGGGTGGACGCTTTCCGCGGGTGGTCCGTGTGCCTCCTCGTTCACTCCGTTCTCTGTGGGGTCACACCTGGACACACTTTTTCCGCTGGAGTCGCCACCCTTCACTCCAATCAAATGATTGAAATTCATAACAAATGCAAAGGATTACATTTCAAATATTCTAGTATCGTTTATCGAAAGTCGTTTATGAGATTACCTCAAAAAGATAATTAGAATAGCTTTTTACCTAACAGTCAAATACCAGACTCACTATTTATATATAACTAGATAAGTAAAACTATTATTTTTTACCTAGCATTTGCTCATGCGGCTTGCTAGGCGAAAATGTACTCTTTCTTCTTTTCTCCAGACAACATTATTTAATAGTCAGCATCTCTATAGCTTCAATTTAAGTAGAAAGTTAGGGAATATGCGACTCCCCGCGAAAAACGGGCGGGCAAGACCCCGCAACGAGGTACGAGTGAGGAGGCTTGCCCGTTCGTTCGCGGAAAGGGAGCCAATTCCCAACTTATTTATAACAGCATTTGACAGCTCATTCTCATGCCCCACAGGAAGTGGGGTATAAAGGTGTTGCCAAATGAATGCGTTTTGAACCTTCGGTCCTTAGCAGGCTCATCGCTAAGGAATATTTAATGTTAATAAAATATCTACACATAACCCAAAAAGGAACTATATGTATCCTACTATATGGATATAAAGCAAGACATATTTCTATGACTAATATTTTTGTCGGTCAAAAGTCATGTGTCTTTCGATTTTGTCGAAAAATAAAAAAAATTGCAAGGTACAACTATTCATTTGTCAGAATTCGATATAATAATGGACAATATTTTATTATAATGAAAGAAAAACAAAGGATGGCGAAAAATGTATAAACATAAGAAATTGATTTCCACTATCACCCTTATTTTCGCACTACTTCTCTTATTCTCTGATTCTAACCCCGCTCACGCTGCCACGGATACTGAAAATTTCATTGTGAAAGTGAAATTAACCAATAATTTAGGCCCTTCTAAAACATATCAATTTATCCCTAAGGGAGAAACTATATTAAAAGAGGATGGCACGATCGTTTTAACAAAAGGTGTTACGTATAAATTAGCTATTCAAAATTCGAAAGTTTCACTTTTCGAAGGTACTAAATTACTTAAAAAAGATTTAACGACTGTAACTCTTGAACCAAAAGAGTATGTTAAAGAGAATTATATATTACTAGAAAATATGAAGTCTTCTGTAAAAAGACCACATATTGGAACAATCATTTTTAGACTAGATACGGTTTCTAATACCCAGCAAATTCAACCAGTAAACCTTTTAGGTTTTGAAGATTATTTAAAAGGTGTGTTACCTGGAGAAATGCCAGCAAGTTGGGGTGGATTGAACGGTGGACAAGAAGCCCTTCGTTCACAAGCGATTTCTGCTCGCTCATACATTTTCGCTAAAATGAATGGGAATAGTCAGTTAGAAATTGATGATACGATTAATTTCCAAGTGTATAAAGGATTTGTGTGGGACGAGATATCCCCGGCCTTTGACCGTTTTAACGTGAACACAACATCTGCCGTTGAATCAACAAAGGGCATGATTATGACGTATAAAAAATTAAATGGTTCGACAGGGTTTGTTACCGCATATTTCTCATCTTCAAACGGAGGACAAACGGAACTGCCTCAACAATATTGGTCTGGCAAACTAGACTATCTGAACAAGACGCAAGCAGATACATTTGATACTGCACATAAATGGAAGGAAGCCGAACAGCTTCATTTTAAAAAGTCTCAACTATCCGGTACAACTGCGTTAGACTTCACAAATCCTGCTAGTTGGTGGAATACGACAACTGAAAACAATCTGCTTTCTTCACATGTAGAATATGCAACTAGTCGCACAGCATTTTCAAAATTAAAAACGCAAGCATTGAAGGAATTAAAAGCAATCGATCCTACGATGGACTCTATTAAAATTGATTCTATTAATAGTATTAAAACGATCGATTTTACGAATACAGGAAAAGTACAAGATATCACGTTTAACTTATCTTATTATGCAAGTAAAAAAAATCCGGATAATAGCTTGTATTACGCGATGGAGCTAGGTGCTCAATCTGAAACACTAGCAGGTTTATCACGCTACGAAACAGCCGTTCAAATTGCTGAAAAAGGTTGGACGGGTAAACGTGACAATGCCGTATTAGGTCGTGGTGACTTACCTGTTGATGCATTAGCGGGCTCGGTGCTAGCAAATAAATTGGATACACCAATCTTGCTAACACGTCCAAACTCTTTACCAGCTTCGGTCGAGGAATATTTAAAAGATTCATTAAATCCGAAAGCGACTATTTACTTACTTGGTGGAATATCAGCAATTTCACCTGACGTTGAAGATAGATTAGAAGATTTAGGCTATGTGGTAAAACGAGTATCAGGGAAATCACGTACGGAAACATCCATTGAAATTGCAAAACTTGTGGGTGGCTCACAGTCCGTATTCTTTGCGACTGGTGACGAAAATTCTTCGGATGCTTTATCAATCAGTCCATATGCTGCACGTAACCAAATTCCAATCATCATTCAACAAGGAATAAATGTTTCAAAAGCTACGAAAGATTACTTGAAAAATAGCGGTAAAACGAGTGTCAATCTAATAGGTGGTTCTAATGTGGTATCGACTGAAGTGGAAACTACGCTGAAGAACTTGGGATATGCAATAGATCGTACGTTTGGAGCAAGCCGAGTAGACACAAGTATTGCAATCAATAAAAAATTCGTAATGCCTGGTGAATCTCTAGTAATTGGAAATGCATACAGCTTTATAGATGCACTTGCAGGTTCTGTATTAGGTGCAAAAAATAACTCTTCTATCTTATTGTTGCACCCAGATGCTAATAAAATACCGGTCGACTATCTTGAAACGGTTAAGCAACCGAAAACATTATATTACCTAGGTGGAGAAACAGTTGTTTCAAAAGAGTTGAAATATAGTTTGTCTAAATATATCGGTGGAACGCTTAAAAAATTCACAACTGAAATTAACTTAACAGGAGCTCAACTCCGTACGCTATTTGGCGGCACGGTATTAAAGAGTACTGATTTTACTGTAGAAGATAGAGTCGCAAATGCCGAATTTGCTCTAAACGGTGCTGGATTCGGACATGGTATTGGAATGAGTCAATATGGAGCATATGGACGAAGCAAAGCTGGACATACAGCAGAAGGTAAAGACGGTAAAGAGGGTATTCTCGATTTCTATTATCAAGGAATTGCAATCGAACAAGCTAAAGATTATATCAAATAACTAGAGAGGGGATATACCCCTCCAAGAATAAAGGGAAATGAAAGCGGGGAACGAAACGTTGTTGAAAAACTTAATTAAAGTGATATGTGTAGCCTTATTTGTCCTTAGTATTCCGGTGTCTTCACCTCAAGCAGCAGAAGTCTCTACGAAACCATTAATAGTGATCGATCCAGGTCACGGTGGGAAATATTCAGGAACAAGTGGATATTCAGGTTCTAAGACTGGTTACTATGAGAAAACAGCTAACTTAGAAGTTTCTTTACGCTTAAGAAGTATTTTACAGTCTCGCGGCTATGAAGTGAAAATGACGCGAACAACAGATATGCATTTTTCTAGCGTATCTGCAGCTGAAGATTTAAAAGTGCGTACCGACTTATCAAATAAAATGGTAGCAGGTCGCAATGACAACTCAATCTTTGTGTCAGTCCACCATAATGCAAGTAGTTCACCAACGTATTCTGGATATGAAACGTATTATTATAATAAAGACGAATTAGATCCTCTTTATCCACCAGATCCGTTGCAAATTAAATACTCACCAGAGAGTGCTAGATTAGCGAAATTGACGCATCAAAGTGTAATTAATTCAGGTGCTAATAAAGAAGGACGAGGGATTGTTCACAAAAGTCTTTATGTGACAAGAAATGCACAAGTTCCGGCCATTTTATCAGAAGTAGATTACATGTCTAGTCCATTGGCAGAAGCGAAAGTTAAAACAGCTTCATTCCAACAAGGAATTGCTGTAGCGATTGCAAATGGAGTGGATGATTATTTTAACATCTTCCATGTGAAAAACGACAAAGGCACAATCTTAAAAACGTTCACATCTAAAAGTGAAGCATTAACGTATGCGGGTACGCAAACAAATGTAACAGTATTTGATAAACGCGCAGGTGCAGTTATTTTCAACAATACATCGTATGACTATCATGCGTATCACACGTCAATTGAATTAGCTCAATCGAAGTTTTCAACAGAAAAAGAAGCCATTGCTTTTGCTAGTAAATACAAAAACACACGTGTTGTGCACCATCCAACAGGTGAAGTAAAGTGGTCAAACTACTTAGCTAAGAAATACTCAGTACTAGATCCTAATCAACAAATAGTCGACCAACAATATCAACGACAAGTGGCAAGAGAAGTTGCAGAATCTCTACCTAAAGCGACTCTTAAAAATACAGAAACAAAGTACACACTATGGTCTTCTGTGTTGCCACAAGCATTTGAAGTGCGTCACAATCAAAAAGGAACAATCAAAGCATTTTACGATAAAACATTAGCACAAAACTATGCAGCGTTATGGCCGGGTACTTCTGTTTATGACACAACAACAAAAGCTGTCACTTACAAGAACCCAGTACAAACAACACCAGCTAAAGTGAGTAAAACAATGAGTGCGGAGTCTCGTTACTTAACAGCAATTGAAGTATCGAAATCATTGTATCCTAACGGATTTGACTCAACAAAAACAGACAAAACTGTTGTTTTAGCGACTGGTCAAGATTTTGCAGATGCATTATCAGCTGGACCACTTGCGATGGAAAATGGAAATGCACCTATTTTATTGAATTCAGCAAACGGTTTGAAAGCTGAAGTTCTAGCTGAAATTAAACGTTTACGTGCGACTCGTGTAATTTTAGTGGGTGGAGTAGGAGCTTTATCAACAGATGTAGAAAGTCAATTGAAAAAAGGGATTCCGACTATTGCAATTGAACGCATCTTTGGAGAAACGCGCTACGAAACGAATGAAATAATTAATAGTAAATTACCAAAAGCTAAAGGGATCTTTATCGCCTCAGGAAGCAATTTCCCGGATGCATTAACTGCAACAAGTGTGGCGGTGCTACAAGGATGGCATATCGTATTAAGTAATGGTACTACTTATACGGTTGCAATTAACGATCAAATATATAGTAAACAAACAGTCATCGTTGGTGGGAAATCAGTCATTTCAGCGGGACTAGAAGAGAAAATTAAAGTACAAGCTGGATCAGATCATGTAACACGACTTTCTGGTAAAGACCGATATGGTACAAATGCAGCGTTAATTAATCACTTTAGCGATACATTTAAGTCACCGACAATTGTCGTATCTACTGGAACTAACTATCCAGATGCTTTAGTATCATCTTCATTGTCAGGTAAGCATCAAGCACCATTGTTTATCGTAGGTAACTCAATTTCTGAAACATTACGCCCTACGTTAACGTCTTATTTAAAAGAACGAGTAACATCAACTTCACTTTATACAGGTGGAATCGTTCCGACTACTGTTAAAGCAGAAATTGATAAGTTAAAATAACTGAATGAAAAGAGGGGTTCGATGAAGAAATTATTGGCCATCGTGCCACTTATGCTGATTCTCGCTGCTTGTTCAGACGAAAACTCGTTTAAGTTTAACGACATTGAAAAAGACTCAGGCAACACTGAAGAAGTAACTAAAGAAGAAGTAACGACTGAAACTGATCCAAAAGAAGAAGAAAAAGAACCAGAAGTGACGGAAGAAGCTTCTACTGAAGAAGAAGTAGAGTCTACTGAGGATGTGGAGTCTACTGAAGACGTCGAAGAAAAGAACCCAGATGAATCAGCAGATGAAGCGGAGGAAGATGGTGTGACGGACGGCACTCAAGGTGAAGAAGCGGTTGTAGAAAATAAAGGGCTTGTAGAATATATGCCGAAACGTGGAATGAAAAAAGTCTTCTTACTAGAAGAGTTTGAAATTGTACGCGAAGTTAAAGCTGTCAAAGGCAATCGTTTACTAGAATCGATTACATTTGGTGATGTGGAGACGATACAAATTTCGGAGTGGACACCTACTAAGCTTACGATGCTCTTTAATAACTCTGAGGATACGGCTGGAGTGACGATTGATAAGTTTGAAGCTACATCAGCTCCAGAAGTATATATTGATACGTTAAATAAACAAACTGGTTCTCAAGCATGGAAAGTGGTACAAGATGATTTAACTTTGAAGGTACCTGCTGGAACGTATAAAGATGTCATTGTGATTGAACAAACGATTATTTCAGAAACTTCCAATCAACAAACGATCTCTCGCTTTTATTATGCGAAGGGGTTAGGAGTAATCAAAGAAGAAGTGATTACAAAAAATGGAGACAATGAATCAGCCTCTATTATGGAATTGAATCGTATAGAGTAAGAAGAGTAGTTGCAGTCCATTTTTTATAAACGGGCTGCAACTTTTTGTTTGCACTCTCGTCAAATGGGATATAGGCTATAAGAAAGTGAAATTTAAATGAGAGTGTGATATGGCATGAAAGAACCTAAACGATATAATGAACCTACTCCAAGAAAAGCTTCATCTATTAAAACCGTTATATTATTACTTGCAATTGCTCTAGTTGCAGGTTTCATGTTATGGCTACAGTTTGCACCAAAGCCAGTTGAAGAATCAAAAGAAGAACCTCCTAAAGTAGAAGAAACTACGGAAGAAGTAAAGCCTCCAGATGACACTGAAGTCGAAACGGAAACACCGGAAAAACCAGAAGGAACTGTAACATACGAAACACCAAAACCAACTCCTCCTGAGAAAGTACAACCGGATACAGAGAAACCAGATGTTACTCAACCAGTTGTTGTAGAGGAACGGGTAGAAGAACGTGATCAAGAGGCTATCCTAGCGTCTTTACTCCCTAATGTCTATACAGTCTATACAGATTCACAACAAGGCTCAGGATTCCTTTATAACGACAAAGGGGATATCGTGACTAATGCACATGTGGTAGAAGGGTACGGTACGGTTACGGTGGTTAATAACACGGGTCAAGAATTCGTCGGAAATGTCATTGGTATTTCTGATACGGTTGACGTGGCATTGATTCGAGTTGATGAAATTGCTGGTAAGCCACCACTGGAAATGGACTTAATGAAATCAACTGTTGGGACAAGCGTTATTGCCATAGGCAGTCCGAATAATAAAGCGAATACAGCTACAACAGGGAATGTTACGGCGACAGGTAGAGATTTTAACGAAAACTTTATTTATACGGACTTATACGAAACGGATGCAGGTATCGCTCCAGGAAGTAGTGGAGGGCCATTGATAGATGCCCTTACTGAAAAAGTAATCGGCATTAACTCGATTATCCTGACGGACAATCCGGCTATTGGATATAGCATCCCAGTCTATTCTGTTTATCAAATGTTAAAATCTTGGGAAGCGAATCCGTTAACACCACAAGAACCGGTTAAACCAAATTTAGAAGATGCCTACTTCGACGAAGAGTTATTGACCCTCTTTATTGAAGGGTACATGACGTTGTACACGTACGCGCAAAACGAAGTGAATTTCAGCTATCTAGAAGGTTACTTACAAGCAGACTCGCAAGTGTATCGTACAGAACGTGAAGCCATTAATAGTCTGAAAGATAAAAACTATGTCTTCACGGTTGAAAAGTTCCAAATCGATGACATTACAATAGAAGAAAGTCGTTCACTCGTGACAACAACGATTGAAACGAAAGTAGCACAAAAAGATAAAGAACCTTCTATTATAAAGGAACAAGTTGTCTACGAAGTGATCATTGATGAATATGGAGACTATATGATTCAAGCCGTTACTAAAACAGACGTAACGGAAACGGAAGATCCAGAAGCAGAGGCTGAAAGTACAGATGAAACAACTGAAGAACCAGCTGTTGAAGAAGAGCCGGTTGTTGAAGAAACACCGGATGATGAAAAAGAACCAGTAAAAGAACAACAACCAAACACAGAAGTTGATAGTACAGAACAAGAAGTACCAGCAGTAGAATAAAGAAAGGCGATTCTAAGTCTAAGTTACATAGACTTTCGAATCGCCTTTTTTGTATATATATGTTTATCCTTATTATGACAGGGAATATTTTGATAAAGAAACTTTTGAAAAGAAACAAAAAAAGCTAATACCGAAGTTCGGTACTAGCTAGGAAATTCAACTGTAATCAATCTGCTGCGTATAAACGTTTAAAGCTATCAAACTTCGAACCCCAATACGAGTTACTTAGACTCGTAATTTGGACACGATCTCCACCAGCGTGGATGAACTGGTTATTTCCGATATAGATACCCATATGAGAAATACCTGGGCGGTATGTGTTCGAGAAGAAGACTAAATCACCTGGTATAGGTTTAGACACATCGTAAGAGCGAGCATCAAAGCCAGTTGTGTTCGTACGAGACACATCTAGACCAGCTTGTTTGTATACATAGTAAATGAAACCTGAGCAATCAAATCCAGACTTTGAAGCACCTCCCCATACATAAGGAATCCCTTGTAAAGGTGTAGCAATAGCCATCACTTTTTCAAAAAGCGACCCACTAACAGCTGTTGGTGGTGCTACTGGCACAGGAGAAGGAGCGGATATTGGTGAAACTTCACCAGTTGCTCCAATTTTTAATTTTTGACCGACACGAAGTGCAGTTGACGTTAAGTTATTCCACTTCATTAATTGATCTACTGTTGTACGGTGTCGGTAAGCTATACCTGACAATGTATCACCACTCACAATTGTGTAAACTGTGTTTGCTGGATTCGTTGGCACTTCAGGTTTTGGTGCTACTGGTGCTGGAGCAGGTGTTGCTGGTTTTGGTGCTGGCGGTGTAGCTTGAACAGTACCTGAAACTTTAAGCTTTTGTCCTGGGTAAATAATATGTGAAGATATGTTATTTAGTTGTTGTATGTTTTTTACTGTCGTTTTATACAGATTCGCAATTTTACCTAATGTGTCACCACTTTTTACTATGTATGTTGATGAAGTAGCAGGAGCGGGAGCCGTTACTTTAGGTGCAGCTGGTTTTGTTGTTTTAGCTGGAGTAGTGACAGCAGGCGCTGTAGCTTGAGTGCCGTTTACTTTTAACACTTGTCCAGGATATATAATATGATTTGAAATGTTATTTAAAGATTGAATAGATGATACGCTTGTCTTAAATTTAACTGCGATCGCACCTAATGTGTCACCACTTTTTACAGTGTGAGTAGCTGTTGTCGAAGTCGATACAGTTGTTACAACAGTTTTAGGCTTAGCAGGTGTTGATTGAGCAGTAGCTTTAGTAGCTGATAGGTTTAATGTTTGTTTTGGGAAAATAAAGTCTGTGGATAAGTTGTTTAATTCTTTAATTTGGGAAACTGAAGTTCCATTTGCAGATGCTATTTTCCATAATGAGTCACCAGGTTTAACGGTATAAGAACTTGCTTCCGCGTCCCCAACTGCAATCATTGTCGCTAATGCAGATGT
>NZ_JBATUX010000094.1:0-5340 GCF_049671445.1 Paenisporosarcina sp. | reverse complement strand
GTTATCGAAAGGCGTGATCGGCTTTACCATTTCTATCGATAAACTCGAAGGGAAAGCAAAGCTTAGTCAAAATCACTCGAAAGAACGAGTGGAGCGGGTGATTGCCGAACTATCGAAAATAGGTAAGTCAGATGAACAGGAAATTGCGAAATGGATGAGTAAAAAATCGCTATCTGTTGATTAGAGGAGAATAGGAGAAGAGAAATGGAGATTCGGAAACTAACTAGTGATGATGCTGAAGTTTATTGGGATTTGAGACTTGAAGCATTGCAACAAGATCCTGAAGCATTTGCAACTACTTATGAAGATGCGATATCAAGAGTGAACCCTTTGAAAAGAGTTGAAAGTAACTTGGATTCTGAGAATTCTGCAACATTGGGTGCTTTTATCGATAACGAATTAGTTGGTGTGATGACAATTGCAGAAGAAGGAGCCCCAAAACTCCGTCATCGAGTAAACTTGTTTGCTGTCTATGTAACACCGAAAACTAGAGGTAAACGAGTTGGTACAGCTCTTTTGCAGGAAGTGGTAGAGTATACAAAACAAATGCCACATGTAGAGAAAATTAATTTGACAGTGGTCTCCACAAATAAAGTAGCCATAAAATTATACGAAAAAGTTGGCTTTAAATCATTCGGTCTTGAGCATCATGCCATGAAAATGAATGATACATATGTAGATGAAATTTATATGAGTCTATCTTGGTAGGTGAATGACTTGCAAGAAGTGTTATCCATATTCGACGAGAATCATCAAAAAATCGGCGAACAGTCTCGAGATGTTATTCATACAGAAGGGCATTGGCATGAAACATTTCACTGTTGGATTGTTCAAATGAAACTGGATGTACCATATCTTTACTTTCAACAAAGAAGCAAGGTGAAAAAAGATTTCCCTAATTTATACGACATAACAGCAGCTGGACATTTACTTGCTCATGAAATGGTACATGATGGGCTCCGAGAAGTCGAAGAAGAATTGGGTCTCCTTGTGAATATGAATGAACTCCAATCACTTGGGATTATTAGGGACTCCATTGTCCATGGAGAATTTATAGATAATGAATTTGCTCACACGTTTATGTACAAGTCGATAAATGAAAATCAAGCCTTTCGTTTACAAGTAGAGGAAGTAAGCGGGATTTTCTCTGCACCATTATCAGAAGTGATTAGGTTATTTCAGAACAAGGTAGAGTCAATTACTTTGCGGTATGTCACTTCAAATGAAAATGTTGCTGAAAAAATGGTGACACTTATTGATTTCGTTCCACACGGTAAAGGATATATGAATGAAGTGTTGTATAACATTCAGCACCATTTATATGGTTGAGTCAATTTGGTAATTCATACTCTCGATTTCCGTTACGGGCGGACGCTTTCCGCGGGTGGTCCGTGTGCCTCCTCGTTCGTTACTCTCTCTGCGGGGTCACACCTGGACGCACTTTTCCCGCTGGAGTCGCCACCCTTCACTCCAATCAAATGACCGGAATTCTTGAAAAAATTAAAAGGAAAACCCTTCAAATATTCGTGTATCATAATTCCTCAAAAGGCATCTATGAAATTGTTTCTGTTAATAAGAATAAATATTCGATTTTTCGAAAGTAATGTAAAAAGTGATTGCTACTAACTAGCAGTCACTTTTTCTTTTGGTAGCTACGTTAAATACTGCGGATATTCTGCATCCTATGGCGAGCGATACTAAAATTGGTGCTCCTGTTTCAGTTTCGCTATCTTAGCTTCGAAACATGAATAGACAGTGTAACGGAAATCACCAGTCTAGATGAACGGAGTCTTTTTGGAGAACATGTTCGTTGAAACTTTTCACCTATTCAGCCGTATTAAAGAAGATAACATCTAAGAAATGAGGGACACATATGGGATTAACTTTCCTTTATAGCATAGTAGTAGCAATCGTTGCAGCACTGATAATCATGCCGTTAACGCTAACAAAAGAAAAACGAAAAGGGATCGCAGCTGGATTAATTGGCACCACAGTAGTTTTAGCAATTATCGTTTTTGCCTTCTATTATGTAACGAATATAGATCGAAATCCTTCCGCACTTTGGCCGCTAGCGATTTTAGCAACTGGAATTGGTGCATTTTCAGCAACAGGTAAAGAACAACGTGTGAAAGGTGTGCTGTTTTTAGCTGCCATTATCTTTAGTGGTTATATGTTAAGTGCAGTGTTATTTAATGCTGACCATAAATTCGATTCAGCAACAATGAAGCAAGAAGTTGAAATCGAGGCATTCGATGAAACGGAGACGCCTGCAAGTGTACCTCCGAGATTCGCACGAAACAAAATGAAAAAAGCATTTGGTCAAGTTCCTAACACAAGCTATTACGAGTTAGGTAGTTTACAAATTCAAAAAGTAAATGATGCATATGTGTATATTGCGCCTGTTGAATTCTCGGGCTTTTTCAAATGGATAAATGGTGATACAACACCTGGTTATTTTTCCATGAGTGCAACGGATTCATCAGATAACCCTAAGTTTATTGAAGCAGAAATGACCTATACCCCTTCTTCATTCTTTCAAAAAAATGTGGCTCGTCATTTACGTTTAAAAATGCCGGAAACGATTTTCTATGGAGACATGCAACTAGAAATTGATGATGAAGGAGCACCTCACTATATTCGTTCATTCGGAAAATTTGTATCAGCAAGAAATGGTTTTGAAGTAACTGGAGTAGCCTTGGTGGATCCACAATCTGGGGACATTAAAAAGTATGCGCTAGATGAAGTACCTGCCTTTATTGACGGTGCTGTTTCACCAGAAGTCGTAAGTTTGCAAAATGATTATTTCGGAAATTATATTCACGGTTTTTGGAATAGTAAATTTGGTAAGAAAGACGTAAAATTACCTTCTGGCTATGGAACTGAAGCAAATGTTAGTCCTATCTTTAATGAGGACGGAGACATGTATTACTTCACAGATTTCTCAAGTCCAAAAGAAGGTGTCGATTCGATGCTCGGGTATTCATTAACGGATGCACGAACGGGAGAAGCGACGTATTTCACTGGTAATATGGAAGATGCTTATATGGATTCACAAGGCACATTGCAAATTATTGAAAAGAAATTCATTGAGAAAAAATGGACTGGAGAAATGCCGATTCTCTACAATTTTTACGGAGAAGCGAGTTGGTTAACACCCGTTTTAGATGCCAATGGATTCTTGCAAAACTACTTTATTGTATCTGCAGCGAACCCTGAAATTTCTACTTTTGCCAATACGCCTAACGAAGCATTAAAGCTTTATAAAACAGCATTGCAACGTGGTGGTAGTACAGTTGATGGTAGTTCAACTGCTGAAGAAGCGAAGGTATCAGGAAAAGTAGCGCGAGTATATAAAGAACGTGTGGGTGACTTTACTATTGTGTCGTTTATGTTAGCAGATGGAACCAATTACTTGGTATCCACTGAAGTCTCGCCTTTAGCGATTTACTTAGAAGTAGATGATAACGTAAATGTGTCCTTTTTAAACACAGGAGAATTATTCTTACCGGTTAAAGAATTAACAATCACTGGATTGGAATAGGAAATAGGCTGCCCTTTAAAGGTAGCCTATTTTTAACGCCATTAGTTAGACATCACCTCTGTAACAAAACTTAGGAGTTAATGAACACCCTGTATTTACAGTGTAATGTGAGGCTTAACTCTTTCATTAATGTTCATGAACTCGTTCAACAATCTAAGTTCAGTTACCTATACGAAACTAAGTTTGGGTACATGATTTATTCGTCATCTATCATTCCCAAAACTGAAAAACGCTGCATTCGACCGAATTTGGCCAAATGCAACGTTTAATTCTTAAATAAATTGGGACAAGTTAAAAATGATAAATAGAAAAGTTATAACAACCGAACCGACAATAAAATAACCGATATATTTTATTCCTTTTGGTTGAGAATCTAAATCTAGACCCTCTTTATTTAATGGTCCACCAGATTCAATATTTTGCAAATCTTCAATTGGTGAATATATTTTATTTTCTCCATTGGCGTTTGTATTTGTCGTTTGCGTTTCATGAATTTTTTTAATTTCACTCATTTTATTCACCTCACAAATAATTTATCGGAATTTTTAGATTTATATAAACTTTTTATTTAATAATACATAATTATGGAAATCCGAAAAATAAATCCACCTTAGTTGACATAACACTCGGAGTAGGAAGAATTCGACTTCATTCAAATAAAAAACTGGCGTGTAAAATAAAGGCAGTCTTTTATTTATTATTTTCAAACCAATTTCTTAACTTCTCAGCGTAAAATAGACGCTCTTTCGGTGAACTTATATTCCCGTCCATTTTATAAAGATTATCGTCTTTATAACGGGGATACACGTGAAGATGATAGTGCCAAACATCTTGACTGCCACCAGGCTCGTTGTGTTGTCGAGTAGAGATCCCTTCACATTGGTAACACTCTTTTAGTGCATAGGAAACGTTCAAAGACAATTGGTGGATTTTAGTCGCATATTCAATAGGCAAGTCAAAAATATTTTCGAAATGTTGGTTTGGAATAATTATTACGTGTGCTTTATTATTATCCCACCATAACGTGGCGATTAACGCAGTTACATAATCATCTTTATACACTATATCTTGTTGCTTAGATTGAACTAACTTGTTTCCTTTATCCTCTACACCATTTACAACAAGGCAAAAAGGGCACACATAGTCTAATGGCATGTGTTTATAAGGGTTCAAAGAAACTCACCTCCATTATTTTCATCCTTGATTCACTTACTCACGTGGATTGTTTCACGTATGTATCCTAGGTTGACATAACCCCATGATTAGCCTTTTGATTTATTTAGTACGTGTTTTTAAAATCGCCATTTGTTTCTGATCTCGTGTCTGTGCAAGTTCGTTAATCGTTTGATCCCCATAAGAGTCACGCGATTTTTCGGCTAATCTCAAAATCGTTTCTTCATCCATCATGAGATGACCTTGTGCTTCCCAGCTTTTTTCCATCGTGGGTCCTAAGTGACGCATAAATGCTTCCATACCCCCTTGGCCTCCGCCTAAATGCATTCCGAGCATCGGACCTGAAGCAGCCCAACGTAAACCAATGGAATCTTTGACAATTTCATCGACATCTTTCATTTTGACAACGCCTTCATCAACTAAATACATAGCTTCTCGCAACATCGCAAACTGCAAACGGTTTGCCACAAAGCCAAAAACTTCTTTTTGTATGTGTAGTGGAGCTTTGCCAAGCGCTTTATAAAATGTCAGCGCATCTTCAACAGCTTCAGTTGAAGTAAACTCTCCTGGCACCACTTCAACTAATGGCATAACTAGTGGTGGATTAAACGGATGGCCAATCAGCA
>NZ_JBATUX010000093.1:0-25178 GCF_049671445.1 Paenisporosarcina sp. | reverse complement strand
TTAGCTGCATTGCCTCTTGAATTGCTTGCTCATCTTTCTCAGACCAAGATGAAAAGAATCCACTTTGATGAGGATATCGCCCAAGAGAAATCGTGTCCCGGACTGTATATGAAAAAGCATGTGCGTGTAATTGAGGTAACACAGCCATATGTCTAGCAAGTTCTTTTGACGTATAGGTTTCGATTGGTTGGCTATCTAATTCGACCGTACCTGCTTTTGAAGGAAGTACACCACTCATGATTTTAAGTAAGGTAGACTTCCCACTCCCATTTGGACCTAATATCCCAAGAACTTCTCCCTTACCCACATGAAATGACACATCTTTTACAACAGGTGCGTCGTGATAACCACCTGTTAATCCTTCGACTTTTAGCATGATTACGCACCCACCCTTCTTCGTTGTTTCCAAAAAATAAACGCAAACACTGGGGCACCAATAAACGCTGTTATTACACCTATAGGCAGCTCAGACGGTGAAATAATTGTGCGTGACACTAAGTCACAAATAATGAGTAATGAAGCACCATTTATAAATGATAAGGGTAAAACATGTCTATGATCCGATCCCCACAACATACGTGTCATATGTGGAACGACTAAACCAACAAAGCCAATAGTTCCAGAAACTGCTACGGCAGCTCCAGTTAAAATCGAACCTCCTGTTAAAATCATCATTTTACGTCGTTTCACATTTACACCTAAATGCTTGGCACGTTCCTCGCCAAAAACTAGTGCATTTAGTTCGCGTCGATTTAGCCATAATAGTAAAAAACCAATAGTCATAAACGGCAATGCCATTGTGACATAAGGCCAGCCTCGCATTGACACACTACCAAGCAACCAGCCAATAATTTGACGGAGCTCTTCACCTGAAAGTGAAATCATTAGAGAGATAACAGATCCCAAAAATGAACTAAATATTATACCTGTAAGTATGATTGTTTCCATCTTCATCGCGCGGTCTATGAGCTTGGCAAAACTCATAACAGTAACCATCGTTAAAAACGCGCCGATCATACTGAAGACTGGCAATGTGAACAAGCCCAGAAAGGGTACAGAAATTCCGAAAAAGAGTGTCACCACGGCGCCAACTGAGGCACCGGACGACACTCCTAACGTATATGGATCAGCTAATGGATTTTTCAACAATCCTTGGAAAGCCGCTCCCGCTATCGCAAGTGAAGCGCCAACTAAACCAGCTAGCACAACACGAGGCATGCGAATATTCCAAAGGATGTTTGATGCAGCTTCATCCATGTCAGGATTCCACAATACTTGCACAGGAATCGAAACTGATCCAACCGTTACCCCAACCAACACTGCAGCAATCAGTACGAAGACAGAAGCTACATATGCAAACCAGGATTTACTCACTGAAGACCTCAGGATGAATTGCTTTTGCCAATTCTAATAAACCTTCAGTTAAACGAGGACCTTGACGGCTTGTCGTATCAGCATCCACATCTATTACTGCTTTGTTTTTCACAGCTGTAACTGTACCAAAACCTTCACGAGTTAAAACTTGCTCCGCTGCATTTGGTACATAGTTACCGTAAGTTGTTACTATTACATCTGGATTACGTTTAACAATTTCTTCAGGGTCCATCATGATCCAACCTTCTTGATCTGATGCAATATTTTCCGCATTCAACATCTCGATCATTTCATTCATAAACGTGTTATTACCTGCTGTATAAATTTCTGGAGCTGGAGATACTTCCGTAAATACTTTTTTCTTCTCTTTAATGGTTGAAGCCTTTTCTTGAATTGTTGCTACTTCATCCTTCATTGTTTGTACCATTTCTTCCGATTCTTTAGTCATACCAGTCGCTTGTCCAATAGTCGCCATCGTGTCATACACTTCTTCAAAGTTCACTGCAGTTTTCACGACATACACATTTATTCCTGCGTCTCGCAGTTGTTTAATTCCAGCGTCACCCACGCCAAGTCCTGATTCATGTGCAAGAACTAAATCTGGATTTAAAGAAATTATTTTTTCAACATTGAATTCTTGTCCACCAATTTTTTCTTTTGATGCAACTTCTTCTGGGTAGTTATCGTAATCCGAAACGCCCACTACTTTTTCTTCTAAGCCAAGTGCATACAAAATTTCTGTATTACTTGGAATCATGGAAACGATTGCTTTTGGTGCTTCTTCTAATGTGATTTCATTGTCTGTAACATCCTTAATGGTCAGAGGGAATTGTGAAGCCTCTTGCCCCGCTTCGGTTTCAGGTGTTGCGTGATCTTCTCCATGTTCTTCTTGCCCACACGCCGTTAATAGTATTGCTGCAAGCGCTGTTACAATCCATAATTGCCAAATCTTTTTCATAATTATTTCCTCCTCGTTCATATGTGTATCTGTGTGTCGTAAAAAAATGTTTTTAGACACAAAAAAATCCTCCGCGTATAGTCGGAAGATGGTTGGTTGAATATAGGCTTTTGCTAAATGAGCACGAGCTGATTCACACCATTCCTATCCTCGTAGGGTTGCGGGTGTTGCGCACGTAGGCAGGTCTCCTGGCTTGTGATCAGTGGGCTGCGCGTCTTCCCAAAGCATAATGCTTCAGTGACTTAATGCGCTTTCCTCTCACATACAGTGGCGGGACCGCGTCGGATTTGAACCGACTTCCCTTTTAACTCTGCGATTGAAGCAGAGCACCTTCGTGTTAGAGCTATGTAATTCATTTTTCATTATACATGAATTCCTTTACGTGTCGAGATGTCCTTGGAAAAGAAGTTGTCCTATAAATTATATAATATTTAAGAAAATTACTCTTTTTATTTAAAAAATGGCTTTTCAACAACTCTGTTGATTTCCGTTACAGCGCACTTCCATGTTTCGAAGCTAGCGTAGCGATGCAGAAACAGTCGGACGCTTTCCGCGGGCGGTCCGTGAGCCTCCTCGTGAGCTGCGCTCCTGCGGGGTCTCACCTGGACACGCTTTTCCCGCTGGAGTCGCCGCCCTTCACTCCAATCATTACCTAAATAAAATTAACAACGATATTCAATATAACGTTGAAAATAAATACAAAAATCGTTCTTTTTTGTAAAAAAAGTTCTAGGGCTATGTCGCTCACATATTTTTAGTGTGTGACCTCGAAAAAGCCCAGTTTGGGATTGTGGAATTTCCACACATCCAATTGAAAGTAGTAGGAATTTCACTACAACTTTCGAGAGAAAAAAGTAAAAACAGGTGGAGAAAAATTAATTTTTTCTCCACCTGTTTTATTTTAAGGTCTAATCAAAAAGCCCCTAATTATTATTTTATATAATTCTTCTTCCGCTCTGGGCTAATGCATAGTGTATTCCGTGTTGCAGAGTTTGGAAACAATCTATTTTCGTTAAATCAATATCTGCCTGAATAATCACCTGACTTAATTCACCAGAAATACCCACCAGGATTGTTTTGGTTCCAATAAGTGTAGCTGCCAGACCAATTTTTTCGATAAGGCTAGCCGTATGTTGACTGATTTCTTTATTGAGTCCCGTTAAATCCAAAATTAAATAATTTGCTTTATGTGACGGTAAATTGCTCAATGTTTTAATAAGAAGTTCTTCAGAGCGTTCTTCGTCGTATTTCCCAAGCAACGGAACTACAACTACCCCTTCTAAAACAGGAATAATTGGCGAAGAAAGTTCTTTAATAAGTTCTTTTAATTCTCTAATTTTGTCTTCAACAAGGGCTTCCAAATGGACAATTTGTTCTGATTCCTTTTTTCTAGCTAATTCATGAATATTATCTGAAACCGTAACATCAGAAGGGAAATATTCAATTATGCTGTATTCATGACCTTCTAGTTGTTGTTGAACGACTTTATACCAAATATTTGTACCGAATAAACCAGAAAATATGCCTGCGTAATGTGCAGCGAGGAATTTACCACCTTGGATTTTTCCTTGTGCAACGTTAATTTTATGTTCCCAGCTATCTTGCAGATGAGCTGTTAATGTTTTCGATTCAAAATCTAAGTGATGGATGGAGGTTCGGCCCCACCCAGCTGAGGCATAGGTATTAGTGATTAACTCTGCAGCTTGAGAAACACTTACATCCTTTATTTTTTCGAAATATTCTCCAACTACAAGTCCTTGTCTAAATCCCGTTGTTTCGAAAACTAAACTAGAGGCTTCTTCTCCTGAAATTTCCTCAATAGTATCGAAGAATTCTCTCATAGCAGTGGAAATCCAGAAGAGAACGGCGTCTTGACCTTCAAAAATAAATTGGCCTTGTTCCAAGTTCCATGCGAAATCCAGTCCCGCAACATTGATGTTAGAATTTGTACCCACTAAATGTATCCACCTTTATCAACTATATATTTTAATTACTATAATTCCATTATATCATTAAACTATTAGTCTACTATTAGTTTAATTTAGGTCTATCTCCTGCATTTATTCTGATTAGTCTAGGGCGGCATTTTTTACATTCGTTTGGTTTACTAGAGAATAGATCCTGCCTTTATGTAGATATTCGGTCGAAGATGCAATTTCGACCTCATCCTGCTGCTGTTATTTTCCCCACTCCATTAAGGATGTATCATCATTAATTTCTCTTGTTTTATGAAAGCCACACTTCTTGTAACAGGAAATTGCTCTGATATTATGGTTTTTCACTTCCAACACAACTCGTGTGGCATTTTTATAATTACTAAGGTAATTTAACATCAATAAAATCATTGATGTCCCAATTCCTTTACCCCAGAGCTCTGTCTCACCAATAAATTGGTCGATTCCATAGATATCTTGATTTTGTGGGTAACCAAATCTTTTCAAGTCATTTTCTTGAATCTCGTAATATTGGATATAGCCTACTCGTTTATTTTTATATTCCACAACACACGGCTTTACATAATGTCTTCCTTCAATTCTTGGCCCATATTTTTTCGTCACTTTTTCTAAGTCCGCAGGAGACTCTTCGTAAAATTCTAATACTCTCGAATCATTCAACCACTTCACAATAATGTCATAGTCATTATGGTTCATCACTCTAATTAATAATTCATCATTTTGCATCATAATTAATCCGCCCATACAGCTTATTTTATATTTAAATTTTTAATGATAATAGGTATTTCAGCCAAATCATCAACAATGAAATCCGCATCAACATTATCCCATTGAACATCCTTTTTCCAAATACTTTTCATCCCAGCATTTTTGGAAGCTTTAACATCATTTTCTGGGTGGTCTCCAACAAATATACTTTGTTTTGAACCCACATTCAGTTGGTTCAATGCTCTCTTAAATATTTGGATATCCGGTTTTTTTAATCCTTCACATTCAGATATTAATATAGTTTCAAAATAGTCTTCAATTCCTAAAGCTTTAATATTATCCATCTGAAATTGTCCATATCCATTTGTAATCATTCCTAAAATAATGTTATTTCTTTTCAATTCTTCTAACATTATTAGGAGATTAGGAAATGGAACACAATTATTTTTAAATTCATTTATATAATCTTGAAGTAGACACTCCCAATTTACCCCAGTTATATTAAATTCATTAACTAACTGTTGATACACTTTATCTTTCCAAACATATCCTCGGCTATCTAACTCTATAAATCTTGTGATAAAAGTCTCTTTTGGTATATGACCAACGCACTTGTTCAATCGATCATATTGCATATCTATAAACTTCATTACTGATTGATCTCGATTTAACAAAGTTCCATCAAAATCAAATAACACCGCCTTAATCATATGAACTCGACTCCTTAAGCTTGAAATAACAAGTTCTTCATAAGTTTTGCTCTCTATAAGATTATTTTCAAGTTAGAATTTCATAAATGTCTTTTGATGAATGATACACGAATAGTTGAAGTGTATTCCTCCTATGAATTTGTTAAGAATTCCGGTCATTTGATTGGAGTGGATTGGATTGGAGTGAAGGGCGGCGTCTCCGGAGGGAGAAGTGTGTCCAGGTGTGACCCCGCGGAGAACGACAGATTTCTGTTTTTAGAATGATCGTGTATACATCCGATTATATGCATTATAAAATTGACTCAAGTAAATAACTATTATTCGGCCCGTCAATGCATGTTTCCTTTATTATTGCACTAGTGATGGGTCTATTTGAGTTAATATTAATGGTTGGTTCCTGAAAGCTCTTCCGTCATTTGATTCTCATTGAAAAATTGGCGTTTTAATAGCTAGTCTACTTGTTTAATGAGACGCTTTTTGATTGTCTTTTTCACTCCCGAAAAATTTATCGATCAATTTGCCTTGTTTATCGCTCAATCTGAGGATTTGTCGCTCAAATTAGAGATTTATCGCTCAATCTGGCGTTTTATCGCTCAAACACGTCTCTCAACCTAGTTAACTTGTTGAAACACTATATGAAAATACGTCCGTGTTGGTTTTTTCCACGATAGTGAGTGATGACCATTTTAATCTCCTGAAAACAAAAACAGCCATTACACATCATACATGTGCAATGGCTGTTGCTATAGGTTTTTACATTTTTTCTGGAGCACTTACGCCGATTAGACGAAGTGCGTTTGCGATAGTTGTGCGAACTGCTGTGATGAGAGCAAGACGGGCACGAGTCATGTCTTCGTTTGATGGATCCAATACTTTTTCTGCATTGTAGAAGCTATGGAAAGTTGCTGCTATTTCTTGAATGTATGTTGCCACACGGTGTGGCGAGCGGATTTTCGCTGCATCTGCTACGACTTGTGGGAAGTCGCCCATTTTCTTCAAGACATCGATTTCTTTTTCAGCTTGCAGCAAGTGTAAGTGATCCTCTGATGCACTGAATCCTTGTTCTTCTGCCGAACGTAAAATTGAACTAATACGTGCATGTGCATATTGAGCATAGTAGACAGGGTTTTCGTTCGATTGGGAAACAGCTAAATCTAAATCGAAATCCATATGTGAATCGCCAGAACGCATAGCGAAGAAGTAACGTACAGCATCTAAGCCCACTTCTTCAACAAGTTCACGCATAGTTACTGCTTTACCAGTACGTTTACTCATCTTCATTTTTTCGCCGTCTTTATACAATTGCACCATTTGAATAACGCTTACTTCAAGTGTATCATCACCGTTTCCAAGTGCTTGTATCGCGGCTTTCATACGTGGGATGTAGCCGTGGTGATCTGCGCCCCAAATGTTGATTAATTTTTCAAAACCACGCGCAATTTTATCTTCATGGTACGCAATATCAGGCGTTAAATAAGTAAATGACCCGTCATTTTTGATAAGTACACGATCTTTATCGTCACCAAATGTTGTGGAACGGAACCAGGTAGCACCTTCTTCTTCAAAGACGTGACCATTCGCACGTAATTTGTCTAAAGCCACTTCGATCATGCCGTTTTCATATAAAGATGTTTCTGAGTACCACTCATCAAAACTCACACGGAAATCAGCTAAATCTTGTTGTAGTTTCGCAAGCTCTACTTTTAAACCATGTGCGCGGAAGAATGCAAAGCGATCTTCTGCTGTTTTCTCAAGTAACGCGTTTCCATGCTCATTTGCCATATCTTGTGCGATGTCAATGATGTCTTTGCCGTGATAGCCGTCTTCTGGCATTTCTGCATCTTGACCTAAAGCTTGTTTATAACGAGCTTCTAATGAATAAGCTAAATTGTTAATTTGATTCCCTGCATCGTTAATGTAGTACTCACGTGATACGTTGTAGCCAGCATAATCCAATACATTACATAAAGAATCGCCAACAGATGCGCCACGAGCATGACCTAAATGCAAGTCACCCGTTGGATTTGCTGATACAAACTCTACTTGGATTTTTTGATTAGCTCCCGCATTTGATCGACCGTAGTCAACACCTTGTGCAAGGACAGCTTTTGCAACATCAGCTAAGTAGTCTTTGCGAATCGAAATATTTATAAATCCAGGACCCGCTATCTCGATTTTTTCGATAACCGTACCCTCTGTTTCAAGGTTTTCTAAAATCGCTTCAGCTATTGCACGAGGTGGTTTTTTAGCAAGCTTCGTCAGCTGCATCGCAATATTTGTTGCGTAATCACCGTTCGCTTTAAAACGAGGAGATTCTAAATGAATGGCTGGAAGGCCCTCCGAGTCTGTTAATTGTGCTTTCAAAATTGCTTGTTGAATTGCTTCTTTTATGGAATGTTGTACTTGTTCTACTGCGTTCATTGCGAGACCTCCGTATAATGAAATTCAAGTGTGTATTCGCCAACGGGTTGTCCGCTCACGTTTAAATCATATTGAACGACAAAATATCCATCGTTTTTACTTTGTTCGAACGCTATTTTTCGAGTCATGGTTGAAACCATTAATACGCCATATTCGCTTTCATAACTTCCGGTTTGTTCAGCGTTCTCTAAGAAGGGAAGTCGCATATTGACGCCGCCGCTTCTCAAAACTAGCGCTTCTTTTTCACCCATTTTGACGGTGGTGTTAATTTTATTGTCATCTTGTATTTCTTCATATTTTAAATAGGAATTCCCTCTTTTTTCAATAATAGTGCCAGTTGCCCACAATTCATATATTTCCGGTTCTTCGTTAGGTTGCCGAATGGTCGTTTTCAACTTTACTTTTACCTGTTTGTTCACGACAAGTCCACCCGCTTCCTTTTGCATAATTTCAATATAACCTTTTTATTATAAAGCATGTTGCCCCTTCATTTCAAATAACGTTTTATTATTCCTAGACGTGGCTTCAACTGGTAAATATTTCTGCATTTGCGTTTTTAGGTATGATATACTGACGCTAGAATTTTGTTTGGGAGGCGGAAGTCATGCTTTTCGATTTGCTGTTGAATTTTTGTATTTTATTTACTTTTGCCGTACTTTCTTACTGGCCCTTCCAAGATACTGTTCGTGCTAATTTTCCATTTCTGAAAGCTCATCCGTATATTATTGGAATCATGTCTGGTCTTGCTGGCTTTATCTTAATGGAAACGTCAGTTAACTTGTCGGATACGATTATAGTTGATTCAAGACATGTTGTAATTGTCATTTCCGCCATTTTCGGAGGTCCTATTGCCCCTATTATTAGTGGTGTAATAATTGGTTTAGCTCGAATCTTTATGACGGATACCGTTACAACGACAGGACTTCTCGGAGGATTAAACGTTATCGTTCTAGGGGCTGTCATTGGTGGCTTTAGTTTTAAATATCCGATGACATTTAAGAATGCTCCTCGTTATTTTTATTATGCAACCACTCAAACTGCTGTGCTCATCGCCATCTTAATTTATCAATCAACTACTAATTATTTTCATATCGTGTATTTTATTTTATTCTCAACCTTCTCATTCTTTACGGTGTTATTTATTTTAATCGAGTTAAACGAACATTTTAAGAAAATACGTCATACAGAGTTGTTGGCGGAAACGGATTATTTAACAGGACTTTATAATAACCGTAAATTCGAGCAACTTACACACTCCTACATAACGGATTCAACGAAACCATTCAGTATGATTTCAATAGACATTGATCACTTTAAGAAAGTGAACGACCTTTATGGACATCCGATTGGGGATGAAATTTTGAAAGAACTTGGATCTCGTTTGAAAAACCTTGTTTCTTCATGCGAAGGATACGTCACTCGAAACGGCGGCGAGCAATTTGTCGTATTAATGCCAAACTCACCTCCAGCCATGGGCCTTGATTTAGGTGAACGCATTCGTTCAAGTATCGCACGGAGCCCTTTCCCAGTGTCAGACAATCAACAAGTGACCATTACCGTCTCAGTTGGTGTCAGTTCCTATCCAGATAATGGCATGACTATTCAAGAACTATATAGTGCTGCTGATGCAGCTATGTACGAAGCGAAAGCGATGGGTCGTAATCGCGTTATCCATTACACAAATAAAAAAGCGTGATGCTTCTCTAATTGAGAGCATCACGCTTTTTCTATGTCTTCCTTCGAAAGCGAAGATGTACCCGGATGCCAACTACTTTTTTCGAAACATGAAAGGGCGTTGTAACGGAAATCTACAGAATAGGTTAACAGAGCCATTATTAATAAGAAAACCCCACGGGGCTCGTTAAAGAAATCTAATTGAAGAATTCCTGTTTACGCAAAGAGGTTTTCAGTGCGCTTCGGACGCATTCTCTGCTGCACTATAATCTAGGGAACAAAGAGTGGGGCTTGTGACTTCGTCACTCGCCCCACTCTATTTTTTCCGATCATTCTGCGGCGGGGATTCGTCCTTTTCTCCCTGAAAACCTGGAAGCTCACAGTTAAGATCGTCTGGTTTATTAGAGAATAGATATTATCTATAAGTAGATATTCGACCGAAGATGATATTTCGGTCTCCTTCTTCTTACTTTATTTCAGACCATTCTTTAAAGTCAGCAGTGACACTCACTATAAAGAAACAATAAACGGTAGGAGATGTAGACACAATTGCCCCTCAAATTGTGGATCTCATCAACACGCACAAATATTAAGGGATTCCTAAGTCGATGGCGATTTTTCCTACGTGACGGACATTTTTTCCTACGTCATCACTCTTTTTTCCTACGTGAACCTCGATTTTTACAACTGAGCCATCGCTCAGCTATTATATGTAAAAATAAATGCCAAATGGGGCTGCTCGCTTTGCTCCACAGCCTTTTCTGTGGTTGCGAGGAGACACTTCGGATGGAAGAAATGACGTTTTCAGACGTCGATGGCGATTTTTCAGACGTAAAGCCTGGTTTTTCAGACGTCATCTTCTTTTTTTCAGACGTCAACCCCAAAAAGTCAGACTGAGCAACCGCTAAGTCTGACTCAATAAAAAGAGGGCTGTCCTTAAAAGTCATTTAAAATGACTTTTAGGACAGCCCCTTTTTCTTATTTAAGCCAACCTAATAGCATTTCACGAATTAATTTGCTTGCAGTGTTAGCAGTTTGTTCAGATGAGTCGTAAATTGGCGCTACTTCAACTAAGTCGAAGCCGACAACGTTAACGTCTGATCCAGCGATTGCATGGATAGAAGCTAACAACTCACGAGATGTAATGCCACCACAGTCGACTGTTCCAGTACCTGGAGCATGTGCGGGGTCAAGTACATCAATATCAATCGTTACATAAACAGGACGACCTGCAAGTGTAGGTAAAATTTCTTTCAATGGCTCTAGCACTTCAAATTTCGAGATGTGCATGCCATTTTCTTTTGCCCATACGAACTCTTCTTTCATACCTGAACGAATCCCGAATGAATAGACATTTTTGGGGCCAATATGTTCTGCAATTTTGCGAATAGGTGTGGAATGAGAAAGTGCTTCCCCTTCATATGACACACGCAAATCAGTATGTGCATCCATGTGAATAATCGCTAAATCCGGATGTTTTTCCGCTACAGCTTTCATCACTGGCCACGACACTAAATGCTCGCCACCCATACCGACTGGAATTTTTCCATCTTGTAAAAGTTGGCGAACGAAACCTTCGATGTAGTCGATACTTTTTTGCGGGTTTCCGAATGGCAATGGAATATCCCCTGCATCAAAGTATTTAACATCATCAAGATCACGGTCTAGGTAAGGACTGTATTCTTCCAATCCAATCGATACTTCACGAATGCGTTGAGGGCCAAATCGTGAACCTGGACGGTAACTTACTGTCCAGTCCATCGGCATGCCATAAATGACAGCTTGTGATTCATCGTAATTTGGATGACTTTTAATAAAGACATTACCTGAATAAGCTTCATCAAATTTCTTCATTTATTATTCCTCCGTCAAATCTTTCACGAACTTCGGTAACACGAATGCAGCTTTATGCAATTCTTTCGTGTAATATTTAGTATCGATTTCATGGAAACGTGATTCTTCCACTTCAAGTGGGTCGTATTTTTTTGAACCCAATGTGAAACACCACAAACCACTTGGGTAAGTTGGGATATTCGCAGTGTATAAACGAGTGATAGGGAAAATTTCTTTCACGTCTTTTTGAACTTGCTTGATTAAATCTGGTGTGAACCAAGGGTTGTCCGACTGTGCTACAAAAATACCATCTTCTTTTAATGCTTTAGAAATGCCTGCATAGAAGCCTTTTGAGAACAAGTTCACAGCTGGTCCAACAGGTTCAGTTGAATCCACCATGATGACATCGTATTCATTCTCAGCTTTAGCAATGTGCATAAAACCGTCGCCTACTTGTACATCTACACGTGGGTTTTCTAATTCTGAAGCAATTGTTGGTAAATATTTTTTAGAAAACTCGATTACTTTGCCGTCAATATCAACAAGTGTTGCTTTCTTCACTTGTGGATGTTTCATGATTTCTCGAATTACACCACCGTCACCGCCTCCAACAACTAGGACGTTTTCAGGGTTTGGATGTGTGAATAAAGGCACGTGTGCCACCATTTCATGATAAACGAATTCGTCTTTTTCCGAAGTCATTACCATGCCGTCTAGGAATAACATATTGCCCCATTCAGCCGTTTCCGCCATTTCGAGCAATTGGAAATCCGTTTGCTCCGTATGCAAGGTACGGTTCACCTTCATCGTAATGCCAAAATTCTCGGTTTGTTTTTCTGTAAACCAAAATCCAGCCATAATGCATTCTCCTTTACTTACGAGGTTAGTGGATCCGTTCCCGGCATGTAGCGAAAATGAACGCGGTCTGCCGAAAAACAAATACAGAGAAAGTATAGAGGTTTTTTGTAAAAGTGCAACTATTTTTTCTTAACAGTCATATTTAAATTTCTTTACAGAAGATTTTATACGCCTAAATTTAATTAAATAAACGTTTGATAATTACTATTTTATCTGAAATCGCGTTTAATCTTGTCATGAAATTACCATACTACTAAAACTATTGATGAATGGAAATGGAGTGATGTCAAATTGCGACGAGTTGATTTGCAACTTCAAAAACGAAAGCGTCAAAAAATTCGATCTGTAATTTGGTACCTTCTTGTATTAACAAGTGCATGTTGCACCGTCCTACTTGCTTTACGAATATATGCACAAGTTCTTGGTCCGCCATCTCTCGCAGTTTCAAAAGCGACTGTTTTTTTAGATCGTAACAATCATTCAATTGGAGACCGTTTTGCTGAACAACGTAGATATTGGGTTGAACTAGAGGAAATGTCTCCCTTTATTAGCGAAGCCATTTTGGCAGTAGAAGACCAAGAATTTTATGAACATCACGGATTTGATTACACACGTATTGCAGCAGCCTTATTAAAAGATGTGAAAGCGATGCGAAAAGTAGAAGGCGCAAGTACTATTACTCAGCAGTATGCACGTAATTTATATTTAACTCATGACAAAACGTGGACACGCAAAGCCAAAGAAGCATTGTATGCATACCGTATGGAAGTTTTTTATGAAAAAGATGAGCTGTTGGAAGGCTACTTAAATACCGTGTACTTTGGTCATGGTATGTACGGAGTAGAAGCTGCGAGTCGATTTTATTTTGGTAAGTCAAGTAAAGAATTAACGCTCGCTGAGTCAGCTCTACTCATTTCCATTCCAAAAGGTCCGAGTATTTATTCACCAGTAATTAATTCAGAAAATGCATATGACCGACAAAATATCGTTCTTACATTAATGGAATCTCAAAACATGGTGACAACTGAAGCAGTAAAAAGAGCAAAAGATGAGAAAATCGTCTTAAAAAATGAAGAATGGAAAGCCACGAAAAGTGTTGCACCATACTTCTTAGACGAAGCTTGGAATGAAGCCGAACGGATTTTAAAATCCAAAGGACGCGCGATGGCCGAAGGTGGCTGGACAATTGAAACAACATTGGTCACTCAGCATCAAAAAGTGGCGGAAGAAGTTATTGCTGATTGGATGCCAAATAACAGCTTAGAAGTTGGTTTTGTCAGTATGGAACCAGATACGGGCTATGTGACGGCATTAGTTGGTGGACGTTCCTACTCGGCTAGCCCGTTTAACCGTGTGACTCAAGCGAAGCGTCAACCAGGGTCTACCATTAAACCTTTGTTATATGCAGCAGCTCTTGAAGAAGGATTCTCTCCTTTGACTTTTTTAGAAAGTGAACAAACGATTTTCACCTATGACGATGGACGCTCTGAATACAAACCTAATAATGTGAACGGTGAATTTGCAAATCATCCGATTTCATTAGCACAAGCACTAGCAATTTCAGATAATATCTATGCCGTGAAAACACTTGAAAAAGTCGGATATAAACCATTTCGTACCATCTTGGAGAGATTAGGTGTAAAAACTACAGTAAAAGATACTCCATCCATTGCGCTCGGTACCTCTGAAGTCACATTAAAAGATTTGACAGGTGCATTTAATAAAATTGCTGGCGGCGGATTGGACCGAAAAATTCAAACCGTGTTGTCCATTAAAGACAGCAAAGGCGAAGTCGTATTTGAAGCTGATCCAAAAGAACGTAAAGATGATGACCGTGTCATGTCTAAAGATGATGCATTCATTTTGACTCACTTAATGACGGGCATGTTTGATCCCGTTTTCAATGATTATGCACCTGCTACAGGCTTGTCCATTCGAGGAAAACAAACACGCCCTTATGCAGCAAAATCAGGAACAACGAATACAGATCAAATGTTAATTGGTTACACGCCAACGTTAACTACGGGTGTGTGGAATGGCTATGATGAAGGCAGCAGAGCATTGGAACTTGCAGAAGATAAACAAACGACTAAAAACATTTGGATTGATTTTATGGAAAAAGCACATCAAGGCGTCTCGCCTGAACCATTCCTACCAACCAAAGGTGTGAGCGGCACCATCGTTGACATTGAAACTGGCGGATTAGCCGTATCTGAATGTTCAAAACAGAGATTAGTGTACTTAAAACAGAAAGACGTACCTAGACGATTATGTACAGATCCTAAGCTACAGAAACAATTGGTTGATGATATCGAAGGAAACGAAAACGAAATGATTGAAATGGAAAGCGACGATCCATGGTCAATGTTCCCGTTCTCATTCTTTAGGAATTGATGATGGTTGCGGTTATTCCCATTCGTAAGGGGTTTATTCCCTTTCAATCGATTTTATTCCCATTCGACAGAGGTTTATTCCCTTTCAACAGGGTTTTATTCCCTTTCACCCATAAAATTACAATTCCCCTCTCTTTTTTCGCACTAAAAGAGAGGGGATTTTGTTACTTCCAATAAAAAAAGCTTTCTCTTCCTCGGCAAATTTACGTCCGATGGAACAGAAAGCTTTTTTCTTGGTTAGTGCTGACATGAGAAACATGCGGCATTCGGCTTGGGTTTGACACAAATGTCGCATGGCGCTCATGTACAGACACGTTTCCAATTGTCCTAGCTTACCTTTTGCAAGCTATATTTCAAGTGTACTTGCTTTGCTAGATAGATTCAACCTTAGAGAAGACGTGGATTAAAATGTCACAATTTGTACAACTGTTTGACAAAATTAGACATTCAATTCATTATGCAGTTTTTCATCACTTCGTGCCCACATTTCAGCGTTATGTGATTGTAAAAAGTTTCTTAAAATCACCTTAGACTCATCATCCATGTGCTCAACAATAATATGGCGTTTCATTGATTTGTCCATGCGATTGACATGGTCTGCAAGAAGTTTGAAGCCACGTCGTTTCTCACGGTTAATAATCATTTCACAACCAGTAACTCCTGCATAGTAAGGACCCGTAGCTTTATGATCAATTGTTACCCAGACGAGCCAAAATAATTTGCCACCTTCTGAATCTTCACGGTTTGTTGTAAATTTGATGCCCCGCTCGGTATCGCTTCGAGCATGCATTGCACCAATTTCGACCTTGGCTATTTTTTCCTCGACATCGATGATGACCGGTGACACATGCTCAAGTGTCAATGAGCCTATTCCAAATCCTCCATGACCATCTGTAGGATCGTTTTTTATAATGGTAAATCCAAGTTTTTGTTTTGGTTTTTCTTCATTTGCCATGCGTTATCAACCCCTATTCTGTTATTATAACCAATATACAAATTTTTGTGTAAGAGGAGGAACTCCAATGCCATACGTAACTGTCAAAATGCTAGAAGGACGCACGGACGAGCAAAAACGTGCACTAGTAGAAAAAGTAACTGCAGCTGTTGCAGAAACAACAAACGCACCTGTTGAAAACGTAGTTGTCTTCATTGAGGATATGCCAAAAAACCACTACGCAGTAGCAGGAAAATTATTTAGCGATAACTAGAATAACAAAAAGCACCGCTTTAGGCTGACGCCGGCGCTGAAAGGACTGATTCGAAAGCTTGCTTTCGCAAGAGGTCCTGAAGCTTAGGTGCAGACTGGCGCTTGTGCTAGACAATAAGGTTCGGAACCGCTAGTACGAGGTCCAGATATGCTAAGCGGAAAAGCGAGCTAGGCATCTAAGTTATACATAAAAACCAGGACGGCTCTTTTAATATGAGCCGTCCTTTTTTAACATGTTATGACTGCTTGAAGGTCTTCAACAAAAGCAAAGGCCTCTTCTATTTCCGTTTCAGAGAAGTTTAATTTCCCCTTAACGACATGTAATTTTTCGATTTGCTCTTCCCGTGGAAGGTAATCGAAATACAACAATGTTGACACCATTTCAAGAAAGCGTGAACTTTTGATATTCAAGCGATCAATACATTGATCGAGATTTTCATGATGAGTCGACATCGTTGATAAAAATTGACGGCCTTCTTCTGTGCATGCATAGGTGTATTGAACGTATGAACCTTTGTCCTCCATTTTTTCAGATATAAAATCCATATTACACAATTCTTCTACACGCAAAGTGAGTTCTTCAGAATACGGCCCGAACATGTGAAATTGATATTTTTCTTGATATGGAAAGTTCATTTTTTTTGCAATGTACACCATTTTTTGCAGCTTTTTACGTCCTGTAACTTCGCCAGCTAGTGTAATAAACTGCACGATTTTCGCGTGTTCTTGTAACAATTCAGCCCACCTCCAACTTTAAGCTTCTCCGAGTAACAACTGCAAAATTTGTTTTTTCACAGCTTTTTTCTTTGTATCTTGTGTTAATAAATCTTCTGGGAAATACAATTTATGATCTGTTCTTCGTTTACCTGAAATAGCTTCTACAATATCAGACGACCTCGATAGCTCGCTCAGTTCATCATTTGGCATTAATAAATGAATTGGCACACGTTCGCCTTCCTCACCAGGACGATAGAAATCATATGGTAAGTCGGATGACGAATCGAATACTAAATAATACGCAGGATTGATGCCTGCTTTTTTAAACAGTTGCTCGAGTTCCGCCAGTTTCCGATAGTCTTTTGCAGGATCAAATTCAATGTATTGGAATAAACGACGGTTAATAAAACGGTCACAGAGATCTGATAGGATTTCATCTTCCTCATTTACCCACTCTTGAAAATATGTCATCACAATACCTTCATCCAAAGCGATGTAATCAGCTAGTGAAAATGTTTGATCAAAAAACGTTTTAAAATGACGCGGTTCATAGGCAAACTTATAACCATTTGCACTTAATTCTTTGGCACGATGAAGAGCCTTCGTCAAAATCACTTCTGCACTTCTTGATACTGGGTGGAAATACACTTGCCAATACATTTGATAGCGACTCATGATGTAGTCTTCAACTGCATGCATACCGCTTTGTTTGATGACAACTTGATCTTCTCGCGGACGCATAACACGCAAAATACGTTCCATATCGAAATGACCGTAACTCACTCCTGTGAAGTACGCATCACGTTGCAAATAATCCATACGGTCCGCATCGATTTGGCTAGAAATTAAGCTCACTGCAAGTTTATTGGAATATGTCTTTGCAATTACATCAGACACATGTTGTGGGAATTCAAGTGACACTCTCTTTAGAATAGAGTTGACCTCTGTGTCCCCTAGCAAAATAGCTTGAGTGAATTTTTCATGATCAAGATCAAAAACATGTTCAAATGAATGAGAGAATGGACCGTGACCCAAATCATGAAGTAGAGCTGCACAAAGAACAACAAGTCTCTCTGACTCATCCCACTCTGGACGACCTTTGAAAATATCATCAATAATGCGCCTCACTACTTCGTAAACTCCAAGTGAATGATTGAAACGACTATGTTCAGCACCGTGGAAAACAAGATAAGTCGTGCCGAGTTGTTTAATTCGACGTAATCGCTGAAATTCACGTGCTCCGATTAAATCCCAAATGACTTGATCACGCACATGAATGTACCGGTGAACTGGGTCTTTGAATACTTTTTCTTCAGCTAATTTTTGACTTGCATAACTCACGTGAACACCTCATTTCAGCAAAAATACTTGTAATTAATTATAAGACATTTTTCACAATCCTGTTATTTATCGTACATTTGCACTTGTCGCATTATTATAAAGAAAAAACCACCCTCAGGAAAGGCGGCAAAAGTATGAGAATAAAATATTAACCATGTTTCGTGCGAGATTGTTACTTAAGCTTGGCGCGTACTTTCCCCATTAATTCATCCTCAGTAAGCGCAGCAACGGGTCGGTTGTTTACAAACACGAATGTTTTTTTACGGCCTGGACCGCAGTAAGAATGACACGCAATATCTATTGATGCGTCCGGATCGATTTCTTTTAATTTAGGAATTAATGTTTTTAAATTTACGGCCTGACAATCATCGCAAACTCTGAATTCGTTTGCCATCTGTCTACAACCCTTTCTTTTTTGGATGAAAAGTCTTTCCGTCATTGTACCGTATATTTCTTCTTTGATTCAAGCACATCAAATTCTTTCTGTGAATAAAACCTGTCAATCTTGTACAAGCTGAAAGTAGAACATCAAAACTATTAACAATTCGGGAGGGACATGTATGGTAAAAATAAGACAAGATGCTTGGTTAGATGAAAATGACGAATTGCTTGCAGAAACCGTGCTACGACACGTACGAGAAGGAAGTACTCAACTAAATGCATTCGAAGAAGCTGGTGATACTTTAAATCGTACGGCAGCGGCTTGCGGATTTCGTTGGAACGCAGTTGTAAGAAGAGAATACGAGAAAGATTTAAGAGAAGCGAAAAAAGATCGCAAACAAAAATTACGTGTTCTTGGTAAAGAGTATCGTCGTAGAGGTCAATCTCTGTTTCTCGTAGGAAGTGAAGAACAACAGCAAGAACGCGTTCAAATCCCACTTTCTGCTCTATCATTAGATGTGGTGATTGCTTACTTATTACGCTTGCAACAAAGTGGAACTGGCGAAGGAGAATCTCATCGCTGGCGCGCATTATTATCTCATTCACAAGAAAAAATCAAGCAACTTGAACGCGATGTTGCTCGATTAGAAAATGAAAATGCAACAATTCGTGAAGATTACGAACAGTTCGTTCATATCATGAACCGAGCTCGACGTTTAGTTACATTAAATGATGACGCTGAAAATGTTTCACCTGTATTCCAAATGGAACGTAACGGCAATCTAGTTGCAAAAGAACCACCAATCAATTGATTGGTGGTTCTTTTTTGGAAGATAACATATTTCTTCCGCTTTGCATGTGGTTTAATCGGTTTCGCTCGTTGTTTATTCCGCTACACTTCATGGTTATTCGGCTTCAAACTTTGTTTAATTCCGCTTCAACGAACATTTATTCCGTTTCACCCAATTAGTTTCTAATTCCATTAAATTATCATTCGAATTTTGTCAGCATTTTTTGGTTGCGTTCAACAACTCGAGTTAAGTAATACATATATAAATCCGTTTCGCTTGGTTGGAGCGATTGCATATGAACATTGTACATCATGTGGTTCATTAAACGCTGAGCATGGATAACGGTGTCTTGAACGGTCACACTTTCCCCTATTATTTCGCTAATAGAAGACATTACTTCAGGCACAATAACTGGGTAAATGAATTTCGTTTGAGTACCTTGCAATCCTGCTTCATAAAAATCTTTGATGATTTTTGCTCGCTCTGTTCCACTGCCTTCGATACATAAATAAATTTGGACCGCAATACCATGACGCAGTCGCCGTTGTGAAATTCCTGCGAATTTCTTTCCGTTAACACTCAAATCATATGAACCAGGACAGTAAGAGCCAACGATTTCATACGCTTCTATACGGTCCGCAATTTGTGGAAATAGGTAACGAACGAATTCGACCATGATATCGTATCCTGTATTAATATCAATCGCAGAATTTTGTTCAGACACTATTATGGAGATATTTAAAACACCACTATCTAAAACGACTGCGAGTCCACCAGAGTTTCGAACGATTGATTGAAATCCATGCTCCTGTATGACATCTCTACCAGCAGTGATATGTGGGAGTCGATGATCTTGGATACCCAAGACCACCGTGTTTTCGTGTACCCATGTGCGAATTGTTGGAAGCGACAAACCTTTACCCACGAGTTCACACAACGTATCATCTGCTGCAAATGATTCAAGTGCAGACTTCGAGCGTCCACTCATGGACTGATCCCAAAACCGCCATTCTTTATTCGTAAATAAATCATTAATTTCGGACATCTTATTCTCCAGCCATCACGCTTTGAGCAGCGGTCATTAATACTAATTTGTAAACGTCGTCAGCGGAACAACCTCGGGACAAGTCATTCACTGGCATGTTTAAGCCTTGTAAAATCGGTCCTATCGCTTCAAATCCACCGAGTCTCTCTGTTAATTTGTAGCCTATGTTCCCTGCTTCAAGTGATGGGAACACGAAGACGTTTGCATCTCCTTGGATGCTAGAACCTGGTGCTTTTTTCTTGGCCACTGTAGGTACAAATGCGGCGTCAAATTGAAATTCTCCATCTATGTTTATGGACGGAGCTTTTTCTTGTGCGAGTCTCGTTGCTTCTGCTACTTTTTGTGTTTCCGGTGAAACAGCAGACCCTTTTGTTGAGAATGAAAGCATGGCCACTTTAGGTTCTATACCAAATGCTTTTGCTGTTTTCGCGCTCTGCACAGCTATTTCTGCAAGGTCTTCACTAGTTGGAGCTATAGTAATTGCACAGTCAGCGAAGACGTAACGCTCTTCCCCACGTACCATAATAAAGGCACCACTCGTTTTTGATACCCCAGGTTGTGTTTTAATGATTTGCAAAGCTGGTCGCACAGTGGCTGCAGTTGTGTGAATTGCACCACTAACTAATCCTTGAGCGTAGCCTGTATACACGAGCATTGTACCGAATGTATTAACATCCTTTAGTTGAATGCGAGCTTGAACAGCTGTGGCTTTACCATTTCTACGCTCTACGAATTTTCCAATCAATTCTTCTAAGTGATCAAATTTCACTGGGTCCACTATTTCAATTCCTGTTAAATCAATCCGAGCTTGTGTTGCTGCCGCATTTACTAGTTCGTGTGGACCTACTAAAATTGGCGTAACTAGTCCTTCGTTATGCAATTTAAAAGCAGCTTGCAATACACGCTCGTCCGTTCCTTCTGGTAATACTATTTTTATATGTTTATCTGTAATGATTTGTTTAATTTCTTCAAATAAATTCGTCATCATAAATCCTTCCTTTCGTGGGTAAAAAATGTTTTCAGTGAGCATGAGCATGCCCTAAAATGGGTTTTCGACCATTTAGTTATGGTTTCCGACCACTTGCAGTTGATTTCTGACCATTTAAAGATGGTTTTCGACCACTAGGAGATAGTTTCCGACCGTTTAATAAAATTTCTAACCAATCACTTTTATGTTTGGCTCTGTTAAATTATATTATTGTTTATCGTACATTTGCGCTAGCCGCACGTTCCGCATGAGCCAACAAGTATGAAAACCACATACTTGTTGGCTCATTCTCCACGCTCTTGCGGCATGCTAGGCGTAAATGTACTGTTTTGTTTATTCTTTAAGATCAATAGCATTCTTTAACGTAATTTTTCTATAGGATTAATTAATTACTGTTAAGTAAAGGAGCCGATTCCCTCTTTTTTATTAAAAGGCATGTTATTTATAAACTGTTGTTTATCATACATTTGCGATGGACTCCAGTTAGCTTCAGAACCGGCATCGAGCTATAGTGGCGCTTTCCGCTTTTCTGTATCATACACGATTTGGTCATGGTTAGTCTTGTCAGAACGGTGACATTGTAGGCATCTTTAGGGCTTTGTGGTAGACTGATTTTGAGTATTTCTTAATTATGAAGGAGTGTCCTATAAATGAGTGCAGCAGCAGAAACTTTAGATGGTTGGTACGCGTTACATAATTTCCGTTCAATGGACTGGGCATCTTGGAAACAAGTGTCAACTGAAGAACGTACAGCAGCAGTAATCGAGTTCTTAGCATTTATTGAAGATTTAAATGTCGCACATGAAGCAAAAACAGGAAGTCATGCTTTTTACTCCATTCTTGGCCAAAAAGCGGATTTCATGTTAATGACTTTGCGTGAAACGATGGATGAATTACAAGAGTTGGAAACGAAATTTAATAAATTAGCTATCGCAGAATATACAATTCCGACTTATTCGTATGTATCAGTAGTTGAACTTTCGAACTACTTAGCTGGCGAATCAAATGAAGATCCGTATCAAAATCCACATGTTCGTAGTCGTTTGTATCCTGAACTTCCACGTTCACAATATGTTTGTTTCTACCCAATGGACAAACGTCGTGATGGCGATGACAACTGGTATATGCTTTCAATGGAAGACCGTAAATCAATGATGCGCAGTCATGGGATGATTGGTCGCGGATATGCAGGGAAAGTTAAACAAATTATCAGTGGTTCAATAGGTTTTGACGATTATGAGTGGGGCGTTACTTTATTCGCTGATGATGTTCTTCAATTCAAAAAATTAATTTATGAAATGCGTTTTGATGAAGTGAGTGCTCGTTTCGCAGAATTCGGTTCATTCTTCGTGGGTACTCTGTTAGATGCTGATAAAACATCTGAATTTTTAAAAGTATAACTTATTAGGCTACGCAGAAATTGCGTGGCCGTTTTTTATTATGGGATGAAATTCCCCCTAACCCTTTTTCATTTTTGCGCAACGAAAAATAAACTAATTAGCCCCCACTCACTTCGTATGGGGGTATTTTTGCGTCAAAACTCAATAGGGTTGATAAAAATCTAGGAGCGCCACTTTTATAAAAAAGGTGCCTCTAGACAGGTCTACTTATAAGTGGCAGAGCATATATATTTTTGAGGAGGTTGTGCTGTGTCGGTTACCCGCGCAACTGATAAAGATCTTGATACGTTGGTACGTTTGATCGGAGCGGAAGCCTAGGTAAAGGAAAACAAGGAATGTTCATGGTACGTAAATGTAGGAGTTATCCAAGTAACCTTCGATTGTCTATATTCTCACCATGCAGCAAATGGTTTTCCAGAGTCCGGTGGTTTTGAAGCAACTACCAAACCCTATTTTTATCAGCGTGCTCGTGAACAAGACAAGGCACTTGCAAGAAGAGTAATTGCAGGTGCGCAATTCCACCCAGCAGTCGATCTTTGTTGTTTTTTGAGCCACCAGGTGCTTGCCCAGCGACATAGTATAACCAACCGAACAGAGGTCTCTACAAAGCACATTGTTTTTCTCTCCGGCCGATTTCCCAAATGTTTAAATATGAAAGGATGATATCTTGGTACAATATTATTGGAATCCAGCTTATACGCAAGCGATGCAACAACCTCAACAAATGATGCCTCAACCAATGACCCCACCTCAAATACCTGCAGGGGGACGTCCAGGACAGCCACCAGCTGGTGAGGAATCTTACATTGAAAACATTTTACGCTTAAATAAAGGCAAGCTCGCCACCGTTTATTTAACGTTCGAGAACAACCGTGAATGGAATGCAAAGGTTGTCAAAGGTATTATTGAAGCTGCAGGACGCGATCACCTAATAGTTAGTGAACCATCATCTGGGAAACGCTATTTAATCCCTTTGATTTATTTGGATTACGTAACGTTTGATGAAGAGATTATTTACTTTTAAGTAGATTTCCTACGTGGATGTTGATTTTTCATACGTCAAAAGCTTTTATTCCTACGTCACCTATTAACTTTAAAAACGCCCTTCCAACTTGCTTTTTGGAAGGGCGTTTTGTCGTAATTATCCAATCAATGTTGCATTTAATTGCGAGAGAATCCACTTTGGAACAACAAATCGTACCGTCACGAGCGGATCAACAACTTGACAAATTTCAAGTTGCCCTACTGCGCTCATCAGCATCGTCACTTCACTGACGTTCATATGCGTGCGTTCCACCAATCTATTAATCATCAGTTGTGTAGCTATTTTCGAAGCTTCATCAAGTGTCATGGCTGACGCAATTTGTGTAAAACTTTCTTCATTCTCTAGCATCGGTTGCTCTAAATGTTCCCCTTTAATAACTTCCAGTGTGACAGTTGCCGCTCCTGCTACTTCAACCCCTGAGACACTTACTTCACCGTCACCCATTGCAGCGTGAAAATCACCAAGGCCAAACAATGCACCTTCAACAGCTACTGGGAAATACAACGTTGCACCTTCTGTCACCATTTTATTGTCCATATTGCCACCGTGTGCTCCGGGTGTTCCACAGTTCACACCTTGTCCACTTGGTGCGACGCCAATAACCCCAATCATTTTGTTCAAAGGAAGTAACAACTCATTAAATAGAATTTTATCGTTTTCAATTGGTAAGATTTTGGCATGCATTTTGTCAATTTGATGACCCATCACACCTAAATTAGGTCCCACAAGCATCACTCCTTGTGAATCGATTTCAATCGAGTGTATGGTAACTTTCAATACATCTCCGGGCTTTGCATCCTCTACAAAGATTGGTCCCGTTGCTGGATTGATTTGATCCCAATCGAGATCAGTTAGTGCCATATCTTCCGAGTCGATTTGATTTTTAAAACAATCGTATGTTTCCACGCGGACTATACTTCCAGATGCGACAGTAGCAATTGGTTTATTCGTTTCGTTAAATTCATATATTATCCCAACATCTCGCGAAATAGTTTTCATTAAAATCACTCCCTAAAGTTGGTATGATGCTATTACAAAAATTGTACTATATTATTCGTTCTAATTCTAAGGATACTCTTTTCAAAATTCCTGAAATTATGTTCTAAATGTATGACAAGCTTTACGAAAAGTTTAAGTCAGCATTACAAATAAAAAACATTTTCCGTTTTTACATAAAGCGACATTTTATTACATAGCAAATGATATACAATGTATTTTGTGCAAGATTACTTATTATAAAGCTTTGATAAACTAGACGCTTCTTCACCTAATATTCCATCCACAAATCACTTACTATCATACATTTAAAAGAGGAATGATGAAAAATATGCACAGTAAAAATTTCTTATTAGGGCAAATTATTTTGAAAAAGAAAGTGA
>NZ_JBATUX010000092.1:0-4951 GCF_049671445.1 Paenisporosarcina sp. | reverse complement strand
ACTTCTATACGTGATGCACCCGTTGGAACACCAAAACTTTCCGGAAAATAAAATACTTCTTGAAGTTGCCAATTTACTTGATTCACTTCTTGTCCTCCTTCACGATGCTATGTGAAAGATTTTATGCGAGAGAACGAGCCTTTATGCTTGTAAAGATTGTTTTGATTTTTTATTGAAATAAATTTCACAGCATGGAGTTTCAATAATTAGTTGTATGAAGGAGCTGTCTTAAACGTCAAAAATATGACTAAGGCAGTTCCCTTTTTATAATTAGTAGAAGTCGATTTCCGTTCCAGACGGTCGCTTTCCGCGGGTGGTCCTTGTGCCTCCTCGTTCGCTACTCTCTCTGTGGGGTCACACCTGGACACACTTTTCCCGCTGGAGTCGCCGCCCTTCACTCCAATCAACTATAAGTTCATGATTTGCAAAACAGAGAATTATAACTGTTTACACTTGTCGAGAGTAGGTGTAGTAAAAAAACTAATTGTTCTCCACTTATTTTATATTAGGGACTTAAACGGGTCGTGTAGCTGCTATTTACATAACATCTAGGAGCGGAAGTAAAGCTTCAGTCACATGGAATTATTTGTTATACTTTTTTAAAAAGGCGAGGAACACAATGAACAGCAGAATTTACAATATATCTATTATTTCCATACTTTTGTTAGTTATTTATCTGTCATCAACACCTCTGCCCATTAAAATTTTTATGGCAGTTATGTCCATTGTTTTCTTTGTCCCGAGAATTAGGTCAATACTTTTCGGAAAAAAAATGATACAGAGAAAAATAAAGGCGGCTATCTATACTTCCATTACCTTCACATTATTTTGGTTTTGTGGAATCATTATATTGGATAAAAGTCTTGATTTTGAAAACTTAATTCTAGTTATATTTGTATTATTTTTTAGTTTGGTAGGGAATTTTAGTTATGGCTTATCTGTTTCTATTCTCTCAGAATTTTTAATAACCAAACTAACTTCCTACCGTATTTTAACGTCTTGTTTGGTACATATCGGATTTGGTTTATTGACATACTTTATATTTGTATTCGAGTTATTTCTTTTTTCAACAAGCTGCTCAATCATATTCTTTGTGACAGATCAATTACTTAGAAGAAAAGAAATTTCTCCAACTAACTTGCAGAAGAAAATGGATGTAGCCATATAAAATCTTTGAATGGAATTGAATGTGGCATACACAACTTATTAATATACCACCTCTAGGAAGTTAGCCCCTCCATGTCTCCACTTTTCGCTGCGCTACTGTTTGAAAGAAGAGCGTACCTTAATGGTTAGTCTTAAATAAAAGCAGAAAAAGGCCGAAAGTGAATCTTCGGCCTAATAACTACTTATTACTTCATTCTCTAGACGTACTACAATGAATAATTACTTTTGATTACTTATCTTATTAAGTGTAGCTTTCATAAAGAGAATGTAAAAAAAGATGATAAAGCTGGCTTGCATGAAATTCCCTAGCCAATTAAATGAATTGGAACGACTGTAATCTGAAATCACAAGAATAGCAAAAAGCCCAATAAATAATGCACTGTATAAGTATTTTTGGTTGAATTTCATTTTAATACACCTCGAGTTTATGTCTACCTTAATCAAGTGAATGTTAGTATTGCGCACCATTACTTAATACCAGTTCTCCAAAAACAAACATTCACTATATCCCGTAGGACGAAGCTTCTACATTTGGTAAAAATAGTTATAAATAGTATATATTCCTTCCTACTCTTAGTCAATCTTATCCGAACCATACTTTTTTCAGTTTATGCTTTCAACCATTTCTTTAAAGAATAGGTCAACACTGGTCCGGCTATTAACAAGATAAAGAAAATGCGGAATAGGTGAAAACTGGTGACCGTCGATAAATCCGCTCCAGTTTCTAAAGCGGTGATGGACATTTCGGCAATGCCCCCTGGAGCAGCACTAATAAAGAAATCCAAAAACGTGTTGATGGGATGAATGAACGTCTGTATGTATGCCATTCCTGCACAAAATGCGATGAGGGCTAAATTCGTCAGGACAATAGCATTAAACAATCGGAATGATAATTTATCTCGCACTTTTTCAAGCTGCAATCCTAAATGCGCTCCTACAAAAATCTGTGAAAGAATCAAAACGATAGCAGGCACTTCCACGACGGGATGATCTGTAATAAACTGCACAATCGCCATGGATAATATTGGCGCCATTAGTTCAGGTAAGGGAAAATGAATTTTCTTCATCCCCACAAAAAAGCCAATACCCAACACTGCAAATATGACAAAATGCACTAAGTTAAACGTCGACAACTCATCAATAGATACATCATTTATATGTGAACCTTGTGGAATCCACGCTGTTAAAAAAGGGACAACCGTTACAACGACAAAGATCCGAAACGTTTGCATTAACGTGACGACCGTTGAATTGGCGGTCTTTACTTCTTCACTTAGCAAGACCATTTGCGAAAGCCCCCCAGGAAGTGAACCTAATACACTAGTGGCAATCGTTTCCCCCGACATTTTCATAAATAATAAACTAAGAAGTAATGCCACACCGACAATCGATATCGTCATTAACACCATTAATGGGAAGTCACTCCACATTAGAACAATCGATGGTTTCGTAAATGATGAACCTATTTGAATCCCTAAAAAGATTAACCCAATTTGACGCAAAACTTTGGGCCATTCAAACTCAATTTTTGTATATTGGCGAAGCAGCAGCAAGGATACCATGGGACCGAGTAACCAAGGCAAAAAGATGCCAATCCTGTCAAAGATGAAACCTGCTGTGGCTGCTAGTAAAAATGTACGTAAAATAATCCAAGAATTGCGCAACTCTGTGTCACCTCTTTCACTTGCCTTGCTATATCTTCAAAAAAGCCCTGATACTCATTTGAGTACCAGGACATGTAAATTAAGCTAATTGAGCAAACACTTTATGGAATGCTGCTACTGTTTTTGCGATGTCTTCAGATGTATGAGCAGCAGATAAGAACATGCCTTCGAATTGAGAAGGTGGTAAGAAAATGCCTTCTTCAGCCATCAGACGATAATATTTGGCGAACAACTGAAGGTCAGATGTTTTCGCGATATCGTAGTTAGTAACTGTTTCATCCGTAAAGAAGAAACCAATCATTGACCCAGCACGATTTACCGTATGAGGGATGTGATATTTAGATGCCGCCTCACGGAAGCCAGCTTCTAATTGATCTGCTAAACGATTGAAGTGATCGTATGTTTCTGGTGTTAAGCGTGACAATGTTTCAAGTCCAGCAGTCATGGCAAGTGGATTGCCCGACAATGTGCCTGCTTGATAAATTGGACCACTTGGTGCGATTTGAGACATTATCTCAAGCTTTCCACCGTAAGCACCAACAGGAAGTCCCCCGCCGATTACTTTTCCTAAACATGTTAAATCTGGTGTTACATTGAAATGACCTTGTGCACAGTTATAGCCAACACGGAAACCAGTCATTACTTCATCGAAAATAAGAACTGTTCCATTTGCTGTCGATAGTTCACGAAGACCTTCCAAGAAGCCTGGTTCAGGACCAACAACGCCCATATTCCCAGCAACTGGTTCAACGATTACGGCAGCTAAGTCTTGTCCATGTTGTTCAAACGCAGTACGCACGCTCTCTAAATCGTTATAAGCTACAGTAATGGTGTTTTTCGCTACTGATTCCGGTACACCTGGGCTATCTGGTAAGCCTAACGTAGCGACTCCAGAACCCGCTTTAATTAATAAGCTGTCTCCATGTCCATGATAACAACCTTCAAATTTCAAAATTTTATCGCGTCCTGTGAAGCCACGAGCTGCACGTAATGCGCTCATTGTTGCTTCTGTTCCAGACGAAACCATACGGACCATTTCGATTGAAGGTACGCGTTCCATTACAAGTTTAGCTAAGTCATTTTCAACAAGAGTCGGAGCACCAAAACTAGTTCCCGTTTCTGCCACTTTTTGAATAGCAGCTACGACATCTGGATGCGTATGACCTAAAATCAATGGTCCCCAAGATAAGACGTAATCGATATATTCATTGCCATCCACATCAGTAATCGTTGCGCCTTTACCACTTGCCATGAAAATAGGATCCATGTCTACTGATTTAAATGCACGAACCGGGCTGTTAACTCCACCTGGCATTAATTTAACGGCTTCTGTAAATGCTTGTTTTGATTTTTCGTATGAACGTCCCATTATTTCGCCCCCAACCAACGTGCCACGTCTTTCGCGTGATACGTCATGATTAAATCTGCCCCTGCACGTTTCATGCTTGTTAATGTTTCCAGTACAATTCGTTCTTCGTCGATCCAACCATTTTGAGCTGCCGCTTTTACCATGGCATACTCACCACTTACATTGTAAGCTACGATTGGTAGGTCGAAGTTATTTTTCACGTCACGCACAATATCTAAATAAGACAAAGCTGGTTTAACAATGAGGAAATCAGCGCCTTCTTCCACGTCAGATGCTGCTTCACGCATGGCTTCATTGCGGTTAGCCGAATCCATTTGGTACGTTTTACGGTCACCAAATTGTGGTGTACTGTTCGCAGCGTCACGGAATGGACCATAGTATGCTGATGCGTATTTAACTGCATATGACATGATTGGCAGATGTGAAAAACCTGCTTCATCTAGGCCGTAGCGAATTGCTGCTACGAATCCATCCATCATATTCGACGGCGCAATGATGTCTGCTCCTGCTTTAGCTTGTGCAATCGCTGTTCGTGCTAATAAATCAAGTGTTGGATCATTTAATACTTGTCCGTTTTCAATAATTCCACAGTGACCATGGTCTGTGTATTCACACAAACATGTATCAGCAATGACGATTAATTCAGGATGACGGTTTTTCGCAAAGCGAATGGCTTCTTGAATGATGCCATGGTCGTGATACGCTTGTGTTCCTTCTGCGTCTTTTTCCAGAGGAATTCCGAACAAAATAA
>NZ_JBATUX010000091.1:0-47664 GCF_049671445.1 Paenisporosarcina sp. | reverse complement strand
CGAAGAGACATGCGCATTTACTAATAGTCGATGGAAATCAGTTTATGGATCAGCCGATATTCCCCTAAGATTGGTGAATGTTCTTTATATGCAAAAGTTGGGTAACTTAAATTGAATTTACTCAACTTTTTAGTTATTGAGCGTCCATTTTAAATTCTAGAAATAGCTCATTATATTTTCCAAGAGTTTCTACTCCTAAATTTTTATAGACTTCTAAGCGTTCTCGCATTTCTTCGGTAGGATAAAAACGCTCATCTCCGGTTACTTCTGGGTCCATTAATTTAATGGCTTGTTCATTTGGCGTCGAGTATCCAACATAATCTGCATTTTGTGCAGCGATTTTCGGGTCTAGCATAAAGTTAATAAATTTATGTGCACCTTCAACGTTTGCAGCGGTTTTTGGAATGATCATATTATCGAACCATAAGTTTGACCCTTCACTAGGAACAACATAATCGATATCTTCATTCACATACATAATGTCAGCTGCTTGACCTGACCAAACAAGTGCAACTGCTGATTCACTGCGTCGCATGGTTTCGACAATTTCATCCCCAATTATGGCTTTAATATTAGGAGACAAGGTTTTTAACTTATCAGTAGCTTCTTGAAGTTGTTCTTCATCTTTAGTGTTTAGTGAATAACCCAGAGTATTTAATCCCATACCCATGACTTCTCGTGCACCATCAACTAAAATAACTTCTTGTTTTAAGGATGGATCCCAAAGATCTTCCCAGCTTTCGAAAGTTTGTCCATCTAGTAAACTTGGATTAAAGGCAATTCCTACTGTTCCCCAGAAATAAGGAATTGAGTATTTGTTTCCTGGATCGAAAGGTAAGTTTAAAAAGTAAGGATCAATGTTTTTTAAATTTGGAATTTTACTTTGGTCAATGGGAATAAGTAAATCATTTTTTTTCATTTTTTCAATTGCATATTCAGAAGGCATTGCAACATCATAAGAAGTTCCACCGTTTTCAATTTTAGTCATCATCGCTTCATTGGAATCAAACGTTTCATAGACTACATTGATACCAGTTTCTTTTTCAAATTGAGTCACGAGTTCAGGATCAATATATTCACCCCAGTTGTATACGCTTAAGGAGTCTTTACCAGAGCGTCCCGAAGTTTTGTCTAACTGCAAATTGATGATAAATAATACTAAACAAATAACTATTATTGCCACTACAGCACGGGTGATATCTTTCATTTTGGCACCCCAGTTCTAAGTGGGTTTTTTGAACGGTTTGTCACGAAATAGTAACCTAGTACTAATAGTAATGTGAAAATAAAGATCAAACCAGATAAAGCATTGATTGTTAAAGTAATTCCTGCTCTTGCCATTGAATAAATTTCTACTGATAATGTTGTAAATCCGTTCCCGGTTACGAAAAAAGTGACAGCAAAATCATCTAAAGAATAAGTTAGTGCTAAAAAGAATCCAGCAAATATACCAGGTTTAATATAAGGAATAATAACGCGAGTTAAGACATCACGTTTTGAAGCCCCTAAATCAAGTGCGGCATCGACTAATGTGCTACTCATTTCTTGTAATTTTGGTAATACCATGATGACTACGATTGGTACACTGAAGGCGATATGAGAAATCAGTACTGAAGCGAAACCTAATTTCACGCCGACCATTGTAAATAATATTAAAAACGAAGCACCAATAATTACATCAGGGCTGACGATTAACACATTATTTAATGATAGAAGTGCATTGCGCGACTTACGTTTTTGTAAATAAACGATACCTATTGCACCAATCACTCCGATTACTGTAGAAATAAGCGCAGACAATAGGGCAATGATAATGGTGTTGATTAAGATCATGATGAGTCTAGTATCCGCAAAAACTGAAGCATAATGCTCTAATGTAAACGATTCGAAATTAGACATGGTGCCACCGCTATTAAATGAGTAAAAAATCAAGTAAAAAATGGGGGCATATAGAATGGCAAAGACGAGAGCTAAATAAATTTTAGAAAATTTACTTGTTGTGTCCATTTACAATAGCCCCCTTATCTTTCTGACCAGTTAAAATCATGATTATACCCATGAAAAGAATTAAGAATACAGCAATCGTTGAACCCATTCCCCAGTTTTGAGTAACTAAGAACTGTTGCTCGATTGCAGTTCCTAGCGTAATGACTTTATTGCCAGCAATTAATCGAGTAATCATAAATAGAGATAGGGAAGGGATAAATACTGCTTGGATACCTGACTTCACACCATTGATTGTTAAAGGGAAAATCACTTTTGTAAATGTGGTCCAAGCTGTTGATCCTAAATCACGTGCGGCATCTATTAAAGTGGGGTTCATTTTATCAAGTGAATTAAAAATTGGTAATATCATAAACGGAATAAAAATATATACGGAAACAAAAATAAAACTGAAATCTGTATATAATATTTGTTTCGTTCCGATACCAAACATTTCTAAGAATTTATTAATTGGTCCGAAAACGCCAAATATGCCGATAAATGCATATGTTTTTAGTAATAAGTTAATCCATGAAGGGATGATAATAAGCAATAACCAAAGCTGTTTATGCTTTGTTTTGGTAAGCCAATAGGCAGTGGGGTAAGCAATTAAGAGCGTAAAAGCCGTAATAATAAATGCATACCAGAAAGAGCTTAACGTTAATTTTAAATAAACAGATGTAAAGAAATTTCGATAATTTTCAAATGAAAAGTTTCCATGTAAATCGAATAATGAAAAATAGACTACTAGTACAATGGGGGCAATGACAAACATTACCATCCAAACGGCGTAAGGTATTAAATAAAACGATCGATTTGAATTAGTTTTCATTTTGTTGCTCTCCATAAGAATCCAGGCGCTTGTCAAATTCTTCTTCTGTTTCATTTAATCGCATGACATGAATTGCTTCTTCGTCAAAATCTAATCCAATCTCTTCTCCAACAGCTGCTTTTTTCGTCGAATGAACGAGCCACTCATTGCCATCTTTATCTAATGTAGATAATTCATAGTGAACACCACGGAATAATTGTGTATCAACCTTTACTGTCATTTTGCCTCGATCGATTGTCGTGATTTCTAAATCTTCTGGACGAATGACAATATCAACTTTTTCATTAGAATTTAAACCTTTATCTGTACATTCGAATTCTTTTCCACCAAATTGCACACGGTAATCCGAAATCATGGTACCAGAGACAATGTTTGATTCTCCAATAAAATCCGCAACGAATCGGTTGATTGGTTCATCATAAATATCCATCGGCGTGCCACTCTGTTGAATCACACCTGTATTCATTACAAAAATTTCATCTGACATCGCAAGTGCTTCTTCTTGATCATGTGTAACGAAAATAAAAGTCTTGCCTAGTCGTTGTTGTAATTCTCGTAATTCATATTGCATTTCTGTGCGTAATTTCAAGTCCAGAGCAGACAATGGCTCATCAAGTAAAATGACCTCGGGATCGTTAACTATCGCACGTGCAATGGCAACACGTTGTTTTTGTCCACCTGATAATTCTACAATTTCACGATTTTCAAAACCATTTAAGTTTACAAATTTGAGTGCCTCTAATACACGGCGATTAATTTCATCTTTTTTAATTTTTTTAATGCGTAATCCAAATGCCACATTTTCAAATACATTTAAATGAGGGAAGAGAGCATAGTCCTGAAAAACTGTGTTCACTTGCCGCTCATTTGCGGGGACCTCATTAATTTTCTTACCATTAAAATAAATCTCTCCACTAGTAGGTTCCATAAATCCTGCAATTAAACGAAGTATAGTAGTTTTCCCGCACCCAGAAGGACCCAGTAGTGTATAAAATTTACCGCGTTCTATTTCAAAACTAACTTTATCCAATACCGGTGTAGATCCACTGTATGCTTTCGTAACATTGTCAAATCGTATAATCGTGTTGTCCGTCATAATTGACCTCCTAGGTTTTAAATGAAATATATATAACTTTTACTAACTCTTTGAAATGGCACTATTGTTAGCTGAATTTAGATAATAACGTTAAATTATGTCCAATGTTAACCGTTCTCTGAACTATGTAGGAAAACTCTCAATTCTTTGATTCTACTATAAATATCTTTTAATTTACAAATATCGTCAATTTTTTTATTGAACAAAAAAACTTCTCATCCTAGGATGAGAAGTAATTAAAACTGATCACGTTTCCATCTTCTGAACTTTTTCCAAAGCCCTTTTACACCAGTTGTTGCAAGTAAGATAATTGATAGTGAAATACCAGCTAATGCAGTAATTAATGAAATCCACTCGAAGAATGAATAGCCAGGAACTTTCGACCAATCCGTTTTGCCTTTCCAATCTTCGATAACTAAATTCATTCCATAAATACCAGAAACAACCGTAAAGACGGTAAGCATGAATAACAACATATTATGACGTTTATTTGCTTGGTTTTCCTGTGCACGGTAAAGCTCATTTAACGTTTGTTTCACTTCTTCGTATAAGCTATTCAAATGGAATACTTCACGGTATGTTTGTGTTAATTCTTTTCCTTCACTTCGAGCAGATACTTCGCCAAAATAATAACGAGCAGAAAATTTTGAAATTAATTCGATTAATTCTTCTACATAATCTTCATCTTGCTTCCATTGAACCTGACTATATTCAAACGACATACGGAGCAACATGATTTTATAAAAGTAATGAAGCATCAAATTATAATGGTGAGTCCCCATAAATTGAGAAAGTGGTCGATCTAATTGTTGTGGTGTTTTTATGGATACTGTAATTTGGGCATGGTCTGAAGTAACCGTATAAGAATCTGGTGCCCATCGATCATGTAAATGTTTATTCAAATATCGCTCTATATATTCTTTGTTTGTACTTGACATAAAGGATTTTCCTTCTGGATTTTTCCCATCTAGTTGACCCATACGGAATAAGTGATCATTCTTTATTTGATGCTCACCATTTGCAATGAAAAAACCTGATGATATCATGCGCTCATCTTCAAAGAAAGGAAGACTCCCGAAATATCCTGCACGTTTTTCATCATGAACAATGAAAGATTTGAGTGTAGGGCAAAGATAACCGAATACAAATTCATTCGTTGTGTGGAATTCTCGATTCCCCTTGTGAATTATCGCACCTTTTTCTTCGTCGAGTTTAGGTTCTAACACACGAAAATGATTCATAAAATCAAGCACTTCGCACAATTGTTCTTGCTCTTGATCCATTTCTGTTCGAATTGTAATTAATCCAATACCAAATGGACAAACCATAATATCAATACTATTTATAAGAAATGAAAAATTCGTGTCATGTACCTCGAGAGTGAATGTTTCATTCACCTTTTTTGAAAAACGTAAAAATCCTTGTTGATCCGTTCGCGAAGGAAACAATTTATGTTCTAAAAACGGCAAAAAATATTGGTCCAATTCTTCATGTTGAACTTTAATATTTTCACCATAATACTCTTTCTCTAAATCTTTTTGATCCAACGAAAAAAAGGTGAAATGATTTTTTCGTAAATGCTCTACAAGATTCCCTCGTTCCTTTTCTCTAAAAGAAAATGGAAAAAGAAAGGTCATGTATGCTTGATTTAGGAATAGAGGATTTATTTTTGTTTGTTCATCCATTTTTTAAGACCTCCACTATTGTTCCTAACTTTATATATGTTACCATGAAATGAAGAAGGAGTGACAATTGTGGAGAAATCAATGATGTTATTTTTAGATCCTAAAGAACGCAAACATACAGTAAGACAGAAACAAATAGAAAATTCATTTTTACTAATCAATGAGCGTGTCATTGCAAAAGAAGAACTTCGTGATTATTGTAATGATTGTTTTGAGCCTTTGTCTTATCATGAAAAATATGATACTTGTTACTGTGAACCATGTAATGCTTGGAAAGAGGACGATTGTAATGATCCTACATGTGAATATTGCAAAATAAGACCTGAGCGACCTTTTTAATAAGGTTAGTTTAGGTCTTTTTTTGTGTATGGGTATCATCAATCTGAACATACTAATTATTCGACACGAATTGGACGAAAAGATTATATTAAGGAATTTTATGAATGCCGATAAATTGCTTTGCAAGGAGGTATTTGTTATCCTTTAAATTGTGCTAATTACGAATACAATTCGTTGGCAGATTAATACTTCTTGGAGGTTTTCACATGACAGAACGTATGGTAGGTAAACAAGCACCTCGTTTTACTATGGATGCAGTGCTTGCAGATAAGTCTTTTGGTAAAGTAAGTTTGGAAGAAAATATGAAACAAGATAAATGGACGGTATTGTTCTTTTATCCAATGGATTTCACTTTTGTATGCCCAACTGAAATCACAGCAATGTCAGATCGCTTTGACGAATTCGAAGATTTAGACGCTGAAATCATTGGCGTTTCAACTGATACAATTCACACACATTTAGCTTGGATTAACACTGCTCGTCAAGACAATGGTTTAGGCGAACTAAAATATCCTTTAGCTGCAGATACGAATCACCAAATTTCTCGTGAGTATGGTGTTTTAATAGAAGAAGAAGGTATTGCTCTTCGTGGATTATTCATTGTAAACCCTGAAGGTGAAATGCAATATCAAACAGTATTCCATAATAATATCGGCCGTGATGTAGATGAAACTCTACGCGTATTACAAGCCCTTCAAACTGGTGGTCTTTGTCCAGCAAACTGGCGCCCAGGTCAAAAAACACTTTAATTTTTTGACAAGAAATTAAGTTTCAGCGAATTCTTATTAGCTTTGAGGTTACATCGCTATTTGGATATTCTAAATACGCTTTTAATCAGACACCATCGATTCCCCACGCATACGATACGCAGTGGGGAATTTTTTACTGATATGAATTAGGAGGAATTAAGATGAAATTACGCTCGCCCATGCCTGACTTAACAGGCGCTACAGCATGGTTAAATGGAGAAGTTTCCAAGAAACAATTAATCGGCAGTAAACCTACTTTAATTCACTTTTGGTCAGTTAGTTGTGGCCTTTGTAAAGAAGCGATGCCAGAAGTAAATGCTTTCCGTGACCAATACAAAAATGAGTTAAATGTGATTGCAGTTCATATGCCACGATCTGAAAAAGACATGGACTTAACAGATATTAAAAAAATTGCTGCTCAACATGACATTACTCAACCGATTTATGTTGATAATGATATGAAACTAACAGACGCTTTTGACAATCAATATGTACCTGCATATTACGTTTTTGATAAAGCGGGTCAACTTCGTCATTTCCAAGCAGGCGGTAGTGGCATGAAAATGCTGGAAAAACGTGTAAACCGTGTTCTAGATGAAATGCGCAACGCCTAACAGTAGTAATTTAATGATATGAAGTGCCAGGCACCGACGAATTTTAGGACGTTTTATGTCCTTCAAATTCCTTCGGTGTCTGGCACTTTTTTATATTACTAAGCTAAGTTTAAAGATGATAACTCAACTTTCGCGGCATGAAAATAGACTTCCGTCAAAAAGGTTTCTATTTCTTCATATTGTGAGATATGGAGTAAAACAGCGTAGACTCCAGCGGAAAAAGCGAAGTGTCGAAATCCACTCGAACGCATAGTTCGAGTTAGTTCGGCACAAGCCCGCGGAAAGCGTAGCTGTTTTGCGGAATATCAACCTCACATTGAGTTCATTTCCCATGCCGTGTGAGATGTACCATCTAAGTAGGATAATCGATAAAGAAAGAGCGAAGTGACTAAAATCAATTGGCATACCAGTTTCTGCATCAGCCTATAATCCCCTAAGATTGGAGATTGTTTTTTTTATGCGAAAGTTGAGATGCTCAGTAAGCACTTAAGAGAAAATTTAGATTTAATGCAAATATCAGTCAAAAGGGGGTAGTCTTTTATTTCGGCTTCCGTTATATTTAATACTATGTCTTTTGAATTAGGGGGAAAACAGTTTGGAAATTTTCAAAAAATTAAAGGATTACTACTGGCCAAATAAACATTTATTCTTTTGGTCTTTGTTCATGCTCCTAATTACTTTGGTGATTACAGTTGCATATCCAATCATTTTACAACAAACGATTGACCGCGTTATTAAAGATCAGCAGTATGATTTAGCATGGACCCTTGCTGGTATTTTTATGGCGCTTATGATAGTCAAAGGAATAGCGACTTATATAGGTCAATACACCGGTGATATGTTTGGTATTCGCTCGGTATATGAATTGCGCAATGCATTATACGCAAAGTTACAACGTTTACCATTCAGCTATTACGATAATGCAAAAACCGGTGATTTAATGTCTCGTTTAACGGCAGATGTTGAAGGCTTCCGATTTTTCTTATCGTTTGGCTTCGTTGAATTATTCCGATTAATTTTTCTTGTGTCTGTATCTTTATGTGTCATGTTTTATTATTCAATTCCATTGACGTTTGTCTCCATGGCAGCAATGCCGTTGTTAATCGTGGCAGTGTTCCGCTTTGATAAAAAAGTGCATCCTGCATTCCGAGACATTCGTAAATCCTTTGGTAAGTTAAATACAAATGTTCAAGAGAACATAAGTGGAATTCATACAGTAAAGTCACTTTCTCGCGAATCATTTCAAATTAACAAATTTAACGACTCAAATTGTGATTATAAAGAGCGGTATTTGTTTACGACGGAAATATGGGCAAAGTACTTCCCGGTTATGGAGTTCCTCGGCAATATAAGTGTTGTCTTCTTATTCGGTTATGGTGGCTTCCTAGTTATGAATAACCAATTAACTGTAGGAGAACTCGTCGCATTTTACAGTTTACTTGGCTACATCATTTTCCCAATAATGAACTTAGGTTTTACCGTCAATTTATTTTCTCAATCCAAAGCCTCAGGAGAACGTCTTTTAGAAGTGCTAGAAGCCCCTGAACCAATTCAAACAAAGGAAAATGCTGTTGATGGTTCAAGAATGAAAGGGCATGTGGCTTTTGAAAATGTCACACTTCAATATCGTGAAGAGGACCAAGTCGCATTAAATAAAGTAAATCTAGAAGTAAAGGCTGGCAGACAAGTCGGCTTAGTTGGGGCAACAGGTTCAGGTAAAACAAGTTTAACGCAATTGTTAACACGCTTTTATGAACCAACTGAGGGGCAAGTTAAAATTGATGGCATTCCAGTTGAGGACTATTCATTAACATCGTTGCGTTCAAATATTGGCTTTGTTTTACAAGAGTCATTTTTATTCTCATCTTCTATTAAAGCTAATATTTCGTATGGCCGACCTGATGCTACCATGGATGAAATCATTGACTCTGCAAAACGAGCAAATGCACATGATTTTATCACGGAGTTACCTGAAGCATACGACACGATGTTAGGAGAGCGGGGACTAGGCTTATCTGGAGGACAAAAACAACGCATTGCGATTGCACGTGCACTTTGTCAAAACCCAGCAATTTTGATTTTGGATGATGCTACAAGTGCCGTTGATATGAAAACAGAACTTCATATCCAACAAGCGCTTGAAGAAGTCATGAAAGACCGTACAACGTTTATCATTGCTCATCGAATCTCATCCGTGAAACATGCAGATGAGTTAATTGTGTTCGAACATGGCAATATTGTTCAAAGAGGCACACATGAGCAATTAATTAATCAAACAGGTCTATATAAACGGATTTATGAAATTCAATATAAAGACCAACTTGAAAATATTTATGCATAGAAAGGCGGAATCATTATGACAAAACAAATTAATCCCAGTGTATTAAAAAGATTCCGCTACTCTACGGATGATGTAATTGATGCACCATTTAACTGGTCCCAACTCGCTCGGTTATTTACGTATGTGAAACCTTATTCACGTTCTTTACTACCGAAAGCTTTCATTGCTGTAACAATTACTACTCTTATTCGACTACTCATCCCAATACTAATAGGAGTGTATGTAATTGACCGGGCATTAGAAACGAAAGACGTGGAATTGCTGTCCATTCTCGTAGGATCAATTGCAGTGTTGTATGTTGTTAATACAATCGCCAATCGATATCGAATACGATGGATGAATGAACTTGGTCAAAATGTAATTTACGATTTGCGCAAACATTTATTTACGCATGTACAATGGTTATCGCATCGATTTTTCGATCAACGCTCAGCTGGTTCTATTCTCGTTCGAATCATGAACGATATTAACTCGCTACAAGAATTGTTCACTAATGGTGTTATTAACTTGTTAATGGATTTACTGTTACTTATGGGTGTTCTTATTATTTTATTTACACTTAGTCCACCACTTGCATTAGCAGTTCTCGTTATTTTGCCAATGATGTTCTTTATTTCGACTACGTTACGTAAAAACATTCGTCGTTCATGGCAAGATGTACGTATGAAACAAGCAAAAATTAACTCTCATTTAAATGAAAGTATTCAAGGAATGCGCATTACTCAATCCTTTACACAAGAAAATGAAAATATGGCCTTTTTTAACGGCATCAATGAAGAAAGTTTTGAATCTTGGCGTGTAGCAACGAAAAAGAACTCCATGTTCCGTCCATTTGTTGAAATGACCAATGCTATTGGTTCAGTGGTGTTGATTATTTACGGAGCTTACTTGATAAAAAATGGTCAATTGGATCTTGGTGCATTCGTCGCTTTTGCTTTTTATCTCGGCATGTTCTGGGAACCTATTTCGCGACTAGGCATGGTGTATAACCAATTATTAATGGGGATGGCTTCATCCGAACGTATTTTTGAATTCTTGGATGAACAACCACTTGTAAATGAAAAAGAGAATCCGATAAAAATAGGTCAACTAAAAGGTCATATTGAATTTGAAAATGTTCAATTTGGTTATGAAAAAGACCGCTTAGCATTAAAAGGGATATCGCTTGAAATGAAAGCAGGAGAGACGGTTGCATTAGTAGGTCATACCGGTTCAGGTAAGACAACAATTGCAAACTTAGTGTCACGTTTTTATGACCCGACAAGTGGTATGGTTAAAATGGATGGAACCGATATTCGCGATTTATCATTAAGCGATTTACGTGAACAAATTAGTATTGTTTTGCAAGAAACATTTATATTCTCTGGAACCATAATGGATAATATTCGCTTTGGTAACCCTCATGCGAAAGACGAAGAAGTAATAGCTGCAGCACAAGCAGTTGGTGCAAATCGCTTTATTGAGCGGTTATCTAATGGCTATGAAACTGAAGTTGAAGAACGAGGCAATATATTATCCGTTGGTGAGAGACAGTTGCTGTCATTTGCACGAGCACTTCTTGCAAATCCACGAATCATTATTTTAGATGAAGCAACTGCTTCCATTGATACGGAGACGGAACTTCAAATTCAGCAAGCACTGCGTACACTTCTAAAAAATAGAACGGCCATTATGATTGCACATCGATTATCGACAATTCGAGAAGCAAATCAGATTATTGTTTTAGAAAATGGAAGTGTCCTTGAATCAGGAAATCATGATTCATTAATGAAAGATAAAGGACATTATCACCAACTGGTTATGTCCCAGTTCGGAGACATATCAAACTGAATTTGAGCACAATTCAAAGTTGTGATACACTATGTCCATTCGTTCCGTACGGAGGTTGAAAGATGAAAAAAGAATTTGTAGTTATTGGGTTAGGTCGCTTCGGCGGAAGTATTGTTCGGGAGCTTATTGATCAAGGGGCAGACGTTATGGCCATTGATAAATTTGCGGACCGTGTAGATGAATTTGCTTCTATTGCTACACAAGCAATCGTGGCAGATACAACGGATGAATCTGTATTAAAATCGCTAGGAATTCGAAACTTTGAACATGTCATTGTAGCAATTGGTGAAGACATACAATCTAGCATTTTAACAACATTAATGTTAAAAGAAATAGGTGTAAATAAAATCACTGTAAAAGCACAAAATGACTATCATGAAAAAGTATTACGAAAAATAGGTGCAGACCAAGTGGTTCATCCAGAACGCGATATGGGCATTCGAATAGCCAATAACATTATGACAAATAATGTTCTCGACTATTTAGAACTGTCTGATGAGCACTCCATTATGGAGATAAAAGCCAATGAAATATTAGCTGGCTCTACCTTAATTGATCTGGACATTCGAGCGAAGTATGGTATTAACATAGTCGGTATTAAACGTGGCACAGAAATTCTGGTATCCCCACAAGCTGACGAAAAAATTCAAATTAACGACGTCCTAATCGTCATTGGTGCAGATGCAGATATAATTCGCTTCGAAAAGAAAGCAATGCACTAAGAAAAGCGGAAGTGCGAGCTGGCGCCCGGAGCTAGACACTAAGAAAAGCGGAGGACGCCACTCAAGCTCGACTCTGCCGGTGGAAAGACCGATTCGGAAACTCGTTTCCGCAAGAGGGCTTGAAGCGGAAGTGCGAGCTGGCGCCCGGAGCTAGACACTAAGAAAAGCGAATCAGGTCACTATTGACCGACACCGACGTTGGAAGAAACGATTCGGAGACTAGTTTCCGCAGGAGATTCTGAAACTTAGGTGTGGTCTGGCCTGCGTAGCTAGACACAACAATAAAAAAAGCTATGCAGATATCACATATCGTGATACTCTGCATAGCTTTTTTCTATTTATTATACTTCCATGATGATTGGTAAAATCATTGGGCGACGTTTTGTTTTTTCATATAAATATGGTCCTAAAACGTCTGTAATTTCATTTTTCAATTCTGACCAAGGAGTAGCTTTTGATTGAATTGTTTTTTGTAGATGACGGTTTAACATATGTTGAGCTTCATTAATCATTGCACCTGATTCACGCATATAAACAAACCCTCGTGAAATGATGTCCGGTCCAGAAACGATTTTTTGACGTTCTTGATCCGTTGTAACAACGACAATGACTAAACCTTCTTCTGATAGGATTCGACGATCACGTAAAACAATATTACCAACATCACCGATTCCGCTTCCATCAATGTAAACATCTCCAGACGGAATACGACCAGCTACTGCTGCTTCATTTTGGCTAAGAGCTAATACATCACCATTGTCCATAATGAACGTATTTTCTGGTTCAACATCACAATCCACAGCTAGTTCAGTATGTATTTTCAACATACGATATTCACCATGAATAGGCATAAAGAATTTTGGTTTCATTAAGCGTAACATCAATTTTTGCTCTTGTTGAGAACCGTGACCTGAAGTATGAACATTATTTAATGAACCATGAATAACATCCGCTCCTGCACGGAATAATAAATTGATTGTACGGTTTATACTACTACGATTTCCAGGAATCGGGGAAGAAGAGAAAATAACCGTATCCGCTGGTTGGATTTGAATTTGACGATGAGTACCATTTGCTAAACGAGAAAGTGCAGCCATAGGCTCACCTTGACTACCCGTACATAAAATCATTACTTCATTTGCAGGAAGACGATTTAATGTCTGTGTGTCAACAAAAGTTTCTTTTGGAGCATTGATATACCCTAGTTCACGTCCAATTGTAATGGCATTGTCCATGCTTCGGCCAAAGACAGCAATTTTACGACCGTGATGTATAGCTGCTTCTACAACTTGTTGTAAACGATAAATATTAGAAGAGAAGGTTGCGAAAATAATACGACCATCCACTTTACGGAAAATCTCCGATAAGCTTTCTCCAACTTTTCGCTCAGACATTGTGAATTCTGGTACTTCTGCATTTGTACTATCAGATAATAGACATAACACGCCATCACGACCGATTTCAGCCATTTTAGTAATGTTAGCTGGTTCTCCAACTGGAGTGAAATCGAATTTAAAATCACCAGTATGAACAATGTTTCCAGGTGGTGTTTTAACGACGACACCAAATGCATCTGGAATACTATGAGTTGTTCTATAGAAGCTAACTGATGTTTTACGGAATTTGATTACTTCATCTTCTGTAATAACATGCATTTTTGTCGTACGCAACAAACCATGTTCTTCAAGCTTGTTTCTTAATAGTCCAAGAGCTAGTTTGCCCCCGTAAATTGGTACATTTAATTGTTTAAGCAAATAAGGAATACCACCGATATGATCTTCGTGACCATGTGTAATAAATAGACCTTTAATCTTGTCTACATTTTTCACAAGATACGAGTAGTCAGGAATAACATAATCAATCCCGAGTAACTCATCTTCAGGGAATTTAATACCTGCATCAATTAATATAATTTCATCTTGGAATTGAACTCCATATGTGTTTTTACCGATTTCGCCCAGTCCGCCGAGAGCGAATACCGCTGTTTGATCATTCTTAACAAATTTCATAAGTTTTATTTTTTCTCCACTTTAAAGTTTTCGCTAGCTTGCTCATAAGATAAATGATTACCTTCAAGAAGCTGAACAAATTCTATATTATATTTGCGATCCTTTAGTGCGTAACGAACTTCACGTTCAGAGGATGCTTCAATATAAAGGCTTTTTGTGTTTTCGCGAACTGGCACTTCAAGCACGTTCTCTTGGTAATATACTTTGTAAATCATGTTTTGGTCTCCTTTTTCACGTTCATAATAATTTCACTCTCTCTATATTATCACGTGCTTCTTTTAAAATAAAGAAAAGCCCTACTATAAATAGCAGGGCAAAAAATTATGCAATTGTTTTTTTCCCGAGTATGCCGCCTAACCGCCTTAAAATCTTCCTTTTTAGACGTTTTAACATGGCAAATCACTCCTCATATCTATTATACAGAATATTTCGTTTTTTGTAAAGGCTACTTGTCTTTAGTACAATTCTTACTAGATAGAAAGGGTGATTATTATGAAGAAATTTTTATTTTTTGATATAGATGGCACACTCTATGATTCTAATAAACAATTGCCGGCTAAGGCAAAAGAAGCCATTTTTGAAGCTAGGGTTAATGGTCATGAAGTTTTTATTGCTACAGGACGTGCTCCATTCATGATTAAAGAGATTTTGAAAGAATTAGAAATAGATTCTTATATTTGTTTTAATGGTCAATATGTTGTTTATAAAAATGAAGTTATTTATCAAAATGAAATTGATATAGATCAACTACAATTAGTTTCAGAATTTGCGGAACGAAATAATCATCCTTTGGTATATATGAATGACGAAAAAATGGTTGCATCTATTGAAAATCATCCTCACGTTGAAGAAAGTATTAGGACGTTAAAGTTACCACATCCGAAGTACGAAAAAGATTTTTATCTTAACCAGCCAATTATTCAATCATTGGTTTTTTGTTCAATAGAAGAGGAGAGTTCGTATCATGAAGCTTTCCCGCAATTAAAATTTGTCAGATGGCATCGTGTGTCTGTTGATATATTGCCAAAAGGTGCTTCAAAAGGAAACGCCATTAAATTTATAAGTGAAAGATACAATATCGACTTGAAAGATACGATTGCCTTCGGAGACGGATTAAACGATATTGAAATGTTGGAAGCAGTAGGGTTCGGTGTTTCAATGGGGAATGGCCATGAAGAAGCAATTAAGCGAGCCAAACATGTTACGACTCATGTAGACGACGATGGTTTAGTGAATGCTTTGAGGTATTTAAAACTTATTTAGATTCTAGGTGAACCGAGACAAGTTTCAGGACTCTATGAAAAGAAAAGGTTCCCAAAATTAATTTTTGGGAACCTTCTCCTTATTTTCGTTCATATGGAATGGCATCTGGTATTTCTGCAAATGGATTTTCTTTATCAATCCGATCATAAAACATGATACCGTTTAAATGGTCGAGTTCATGTTGAAACGCGATAGCTGCTAAACCTTTTAATCTAAGTTTAAACTCGCGTCCATCTGGATAAAAGCCTTTTGCTGTAATGCGCGCATATCTCGGAACATACCCTTCTATAACTCGATCAACAGATAAACAACCCTCACCTACAGAAATGTATGTTTTTTCTACTGAATGACTAATAATTTTTGGGTTAATGGCAACAAAGCTTAATTTAGATTCATCATCTGGTATGTGAAGAGCAAACATACGTTTTGACACATTAACTTGAGGTGCAGCAATTCCAATACCAGGACGTAAATCATAGCGTTCAATCATTTCTGAATCTTGACTATTCTTAACATAGTCAAGTAAGTCTTGTGCTAGTTTTGCATTTTCAGGAGATAAAGGAAAATCTACTTCTTCAGCTTTTTGTCGCAAAGTTGGATGTCCTTCGCGAATAATATCTTTCAGTTCAAACATTTTGGTCTTCCTTTCCCACTTTGATTCTTTAATAAGTATAACGAAGGTTGACGTTCGTGCAACAAAAAGAGGATCTTTAGAATGTTGAAATTTTTTCCTTGAAGGTCTATAGTAGTAAATGATTTAGGAGGTTAATAAATGAAAAAAATTGTAATAGGAACATTTCTTTCCACTTCACTTTTACTTTCTGCATGCTCAATAGGGGCATCTAATGATGATAAGTTATCTGATACGTTAGCAAAAGTTTATGAAGAAGAACAAGGATACCGTGACGCACAGCAGAAATTAGCTGAATTAGAGAAAAAAGAACAGAGTACTTTTAACGAAGCCATGAAATTGACCCAAGAACAAAAAGATGAAGTGCTTTTAAAAGTTGAAGAATTAAAAGCTTCCCTTTCTGAGAGATTAACTTTATTAAAAGAAGAAAATGAATCGATTAACAATGCACAAGAGTCGTTATCGTCATTTGAAGAAATAATAAAAGACGAAAAGGAAGAAAACATAAAAACTTCCTTAACAGATTTGAAAGCGTCACTTGAATCTCGCTATGATGCCCATGAAGTGGTAAGTGATGAATATGAAAAATTAACGGATTTACAAATCTCGCTTTATGATTTGTTAGCAGATGAAAAAACGCAACAAACTCAACTTCAAGAACAAGTAGATAAAGTTAATAAACAAAATGATGTTGTGCAATCTGCAATTAATGCTTTTAACGAAGCGACAAAAAAATTAAATGAAACGAAATCGTCTGTGTATGATTCATTAGACGAAGAAAAGTAAAACGATCTCCTAGCGAGGTCGTTTTTTTGTGCATTGGCGGCTATTGGGATGTGCTTATAAATTGTGATACAGAGAATCATTTGTACTAGTACAGTTTTGTATTGTGCGAATACATAATAAATAATAAGTTCGTATATAACGAGAGTTACCATTGATTGACCACTAATTTAAAGTTGAGTATACTAGGGAAGAATGAAAATTGTATCACTCAGTTTTTAATGATTGTTTAATACAGATATATAAGGAGAGGTGTTAACATGGCAGCAAAAAATGCTAAGCAAGAAGGTCCAGTAGAAATACTACAAGCGATCGAAGAAAAATTTGAAATGCTTCAGATTTTAAACGAAGAAGGCGAAATCGTTAACAAAGAAGCAGATCCTAAATTATCAGATGATGAATTAACAGAGTTAATGAGTCGTATGGTGTATACACGAATTCTTGACCAACGTTCAATCTCTTTAAACAGACAAGGTCGTTTAGGATTCTATGCCCCTACTGCTGGTCAAGAAGCTTCACAATTGGCTTCTCACTTCGCTCTTGAGAAAGAAGATTTTATTCTTCCAGGATACCGCGATGTACCTCAGCTGATTTGGCACGGTTTACCATTATCACAAGCTTTCTTATTCTCACGTGGACACTTCATGGGTAATCAAATTCCTGAAGATGTAAAAGTACTGCCACCACAAATTATTATTGGTGCTCAATTCATTCAAGCTGCTGGAGTAGCACTTGGAATGCAAAAACGTGGGCAAAAATCAGTTGCCATCACATATACAGGTGACGGTGGTTCTTCTCAAGGTGATTTCTATGAAGGTATTAACTTCGCGGGTGCGTTCCGTTCTCCTGCAATCTTCATCGTTCAAAATAATCAATTTGCAATCTCGACACCTCGTGAATTGCAAACAGCTGCAAAAACAATCGCACAAAAAGGTATAGCCGCTGGTATCCCAAGTATATTAGTTGATGGAATGGATCCACTTGCAGTTTACGTGGCGACTCGTGATGCACGTGAGCGCGCTGTCAATGGTGAAGGCCCAACATTAATTGAAACACTATGTTACCGCTATGGACCCCATACAATGGCTGGTGACGATCCAACTCGCTACCGTACATCTGATACAGATTCTGAGTGGGAAAAGAAAGATCCATTGGTCCGTTTCCGTGCTTATTTAGAAGCAAAAGGACTTTGGAATGAAGAAAAAGAAAATGAAGTAATCGAAAAAGCTAAAGAAGAAATAAAAGAAGCGATCAAAATAGCAGATGCTGCTCCGAAACAAAAAGTGACTGATTTAATGGAAATTATGTATGATCCAAATACTGAAATGCCATATAACTTAAAAGAACAATATGAACTTTACAAAGAGAAGGAGTCGAAGTAACCGATGGCACAAATGACGATGATTCAAGCAATTACGGATGCACTCCGTACAGAGCTTAAGAATGATGAAAACGTCCTCGTCTTCGGTGAAGACGTTGGAAATAACGGTGGAGTTTTCCGTGCAACTGAAGGTTTACAAAAAGAATTTGGGGAAGATCGCGTATTCGATACACCACTTGCAGAATCAGGTATCGGTGGTTTAGCTGTAGGTTTATCTTTAACAGGCTTCCGTCCAGTTCCTGAAATACAATTCTTTGGCTTCGTTTATGAAGTAATGGATTCTATTAGTGGTCAATTAGCTCGAATGCGTTTCCGTAGTGGTGGTAAATACAGTGCACCAGTCACGATTCGTTCTCCTTTTGGTGGCGGCGTTCATACACCAGAAATGCATGCAGACAGTTTAGAAGGATTAATGGCAGCTCAACCAGGTTTAAAAGTTGTTATTCCATCTTCTCCGTACGATGCAAAAGGATTATTAATTTCTGCAATTCGTGATAACGACCCAGTTATCTTCTTAGAACATATGAAATTATATCGTTCATTCCGTCAAGAAGTACCTGAAGAAGAATACACAATTCCTTTAGGTAAAGCAGAAGTTAAACGTGAAGGTAAAGATTTAACAATTATTACTTACGGCGCTATGGTTCATGATAGCTTGAAAGCTGCAGAAGAACTTGAGAAGGAAAATTACTCTGTTGAAGTAATTGACTTACGTACAATTCAACCATTGGATATTGAAACTATCATTGCATCAGTTGAAAAAACAGGTCGTGCAATCGTCGTTCAAGAAGCACAAAAACAAGCAGGTATTGCAGCAAATGTTGTTGCTGAAATTAACGAACGTGCTATTTTAAGCTTAGAAGCACCTGTATTGCGCGTGTTTGCACCTGATACAATTTTCCCGTTCTCTCAAGCAGAGACAGTTTGGTTGCCTAATTCGAAAGATATTATTGCGACAGCGAAAAAAGTATTAACATTCTAAAACATATCTAATAAACGCTTACAACAGAAAGGGTGAATTTTGTGGCATTTGAATTTCGATTACCAGATATCGGTGAAGGTATACACGAAGGTGAAATCGTAAAATGGTTCGTCAAAGCAGGAGATACCATTGGTGAAGATGATATTTTATGTGAAGTTCAAAACGATAAAGCTGTCGTTGAAATTCCTTCTCCAGTAGCAGGGAAAGTAGAAGAAGTAGTCGTGGAGGAAGGCACAGTTGCAACAGTAGGACAAGTATTGATCCGTATTGATGCACCAGGCTATGAAGATCTTAAGTTTAAAGGCGATCACGAAGATGAGCCGAAAGCTGAAGAAAAAACTGAATCTCAAGTTCAAGCTACAGCAGAAGCTGGTCAAGCAGTAGAAAAAGAAGCAACACCTGTTGCTAAAGAGCAAGCTCCTGAGAAAGAATCAATAGAACCAACTAAAGCTGATCCTAAAACAGAAGTACAGCCAAAGGCAGAAAAAGATCCAAACGGTCGTGTTATTGCGATGCCTTCTGTACGTAAATTTGCACGTGACAATGAAGTGGAAATTTCTCAAGTCAATGGTTCAGGTAAAAATGGTCGCATCATGAAAGCTGACATTGAATCATTTATGGATGGTGGACAAGCGTCTGAAACAACTAGCAAAGAAGTAGTCGTTACAAATGAACAAACATCATCTACTGAAGAAAAAGCGAATAAAGCAGCAAAACCTGCAGCTCCAGCATTAGAAGGTGAATTCCCAGAGACTCGTGAAAAAATGTCTGGTATTCGTAAAGCTATAGCTAAAGCAATGGTTCATTCTAAACATACTGCTCCACATGTAACATTGATGGATGAAGTAGATGTGACAGAATTGGTTGCACACCGTAAGAAATTCAAAGAATTAGCACTTGAAAAAAATATCAAATTAACGTATCTACCATATGTCGTAAAAGCATTAGTGAATACACTTCGTGAATTCCCAGACTTTAATCGTTCTCTTGATGATGAAGCTGGCGAAATCATTCAAAAACATTATTTCAACATCGGAATTGCTGCAGATACAGAAAAAGGTTTGCTAGTACCAGTTATCAAACACGCAGACCGCAAATCAGTATTTGCGATTTCAGATGAAATAAATACACTTGGTGGAAAAGCACGTGATGGTAAATTATCACCTTCAGAAATGAAAGGTGCATCATGTTCAATTACAAATATTGGTTCAGCCGGCGGACAATGGTTCACACCAGTTATTAACCATCCAGAGGTTGCTATACTAGGAATTGGTCGAATCGCAGAGAAACCTGTCATAAAAAATGGTGAAATTGTAGCGGCTCCTGTGTTAGCATTATCTTTGAGCTTTGATCATCGAATGATCGACGGTGCGACTGCTCAGCACGCATTAAATAACATTAAGCGTTTGCTTAGCAATCCAGAACTTTTATTAATGGAGGCGTAAAATCATGGTAGTAGGAGATTTCCCAATCGAAACAGATACGCTCGTAATTGGCTCAGGCCCTGGCGGATATGTTGCAGCAATTCGAGCAGCACAAACTGGCCAAAAAGTAACAATCGTTGAAAAAGAACATATTGGTGGCGTTTGTTTAAACGTTGGTTGTATTCCATCAAAAGCTTTAATTTCAGTTGGTCATCGTTTCGACCATGCAAAACATTCAGATGATATGGGTATTACAGCATCTGATGTAAAAATCGACTTTTCAAAAGCACAAGCATTTAAAGACAGTGTCGTTAAGAAATTAACGGGTGGAGTTGAAGGTTTACTTAAAGGGAATAAAGTTGAAGTTGTTCGCGGTGAAGCTTATTTTGTTGACGCAAACACAGTTCGTGTAATGGACGAAAAATCATCACAAACATATAAGTTTAAAAATGCGATTATCGCAACTGGTTCTCGACCAGTGGAAATTCCTGCATTCAAGTTTTCTAAACGTGTATTGAGCTCTACAGGTGCATTGAACCTAACTGAAATTCCAGGAAAACTTGTCGTTATTGGCGGCGGTTATATCGGAACTGAATTAGGTACAGCTTATGCAAACCTAGGCTCACAAGTAACAATTGTTGAAGGTGGAGACGATATCTTAGCTGGTTTTGAAAAGCAAATGACGACAATTGTCAAAAAAGGCTTGAAGAAAAAAGGCGTGGAAATCGTTACTAAAGCAGTTGCTAAAGGCGTTGAAGAAACAGAAACTGGCGTTGTTGTTACATTCGAAGCAGGCGGCGAAGAGAAGAAAGTCGAAGCGGATTATGTATTAGTAACAGTTGGTCGTCGTCCAAACACAGACGAAATGGGCCTTGAAGAAATTGGAATTAAAATGGGCGAACGTGGGTTGATTGAAGTCGACAAACAAGTTCGCACTAGCATCGAAAACATCTTTGCAATTGGAGATGTAGTTGCAGGACTTCAACTTGCTCATAAAGCATCTTACGAAGGTAAAGTAGCAGCTGAAGTAATTGCAGGACAAACGTCTATCGTAGATTATTTAGCTATTCCTGCTGTTTGTTTCACAGATCCAGAACTTGCAACTGTTGGATTAAACGAAGAGCAAGCTAAAAAAGAAGGCTTTGAAGTGACGGCTGGGAAATTCCCATTCGGAGCAAACGGTCGTGCATTAGCATTAAACGCTACTGATGGTTTCGTGAAACTCGTTTCACGTAAATCTGATGGTTTACTACTTGGCGCACAAATCGTTGGTCAAGGTGCTTCTGACATGATTGCTGAACTTGGTTTAGCGATTGAATCAGGAATGACTGTAGAAGACATTGCTATGACAATTCACGCACATCCAACATTGGGAGAAATCTCAATGGAAGCTGCTGAAGTTGTAATGGGTCACCCAATTCACATTCTTTCAAAATAAAATGAATTTTTATAGCCGTACAGGATTTCCTGTACGGTTTTTTGTGCATATTTATTATCTATCAGGTTATATGAGGACATTAGGAAGGCGCTGTGCTGCATCTTTGCCTAATGTTTAAAGAATAGGCGGCTTGGATACCTTCTTCGCTCTTACGAGGATAGATGTTCCGCGAGAATGCATTTCACAGATAAGGAGGCACACTAGAGAAGCATTCGTGTCTATCACTGGCACGCATTAATAAATTTTTTATATAAAGTGATGTGAAAATAATTAAGCAGATAGTAGCCGAAATAGAATCTTCGGACGAATAACTACATAAAGAAATCAACAATTCTCTAGTTAACCAAACGTCCTAACTTTTATCTCTAGGTTGCAAGGGAACAAAGGAGCGATTTGGAAACCTCGCTGTGTAAATGTATTGGTCTATATTTTGTGCGATTAATGTTTTTCAGACGTCAATGGCTATTTTTCAGACGTCAAGGCGTTTTTTTCAGACGTCAACACCATTTTTTCAGACGTCAACGCCGAAAAGTCAGACTGAGATTATTCAAAAGAATAGAAAACAAGATTCTCTTTTTCTACCAACGTTTATTTTTTGTGTCACGACTATCTCCTGTACTGTGGTCTAATAAAAATCAGGTCTAATATCTCCGTTTAGTTCTCTAGAACACGGTACGGGAGATACTGCGTTTGAAGTGACCAGAAAAACCTAACTTCCTAAGTAAGGATAGTTACGTTTTGAACTTAATACATACATATTTTGCAAGTTGGTTCATCGTTGTTAATAAGATGGTGGAATGAATTGTCGAATTTTGCTAAAATTATTTCTGAAAGGATTACGGTGATACAACATGAATTACACAAAATTAATGAGTTTGAGTTTTTTGGCATTAATACTAGCGGCATGTGGAGAAAAAGAAGTAGAAACACCAGTATCTGCTCCTGCACAAGAAGAAGCTAAAGAAGAAAAAGTTGTTGAAGAAGAAGTAACAGAAGAAGTAGTGGTTGAAGAAGAGGAAACTGAAGCAGTAACGACTGAACCCCTATATACGTTAAATGAAGCCAATTGGTCGTTTAAACCAATTGCTAATGCACCTTCTAAAGTTGTTTTATTAACAATTGATGACGCACCAGATAAGCGTTCATTAGAAATGGCGAAAACGTTAAAAGCATTAAATGCACCCGCAATCTTCTTTGTAAATGGACACTTTTTAGATACAGATGAAGAAAAAGCCGTATTAAAAGAAATTCACAACATGGGCTTTGCAATTGGAAATCACACGCAAACTCATACAGATTTAAAACAACTTACCGAGGAACAACAGCGTGCCGAAATCATGCAAGTTTCAGAAACTGTTGAAGCTGTTATCGGCGAGAAACCAAAATACTTCCGTGCGCCATTCGGATCTAATACCGATTTCAGTAAAGCACTAGTTAAAGAACAAGGTATGCTTTTAATGAATTGGACATACGGCTATGACTGGGAATCTCAGTATCAAGATGCAACAGCTTTAACAGACATTATGGTTAACAGTGAGTACTTGACGAACGGTGCTAACTTATTAATGCACGATCGCACGTGGACTTCTTCTGCGTTAAAAGGGATTGTGGAAGGTCTGCGCAAAAAAGGGTATGAAATGATTGATCCTGCTACGATTCAAGGTGTACCTACTGAATAACCACTACATTTTTCTTCATACTAAAAGGCTGAGCCATCCTTAATAAGGAGGCTCAGCCTTTATCATTCAGTCGCTTAATAGAAAGCCTTATGTTCTTTGATCACACGTATCAATTTCAATTCATCGTCTTCTGGACCTTGAACCGGTAATCCTGCTTCAATATTCATGTGAATATAGGCAATATTGTCTTCAGTAATGATTTCACCAGGAATGAAAATCGGAATTCCTGGCGGGTAAACCATGATGAATTCAGCTGAAATTCGGCCAACAGATTCAGCAAACGGAACAACTTCTGTCGTTGCATAAAAAGCATCGCGTGGAGTCATGGCTAAACGCGGAATATCGGGCATCGTTACAAAAGGTTCAATGATTGTGACTTCAGATTCAAAATCTTTAGCCATACGTTGAAGAGCATTTACTAATATATTTAATTCTTTTTTAGAGTCAGCAATCGTCACGATACACAAAATGTTATATAGATCCGATAATTCCACTTCAATATTAGCTTTTTCACGCAGCCACTCTTCAGCTTGGTGTCCGGTAATACCTAAGTTTTTAACGCTAATTAATAATTTGGTAGGATCCATATCATAAGTTGCAGATGTGCGTAGTATTTCGTTACCTACACAACGTAAGTTCGGAATTTGATTAATGCGTTTTCTTGCGTCTTTAGCTAATCGAATCGTTGTTGTCAATAAGTCATGTCCATTAATGGCCAATTGACGTCTTGCTGTATCTAAAGAAGCTAGGATTGGATACGATGTAGAAGTTGTTGTTAGCATCGATAATATAGATTGTACACGTTTAGAAGATACTAACCCTTCTCGTACATTTAGAACTGAACTTTGAGTCATTGAGCCCCCAAGTTTGTGTACCGAAGTAGCGGCCATATCTGCACCTGCAGCCATAGCCGAAATAGGTAATGATTCATGGAAATGAATATGCACACCATGTGCCTCGTCTACTAAAACGGGAATATTATGACTGTGTGAAATATCAACAATACGTTTCAAGTCTGCTGCAATACCAAAATAAGTAGGGTTAATTACAAGTACTGCTTTAGCATCTGGATGAGCTTCAAGTGCTTTTTCGACAGACTCTGCAGAAATACCATGAGAAATCCCTAGTTCTGGATCTACTTCTGGGTGTATAAACACTGGCGTAGCTCCAGCGAAGACAATGGCAGACATGATGGATTTATGAACATTACGTGGCACCAAAATTTTGTCTCCTGGGCCACAAACGCTTAAAATCATCGTCATTATAGCACCGCTTGTCCCTTGAACAGAGAAAAATGTGAAATCTGCTCCAAAAGCTTCTGCAGCTAACTCTTGTGCTTTTTTAATAGCGCCTTTAGGTGAATGCAAATCATCAAGTGGAGCAATATTAATTAAGTCAATGGAGAGAATGTTATCGCCAACAAATTCACGAAAAGCTGGATCGACACCATTACCTTTTTTATGACCTGGAATATGAAATTGAACAGGATGTCTATTGCGATGTTTTAGCAAGACATCAAATAAAGGGGTTTCTAACTGTGACAATGTCGTACCACCTCAACTTTCTAAAAAGATAGTTCAAACAGTTCGCGAAAAATGACCAAGGTACTAGTAGACAGTGTGTCTCTAACGGTTCAATAGATGCATAGAAATATTATTTCATGCAGCGTATTTCTTACTCAGTTCTTTTTAAGCTTCTTTTGAACAAATAATTAAAATGAAAAACAAGTGAATTATAGCATTTTGACTTGAGGATGACCATAAATATTTAAAGGAATTTCGACAATGGAGACGAATAAACTACATATAAAGTTAGAAGGAGTGTCATATATGAACTGGCAAACGCGCATTACCGACTTACTAGATATACAATACCCTATTATACAGGGAGGACTTGCTTACCTAGCATATGCGGATTTGGCAGCTGCAGTGTCGAATGCTGGAGGACTTGGACAGATTACAGCGATGAGTTTAGAATCGCCGGAAGCATTGCGTAAAGAAATACATAAAGTTCGTTCTTTGACTGATCAGCCATTTGGTGTTAATTTCGCAATTGGCGAGCAGGGGCGACCGTTTTCTCATATGCTTGATGTGGCAATTGAAGAAAATGTAGCAGTTGTATCGATGACTGGTGGCAACCCAACACCAATATTCGACCAACTGAAAGGTACTAATATTAAAAAGTTAGTCTTAGTAGCAGCAACTAGACAAGCTCAAAAAGCTGAAGAACTTGGTGCTGATGCCGTAATGGTAGTAGGTCAAGAAGGCGGAGGACACTTAGGGCGTGACGATGTTGGCACTATGGTTCTTGTACCGCGTGTCGTCGATGCTGTGTCGATTCCGGTGATTGCATCAGGAGGTATCGGGGATGGCCGTGGATTAATGGCCGCACTTGCGCTAGGTGCGGAAGGGATTGAAATGGGAACGCGATTTATTGCGACAAAAGAATGTGTCCATGCTTCACATGTATATAAACAAGCATTAGTAAATAGCTCCGAAACTGGGACAACAGTTATTAAACGGTCGATTGGAGCTCCTGCGAGAGCACTCATAAATCCATGGACAGAAAAAATTCATGAAATTGAAGCTTCTACTCCGACGTATGAAGCATTAAAAGAGTATATTAGCGGTCAAGCAAACAAACACTATATTTATGATGGTTTTGAAACGCAAGGGTTTGGATGGGCAGGTCAAGTAGCAGGCTTGATTGACGATATTCCTAGCGTGCAAGAATTATTTGCGAGAATGATTTCCCAAGCAGAAGACTTCCGCGTAAAATGGAAGTAAGGAAAGGGTGAAGCAACCATGAGTTTTTCATATCCATTTTCAAAAGATTGGTCGACGAAAGAAATTATCGCCGTCGTTCAATTTTTTGAAGTTATAGAACTTGCTTATTTAGAAGGTGTTAACCGAGAAGTATTGATGGAAAAGTATCGAGGTTTTAAAGAGGTTGTCCCATCAATGGCTGAAGAGAAAACCTATTTCAGAGATTTTGAAAAAGAAAGCGGATATATTTGTTATCCAATTATCAAAAAAATGAAAGAGACTACAAAAGGTGCAATTATAAAAGGAGCAGGGAAATAATCCCTTGCTCCTTTATTTTTTATTAACCATCACATTATAGATAGGTAGAAGTGCTTCAAAAGTTTCTTCTACAAAAATATCAAACGCTTCTTCAGTCATCTCTATCGCTTGTTCGCTCGAAATATGTCGACCCACAATAAATTCTGCTTTTTTCACCTCACGCAGACGATCCAATAACGACGGTAAAAGTTCTTTATGAGCGTTTTTCAAAGGGAAAGCTTCAGGAGACATGTGATCACCCGAAATGATAAAGTCTTGTGGCATCTTTTTAAATAAACTTTTCTTCTTCAATAATCTTTCAGCAATTTGTACTTTGTCAGGAGCTTCGTAAATAACAGCTAAAATAATAAAGACATGTGTCTTCCATAAGCCAATTTGAAAATGTGGAATAGCTTTGTATCCTCTTTTATAAGGAGCAAAAGCAACCCAAGAATCTTTTGGGGGATTCACAGAGCGTCTTGCGTGTTTCGCGACATGAGGATAGAATTCATCTCCTGTTTTACTTGAAAAGAATGATGCGTATGTATGCCCAAATTCCTCAAATTTTGGTCGGACTTTTTCAATCAAAGCTTGCATACGATGTTCTAAACCTTCTATTTGGAAAACCTCAAAATCTTGTTGTTCCCATGTGTATTTCAAATTTATTTCCACCTTTCGCATTTCCTATGTTTAGTTTAATCAAAATATGGGAAAAAATCTTGTAAGTAGTCTTAATGAAGTTGACAAAATTAACTTCGTGACATATTGTATATAAAACATTCAGAATATTTTGATTTATAATCAGAAAAGGGGTGTAAGACCATGAAACAAGTTGTTCATATCATTCGCAAGCAAGAAGTAGAGAAAAAGTTAATTTTAGGATTAAAATTAGAACTTGACTACGAACTTGCCTCTCTGTTCGATGCGATTCAACAAGAAAATCAAAGTGAAATTGATAAGAGCAAAGCAAGACTAAGTGAGATTCATTCTGAGTTGGAGGCCTTGCATGCCTTATATTAAAAATAGAGCTATTCATATAAATACGTAAGCACCTAATGGTCTATTTCTGACATAAGGTGCTTTTTTGTTTATACTAAAGGCTAATGATTTAGAAAGGCGGCTGGTCTATTGGAACTTCAAAAACTTGATCGTTACGCAAAAGCATTAATTAAAGAAGCGGGTAGAAAAATTCGTCAGTCATTTTCGAGCGAACTGGCAATCGAATCAAAAGCTGATGCAAATGATTTGGTGACCAATATAGATAAAGAGATCGAACAATTTTTTATTCATCATATTCGACAAGACTATGAAGGGCACTTCATTTTAGGTGAAGAAGGATTCGGTGATTCCCTTACAACCCTCGATGGATATGTATGGATGTTAGATCCAATTGATGGCACGATGAATTTTATCCATCAAAAACGAAATTTCGCCATTTCATTAGGTATTTACAAGGATGGAATTGGAGTCCTCGGATACATATATGATGTAATACACGATGAGTTATATAGTGCACAGAAAGGACAAGGGGCATATTTAAATGATGAACCAATCCCTGTACTAGAATCAACAACGATTTCAGAAGCTATTATTGGAATGAATGCCAGTTGGGTAGTACCTAACCGCCATATTGAAAATGAAGGACTTATAAGGCTTGTAAAGGATGTCAGAGGCATACGTTCATACGGATCAGCTGCACTTGAATTAGCCTATGTAGCGACAGGGAGAATAGATGCTTACATGTCCATGCGTTTATCACCTTGGGATGTTGCGGGAGGCGTCGTGATTGCCCAAGAAGTAGGTGCTGTTGCAACTAATTTAAATGGACAATCCTTAAAGCTATTAGGACAAGATACATTTCTTGTGGCACGAAAAAGTCTGCATGATATATTGATAGAGAAATACATTACTTTAAAATAGGTTCATACAGCAGTCATCTTACATTTTTGCTGGCCGCAGGTTCCGCATGAGCTAACAATTATAAAAACCACATACTTGTGGGTCTCATTCTTTATGTTCTTGAGGCATGCTATGCCCTAATAGTTTGTTCTTTCTAATCAAAGGCATTCTCTACGTACACTAAAAATAAAAACCAAGACATGGAGTCCTCCATTTCTTGCTTTAATTCATTATTATATAGTGCTTCCACCAAGTAGCACCTTCAGCTATTTCTATAATAAACCTTGGTCACGCATTTTCTTTTTTGTTTTAAAGCCAAATCCCATGACAAGTATTAATAATAAAATACTGATTAGAATACCTGGAATACTTCTTAATCCTACAGAAATTCCAATAGAGAACATTGAGAGTAAAGCCAACAGAGAGTAGAGTGCAAATACCCATTTAAAATTTTTCACGAAAAGTCCTCCACCTATTAATTTAAATTTTTCAATTCAAAATCAGACAAATATGTATAACATGTGCTATAATAACACAGTTAAGGACTCGAAAAAAGAATATGGAGTGAAACAATGACTAATTTACGTCACGACCTAAGAAATATTGCAATAATTGCCCACGTTGACCATGGTAAAACTACTTTAGTTGACCAAATGTTAAAACAATCAGGTACTTTCCGTTCAAATGAACATGTGGACGAGCGTGCCATGGATTCTGGTGATATCGAGCGTGAGCGCGGTATAACTATCCTAGCTAAAAATACAGCGATCCAATATAAAGATGTGAAGATCAACATTCTTGACACGCCTGGCCACGCTGACTTTGGTGGAGAAGTTGAACGTATTATGAAAATGGTAGACGGTGTTCTACTTGTAGTTGACGCGTACGAAGGTTGTATGCCACAAACTCGTTTCGTATTGAAAAAAGCACTAGAACAAAATTTACAACCTATCGTTGTTGTAAACAAAATTGACCGTGACTTTGCACGTCCTGAAGAAGTAGTGGACGAAGTTCTTGAACTTTTCATTGAACTTGAAGCAAACGATGAGCAATTAGAATTCCCGGTAATTTTTGCATCAGGTATGAATGGTACTGCAAGTCTTTCTTCTGACGTTGAAGACCAAGAAGAAAACATGAAAGTAATTTATGATGCAATTATTGAACACATTCCAGCTCCAGTTGATAACAAAGAAGAGCCACTTCAATTCCAAGTTTCTCTTTTAGATTACAACGACTATGTTGGCCGTATTGGTATTGGTCGCGTATTCCGTGGAACTATGGAAGTTGGACAACAAGTATCACTTATGAAATTAGACGGTAAAGTGAAAAACTTCCGTGTTACAAAAATGTTCGGATTTATGGGACTAAAACGTATTGAAATTCAACAAGCTCACGCTGGTGACTTAATTGCTGTATCAGGAATGGAAGATATCAACGTTGGTGAAACAGTTTGTCCAACAGAACATCCTGAAGCTTTACCAATTTTACGTATCGATGAGCCTACTCTTCAAATGACGTTCCTAGTGAACAACAGTCCATTCGCTGGACGTGAAGGTAAATGGGTAACATCTCGTAAAATTGATGAGCGTTTACAATCTCAACTTGAAACAGACGTTTCATTACGTGTTGAACCTACAGATTCTCCTGATGCATGGGTAGTTTCTGGTCGCGGAGAATTGCATTTATCAATATTGATTGAAAACATGCGCCGTGAAGGTTTCGAATTACAAGTATCTAAACCAGAAGTTATCGTTCGTGTTATCGATGGCGTTCGTTGTGAGCCAGTTGAACGTGTACAAGTTGATGTACCTGAAGAACATGTTGGTTCAATCATCGAATCAATGGGTGAACGTAAAGGTGAAATGCTTGATATGGTTAATAACGGTTCAGGTCAAGTACGTTTAGTATTTATGGTACCTGCTCGTGGATTAATCGGATACACTACTGATTTCATGACATTAACACGTGGATACGGAATCATTAACCACACATTCGATAGCTACCAACCGATGCAAAAAGGTCGTGTAGGTGGACGTAGTAAAGGTGTTCTTGTAGCTATGTCTACAGGTACTGCTTCTGAATACGGGATTTTAGGTATTGAAGATCGTGGTACGATTTTCGCTGAGCCAGGTTCTGAAATTTATGAAGGAATGATTGTTGGAGAGCATACACGTGATAATGACTTAACAGTTAACATTACGAAAATGAAAGCAGCCAACAACATTCGTTCTGCTAATAAAGAAGCAACTACTACAAGAAAAAAACCACGTATCATGACTTTAGAAGAGTCTCTTGAATACCTAAATGATGATGAGTACTGTGAAATTACACCTCAATCAATTCGTTTACGTAAAAAAGTACTTGATAAAGCTGAACGTGAACGCGTAACGAAAAAGAGTAAAACAGCTGAAAATAACTAAGAGTGATTGAAAGGTTGAGGAATTTTGGAAGAACAGCAATTTGTCTATGACAAAATGTACCCAACTGCTCGGTTTTTTTATGAATTCCTTCCAAACTACGAGGTGGCAGGATATGCACTTTTTCTTGTCATCTTCGTACTTTCTGTATTAGTTTATAAGCTCGGATTTGCTAAGAAGTTAAAGATGTCTCAAAATATCGTTATCTATCTCTTTTTGTTCTTGGGATGCATAATGTTAACATTTTTAGCTTTCTTCTTACCCGTTGTGGAAGGATTAATAGTTGCAGCGATGATTTTAATTTTATATAAAATTCGTTTGCATAATGAAAAAAAGAGAAGCGCTAGCGTGAGCTAGTGCTTCTCTTTTTTTAATGTTTTTAAATATAGAAGTGGTAATATCCAAGCATAAATTAAATGAGCGATGGTCCAATAAGCAAAGGCTTGCCAATCGTTCCAGGCAGGCACTTCTTTGATGGCTAATGAGCTCAAAACAAAATACAATCCTAATGTAGGTAAACATAATATCGAACTCAATAGCCATAACTTTAGTAGAGAGGTCTGTAAATTTAGAAAATCTGCTAAAAAAATAAATGCAAAAGCAATACATATGGAAATGACTATATGAAATAAAAACTCCATCGGTTCAGACCATTTGACTTGACCTATTAATGGGATGAAATCCACATTTAACAATAAGGTGTATACCCGTATCTGACTAACTGATTCAATTAACTTCAAGAGGAAACCTAACAAAATGCCGCTGGGAACACCAATGTATAAAGAATTGATAATTTTACGGCTACTCATTAAAATTCTTCTTCAATTTTGCGGGAACTTTTATAAAAGACAAAGTCTCCAGTTGCTAAACGAGCGTTTGTTTTTTGTTCAATCCGCTCATGACAAGGATCACACATATACGTATGAATTGGACGATTACGAAGTTTTTTTGCTTGAGGTGAATCATCAACTAATTGATTGATGTTATCACAAATGACACATTTTACACGCATCGAATTAACCTCCTAATCTACTCGAACTGCATTCACATGTTTAATGGGATTATCTAAGTTAGAGCCATCTGCTAGAAGTACATAGACAGGTCCATCTTCACGTAACGGTTTACCGTCTTGACTATATTTGAAGATAATAGAGTCAGCTTGTTCTAGTGAAAACGAATGTTCTTCTCCACTAGATGTTTCGATAATAACAGCTTTTGCACTGTCCTTTAATTCAGCATTTTTTAAAAAATGCTTTAAGTAGATCCCAAACGTACCTGTTAACATTTTTGTTCTCTCATATTTCTTTTCAGTTTTTAAAGTTGGTGGAAAAGTTGCACCTTCCATAATTTCACGGGACCAATGAGCAGACATTTTTTTTGTGTATTCATCCAACTCATTTTTTTCGATTTGTTGTTCCGTAAAAAATGTAGTTAAATCGATGCGACGATCATCAAAAATCCACACAGCTGGATCCAATGTTATTTGGAATTTCACTTCGCCTTTTATAGGAATAATGTTTTCCATTCTTTTGGTGCCTCCAATACAATTGCGTTTCACCTTCTAGTATAACGCTTTGACTATAGGTAACAAAGAATTAAGTTTCTAAACATCGGTTTTAGAAGCAGTACTTGCAATTTTGACTCTAGAAAGATACAATTTACTAAGACAATATTAGGTAATGGGGGCGTCCTCATGGATACTACATCACAACAATCGTATCAGCAAAAAGCTGTTGAACTTTTAAAAGCCGATGCAGAAAAAATAGCAAAATTGATCAAAGTTCAAATTGATCATTTGACATTGCCACAATGCCCACTTTACGAAGAAGTCTTAGATACCCAAATGTATGGTTTATCTAAAGAAATCGATTTCGCCGTGAAACTAGGTCTTATGGAGCGTGAAGAAGGACAGGTACTTCTTTCGACACTTGAAAAAGAATTATCGGTCATGCATGATGCTTATACAAATAAAAAGTAAGAAACTCAAACTCAGTATGTGTTTGAGTTTTTTTGCTAGATAAAAGAAAAAGAGGTTTCCCCATGATTTCATATTTAAAGCGCTACACAAAAAACTTTGATTACCCATTATTTATTACATACATGTTCTTATGTCTATTTGGATTAGTAATGATATATAGTGCCAGTATGGTTTGGTCTGTAAACCGATACGATTTTGAGCCGGATCACTTTTATAAGAAACAAGTGTTAAATTTAATATTAGCAGTGCCTGTATTTTTAATCGGTGCTTTATTCCCTTATAAACATTATCGGAAAAAACCAATGATGGTTGCCATGTTGGTCGTTATGTTTACGTTATTGGTAGCAGTGCATTTTATTGGGTATGCTGCCGGAGGGGCAAAAAGTTGGATTAATCTTGGATTTGGAAACTTACAGCCATCTGAGCTAGCAAAAATAATTATGGTACTGTATTTTGCAGGAGTATTTGCAAATAAAGCTAGAAAAGGACCGATTGATAGCTTTAACCAGTCTATTGCACCTCCAGTTACAGTACTTGTTCTAGCCGTTGCATTAGTCCTCAGTGAAGTAGACATGGGTTCTGCCATGATTATCTTTTTCACTGCAATTTCAGTAATGGCAGCTAGTGGAATTCAAATCCGCACGTTTGTCAAAATCAGTGGAATCATTATTGGCGCACTTGCCCTTATTACGCCCGTTCTCTATTTACTGCGTGACACATTAATAACAGAACGTCGCCTAGGACGTCTTGAAGCCTTTTTAAATCCATTTGAATATGAACAAGGATTTGGTTATCAAGTTGTTAATGGATATTTAGCTATTGGTGCAGGTGGTTTAAAAGGGTTAGGCTTAGGTCAATCTGTTCAAAAACAAGGCTACCTACCAGAACCACAAACAGATTTCATCATGGCGATTATTGCCGAAGAGTTAGGAATTGTTGGGGTGCTAATAGTTATCGGTGGTTTAGGATTTATTGTGTTGCGTGCATTAACAATAGCCTTAAAAGCTCAAGATCCACATGCTAGAATGATAGCGGCAGGCTTTGGTAGTTACATTGGTTTTCAAACATTCATCAATTTAGGTGGGCTTTTAGGCTTAATCCCACTAACTGGAGTGCCGCTGCCTTTTATTAGTTATGGCGGAACGTCTGTCATTTTGTTATCTTTAGCTATGGGGATATTGTTAAATGTCTCAATGTTTGTGAAATTCGAAAAAACGCGAATCTAAGGGGTGTCGTCACATTATGAAAACGATTCAAAAGATTTTAGTTGCTAACCGCGGAGAAATTGCAATTCGTATTTTCCGTGCTTGTACCGAATTAAACCTACCTACCGTATCAATTTACTCAAGAGAAGATAGTGGTTCATTCCATCGATACAAAGCAGATGAATCGTATTTAGTGGGGGATGGGAAGAAACCAATAGATGCATATCTAGACATTGAAGGAATTTTGACTATTGCTAAAAATAGTGGAGCAAATGCGATCCACCCAGGATACGGATTTCTTTCTGAAAACGCGGATTTTGCAAGACGCTGTGAAGAAGAAGGAATCATATTCATCGGACCTACTTCTGAGCATTTAAACATGTTCGGCGATAAAGTGAAAGCTCGAACACAAGCTATATTAGCTGGTATACCAGTTATACCTGGTAGTGATGGACCTGTTCAAACAGTAGAAGAAGTGAAAGCTTTTGGCGAGACGAATGGCTATCCTTTAATGGTTAAAGCTTCTTCAGGCGGCGGTGGACGTGGGATGCGAGTTGTTCCCACTGCAGCGGATGTAGAATCAGCATTTGAGCGCGCTAGTTCAGAAGCGAAAGCTGCATTTGGATCAGAAGAATTATACGTTGAAAAACTGGTTGAAAAACCTAAACATATCGAAGTTCAAATTTTAGGAGATAAGCATGGTAATTTGGTTCATCTGTATGAACGTGATTGCTCAATTCAACGCAGACATCAGAAAGTAGTTGAAATTGCTCCTTCTAACTCAATTTCAAAGGATTTGCGAAATCGTATATGCGATGCAGCGGTCCAATTAATGAACAATGTGAAATACATAAACGCAGGAACAGTTGAATTCTTGGTATCTGGCGATGAGTTCTTTTTCATCGAAGTAAATCCACGTATTCAAGTAGAACATACGATTACGGAAATGATTACGGGAATTGATATCGTTCATACTCAAATTCATATTGCTGATGGTTCAGCTTTGCATGAAGAAGAAATTGGCATGCCAGCTCAAAAAGACATTCCATTATTTGGCTTCGCTATACAGTCTCGTGTAACAACGGAAGATCCATTAAATCAATTCATGCCCGACACTGGGAAATTGATGGTCTATCGCTCTGGCGGGGGCTTTGGTGTCCGTCTAGACGCAGGTAATGGGTTCCAAGGTGCTGTCATTTCTCCTTACTACGATTCATTGTTAGTCAAAGTATCAACTTGGGGTAAAACGTTTAAAGAAGCAGCTGCAAAAATGGATCGTAATTTACAAGAATTCCGAATTCGCGGGATTAAAACTAATATTCCTTTCTTAGAAAATGTAGTCAAACATCATAATTTTATTACGGGAAATTTCAATACAAGCTTTATTGATTCAACACCAGAATTATTTCTGTTCCCAACTCGGAAAGACCGTGGGACTAAATTATTAAATTATATTGGAAACGTAACAGTCAATGGATTCCCTGGAATCGAAAAAGCTTCAAAGCCTGTTTTCGCTATTCCAAGAAAACCACAAATTGATTTGTTGGTTCCACCAATTTCTGGTACAAAACAAATTTTAAATGAGCGTGGAGCAGAAGGACTTGTTAAGTGGATTCACGAACAAAAAGATGTGTTGATAACAGATACTACTTTCCGTGATGCACATCAGTCACTTTTGGCGACTCGCGTTCGATCAAATGATATGTATGAAATTGCAGAGCAGTCAGCGAGAGCTATGCATAATGCTTTTTCTTTTGAAATGTGGGGAGGAGCAACATTTGATGTTGCTTACCGCTTCTTGAAAGAAAATCCGTGGGATCGATTACTTAATCTGCGTGAAATGATTCCTAATGTCTTACTGCAAATGCTCGTTCGTGGAGCTAATGCTGTTGGATATAAAAACTATCCAGACAATGTTATTCGCGAATTTATCCAACAGTCAGCAGAAGCAGGTATCGATGTATTCCGCATCTTTGATAGCTTGAACTGGATTAAAGGAATGGAAGTTGCAATCGATTCTGCTCGTCAATCTGGTAAAATCGCAGAAGCAGCTATTTGTTATACTGGCGATATTTTAGATGATACTCGCGCTAAATATACGGTTGCCTACTATAAAGAAATGGCCAAAGAGTTAGAATCAGCCGGAGCTCATATTTTAGCGATTAAAGACATGGCTGGCTTATTAAAACCAGAAGCAGCATATCGTTTAATCTCAGAGTTAAAGGAAACGGTATCCCTTCCTATTCATTTACACACGCACGATACGAGTGGTAATGGTATTTACTTATATGCAAGAGCGATTGATGCTGGTGTTGACATCGTAGATACCGCTCTTGGTACAATGGCAGGATTAACATCTCAACCAAGTGCGAATTCCCTATCGTATGCCTTAAAGGGCAGTAAACGTGAAGTTCGTACAGATATTAAAGCTCTCGAACAACTATCTCAATATTGGGAAGATGTACGTAAATATTATAAAGAATTCGAATCTGGCATGATGAGTCCTCATACAGAAATTTATGTGCATGAAATGCCTGGTGGACAATACTCGAACTTGCAACAACAAGCGAAATCAGTCGGACTAGGTGCTCGTTTTGAAGAAGTAAAAGAAATGTACTCAAATGTTAATATTATGTTTGGTGATGTAGTAAAAGTTACTCCTTCATCCAAAGTAGTAGGGGATATGGCTCTCTTTATGGTCCAAAATGATTTAACTGAAGAAACGGTGTTAACACGAGGAAAAACGGTTGATTTCCCTGATTCAGTTATTGAGTTTTTCCAAGGGTATATTGGACAACCGTATGGTGGCTTCCCAGAAGAAATACAAAAAGTAATATTAAAAGATCGTCAAGCCATTACGGTACGTCCAGGCGAATTGTTGGAACCTGTTGATTTTGAACAATTAAGAGAAGAACTTTTCCACAAACTTAGTCGTCCAGTCAGCAGTCACGAAACACTAGCGTACGCGTTGTATCCAAAAGTGTTTGATGAATATTCAATCATGGAGAAAAAATTTGGTGATGTATCGGTTCTTGATACACCGACTTTCTTATACGGAATGCGTTTAGGGGAAGAAATAGAAGTAGAGATCGAAAAAGGTAAAACATTAATTATCAAAATGGTATCCATAAGTGAACCACATTCAGACGGCAATCGTGTGATTTATTTTGAATTGAATGGGCAACCACGAGAAGTAATTATTCAAGATATGACGGTTGAATCAGACATTACACAAAAGCAGAAAGCAGATGTCTCGAACCCAAATCATATTGGTGCAACAATGCCAGGAACTGTGTTAAAAGTCGTTATTGCAAACGGTAGTCGAGTAAAACGCGGAGATCATTTACTAATTACGGAAGCAATGAAGATGGAAACAACAGTTCAGGCTCCATATAATGGAGTGGTTAAAGAAATCCATGTGGTAGCTGGAACTGCAATAGCAACTGGTGATTTATTAATAGAAATGGAAAAAGAATAAAATAAAAAGGGGCAGTCCAAAAGTCATTAAAATGGCTTTTAAGGACTGCCCCTTTATACATTAATTCAACTTTCGGAGAAAAGGAGATTAAAGGCTGATGCAGAAACTGTTATGCCAATTGACTTTAGTCACTTCGCTCTTTCTTTATCGATTATCGTACTTAGATGGAACATCCCACACGCCATGAGAAATGAATTCAAATAAAGTCAATATGATATGGTGTTTTGGATTTGGGTTCACAAAGAAGAGGTACATCTTTACTAATAAGGCCTGCAGGGATGCAATTTCGGAAGCCTGGCACTTTCTTTAAGTTGTTCTCTTCTTTTTTTGTTGTCTATAATCAATTCATGTTAGGTTGATATTCCGCAAAACAGCTAAGCTTTCCGCGGGTTTGCCCCGAACTAACTAGAACTATGAGTTCGAGTGGATTTCGACATTTTCCCGCTGGAGTCTACGCTGTTACTCCATATTTCACATTATGAAGAAATAGAATGCTTTTGACCGAGAAATTAGGAGGGTGTTGGATAGTTGTTGAGTTTCCTAGTCATGTAGGTAAACTTTGTTCCTGCGGTTACTCGTCGCAACTTGTAAAAAGTAATTATACAACCTTAAAATGAGTTAGGGATTGTAGCATTAGCCCATAATCTTTTGGAAGTAGTGGGTACTACTTTCTTGAGAAATATGGTAAAACTTAAAAACAGGTGGAGGAAAACGAGTCGTTTTCCTCCACCTGTTTTTATTTAGGGACTTATTACCAAGTCCATTTATTTTTGTGTTTTTTTAGATCGGCTTCGTGAAAGCAACAAAATCATATAACACAATAAGCCGAATAATAAGGATATCAATAGAGAATGAACTAACGCGAAGTATAAATTAAGTTTGGTTAATACTACTAGCATACCTGCGATAACTTGAAGAGATACGATAACAAAAGCAGTTATCCAACCAAAGTATAAAACTCGTTGGTCTTTATACTGTTTAACTGCATGCCAAGCTATAAATGCGATCCAAATAAAAATTAATGCTGCTGCAGTGCGATGTCCCATTTGAACCCATTCATAGAGGTTAGAAGGTAACGCGAATTTATCATTGTTACACAATGGCCAATCTGCACAAATTAAACCAGAATCTGTATGTCTAACGAGAGCGCCTGTATATACAACAATGTAAGAGTATAAGGTCACACCAACTGTATGCCATTTTAACTTAGAACCTATTTTCAATTTATCAGCGTCAAATTTTCGATCGACTTCAAATATAAGAAGTGTTAACAATAATACGGAAGCAAATGATAGTAAGGAGATTCCAAAGTGAAGTGCTAATATAAAATCACCTTGTCCCCACAATACTTGTGCAGCTCCTATTAAAGCTTGGAGAATTAAGAAAAACATAGCCATTACAGCTAAAAATTTCGTTTCGCGGATATGACCGATCACTTTCCATGACCAAACCGATAATATTAATATAAGAAAACCTACAGATCCAGTTACGACCCGATGAGAAAATTCAATTAACACTTCTGGAGTAATTTCATCTGGAATTAATTGTCCATTACACCCTGGCCAATGCCTACCACAACCCATGCCACTTTCTGTTTTGGTGACAAGTGCACCACCAAGGAGAATGAGTAACATGCCGATTGTTGCAGCAACAGCAAACCATTTTAAGTATTTACTTTGTTGCATGAATGACACCTACTTTGTATATACTGATCGCGAAAAACGCGATAACCTGCATGTTTGATAATAGCTAAGAAACGGCGAAAATACAATGTCTAGCCTACAATCTAAATGTATATGAATAGCCTTTTCACAAATTGTTCATAAAAAATTCTTTTTCCATTCACAAAACTTTTACCAAAATGCTTTAGTATAGAGATGTTGTGTATCGTTGACAAGAAACCGCTTAATGCTTTTTATCGAATTTCTAGTTATATATAGAATTAACATCAGTTTTTCGATATAGTAAAGGTAGCGGAATATGCTTACAACTTTGAAAGGGGGAGTTTCATGTCAAACGGTAGAGCGATTACTGCAAGTTCAGATGTGAATCCTGTAACAACATCATTTGTTAAGGACTTTCTTGCTTTAATCAAGATTGGAATCGTAAACTCAAATATGGTAACTACGTTTACTGGATTGTGGTTAGCTTTCCAATTTTCAAATCGTCACTTTTTAGACGAACTAGACTTAATGTTCTATACATTATTTGGTGCAGCATTGATTATTGCTGGTTCAGGAGCAATGAACAACTTCATCGATCGTGATATTGACCCAGTTATGTCAAGAACTAAATCAAGACCAACTGTGACGGGCAGATTTAAACCTACTGCCGTATTGTCCGTTTCTCTATCTTTTTTAGTTGTTGGTGAGATTTTGTTATTTATGGCATCGGTTTCCGCTGGAGTATGGGGCTTAGCTGGTATTATCAGTTATGTCGTTTTATACACCATGTGGTCAAAAAGAAAGCATGTAAGCAATACAATTGTTGGTAGTATTTCTGGAGCAATTCCACCAGTCATTGGTTGGGCTGCTGTTGAACCAGCACTTGGATGGGGAGCACTTTCACTATTTCTCATCATGTTTGCATGGCAACCACCACATTTTTACGCACTTGCTATGAAACGTACGGAAGAATATCGAGCAGCAGGCATTCCCATGTTGCCGGTAGTTAAAGGATTTGCTCATACAAAGCGCTCAATGCTTTTATGGATTTTAGTTCTTTTCCCACTCCCATTCCTACTCATGCAACTTGGAATTTGGTTCCTCGTTCTAGCAACTGTATTGAATTTAGGTTGGCTCGCACTTGCTTTAAAAGGCTTTAAAGCGGAAGATGATTTAAAATGGGCAAAAGGTATGTTTATTTATTCTTTAAATTACATGACCATTATGTTTGTTTCGATGATTATTTTCTCGATTTTTAGCTAACTTTGGGATTCTTTCTTTGAATGTAGAATTCATATAGAATAGAACCAGACCGCTTTAAACTTGAATACTCAAACGAAAGAGGGGGTTGATTAAGCTATGATAAAAGGGATCAAAAAATGGCGTCTTTTTTCACTTGTGACTGCTCTAATGGTCTTTTTATCTGGATGTGGTGGTCGAGAGCACTTATCGACACTAACACCAGCAGGACAAGTTGGTAGAGATCAATTAAATTTAATGGTACTTTCAACAGGAATCATGGTACTAGTAATTGTTGTAGTTTTAGTTGTTTATCTTCTTACAATCATTAAGTTCCGTCGTTCTAAAGTGGGCGAAGATGTGATTCCAAAGCAAGTTGAAGGAAATCACACACTAGAACTTATTTGGACAATCATTCCAATTATTTTACTTTTAATTTTGGCTGTTCCAACTGTAATTGCTACATACAACTTAGCGGATGTAAGTGGAATGGATAAAAAGGATGCAGAAGGTAATGCGACAGCAGTTACCGTTAACGTTACAGCAAACCTATACTGGTGGGAATTCGAGTATCCAGATTTAGGAATCGTTACTGCTCAAGAACTAGTAGTACCAACTCAAGAAAAAGTTTACTTTAACCTGAAAGCTGCTGATGTAAAGCACTCATTCTGGATACCTGCTGCAGGTGGTAAATTAGATACGAATGTTGATAACCTAAACAAATTCTATTTAACATTCGACAACCCATCTGAAAGTCTTGAAGATGGCGTGTTCTATGGTAAGTGTGCGGAACTATGTGGTCCTTCACACGCACTAATGGACTTTAAAGTGAAATCTTTAGACCGTGAAGACTTTGATAAATGGGCTGCAGATATGAAAGCTACTAAAGAAGAAACACCTGAATCTGATGTAGCTCAACAAGGTCAGGATCTCTTTGCTAACAAAAGCTGTATCGGATGTCATGCTGTTTCAGGTGCCGGCACATCAGGTGCTCAAGGTCCAAGCTTAGCGACTTTCGGCGATCGAAATCGTGTCGCGGGTTACTTGGATAAAACAGATAAAAACGTTAAGGCATGGATTAATGATCCTGAAAAACATAAACCAGGTAACATAATGCCTCAACCAGAAGATATAAATAATGGCAAGAAATTTACAGATCAAGAGCTCACAGCTCTGACAGAATACTTAATGGGACTATCTGTAGAAGAATAATCTTCTAGAGAATGACAAGAGGAGGTTAAAGTTGTGAGTTCAATCGCACAGAAAAAAGGCTTTGGAGCCGTTCTTTGGGACTATTTAACAACAGTCGACCATAAGAAGATTGCCATCCTTTACCTCGTAACCGGCGGATTTTTCTTCATCGTTGGTGGTATCGAGGCTATGCTTATCCGTATCCAACTTGCAAAACCTGATAATGATTTTGTAAGTGCAGGATTATATAATGAAATTATCACCATGCATGGTACAACCATGATATTCCTGGCCGCCATGCCACTTTTATTCGCATTTATGAATGCCGTAGTGCCACTTCAAATTGGTGCACGTGACGTAGCTTTCCCATTCTTAAACTCTTTAGGTTTCTGGATGTTCTTCTTTGGAGGAATCTTCTTGAACTTATCTTGGTTTATGGGCGGAGCACCTGACGCTGGTTGGACATCTTATGCGTCATTATCTATCGCATCTCCAGGTCATGGTATTGATTTTTATGCACTAGGATTACAAATTTCAGGTGGTGGTACGTTAATTGCCGGAATTAACTTCTTAGTTACAATTATCAATATGCGTGCTCCAGGTATGACTTATATGCGTATGCCATTATTTACATGGTCTACGTTTGTAGCATCTGCTCTAATTTTATTCGCTTTCCCTCCATTGACAGTGGGATTATTCTTTATGATCTTTGACCGTATGTTTGGTGGGAATTTCTTTGACCATACTATGGGTGGTAACTCAGTAATCTGGGAGCATTTATTCTGGATTTTCGGACATCCTGAAGTATACATTTTAATCTTACCTGCATTTGGTATTTTCTCTGAAATATTTGCGACATTCTCTCGTAAGCGCTTGTTTGGTTACTCGGCAATGGTCTTTGCGACTGTATTAATCGGTTTCTTAGGTTTCATGGTTTGGGCTCACCATATGTTTACAACAGGAATGGGGCCAACTGCTAACGCAATCTTTGCTGTAGCTACAATGGCAATCGCTGTACCAACAGGAGTTAAAATCTTTAACTGGTTATTAACAATGTGGGGCGGAAGTATTAAATTCACAACAGCTATGCTATATGCTGTTGCATTCATTCCTATGTTCGTTGCGGGTGGTGTAACGGGTGTCATGCAAGCGTCAGCGCCACTTGATTACCAATTACATGATTCTTACTTCATCGTTGCTCACTTCCATTACGTAATTGTTGGTGGAACAGTGTTAGGATTATTAGCTGGTTTGCATTTCTACTGGCCATTAATGTTTAACACGATGTTAGACGAAACGTTAGGTAAAATAACTTTCTGGTTATTCCTATTTGGATTCAACTTAACATTCTTTATTCAACATTTCCTAGGGTTACTTGGTATGCCACGTCGTGTATTCACGTATGGTGAGGATCAAGGTTGGGATTTATTTAACTTAATTAGTTCTATTGGTGCCATCTTCATGGCGTTAGCCGTAACAATATTAGTAGTAAACATTGTGAAAACAATTATGCAAAATAAAGCTGTAGGTCGCGATCCTTGGGGAGATGGTCGAACACTTGAATGGGCTATTCCTCAACCAGTTCCTTTCTATAACTTTAAACAAACACCACTTGTTCGTGGTCTTGATGCATTCTGGATTGAAAAACAAGAAGGCAATAAAGAAGGTATGACATATGCAGAGCCAATTGGTGATATTCATATGCCAAACAATTCTATTATTCCTTTAGTCATGTCATTTGGTCTTTTCGTGGGAGCATTTGGAGCTTTGTATAACGGAGAACAACCATGGGCAGTACCGGTATTAATCTTAGGATTACTGATTACATTTGCTTCTATGGCGACTCGTTCGTTGAAAGATGATCTTGGATACCACATTCACAAAGAAGATTTAATGGATACAAAAGGGGGTAAACACTAATGGACTTGAATACTAAGTACACCCCACAATCTTGGCCGCAACATTCAGAAAGCTCGACACTTGAAGGGAAAAACAAATTCGTAGGTTTTTGGCTTTTCCTTGGTGGTGAGACAGTTTTATTTGCTACTTTGTTTGCTACTTACTTAGCTCTTAAGAACAAAGGACCAGAAGGTATGGAGTTCACTACTCAAGAACTGTATCAGTTACCACTAGTATTTATCATGACAATGTTACTTTTAACTTCTTCATTAACAAGTGTTTATGCCATGTACCATATGAAAAACTATAATTTTAAATCGATGCAAGCTTGGTTGATGATTACTGTTCTCCTTGGAGCTGCATTCCTTGGATTTGAAATTTATGAGTTTTACCATTATGTACATGAAGGATTCACTTATAATCAAAGTGCATTTAGTTCAGCGTTCTTTACACTAGTTGGAACACACGGACTACACGTATTAATTGGTCTTGGTTGGTTTATCCTATTAATGCTTCGCAATTCAAAACGCGGTTTAAATCTTTATAATGCACCTAAATTCTATGTTGCTTCACTATACTGGCACTTTATTGACGTCGTGTGGGTATTCATCTTCACGGTAGTTTATTTGATGGGAGTTGTGGGTTAATATGGCACACGATGTACAAAATCAAATGAGAACACAAACTGAGTTTGAATATAGCCGTCGCCGTTCTGCAAACGAAATGCGTGGCCAAGTGACAACATTTGCGATAATGATTTTTTTAACATTAATCTCATTTACAGCTGTGTATGCTGGTTTTTCTGCAAACTTAGTCGTACCAATCATTTTGTTATTAGCAGTAATACAAGTTATTATGCAATTGTATTACTTCATGCATATGAGCCACAAAGGCCATGAAAATGCGAAGTTGTTTTTATTCAGTGGTGTAGTTGTAGCTTTCATTACTGTATTAGCATTTTTAACTGTCGTTTGGTGGTAAAGTAAGATGCAAAAAGAGCTAGGGAATTAATTTTTCCTAGCTCTTTTTCTTATGGTCTTATAATGTTCATAGTTCGTTCATTGATGTTATGAAGGATGAGATTTATAATAGAACTACTGAAGAAAAAAGGAGCGATATTCGATGCCTTTAAATATATTTGGATTTGAAGCTTTATGGAGTCCAGTTTTTATAATTTCAACATTAGTTGTCATAGCTATTTATTTTTTCATTACGATAAAAAAGCGGCATCTGTTTGAAGGGAACCAGCCCTTAAGTAAAAAGGAAGCTAGCGCATTTGTAATTGGAATGGTCTTATTGTATATCGTTAAAGGTTCTCCAGCAGATCTATTAGGACATATATTATTCTCTGTCCATATGGCTCAAATGGCATTACTGTTAATGCTGGTGCCACCATTATTAATAGCAGGGATTCCAGTTTGGATTTGGAAACCAATCGTTGAAAATAAGTTTGTGCAACCTTCATTTCGTTTCTTTACAAAACCATTATTAGCATTAATTGTTTTTAGTGGACTGTTTTCGATCTACCATATCCCTCTCATTTTTGATGTAATCAAACAAAACGAATTCTATCACAGTTTATTTACTCTCATTCTTTTCTTATCATCCATGTTTTTATGGTGGCCGATTATGAATAAATTACAAGGTGAGCATCAAGTTCATGGGCTAAGTAAAATTGGTTATATTATTGGCAGTGCGATTCTAATTACACCTGCATGTGCATTAATCATTTTTGCGGATCAACCGATGTATGCAACCTATACCAATGGAGATGCATGGTTAAAAGCAATGGAATTATGTGTACCGGCATCCACATTGTCAGGTTTGACATTATCAGGTCCTGAACTATTTACAAATATGCCTCCAGTGGATGATCAACAACTTGGTGGAGTGATAATGAAGATTATCCAAGAAATTATTTACGGTGTTCTCTTGGCCATGGTTTTCTTCCAGTGGTATAAATCCGAACAAGAAAATGCAGAAGAGATTACAAATAATGCGTTATTAGAGCGTCAAGCATATGCAGCAAACAAATAATCAACTTTCTTTAGTAGATGAGTGTTAGGAGAAAAAAAGATGAGTTCACTATTATTATCCTCAATAAGCACGTTCTTTATCGTCTTAAGTGCAGTACTAGTTGCAATTGGCTGGGCATTAGTTAAAAACAAAAAAATTGAAGCTCACAAAAAAACGATGTTTGCTGCGGCTATTTCAGCATTAACATTCTTTATTATTTACGTTTCACGAACGTTATTCATTGGGAACACTGCTTTTGGTGGACCTGATGAATACAAAATCTATTACACTATTTTCTTGGTTTTTCATATCATACTAGCTACAACAGGGGCAGTATTTGGAATTGTAACGATATTGGCTGGTTATAAAAATAATCTAGTACGACATCGTAAAATTGGGCCAGTCACAAGCATCATTTGGTTCTTTACAGCAATTACAGGAGTAATGGTATATTTATTGCTGTACATTATCTATCAAGGTGGAGAAACGACTTCCGTGTTCAAAGCCATATTAGGATTTTAAATAACGGTTTTGTTAAACTAAATAGTTGTATATTGTACATTTGCGCTCGCAGCAAATGTACTTTTTTTGGTCTATAATACATTATAATTTTTTTATAGATTCCATTAAATTGTGTTTGTATTTAGTCATAAAATATGACTAAGGATTCTCCCTTTTATATTTAGTGGAAGGTTGATTTCCATTCAGGCGGACGCTTTCTGCGGGCATGGCCTCAGCCTTCTCGACGATCAAAATGTTGTGCAAAAAAAATGCACAATTGTTCTCTGAGGGGTCTTCAGCTCATGCACCTGCCGTTTCGCTTTCGGTGACGAAAACATCTGCTATTCCCTCTGTAATCGCCGTCTTCCACTCCAATCAACCATAGTTTCATCATGTGCAAAAGTTGAATATTATACCTGTTTACAATATTCGAATGTAGGCACAGATAAAATGCTCATGTGTCTTCACTTACTTTAAATTAGGGGATAATTGGATATACTCATATTCTTTCTTGCGGTATAAAAGGCACGTTAAATGCCTTTGTATGTTTTATATATCAGAAACCATTATTAGCAAAAATAAATAAAGCAGAAAGAGGTCGAAATTGCATCTTCAACCGACCATCTAGCTAAAGAAACTTTCTAATCATTAGTTAACCAAAATAAAGTTATTGTGTACGTCCAGGTTGCAAGGGAGCGAAGGATGCACACCCGTCGTAGGATAATCTAACATAAAGAGGATGGGCGAGTGACGCAGTCACAAGCCCATCCTCTTTATTTTCTAGATTATTGAGCAGCAGGTAAAGCGTTCTAAGCGAACTGGAAACCTGCATGTTCATAATGTAAAATCAAGATTTTGAATTGAAATACTTACAAACATTGAATTTCACTAAAATGTTTTAACATTATAAGCTCTGTTAATCTACACTGTAGTTTATTGTACATGTGCGATAGTGGCACGTACCGCTTGAAAGAAACAATTTAATATCAACACCATTCTTTAACCATACATTATATAAAAAGTGCCATTCACCAGTGTAAACTCAGTGAATGGCGCTTTTTATAATTTGAAATTAGTTTTAATAATGCCAGCCTCTTTCGCTGTAGTGAAAATAATGACGACGAATGGTCCTATTATTAAACCTAAGAAGCCAAATATTTGTAAACCGATAAACATGGCAATTAATGTTGCTAGAGGCGATAAGCCGATTTGTGAGCCCATTAGTTTTGGTTCCACTGAGCGCCTAATAACAAGTAACACAAGTGCTAGTATTGCTAGTTTAGTGCCTAAAGCAATGTCTCCGGTAGCAAATTGGTATATTGACCATGGCCCAA
>NZ_JBATUX010000090.1:0-6839 GCF_049671445.1 Paenisporosarcina sp. | reverse complement strand
TTGTAGCTATCCATGTTTCGGCAATGAAAGTTTCGGAAGATACATTTAAAACGGATTTATTTGGTTGGTTTTCAGGGAATTTCTATGAGACACTTTCTCGAGCTTCAGTCCCTATTTTTATCATGATAAGTGGTGCTCTTCTTTTAAATGACAATCGCCCGCTTACAACAACTCAATTTTTAAAGAAACGACTTAGTAAAATAGTGATTCCATTGGTGGCATGGAGTTTCATTTATTATGTTGTAATGATTTATAACGGTTCTAAAGTTTTTTCAATTAAAGAGTTTATATATAAATTTTCTACTGATAGTCTTGCTGGCCACCTTTGGTTTATGTATACAATATTAGGATTATATTTAATTACACCTCTATTGAAAATTCTTGTTCGAAATGCAACAAAGAGAGACGTAGAGTATTTTTTAGGGCTATGGATATTTGCTTCAATTATTCTAAAACTTATGGTTTATCTTGTTGGATTTAGTTTTTCAATTGAGCTGTTTTTTGTAACAAAATTTGTCGGTTATTTCGTATTGGGATATTATTTATTTAAATATCAAATAACTCAGAAAAATATTATTTTTTCCCAAATTGCATTGGTCATTGGTTTGTTAGGAACATTCTTATTAACCTATTACGGTACAACTAATAACGATGGAAAACTTGATCAGTATTGGTATGAATATCATTCGATTACTGTCTTCATGATATCAGTAGGGATATTCACTTTATTTAAAGACATTTTGTTTAAAGCGAAACAGGATATTAATTCTAAACTAAATTGGTTTAGCCAAGCTAGCTTTGGTATCTACTTAGTCCACCTGTTGGTTCTTAATACTCTATTGTCCGCGATAATTGGAAAAGTTTGGGATCACATTCATCCAATCATTGGTATTCCTATAAATGTTGCAATCGTAATTATTATGAGTGCGATCATTACATTTATTATTCAAAAAATACCTGTCTTGAAAAACATAGTTCCATAAAAAATTTGCTTAATTATTATAAGAAAAAGACATTCATGAAATTAGAATGTCTTTTTCTTTTTTTTATGGCTTGTTTACTTTCTCGCTTAATTTTATAAAAAAGAAGGAATCTGCACCCATTCGTGGGTGAGCGGGCAATCCTCCGAATGAGCCAAGTGGAAGATAAATGGCGCATCGATTTAACAGGGCATATTGTATTTATGTTGTGGCATCGATTCACTAAAAGAAATTATTTTAATACTTTTTTCAGAACTTAACTAAAAATTATAATATTTAATTGATTTCTTGCAACTTAATAACTAGATAGTTCGTACTAATAAATAGAGAGAGAAGGGGGGAAGGAATATGAAGCAAAATATTCACTGGTTTTTCGCATTACTTATCTTATTAATATTTAGTTTTATCCCATTAACAGAAGCATCTGCAGCACCTTCGCTGGACGTCAAAGCGACCGCTGGTTATCAAAATAAAATTAAATATGGGAAGGGATTGCCTCTTACAATTACCGTGGTAAATTCAGGAGATGAATTTTCTGGGGATTTAGTCATTGATTATTCCGAATCATATGGAGTTGGATCAGCAAAAGCAATTCCTCTGACCATTGGAAAAGGAGAAACTAAAACACTCAATTTAGCTTTACCTGGATTATCTGAAGAGATGAATTATAACTCAACCTATCAGATGTTCTATTTTTACGAAGGTGGCTGGAAAGAAGGAAAAGACATTCCTTATAAAGGTAATAAAAATGTCACAACCTCTTCATTTAGTCCGGATACCATCTTTTTACTAACATTATCTGAAAGCGCAGATCGATTGCGGGCTTTATCCACGATGAAATTATCAGGAATTGGCGAAGGCTCTCAAATTATCCATTTAGGACAAATAAAAGACTATCAATTTCCTACTGATAAAGCAGCATATGACCTTGCTAATTATTTAGTCATTGATGAGTATGTGTTGGCTGATTTAGAAGAGGCACAACAACAAGCTATTCTAAACTGGGTTCAAACAGGTGGGATAATACTTGTGGGTGCATCTAACAATACAAGTGCAGAACTAGGCTTATTGTCTGAGCAATTACCATTAACATTGTCGGATGAAAGAAAAACATTAAAAGCCGAGACATTAACTGCTTTTGCTAGCAACAAAGAATTTACAGAAGATGTATCATTTTTTGGCTCTAAAGTTAATGATGGTTCTCGGATTCTTTTGAAATCTGAAAACGATGCAGTCGTAGCTATGAAATCTATAGGTACTGGGGCCATTATCCAAACGGCTTTTTCTTTAGGTGACGAGCCATTGTCAAAACAAGCCAATTACACATTCCTACTATCGGAATTTATGAAGAATGCAAATGGCGGTTCTGTAAATCAAATGAATATGAATTATGGGGAAAATTTTAAAGAACAAATGACTTACGAAGTGGGTCAAACAAATGAATTATTTCCATCGTTTCAAGTCTCAACTCCATTAATGATTGGCATTGTTATCATCTATATTATTTTGATTGGACCTTTATTGTATTTCTTATTAAAGAGAAAAGATAAGCGTGAACATGCTTGGTGGATTATTCCGGCTATTTCGATTGTTACTTCTGCAGCAATTTTCGCTTATGGAGCGAAAGATCGTCTCGTTCGACCGCAAATTCAGCAAGTAAGTTTTTATGAAGTACAAGAAGATGAAAGTCTTTCAGGGTACTATGTAGAAACTTTATTGTCTAACCGAAGTGGTGATTTCACATTTGAATCGGAAGAAGGAACAACAATGGTTTCTTCTCGACGAAACTCATTTTCAGGGAATTCTACTGGAAGTGCAATGGCTATGTCAATATTGCAGGAGCAAGCAAATAGTGATCAACTAACTGTGCGTGATGTTGGATATTGGTCTGTTTCTTCTGTTCTTGGAGAGTCTTCAATTAAGGATGTTGGAAACTTTGTCATTGATTTGACGGTTGAGAGCGGAATTGTTCGTGGGACTGTTAAGAATGAGTTTCCATTTGCACTTAAAGATGTTGCCATTTGGTCAGGTACAAAAATGATTGAACTTGGTGATTTAGGACCAAACGAATCTATTCAAGTCAATGAGCCAATTGGTTCCGCCCTTTTATTACCCATCGGTGTGCCTACAAGCTCTCAAAACATGGGGTATTCCACAACGATGAATGCTAGTGATTTACCAATCGAACGTAAGAACAGTTTGATACGTATGTCACAAATGAGGGGTAATCAATCTACCGAACCCGCGATTGTTGCACATACAGAAGATCCAATAGTTCCGATAAAATTAACGGATTCTCGGGCTGAAATGTCTGCAATCAATGTCGTATACCAATCGTTTTCTCCTGAGACTATTTTTAGTGGGGAATTCACACTCCCAGCAACGTCCTTAGAAATTGATGTTATTCCAGAAGATTTAACAGGTTACTATGAGCAAATGGGCGAAAGTAAGTTTGAATGGATAATGTCGAGCGGGATGTATTCGTATGAATGGAAAATACCTAAAAATGTCCCACTTGATAAAGTGAAATGGACAGAATTACAACTTGCTAATACAGATACTTCTTCGATTACTATTGAAATTTATAATGTTTCTAAAAAGGCTTTTGAAGAAGTAAACAGCGGAAGATTTTCAATTAAGGAAAATGTTGAACAATACATTTCAAGCGATGGGAAAGTTCAGTTTAAAGTGAACAAACAAGCTTCAAATGGCGATGACTATACACGTTTACCAGAATTGCGTTTAAAAGGGGAGGTCCAAAAATGATTGAAATTAAAGGGCTTACCAAAAAATACGGCTCATTTTATGCCTTAAACGATTTGAATTTAACGTTAAGTGAAGGCACTGTTTTCGGGTTTGTAGGAGCCAATGGAGCTGGGAAATCTACGACATTTTCTATATTAGCTACTCTTTTACAACCAACCGCTGGGGATGCGTTTATTAATGGGAAAAGTGTGAAAACTGATTCTCATGAAGTTCGTAAACTTATCGGTTATATGCCAGATTTTTTTGGTGTATATGATCAGTTGAAAGCGGATGAATATCTAGATTTTTATGGTGCAAGTTATGGAATTCCAGAAGCAAAAAGAAAAGAACTCATTCCACAACTTTTAGAACTAGTGAACTTATCACATAAAAGATATGAGTATGTAGATTTACTATCTCGAGGAATGAAACAACGCTTATGTTTAGCTAGAGCATTGATTCATGATCCACAAGTGTTGATTTTAGATGAACCTGCCTCTGGACTAGATCCACGTGCGCGTGTAGAGATGCGAGATATCTTAAGACAATTAAAAGGCATGGGTAAAACTATACTTATTTCTTCACACATTTTACCTGAACTAGCTGAAATGTGTGATGAGATTGGGGTAATTGACGGTGGTAAACTTATCGCGCATGGTTCAGTATCAGATATACAAGCTCAATTAAAAGGAGAACGACTAATTACAGTTAAATTAAAAGGTTTGACTGATCGAGCTGTTCGTTACTTTGAAGAAGATCCTTTTGTTAGCGGTATTGAAGAATTTCCTGACAAACATATTATTACATTCAAATACCGAGGTTCAGAAGATGATCAAATGCGTTTATTAAAACATGCCTTAGACGAAAATTTATTCATTTTGTCATTTGCAGAACAAGAAACGGATTTAGAGGATGTCTTTATGGAAATCACAAAAGGAGTGGAGACTGTATGAGAGTGAATGTTAATAATCCTGTACTCGTCAAAGAAGTTAAGCTCCGCTTCAGGTCGATGAAGAGTTTTATAGGTATCTTATTTTACCTAATTGCCATGAGCATTTTCGTATTTGGTTTTATTTTTCTAACCACAGCGTTTAGCGGAACTGGATTTTTTAGACCGGAGGAAAGTTTCTTCTTATTTGGTTTACTCACATATATTCAGCTGGGGCTAATTTTGTTTATTACTCCAGGATTAACTGCGGGGACCATAAGTACGGAACGAGAAAAACAAACATTGAATATTCTATTGACAACTTCTCAAAGTTCGATGCAAATTATTTTAGGGAAATTGTCTTCGTCTATAGCATTTTTAGTGCTTATGTTAATCGCAGGATTACCAATTTATAGTTTAGTGTTCTTATTTGGTGGGATATCACCAGGACAATTAGGTTTGATTTTCTTGTTCTTCTTCTTAACCATGTTTACTGTGGGCAGTATCGGCGTGATGTTCTCCACTATAACTAGGAAGACGATTGTATCAATGATTGCTACTTATGGAACGATGATTTTTCTAGCAGGAGTTACAGCATTTTTCTTTATGATAGCTGTTCAAGTAAACATGATGGGTCAAGGAATTACAACAAATCCATTACCACTTGCTCATTTTTGGGCTAGTATTAATCCAGGAATATTAATATTCACATTATTAAATCCAAGTACTGAGAACATGGTAAGCGAAGCAACGAAAATTGAGTTCCCGGTATGGGCTGGATACACTATTTTTTATCTATTGTTAGCTGTTACCGCTATTGCAATTTCAATTAAAAAATTACGTGTCAATATGAAACGAACAAAATAAGGAGGCTAAAGACATGAATAACCGAGCGAGAATACTACAGTTTGTCAATAAAGTTCATGGTCGTTTGATTAGTGAACATCTGTTTCGAGTTCTGCAAACAGCACTTAGTTTTGGATTTATTCTTACTGTCATTGTATACGGTACATCTCGGTTATTTGTCTTTCCTTATTTCCAATTATGGGCTCTAGGATCAGGAGCATTAGGTTTTGTAGGACTCTTCGCTTGGGGAGTAATGACCAAACCTTCGTATTCGTCATCACTGCATCAATTTGATCAATACTTTCCTGAAAACATATTGTTGACTTCCTTGCATGCTGGTGGAGATGAATCGGGATTACTAGAATCTCTGCGTGAAAAAACAGCACAAACAGTAAACCCTTCTTTTGATTTGTTCAAACTGCGAAAAAAACATTTATGGCGTTTCAAATCTCTTATTGGTATTGGAGTAGCGAGTGTTCTACTACTTGCATTAATTGCTTTCCCATCCACGACTCAATTACTCGCAAAAGACATCGAAATGGAAAAAGAAGTAGTGGAGAAAATGAAAAAAGAAGTAGCAAAAACGATAAAGAAAACTGCGCCTGCGAAGTTAAAAAAAGAACTTCAGCAATTAGAAAAGAATTTAGCAAAAACAGAAACGACCGAAGAAGCACTTCGTGAGTTAGTTAAAAAACAGAAAGAACTTCAATTACGCGAACAAAAATTGCTTGCAAAACAGCAGGCTGCTAACAAATCTGGAAACGGTAAAAACGGCTTAACGGCATCTGAAAAAGAAGAATTAGCTGCTTTGACAGCAGCGACAAAAGATCTTGCAGATCAGGCAGGAGAAACCCAAACAGCGTTAAGTAAATTAGGGAAAACATCTGATAATTCAAATGAAACAGCTTTTGGGCAAGCAAATCCATCAAACTCAAACCAAAATAGCAGCCAGACTGGATCACAAGGAACTAGTCAAGGTCAAGCATCGAACGGCAATCAAACTCCTTCTAGTCCAGCTCAAGGACAAGGCCAAGCTCAAGGTCAAGCTCAAGGTCAAGGACAAGGCCAAGGTCAAGCTCAAGGTCAAGTTCAAGGCCAAGGACAGGGTCAAGGCCAAGGCCAAGGACAAGGACAGGGTCAAGGCCAAGGCCAAGGTCAAGGACAAGGACAAGGTCAAGGACAAGGACAGGGTCAAGGACAAGGCGGTCAAGGACAGTCAGCGGGCGGTTTACAAGGTGGACTGGGTTCAGGTAGTCGAGATTTATTATCTGTACCATCAAGACTTGGTGGATCTAGTGATTCCACAGTAGATAGTGGAAAAATGGGAGAAGGATCTTCAG
>NZ_JBATUX010000089.1:0-28669 GCF_049671445.1 Paenisporosarcina sp. | reverse complement strand
TTAATCACGAATATGCAACGTCACAATGATAATTCATAATAAAAAACATCTTTTAAAAAGTTTTTAAAACTATTTTTCAAAAAACTATTGTAATTATTTCATACATTGGTATAATAAATCTTGTCGTTAAATATTATGGTTCCGTGGTGTAGCGGTTAACATGCCTGCCTGTCACGCAGGAGATCGCGGGTTCGATTCCCGTCGGGACCGCCATTTTATTTTAAATTATCAATCCACAAAGAAAGTAACCTTTCTCTGTGGGTTTTTTTGTTATATTAATAGAATGTTCACAACTTCTCCAGTGAGCGAGCAAGTTGTGTTTTTCTTAAATTAAGTGAATAATTGGATTGGATACACTAGAGAAAACATGTGTGAGGTAAAAAATATGACGTATATTAAACAAGTCGCAACGCTTGAAGAAACAGAGCAATTTGGTCAACGTTTAGGAGAACTTGTTCAAGCACAGGATGTTATTACGCTAGAAGGCGACCTTGGTGCTGGAAAGACGACTTTTACAAAAAGCTTTGCAAAAGGATTAGGTGTAGAACGTAATGTGAACAGCCCTACCTTTACAATATTGAAGCAATATCAAGGTAGATTGCCTTTTAATCATTTAGACGTATATCGTCTTGCAGATAGTGAAGAGGATTTAGGTTGGGATGAACTTTTTTACGGTGATGCAGTGACTGTCATTGAGTGGGCAAAGTTAATTGAATACGATTTACCAAAAGAGAGATTACAAATCGAAGTATTTTACGAAGATGAATTTGCTCGACGTTTTGAAATTACCCCGTTGGGTGAGCGTTATGAGCAATTATGTAAGGAGTTATTTGCATGATATGGTTAGGAATCGATACATCGAATGTTCCATTATCAATTGCAGTTGTTAAAGACAATCAACTTCTAGTTGAATGGACAAGCTCGATAAAAGTTACGCATTCAGTAGGAGCTATGCCTGCTGTTGAAGAAGCTTTAAAACAAGCAAATATTAAACCTGGTGACATTGATGCTATTGCAGTGGCTGAAGGGCCAGGTTCGTATACTGGTGTCCGCATAGGTGTCACTATAGCTAAGACTCTTGCTTGGACTTTAAAGATACCTGTAGTAGGAGTTTCAAGTCTTCTAACCTTAGCTGGGAATGGATCACTTTTCGACGGACTCATTTGCCCCATTATGGATGCTCGTAGAGACAATGTATTTTCAGCAATTTATACAAATGAGTTATTAACTGACTTAACAGATGGTCATTATGCTTTAGAGACCATTTTAGAGAAATTAGCAACGAGAGAAGAGAATATTTTATTTGTGGGGAAAGACGTATCAATCCACTGGGAAGCAATTCAACGAGTCTTGGGAGAGCGAGCAATTCGGGCTCCATTTAATCTTGAATTACCAAGAGCTTCTGTGGTGATCGAGCAAGCCATGAAGAAACCACTTCCTTCTATAGAAGAAACACATCATTTTGTACCTGATTATAAGCGTATTACTGAAGCTGAAACGAATTGGAAAGCAGATCAACTAAAGGCTGGCAAAGCAAATGATTGATACAGTCTTATACCGCAAAATGACGGTTGCTGATATTGATGGAGTATTGAAGATTGAAGAAGAGGCATTTAGTTTGCCTTGGACGAGAGATGCATTTGTTCAAGAAATGACGACTAACTTGCATGCTTATTATATTGTTGCAGAAAATGATCAAGGGCAAATCATTGGTTTCTGTGGCATGTGGATGATAATAGATGAGAGCCATATTACGAATGTAGCAGTGGCTGAACAGGTTAAGGGGCAAGGGATTGGTGAAGGTCTCATGCGCGAAGCAATTCGAGTTGCACGAGAACATGAAGTCGTTCTTATGTCTTTAGAGGTGCGAGTGAGTAATACGATTGCTCAGAATTTATATCGTAAACTGGATTTTAAAAATGGTGGAATTCGAAAAGGTTATTATACAGATAACCAAGAGAATGCACTGGTAATGTGGGTGGAATTTAAATGACTAAAGATCAAATCATATTAGGTATTGAAACGAGTTGTGATGAGACCGCTGCATCGATTGTTCGTAACGGTTGTGAGATCGTCTCAAACGTTGTAGCGTCACAAATAGAAAGTCATAAACGCTTCGGCGGAGTTGTACCTGAAATCGCTTCTCGTCATCATGTAGAGCAAGTGACGATTGTCATTGAGGAAGCGCTGAAGCAAGCAAACATGCAACCGAGTGACTTGGATGCAGTTGCTGTTACAGAAGGGCCAGGATTAGTCGGTGCGCTTCTAATTGGCATAAACGCTGCAAAAGCATTTGCGTTCGCACATCAATTACCTCTTGTAGGAGTACATCATATTGCAGGACATATTTATGCCAATCAATTAACAGAGCCTATGCAATTTCCTTTGTTAGCTTTAGTTGTTTCAGGAGGGCACACAGAGATTGTTTTGATGCCTGATCACGGTACATTTAAGTTAATTGGTGAAACACGTGATGACGCGGCTGGGGAAGCGTATGACAAAGTAGCGAGAGTTTTAAAACTTCCTTATCCAGGAGGTCCTCATATTGATAGACTTGCACACGAAGGTGTCGAACCCATTGCGTTTCCACGTATCTGGTTAGAAGAGGATTCATATGACTTTAGTTTTAGTGGGTTGAAGTCATCAGTTATCAACTATATGCACAACGCTGAGCAACGCGGAGAAGAGATAAAGCCTCAAGCAGTAGCTGCAGGTTTCCAAGACAGCGTGGTAGAGGTGCTAACTGCTAAAACTTTACGAGCTGCTAAAGAGTATAAAGTTAAACAAGTAATTGCTGCTGGTGGTGTCTCTGCTAACAAAGGGTTACGTAAATCGTTAGAAGATACCTTTGCAAAAGAAGGAATTCCATTTACGGTACCGCCACTGTTTTTATGTACAGATAATGCTGCTATGATTGCGGCCGCTGGTTCTGTCATGTTTGATAAAGGTATTGTTAACTCAATGGCAATGAACGGAAAACCCGGAATGACATTATTCGACTGGAATTAAGAAGAATCGATTCTCTCATTGAAGAGAATCGATTCTTTTTTTAGCAAAAATGAATTGAGTTGTCAATAGAGAACATCTGTACTTATGCACAATTTGTGGATAAGATGTGTATAAGTCAGTGGAATTCAATATATAGTGGTAGGTTTTCCGTTGGACATTGTGTATAAAAACTTTTTACCCTGTGGATAGTGTGGGTAAGTCTGTTGATAGATTGATATATCAACCTTTTGATTGTGAATAACCTTGTGGAGAGAAAAATGTCGAAAAAAGGACTTGACCCATATATATACTTGTTAAATTGTGAGAAAATACCGCATGTTTTGACATGCGGTACTTTTAAAATAGTTCTAATTCTTCTTCTAGTTCCATCCATTCCGTCATAAGCACTTCTTGATCCTCTTTAAAAGATTCAAGCTCTTTTTGAAGGACCACCAATTGTTCATGGTCTTGGAAGATAGCAGGATCACACAATTTTTCTTCAACAGCATTTATATTTTCTTCTATCACGCTTAGTTGACCTTCTAATTCTTCTAAGCGTCGTGTAATTTGACGTTCTCTTTTCTTAGCTTCTTTATCAATGGTAGAAGTAGATTGCTTTGTAGTAGCTGCTCCAACTTCAACCGGACCCGCTTGTTCAGCTCGAATTTCTTCAAGTTCTTTTTTCTTTTCAACATAGTAATCGTAGTCACCTAAATATTCGAAAGCTCCGTCACTTGATAATTCAATAACTTTTGTGGCAATCCTATTAATAAAATAACGGTCATGTGAAACAAAAAGGATAGTTCCAGGGTAATCAATTAGTGCATTTTCGAGAACTTCTTTACTATCTAAATCCAGATGATTGGTCGGCTCATCTAAAATCAAGGTATTAGCTTTTAACATCATGAGTTTGGCTAGTGCAACCCTAGCTTTTTCTCCACCTGATAAAGAAGAAATCGATTTGGTGACATCATCACCACTGAATAAGAAGCGGCCTAATACATTACGTACATCTTTTTCGTTCATTAATGGCCATTCATCCCATAATTCTTTTAGCACAGATCGATTGCCTGTAAGTTTTGCTTGTTCTTGATCGTAGTAACCGAATTGAACATTTGTCCCGTAATGAATCGATCCAGCAATTGGAGGAATATCTTTTACCACTGTTTTAAGTAAAGTCGATTTTCCCACACCATTTGGACCAACTAATGCGATTCGGTCTTCTCGAAATACACGAAGATCAACATCCTGTGAGACTGGTTTTTCCGAGTATCCTACTGTTACTTGTTCTAATTTCAGAACGTCGTTTCCACTTTGTCGTTCAATCGAGAAACCAAAGTTTGCCGATTTTTCATCTCCATTTGGAGAATCCATCCAATCGGTTTTCTCCAACACTTTACGACGAGATTGAGCCATTTTAGTGGTGGAAGCTCGAGCCAAGTTACGTTGCACAAAGTCTTCAAGTTTCGCTTTTTCTTCTTGTTGCTTATCGAATGTCTTCAAGTCTCGTTCATACGTCTTTGCCTTTTCATCCAAGTACGAACTATAATTTCCAACAAAACGTTTTACTTTATGACGAGAAACTTCATAAACAAAATTCACCACTTGGTCTAGGAAATAGCGGTCATGAGAAACGATTAAAATCGCTCCTGGATACCCTTGAAGATAGCGCTCTAACCAACTAAGTGTATCAATATCTAAGTGATTGGTCGGTTCATCTAAAATTAATAAATCCGGTTTGGTTAATAATAATTTGGCTAAAGCCAAACGCGTTTTTTGACCACCAGATAATGATTGAATCGGCTTATCGTATTCTTCTGGGAAGAATTGCATCCCATGTAACACAGAACGTGTATCCGATTCATATTGGTAGCCACCTGAATCTTTAAACGCGACTTGCTTTGTATCATAGTCTGACATGATGCGCACGTAAGTCTCTGAATTTTCATATACGGCAGGATCAGCCATTTGCTGCTCGAGTGAACGTAATTCTAGTTCAGCGGAGCGGTGATGCTCAAAAATCGTCATCATTTCATCCCATATTGATAAGTCAGAATCGATGCCAGCATGCTGCTCCATATAGCCGACTTTTGTACCTTTTGGAATGATGATTTCTCCAGAGTCGTACGACATTTCACCTGCGATTATTTTTAGAAGGGTCGATTTTCCGGCACCGTTCCTACCGACTAAAGCAACACGGTCTCTATGGTTTATTTCAAGTTTGACACCACTTAATATTTCATCGACAACAAACGTTTTATGTAATTGGTTCACTTGTAAGACAATCATTATTTCCACCTCAGTTCTCACTTAGTTTAATGGAAGCGTGTGGATGGCGCAACGGCTGACCTTTACTTCTTTCTTGTACTCATGTAAGATGAAAGCGATTTCGCTTGAATGCAGGAGGAACGGCATGAAACAAGAACCGCTTAAAATTCCACAAGCTACAACCAAAAGATTACCTCTTTATTACCGCTTTATCCAAAATTTTTCGAATGCGGGCAAGAAACGTGTTTCTTCACAGGAACTAAGTGAAGCCATGAAAATTGATTCAGCTACGATTCGCCGTGACTTTTCGAACTTTGGAGCCCTAGGTAAAAAAGGTTATGGCTATGATGTACAACACTTGCTATCGTTTTTCCGTCAAACGCTTGACCAAGATGAAGAGACGAATGTGGCATTAATCGGTGTAGGTAGCTTAGGTACAGCTTTTCTAAAATACAATTTCCACAAGAATCACAACACGCGCATTGTGGTTGCATTTGATACGAGTGCTACAGAAGACGGAATGTTGAAGAGTGATATTCCAGTTTTTGAGCCAAGCAAGTTAGAAGAAAAAATTAAAGAATATGGGATTGAGCTAGTGATTTTAACAGTACCTTCACGAGCTGCTCAAGAAGTGACAGATCGCCTAACGAAAACAGCGGTTAAAGGGATTCTTAATTTTACTCCCATGCGATTGACGGTACCTGATTCAATACGTGTACATACAATTGACTTGTCCGTTGAATTACAAACGTTGATTTACTTCATTAAACAAGATGAAGAAAGTTCACACATCGTTCATAGTAACAAATAGCAAACGTAGCATAAGTAAGTTAAAATAATAGTAGACAAGAGGAGGTGCCTATCATGCCAACAGGTCCATTAAGTATTTTATTGATTGTGGTAGTGGCTTTACTTGTATTCGGTCCTAAGAAGCTTCCCGAATTAGGACGAGCATTCGGTAGTTCGCTTCGCGAATTCAAAAATGCAACTCGTGGTCTAATCGATGAAGATGAAGATGAAGATAATAAAAAGAAAAAAAAGCTAGACGACGAAGTTAAGTAAGTACGTTAGGGTGTTTTTCTGATGGAAGAAAGAGACATGACTACAGTTGATCATATTATTGAATTAAGAAAACGGCTGATGATAATCGTCGTTTTCTTTGTTATTGCAGTGGTAATTAGTTTTTTCTTAGCTGGCCCACTGATTGAATTCTTACAAGTAAGCGAAGAAGCACGGGACTTAACATTAAATGCATTTAAAATAACGGATCCATTTAAAATTTTAATTTCGGTGATGATGGTGTTAGCTATTGTTATGACATCTCCGATTATACTCTACCAAGTATGGGCTTTTATTTCTCCAGGGCTTTACAAGAAAGAGAGAACAGCAACACTTAGTTACATTCCGTTCATCTTTTTACTATTTATCGCTGGAGTATCATTTTCCTATTATGTCGTATTTCCATTTGTCATACATTTTATGGCAGATTTAGCGTCAGATTTGAATATTGAGCAAACCATTGGAATTAATGAGTACTTTAGTTTCCTATTCCAATTAACCATCCCGTTTGGTTTTGTTTTTCAAATGCCAGTGGTATTACTTTTCCTAACACGATTGGGAATCATAACACCGATGTTATTAACGAAGTATCGTAAATACATTTACCTTGTGTTAGTAGTAGTAGCAGATATCTTAACACCACCGGATATCATGTCACATGTGTTAGTTACCATTCCGCTTATCTTACTTTTTGAATTCAGTATCATCGTAGCTAAAATAGGATATCGCAAATATTTAAAAGCAGAAGCTCTTCAACAAATAGAAGAAGTGAAGCGTCAAAACGAAAGCCTTCCACCGGTATAATCGGTAGAAGGCTTTTTTTGCACTTGGAATTAACTGGGCGAATGGGAATAAATCAGCCTTCAATAGGAATAAAGATAGGTCTAATGGGAATAAAACCCATTCAGTAGGAATAAAAGAGAAACTAAAACAAAAAACTCCCGATATTAACATCATCGGGAGTAAATCATATGAAACTCTTGTTATTGTGAATTCGATAAGGTTTCTAAATACTTTTGATATCGTTCAATATTTTCACGATTTAATTGGACCAACACGACAAAGCCGTTCAGTAGCATATGTGAAATGATTGAAGTCCAAATTCTTTTTGTTTTGTAATATAAAAAGGCGAATATAAAACCTGATACCGCATAGAGTAGTATGTGTGTAAAATCAAAATGGATGACTGCAAAAACAATCGCACTTACAGCTCCTGCAATAAAGAAGTTCGATTTTTGTACAAGCGATCCAAAAATAACTCGTCGGAAAATGAGTTCTTCTAAAATCGGAGCAAATATGGCAATCGATAATATAGCAACTGGAGCAGCGGCCGCTATTTTTACAAAAGTAGCTGTATTATCAGATCCTGGTTTAATTCCAAGAGCATTTTCAACCATTGCTGCAATTGCTTGACCTATCAACACCATGAAGAACCCAAGAATACCCCATCCAATGGATGCGGGGATGGAACTTTTTTTGCCTTTTAAGTTATTTAAAAATGTTTTGTCTTTACGAATAATCGCTACACTTATTAGGGCTGCGACGGACATGCTAATGAAAATCCACCAACCACTTGCTAAAAGTTTTGCTTGTGACTCTCCCATGCCCTCTTGTCCATTTAAAAAGCGGAAGAGTAATGGGGCGAACAAAGCTCCAGACAATTGCATGATGACGTAAACGGTAATTAAATAAAATGCAGTTTTATTATTTTTCACGGGTAAAATCCTTTCATCTAAAGAAGTTCTTTCTATATTGTATGGGTTTTCTGGCAACCTCGCAAAGAATACAAAAATCTCAGTGTTCTTACTTGCAAAAGTTCAGTCAATTCATTATGATAGGAGATGTGTTAGCACTCAAGAACAGAGAGTGCTAATAAAATAATTACTACCATTCAGGGAGGTTGTTTTCACTTGTTAAAACCATTAGGCGATCGTATTGTAATTGAATTAGTCGAGTCAGAAGAAAAATCAGCATTCGGTATTGTACTACCAGACTCTGCTAAAGAGAAGCCACAAGAAGGTAAAGTACTTGCTGTTGGAACTGGTCGTGTACTTGAAAACGGCGCGCGTGTAGAGTCAGATGTAAAAGAAGGAGATCGAATCCTTTTCTCTAAATACGCTGGTACTGAAGTGAAATATGAAGGTAATGAATTCTTAATTTTACGTGAAAACGATATTTTAGCAATTATAGGATAAAACTTAATCATATTTTAGGAGGATTTACTAAATGGCAAAAGAAATTAAATTTAGCGAAGACGCTCGTAGCGCAATGCTTCGTGGTGTAGATAAATTAGCAGATGCTGTAAAAGTAACGCTTGGACCTAAAGGACGTAACGTGGTTCTTGAGAAAAAATTTGGTTCACCCCTAATTACAAATGATGGTGTAACGATTGCAAAAGAGATCGAACTAGAAGATGCATTTGAAAACATGGGTGCTAAGCTTGTAGCTGAAGTTGCATCTAAAACAAATGACATCGCTGGTGACGGAACTACAACTGCAACGGTTCTTGCTCAAGCAATGATTCGTGAAGGTTTGAAAAACGTAACAGCTGGTGCAAACCCTGTAGGAATTCGTAAAGGGATCGAAAAAGCGGTTGCAGCAGCAATTACTGGCCTAAAAGAAATCTCTCAAGATATCGAAGGCAAAGAGTCAATCGCACAAGTAGCAAGTATCTCTTCAGGTGATGAAGAAGTAGGTCAATTGATTGCTGAAGCAATGGAGCGCGTTGGCAACGACGGCGTTATCACAATTGAAGAATCTAAAGGCTTCACTACTGAACTTGATGTGGTTGAAGGTATGCAATTCGACCGTGGATATGCATCACCATACATGGTAACGGATTCAGATAAAATGGAAGCAGTTTTAGAAAATCCATATATCTTAATTACAGATAAAAAAATTACAAGCATTCAAGAAATTCTTCCAGTACTAGAGCAAGTGGTACAACAAGGTAAACCACTTATCCTAATCGCTGAAGACGTTGAAGGCGAAGCTTTAGCAACTCTTGTTGTGAATAAATTACGTGGAACGTTCAATGCCGTAGCTGTTAAAGCTCCTGGATTTGGCGATCGTCGTAAAGCGATGCTACAAGATATCGCAATTCTTACTGGCGGAGAAGTGATTACTGAAGAGCTTGGTTTAGAATTAAAAACAACGAACATTACACAATTAGGTCGTGCAGCTAAAGTAGTTGTAACGAAAGACAACACAACAATCGTTGAAGGCGCTGGCCAAACAGATGCAATTACTGGTCGTGTAAGCCAAATTCGTTCTCAATTAGAAGATACAACTTCTGAATTTGATAAAGAAAAATTACAAGAACGTTTAGCGAAACTTTCAGGTGGTGTTGCCGTAATTAAAGTCGGTGCAGCAACTGAAACAGAACTAAAAGAACGTAAACTTCGTATTGAAGATGCATTGAACTCAACTCGTGCAGCTGTTGAAGAAGGTATCGTTTCCGGTGGTGGTACTGCACTAGTGAACGTTTACAAAAAAGTGGCTGAATTAGCAGACACTGAAACTGGTGACGTTGCAACGGGCGTGAAAATTGTTCTTCGTGCACTTGAAGAACCAGTACGTCAAATCGCAAACAACGCAGGTCTTGAAGGTTCAATCATCGTGGATCGTTTGAAACGTGAAGAAATCGGTATCGGTTTCAACGCATCAAACGGCGAATGGGTGAACATGATGGAAGCGGGTATCGTGGATCCAACGAAAGTTACTCGTTCTGCACTTCAAAACGCAGCATCTGTAGCAGCAATGTTGTTAACTACTGAAGCTGTAGTTGCAGAAATTCCAGACAAAAATGCAGGCGGCGGTATGCCTGACATGGGCGGAATGGGCGGCATGATGTAAATTAAACTTCTCTTTTTCAGAGAAGCTGTATAGTTCATCAATAGTTTGTTAAGAAAAGGCTACTTCCTAAATACAGGAGGTAGTCTTTTTGTTGCCTTAATTTGCCTTACCAAGATAATGAGGACAGAAAATTTAAAAACACGACACAAGTAAAAGGTATTCTCTTCTTTAAACAATCATATACATGAACAAACCTTTTGGAGAGAAGTTAGTGAGGAAGCGCAAAATTGCTGTGATGGTTGTTGCTGTTCTCGTAGGTATAGGTTGCTATGCCTATTTTGCTAGCGATTGGTACCATGAGAAGCAAGTTAAAGAAGCAAATGAGTTTGTTGAAATGTTAAATAACAGTGGCTTTCATGAGGAAGTAAGGAATCGTTTGGAACAGAATGGTTATGAGGAAACAGCTGTAATGGGTTCAATCTATTCTAAAGACAGAATAGATATAGAAGTTCATCTTTCTGAAGAGTCAAATCAAGAGACGACGAAAGGGATAGAAAAAATTATTAAGGATGTAGGTAATGCATTTGATGTGGATCCTGATTCTTTTAATATTAAAGTGACAGAAAAATAATTTACACCATAATGGTAATCAATATCTTTTCTCGACTTTTTTCAACTGGCGAAAATTGTTTTAACTAAATATCACCAAATGTGAAGACCTAACGTGAATTATAAATTTATGTTAGGTCCTTTTTGATGTGTTGAAAATCCAATTAACAAAAATGGGATAGCTTGACAAAAAGACTAGAACGTTGCATTCTAGTATGGTTCAATGAATTTAGGAATTTTTAACTAGAATGGAATGCTTGCAATAATTGGTGTTGTTATATTGAAAAAATGTATACTACGCCAAATTATGATTGCCTGTTTTGGGGTTTGAAATATTGCTATAACAATTGTTTGGTTAGAAGTCGGTGGCATCCAAAGGAATTTGATTAAATGAATGTTTTGAAATTGAGGTGTAAAAGTTGGTTGATTTAAGAGTACCAGAAAAGAAGTTTCGCCCCGAAATAGAGGGAGTAAGAGCTGTTGCGGCTTTATTGGTGGCAGTTTATCACATTTGGATTGGTTCCGTTTCTGGCGGAGTGGATGTATTTTTTATAGTGTCAGGATATTTAATTACAACATCTTTGTTGTCAAAAATGGAGAGAGAAGGAAGAATCAATCTTTTTGAATATTTGTTAGGGTTGGCTAAAAGATTGTTCCCAATCGCCTTTACTGTTCTTTTGTTTACAACGGTATTTTCGATTCTTATCTTACCGGTTACGGTTTGGAAACAAACGATTCCTGAAATTTTTTCTTCGGCTTTTTACTTTCAGAATTGGCAGTTGGCGAACACTGCTGTTGATTATTTGGCTAAAGACAATGTTGCTAGCCCATTCCAACATTTTTGGGCTTTGTCTATTCAAGGTCAATTTTATGTTACATGGCCGCTACTCATTATGTTGGCCTACTTTTCGGCAAGGAAGATATTTAAACTTCCTGTGCGCAAGACTTTATTGACTGTGCTGAGCATCGTTTTTACCATTTCTCTTGGGTATTCAATTTATATTACCTCTGCAAATCAGCCCTGGGCGTATTTTGATACGTTTGCGCGAGTGTGGGAGTTTAGCTTAGGCGGGATTTTGGCGTTGATGATTCCGTATCTAAGATTTAAAAAGTCATTTAGTTTTGTTATAGGTTGGTTCGGTTTGGCCGTCATTTGTTTTACTGGTATTCTTTTGCCTGTATCCAATGTTTTCCCTGGATATGCTGCGTTATTACCAACTTCAGGTGTGATGTTAGTCATCCTTTCTGCAGAGAATGGTAGCCGTTTTGGAGTAGAGAAACTGTTAGGTTCAAAACCGTTTTTATACTTAGGAAATATTTCTTACGGATTTTATTTATGGCACTGGCCGATATTGATTTTTTATTACACGTATTTTGGCACGGACACGGTAACTTATCAAGGTGGATTGGCTATTTTGTTAGTCGCGTTCGCTTTATCAATAATTTCCGTAAAAATGCTTGAAGCACCAGTAAGAAAAATAAACGTAAAGAAATCGAAAGTAAGACTTGGAGGAATTTTGGCGACATTCATGCTCCCCGTAATCTTCGTCGGCATATCTTGGGGAGTTTACGTAGATCAGTCTGCTTCGGAAAGTATTAAAGTGAACGCCGGTATAGAGTCGATTGAAGGAGATAACGTTGAAGATTATCCAGGTGCACGCACCATCTCTGACAACGTTAAAGCAGCCCCGAATCTTGAACCAATCCCCAGTCCTATTAATGCTAAAATGGATGTGCCATTGTTCTACGATGAAAGGGATTGTTTCAGCAGTCGTACTGAAAAAGGAGTAGATAAATGTTCATACGGTGAATTAGACAATCCGGAATATACGATTGCACTTGTAGGCGGCTCCCACTCTGGTCATTGGCTCCCTGCCTTGGAAATTGTGGCTGAGATGCAGAATTTGAAAATTGATTTATACAATAAAGACGCGTGTAGGTTTTCGAGTGATGATAGTAATGGCGCGCTATCAAAATCTTGTATGGAGTGGAATGTCGATGTGATGGAACCTTTACTTGCCGATCCACCGGATTTACTATTTACCACAGCAAATGTCAATAGTGGTGATACAATACCTGCTGGATACCTCAGTAAGTGGAAAGAGTTTGAAGGAATTACTACGGTGTTTGCGCTCCGTGATAATCCAAGAATGGAAGAGGATCCTCCAATGTGCGTGGAAAAAAATCCGGATGACTGTTCAGTACAGAGGAAAGATGCCTTATCCGCAATTCCTCCATGGGAAAACACCGAGAATATACCAGACAATGTAGTTTTTGCAGACATGTCGGAGTATTTCTGTGATGATGATACCTGCAAACCTGTCATAGGAAATGTATTAGTGTATCGTGATCTTCACCATATCACAGCGACCTATTCTCGAACGTTAGCTCCAGCGTTAGAAAAACATCTAATGAAAGCTCTTGAAAACTTGTAAGATGTAATCCTACTCTTTTAATAAATAAAAGAAGTCTTTCATCAGTTCTTTAATGAACCTTTGAAAGACTTCTTTTTTTATAGCGTGCATATAGACATTTTTGGTTGTATCTCCATCTTGTGATCTTGTAGCAAATAAATCTTAGGTATTATAACTTCCCATTCGTTGGGACACTCCTTGTTTATTTAACAGAGCTTTATTTATATCTTATAAATTTCATCTCAGGTTCCTTCTTTGTAGGAGCTTTGTTGTCGATGATTATTCTTAGCCATATGTATTTACTAATCACTATAAAATTAGTAATTCCAAAATCACCATTTATCTTTTCTGTTATTTTTTCAGTAATCATATCAATATACGAAATGCCGTTAATGCTTGTTGATAACTATCAATATCTCATTACTGTCCCTAACGCACCAGAGGAATTAATTAATGGATCTGGAATATTTATCAAGGTTGTTAGTTGTTGTTCAACATACGGATGCTTTAGTTGAACAGGTATACTTTCACAATTACATTGAACTTTCGCTCATTTTAAAATGTTATTTAACTGAGCCAAATAAAAAAACCGGTTAATATACCTAACCAGTTTTACTACGTCACGAATGAGTTTTTTGAGTGATCTTGTGTTTTATTTAATACTCCGCCATTATATTCAAGCCATTTTTCTTTTTCGCGTTGTACAGCTCGATTTTGCCATTCAAACCAAACAAATACACACTCAGTACAATGATTGTCTACACCACTATTATTGTTCATATCTCTGCGTGTAAATAAAGTTCTTTTGCGACAGTTGTAGCAATAAATTACTTTATCATCACTTTTTATTAACATAATTTTCTTCCCCTCCAATAACAATATTTATTGTCAATTACAGGGCTATTTATTCTTTAAGCAAATAATTATTAAATGTAGTAGTTATTCTTATTTTTAGATATCAATGAAAATTCTCGAATTTAATTGGCACTTGTTTTTAATACTAAGACTACTTCTCATGAAAATGAGAAGTAATCTTAGTCGTTGACAAAAGTATTTTTATAAACATATCACTCTATCTTTGTGAAGTTGTCTGCCAGTGTTGGACGATAATAGCTAAGGACCTTTAGCACTTTTTCAAACTTTGATTAAAGTCTTAATAGCACGCAGGGACTGCCACGAAGACTCCTGTGGGAATAGCTTGAACTGAAGACCCCGGAGGAAAGATGCTGGCCAAGAGCCAGTATCTTTGCGACGAGTAACCGCAGGAGCACATGTTTTTCCAGTGACGAGGAGGCTGAAGTCAAGCCACGGAAAGCGCAGTGGCAGTCCCTGTTGTTCTTTTATTCATTCAAAAGACTACTCCTCATGAAAATGAGAAGTAGTCTTTTTTCTTTCTAATCATTTAATTGATTACTAACATGCATTTTATGCTTCAGCCTGCGATAGGTTAAAGTATTCGATAAAAACGCAATCTTCCTTTTTCTTTAAGTAAAAATCGATAATGGAGGTTAACGATGCAAATTTTTTATACGGTCCGTCCAGGGGATACGTTGTATCAGATATCGAGACGGTGGCAGCTACCTGTTGAGTCACTTATTGCTGCGAATAATTTGCAAGCACCATATACGATTTACGTAGGTCAGCAGCTTTCTGTTCCACCAGGTGTTGATGTCATCCGTGTAAGGGCAGGAGATACCGTTTTTACTATTGCTCAATTTTTCGGCGTTCCACAATCCTCTATTATCGAAGCAAATAGGCTCAATCCTCCCTTTGTCATACAAACAGGTCAACTGTTGAAAGTCCCTCCAGGTAGCCCATATTATGTTGTTCAACCCGGTGACACACTTTTTCAAATCGCAAGTCGATTTAATGTTATAACAAATGGAATCAGTAATTCTGAGCTAATCAGAGAGGTGAACCTATTACCATCCGATATCATTTTCCCAGGTATGAAGTTAATCATTCCATATGCTCCTCCCGGGGATCAAGGTTTAATTGCCTATACATCTAACGTAGGGGGAGACTATGATATTTGGTTATATAATCCTGGTAATGGAGAGAATGTCCAAGTTACAACTGGTTTAGGGGAATCCTATTCAATTCCTTATTGGTCACCAGACAGTTCAAGAATCGCTTTTGTAGGAAAAGATATAATTCTGTATGTTTTCCACTTATCGGAGGGGACAATTAGCCGTATTGATCAATTTAGTGAAGGGTTAGGTATTTATTTAAATTGGTCACCGAACAGTCAAGACCTGGTGTATGCAAAACAGAATGATATCACTTTGTACAATGTAAACACACATCAAGTCCGAAAAATAAACCAATATGATGCGACCGATGTCCAGTGGTTTCCGAACGGAACAGAATTGCTTTTCCAAGCGCCCGATGCATCAGGAGTTAGTCAGCTTTACCGTATTCGAACAGATGGAACGAATAAACAACAGATTACTCAAAACACTGGAAGTCGTTTTAATGATGTTCGGCTTTCCCCAGATGGATCCCACTTACTTTATACAACTCCTGGTGCAAGTATCTCCATTATTTACACATTAGAAATTTCTACAGGACACATATTTGAAGTAAGAGGCGGTCCTCTTGCTAAAAACTATTTTCCAGTATGGTCTCTTAATTCCTCGACAATTGCTTACAGTGCCACTGCTTATGAAGACATTGGATATTTCTCACTAATTAAAACAACTGGAAGACAAGGGGAGAACGATCTGACAAGAGCCATATCAAATTGCTTTGCCACCCCTGTAACATGGTCACCAGATGGCATGAAGATTGCCTTCCTTTCGGACTGTAACAATGGAATGGCTAGTGAGATATGGATGATTGATATAGTACATCCTGTGCCGATTCGATTAAGAGAAGTTGCATTCATTACGTCTTTGCAATGGTCACCTAGTTCAATTGTTCTTTTGAAAAAAACCTACACCAACTCTGTCTATAAAGTTCAATTTCAATACCCTTCCCATTGGAAAAGAGTAACGGACGAAAGATATGAAGGTCCCGATGGATTCTTTCAACTTTCAGCGATTTCTACAGATGAAACGATTAACGAAATCTGCCAAAATGAAGCGTTCCATGGACTATATCCTTACGGTTCCGAACCCCGTATCATTAAGTCACAAATCCAACAACAAGAAGCATGTTTTATTTACCCGTCAGCGGACCAACCACCAGAAATGGAAGATCAAGCTGCTCTAATCGTCAGGTACCCAACACCCATTCAAATTGGGGATAGTTTCTACAATTACTTTATCTTATGGGTAGATCAGGAACATTTGAATGAAATAAGTTCTACTCTTGTGTTTCTGTAGTATACAAATCAGATTATAGTGATTAATCTTTTCAATTCTGCCATCATACTCTGTAGGGAGGAAGCTATTAACCCTCACTTCTAAATTGCATATAAAGAAAAGACTACTTCCTGAAAATAGGAGGTAGTCTTTAAATTTAAATACAGAAATGTTATTTATGACAAGTGAAAATTAGTTTCCATAAAATATCATGATTTTACTGCACCGTTTGTCACTCCGCTAATAATCCATTTTTGCGCTATGATGTAAACGATGATCATAGGAGTAAGAGCCATTAGATAAGAGGCGAACGCTAAATTATAATCTGTGCTGAACTGAGATTGGAAAATATATTGAACAAGAGGTAAGGTTGCCATCTCCCGATCACTTAACAAAACAAGAGGCAGCATAAAATCATTCCATGCTCCGATACATGTAAGAATGGCTACAGTTGCGTTCATAGGTGCCAATAGTGGGAAAATCACTTTCCAAAACACGCCCCATGTACTCGCTCCATCCATAACAGCCGCTTCCTCAAGCTCCATAGGTATGGAACGGATGTAACCGATGTAAATAAAGACATTAAACGAAATGTTAAAGACTGTGTATAGAATAATTAAACCTACAAGATTATCCATGCCCCATGCACTAGTTTGTTTCACTAATGGAAGCATAATGATAGGGAATGGTATAAACATTGCACTTAAGAAGTAGTAATATAATGTTTTGTAAACCTTCTTATGCATGTTTCGGGCAATAACATATGCCACTAATGAGTTGGTCATAACAGTAAAAAACACTACAAATATTGTAACAATTACACTATTTTTTAATGCACTAAAGAAATTAGTCATTTCAATCGCTTGAATGAAGTTGTCAAACCCCCAATTTTGAGGGAGTGCAAATAAGTTTCCTGCCATTTCTTGAGGTGTTTTAAAAGCGATTGTGATAGTTAAATATATTGGAATTAGAATAACTAATGAACCTAAAAATAAAAGGAACGTGATAAGCCAACTTGTTTTTTTATTTTGCATTAGTTGATCATCTCCCTCTTATTTAAAATTCTCAGCTGGAATACAGAAACAATTACAATCACAATAAAGTAAATCACTGCGTTAGCTGATTGGTATGCAAAATCTCCGCCTTCAAATCCGCCCCGATAAATGAGTAATGAAATGGATTCGGTAGATCTACCTGGTCCTCCTCCGGTGAGGGCTATAATTTGGTCGAAAACCTGTAAAAAACCTTTCATGGATAAAACCATGTTAATAGTGAAGAAGGGTGCAATCATTGGGAACGTAATCTTCCAAAACTTTGTCCACGCGCCAGCACCATCAATACTGGCTGCTTCATACAGGTCTTGGGAAATTGTTACCAGTCCTGCTAAATAAAGAATTGTACTAAATGCAACAGCTTGCCACACAGCAACAAAAACGATACCAAGCCAGGCAAGGTTAGGATCTCCTAAAATATTTTTAGATAACCAAACCCATCCCAAGAAATCTCCAAGTTGAGGCAATACGTGTGCAAAAATGAAGTTGAATATAAAACCAATTATTAAAATACTTAAAATAAACGGCATAAAATAAATTGCCCGAAGTGTCATATGAAATTTAATCTTCGCACTTAGTCCAATCGCAATTAGAAGACTGATTATGTTTACGATAATAGTTGATAAAATAGCAAATTTAAAAGTAAAAAGGTAGGAATCTCCAGCACGGTCATCTTTTAAAAGATTTAAATAGTTTTTTAGTCCAATAAAATTCCAGTCGCCATAGCCTTTCCAGTCAGTAAAACTATAAAAGATTCCTTGCAAGGCTGGATATGTATGGAAAACAAAGAAGAATACAAATGCTGGTAGGGCAATACCCATGTATAATTTACTTTTCTTATTCAAATTAATTACCCTCCTTTAATAAAAGAACAGGGCATCTTGAGGAAGACGCCCCTTTTTCAGATTAACGATTTTGAATTTTCTCCCACTCGGAATCCATTTTCTTCAAGAATTTCTCTTTGTCTTTTTTTATCAAGAATTCCTGTAGTAAATTTTCTGCACCAATTCCAGCTGGATAATAATGGTCAGGGAAGCTTGTGAGTTCTCCCGTTTCGAAATTTTCTTTAATTCCTTCGAAAACAACATCTTCTTGATAGACGTCTTGAATGGCAGAGAAAGCTTTTTGTTCGTCGATGTATTTTTGGACAGTTTCTTTGTTCATCATGAATTCAATGAACTTCATTGCTTCTTCTTTATGTTCAGTATCCTTATTCATGGTAAGGATAACGTCTACTCCTGAAACTAGTTTGTTTTTTGCAGGATCATTTGTTACAGGCATTGGGAAAACACCAAGCTCGATAGAGGGTTCTGCTTTTTGTATTTCTGGGATAGCCCAGTTTCCTTGAAGGTAAAACACGCCTTTGCCACTTGCAAACGCATTATTTCCATCTCCATATGCCACACCCATATTGTCTTTATGTCCGTACTTAGTAAGCGTTAACATTTTGTCGGCCACTTCGGAATAGTTTTGAACAAATGAAGCGTCACCATTATTTTTATTTTCTGCAAAGTCTTCTCCTGCTATATTAGCCGCAAGAGAGTTCCAAGATATCATCCCAGTCCATGCATCTTTTAACGTTAAATAAATTGGAATCTCACCAGCTGATTTAACTTCTTCTAGAGTAGCAATAAATTCATCCCATGTTGTTGGTACTTCGAGTCCTAATTCTTCAAACTTAGCTTTGTTATAGATTACAGCATTTGCATTAGTGGCATAGGGTAGACCAAATGTTCCTTTAGTATCAGGTCCTGCAAGGCGGTTTACCATATCGATATATGATGGTTGTACCGTTTTTAGTAATTCGGAATCAGAAAAGTCGTTTAAAACACCAGCCTCCGCTAATTCTCCGTAAGTTGAATTGCCCCCTATAGCCATTAAATCTGGCATATCATTTTTAGTTAAAAGGGTTTTTAACACTGTTTCTGCTTCAGGTGGGGCATCTAATTTAATATTGATTTCAGGATTTTCTTTTTCGAATTCTTCTATAAATCCTTTATACGTATTTATATTTTCAGACTTATTCGAAAACAGCTGCAGTGTAACTTTGCCATCTTCATTTTCACCAGAAGAACAACCCGCTAATAACGACGCTCCCAGTGCAATACCCATAAAACCTAACGTTGCTTTTTTAAACATTTGAAATTCCTCCTAAGTTAATTTTTATAAGTAAACGTTTACGTAAAAAACTAAAATAAATTTAACATTCTACATAAATGTTTAGTTTCTTTAATAAAGAAAGGATTACTCCTCTTCTTTAACACTCATTCGTTCAATAATTTTATGCAAGACAATCTGACTATCCACTATTTCATCAGTATCCAACATTTTAAATAAAATGTTTCCCGCTGTTTCACCCATTTCTACAAAAGGTTGAGCTACTGTAGTCAAGGGGGGAATGGACATCTCAGCAAAACTTAGATTGTCGTAGCCGATGATAGATAACTCATCAGGCACCTTAATTCCAAGGTGATAGGCTGACGAAATTGCACCGATAGCTATTTCATCACTTGCAGCAAATATTGCTGTAATCTCTGGATCAATAGTTAGCAAGCTTTTTAATCCTGCCACTCCTTCAGAAAAACCAAATCCTTTCGTAACGACAATACGATTATCTTTAATTGGAATATTATTATCCTTTAAAGCTTTAGTAAATCCGTCAATCCTTGGTTTACCGGCAATTAAGTCATCCGCATTGCCGCTGAGCATACCTATTCTTGTATGACCTTTATTAATTAGATACTGTGTAGCAGAATATGCAGCATCGTGATCATTCACTTTAACAAACGGGAATGGATACTTTTCTGACTGTGTTGCTAACAAAACCATTGGAACATTGATTTTTTTAATATATTCATAGTATTCATCTAGCAAAATGCCACTTGTGAAAATAATGCCATCAACACGCTTTTCATTTAACAACTTTAGATATTTCATCGTTTTTTCGCTATCAGATTCCGTATGGCAAACAAAGACACTGGAACCATGTGCACTTGCACTCTTTTCAATGCCCCTTAATAATTCTGTTACCAATGATCCGGAGAGATGGGGGAACAAGACACCAATAGAATGTGTTCTTTTCGTGATTAGACCTCTTGCTACCCCATTAGGTTGGTAGCCTAATTGTTCTATGACCTTAAGCACCTTTTCTTTCGTTTTCTTTGAATAACCTGTTTGGTCATTTAAAATTCTTGAAACCGTTGCAATGGATACATTTGCTTTTTGTGCAACATCTTTAATGGTGTAAGGCATTACTCACCTGCTTCATTCAAATAATATTATTGAACGTAAACGTTTACGTTTTTGTCATAATAGCATAGAATGGAAGCCCTTACAATATTCTTTTTGAATAGTTTGATTTTTAGTGAAACTCAAATTAATGTTAAGTTTTAAGGTTTAAACTGCAGATAATATAACGCTGTACCCATTTAAGAAACTGAAACTCAATTAAAAATTAAATTCTCGCCTAAGTTTTTAATCTGTAAAGGAGGAATTTAATAGGTCTCCTCTACAAATTTTAAATTCGAGAGGGAAGTACCAATTCATTGAACTGTTACTTACCTTCTTTTCTATTTTCTTTATCATATGCTTTTAAGGGTGAGTGTTTTTAAAACCTGTTCCTTTCAAGCAGAAAAGAAGTGAGCAACTACGTCTCAAGTCGTAGATGTAAACACCTCCTAGGTCCATTTGAATGATTTACTAAATGGCTATACTTGAAGTACCGAAGGAATTTGGTTGTAAGAAGGGGTAGGGCAAATGGTTGATTATACGAAGAAGGTAGAACAAGAACTACAAATTTGGAAGAAGAAAATGACAAGGAAATCCGGTCTTGTGAGTCGCGTATCTAAGACTGCACAGACAAAAATAAATGGCCTACTTCCAGAGCGATTTCATCAAGTGATGACAGAAAGTATCAAAAATATGGTGAAAGCAACGCTAGCAGGTTCAAATATCACGACGAAAAAGCGATTACCTACAGAATTGAGTCTCTATGAGAGAGATGAATTATTTAGAGAAAAGCTTGCTACCTTTAGAAAAACGGCAACGATTGAAGGAGCGGGAACAGGTGCAGGTGGCATACTACTTGGAATTGCTGACTTTCCCTTGCTATTATCCATCAAAATGAAGTTCCTATTTGAAGCAGCTGCTGTGTATGGATTCGATACAAAAATCCTGAAGAACGCCTCTTTATCCTTCATATTTTTCTAATGGCCTTTTCAAGTGAGGAAAAACGAAAAGAAACATTGTATATCATTGAAAACTGGGAGCAACAAAAACTGCTGGTAGCAGATATGGACTGGCGGGAATTTCAACAGGAATATCGCGATTACATCGATTTAGTGAAAATGTTCCAAATGTTACCTGGTATTGGAGCAGTGGTTGGTGCATTTGCCAATTACAATCTGCTCGATCAACTTGGAGAATGTGCTATGAATTCATACAGATTGCGTATATTGCATGCTAAATAAAAGGGAGCTGACACAAGATAATGGTTAAAAACAAATTGCTAATTTCATTCCTACTTCTGCTAGGGGTAGTAGGTGGAGTGACGTATATGTTCAACACGATGAAAGTCTTTGGAGAAAACGCCAATAAGAAAGTGATAGACGAGTCTTCATTCATCAACATTGAAGTAGTTACAAATAATGCGGATGTGATGATTGTGCCGACGGAAAGTTTAGAAACTACTGTTGAATATACTGGGGCTAATAAAAAGACTAAATTCATTTTTGATGCCGCAGTAAAAGGAGATACTCTTTCTGTTCAATTAAAACAGAAACGTAAATTTTTCTTTTCGTTTGGATTTAATTCTGGTGATAGTAAACTGACAGTAAGTGTGCCGGAAAAACAATATAAAAACCTCCAAGTAATGAGTGACAATGGACGAATTAACGTAGAAAATCTACATTCTGAAGGAATTGTATTAGAGACGGACAATGGCCAAATACAATTAAGAAATGTGGAAGCTATAACAGTAAATGTTGAAACGGATAATGGTAAAGTTGTTTTGGAACATGTCAAAGGTAAAATTAAGGGTTCTACGGATAATGGACAAATCTCTCTGGTAACAAATGATATTGACTCGCCCATTGATTTATCGACAGATAACGGTAGCATCGAGGTTAAAACTGAATCTGAGCCGACAAAGGCCACAATTGATGCAAAGTCTGGTAACGGTAAAATCACCATTTTCGGACAAGAGACTAAGCTTAAAGTTTATGGTAAAGGCACACATTTGATGAAGTTACGGACAGATAATGGCAGCATAACAGTGAAGTAATGAGCATTTAGAATAGTCAAAAGCACGAAATTCTCCTGGAAAAATTCTCAGGATATCTTAAAACATTGAAATTTAATTGAAAAGAGTCAAACCTTGGAAGCATTAAAAGGTTTGACTCTTTTTATTAGAGGGTAAAAAAGACGGATGAATGAAAATAGGATTGTTTGAAATACTATGGAAAATCGCTTATGGTGACTGTATATACTTTGATAAAAGATTTGAAAGGGGAATGTTAAATGGAAAAAGTAGAAGTGGGTAATATATTTGTATTGACGGACGAGAACGGCGAGGACCAAGAAATTGAGGTTCTAGGAACATTAACGATCGATGAAGTTGAATATGCTGCAGTAGGCTTTGCAGAAGAAACTCAAGATGAATCAAAAGATGATATCGATGTTTTCTTCTTAAGAGTTGAAGATGGCGAAGAATTATCTGTGATTGAAACGGATGAAGAATTTGATCGAATTTCTGCAGCGTTTAGTGAAGCTCAAGAAGCTCTAGAGCAAGAAGAAGAGTAAATAAGGGAAAAGAAGAGAATAAGAACTTCTTAAAGAGTTCTGTTCCTTTTTAACAAAATGACCATCAGTTTGATGGTTATTTTTATTGTGCTAGCATAGCTACGGATGAGTGATTTATATTTAGGGTATGCAAAGGGTATACTCAAATTGTGTTGGAAGGGGGTGTGAATCGAGCATGAATTTACCACTGGCGATTGGGTTAATGCTGTTTGCTTTATTTGTTGCAGCTTTTGTAGGAATAAAATTATTACGCATACCAGATATCGTGATTTTCATTTTGTTAGGAGCCGCATTATCCCTTACCAATTATTTCGGAGACACCGATGTGTTTAAAGTAGCGGGAGAAATCGGATTAATTGTCCTATTCTTCTTATTAGGTATGAAATTCACATTTAGAGAACTCGGCAAAAAAGGCAAGAAAGTTTGGAAAGCCAGTGTGCTCGATGTCGTCCTCGGTCTAGGTGTCACTTTTGCCATTGCCATGTTTTTTGGTCACGACCTATTTACCTCTCTATTAATTGGAGGCTTGGTATATGCCACTAGCTCGTCTATTACAGTTAAGTTACTTGAACATAAAAACAAGCTCGATAATAAGGAATCTGGGTTCATATTATCATTGTTGATATTTGAAGATCTTATTGCACCTATTTTAATTACAGTATTAATAGGATTGAGTGGGGATGGATTCTCAGGAATGGATTTTGTTTATGTGTTCCTGAAAATTGCCATGCTTGTAATAGGTGCTGTTGTAATAGGTAAAGTGCTATTCAAAAAAGCTCATAATCTGATTAGTCGTTTTCTCGATGAAGATTATTTCGTATTGTTTGTACTTGGTGTAGCGATTACGTATGGTGGATTTGCTCTGTTCTTGGGCTTGTCGGAAGTAATCGGTGCGTTCCTAGCAGGCATCATGCTTGCTGAAACCAGCTTTAAAGACAAAGTCCAGGAAGTGGCAATGCCAGTAAGGAATTTATTCTTACCATTCTTCTTTTTAAACTTCGGATTGACGTTAGAATTCACAAAAGAAGTACCTGCATTCGGTTTGTTGATAGTCGTTGTGATTTGGTCAATGTTCTCTAAAATAATTGTCGGTTATCTTGGTGGTCGGTGGTACGGACTGGACAAGCGGGAGTCACTGGAATCTGGATTGGCAATTACGCCACGAGGTGAGTTCTCTGTTATCATTGCCGGATTAGCAACCGGAGTCGTGCAAATTTTTGCGGGGATGTACATTCTGATTGCTGCGCTACTCGGGATGGTACTATTCCAAATGGCCACAATAATCGGTCGAAAATTTATGGGTGATAAAAAAGTAGAATAACTAAAACGCTTCATAATAATAAACCCAACTGCTTTCTGAGTTGGGTTTTTCTCTACGGGACTTGGAGAGATTGGTTTTATCGTCCACTCAACGTGGTTTATCGTCCACTCGTTGTGCTTCATCGTCCATTCAACTTGCTTTATTGTCCATTCAACTGGGGTTATCGTCCACTTTCTTTAGGTTTTCGTCCATTCGCTTGGAGGAGGACACTATTCCTCCCTAGAAAGACATCATTTCTTCATTTCTAGCATCTTCATTTTTACAAATCGAAAACTTCTCAATTCATTACATACTAAAAACAAGAAATTTCGTTATCTTGCTTTTATCTAGCAGTAACCTATCAACCGCCAATGTGTAGAGGTTATACTTATTGTAGAGATGAGGTGATTCCATGAGCAGTGATAATCAATCCTTTAGCTGTGTATCAGACGAACAATGGCAAGCTATTATGCATAATGACTCGTCATACGATACCCTGTTTATCTACGCGGTGAAGTCAACGGGCATCTTTTGTAGACCATCCTGCAAATCAAGACTTCCAAATAAAGCAAATGTTCTTATCTTTAAGAATGCAGAGCAAGCACTATCACAAGGATTTAGATCATGTAAACGATGTAAACCTGAAGGATTACAGATACCGGATGAAGACTGGGTTGTACAAATTACCGACTATATAGACAGCCATTATTCACAACCATTAACGCTCGAAGTACTTGCAAATATGTGCCATGGAAGTCCCTTTCATTTGCAACGTACATTTAAGCGAATCATGAATATGACACCGGTCGAATATATCCAACTGGTAAGAATTGAACATGCGAAAGATCTATTAAAGGCGACTGAGAAGTCTATCGGAGAAATCGGTAAACGAATAGGAGTTCCGAACACACCTTATTTCATCACCCTTTTCAAAAAGAAAATAGGGCTTACACCCTTGCAATACAGAAAACATCTTGTAGGAGAATCAGTCGGGGAGGCATCAGACGATGGAACAAAGTAGTGGTAATTTCATTTATTGGACTCGATTTACACATGAACAATGGAATATGTACATCGCTGCAACACCACTGGGCATTTGTTATGTAGGATCTCAAAACAAAGAATTTGAAGAACTTGAAAACTGGGTGAAAAAACGTCTACCGAGTTACGAGTTAGTTGAAAATGCTGAAAACATGCAATCTTATTCGGATGGATTAATAGAGTATTTAACAGGTGAAAGCAGGAATTTCACTGAACCTGTCGACCTCTATGGCACACAGTTTCAAAAATACGTATGGAAAGCATTACTAGAAATTCCTTACGGACAAACGGTATCGTATACAGATATTGCGGTCCGTGTTCAAAAACCAAGTGCAGTTCGGGCGATTGGTACGGCAATCGGGGCAAATCCTGTGTTAATTACAGTACCTTGTCATCGCGTCATTGCAAAGAGTGGAGCATTGGCCGGTTATCGTGGCGGACTCGAAATGAAAGAACAACTATTGGCTTTGGAACTCCGAAAAGAGAGTTCCAAGTAAGATAATGCATTTTCCACATAGAAAAACCAGCCTCTGTAGTAAAGGCTGGTTTCTTTTTATTTTAGTTGATTAATAAATGGTCCATAGTCACGACGGGTATGTTGTACCGACAACCATTTTAACGTAGTAAATTCTTCGAGCACCCATTCACCATTGAAGCGGCCAAGACCAGAGTCTTTTTCTCCGCCAAAAGGCATATGTGCTTCATCGTTCACCGATTGATCATTAACGTGAATCATTCCTGTGTGTATTTTATGTGCGATTGCTGTTCCTCGCTCAATATTAGTAGAGTGGACAGATCCGCTTAAGCCAAATGGGTAAACATTGGCCATTTCAATCGCTTCTTCTTCACTTTCAAACGGAATAAGGATGGCAACTGGACCGAAAATTTCATTTTCTGCAATAGGCATTGTATTCGTTACATTCGTTAAAACAGTAGGGGCTAATACATTACCCTCAGCTGTTCCACCTAGACGAATCTTCGCCCCTTGTTCAACACTTGTATTTAAGTCGCTTAAAATACGCTCGACTTGGTCGCGATTAATTAGGGGACCAACGTTCGTATCTTTGTCGGCAGGATTGCCGTATTTAAGATTTTTAGCCATTTTAATAAATAACTCAGCAAACTCATCATAAACTTCTTTGTGAACAAAGATCCGATTAATGGACATGCAGATTTGACCTTGGTGATAGAACTTACCAAACAAAGCCGATTCAACTGCTTGCTGAATATTTGCATCATCCATAACGATAAAAACGTTATTTCCGCCCAGTTCGAGCGCTGTTTTTTTCAGCCCTTTTCCAGCAAGTTCTCCGATATGTCTACCTACATCAGTTGAACCAGTAAATGAAATTAGGCGAGGCGTTTTGTGAGTGACGATTTCATCACCAATCTCAGAGCCACGTCCCACAATGACATTCAACAGTCCTTTTGGCAGACCCGCTGCTTCAAAAATGCTAGCGAAAAGCAAACCGCCTGTAACAGGTGTATCCGTGGCTGGTTTAATAACTACTGCATTTCCTGTGGCTATAGCAGGAGCTATCGAGCGAATGGCTAAGTGGAAAGGAAAGTTCCAAGGACTAATAACTCCAATGACACCTAAGGGATTGCGATACACTCGGTTTTCTTTGCCAAGAGTTTGCGAAGGTAGGATTTTTCCTTCCATGCGAAAAGGATAGGTCGTTGCTTCTTTTAAGATATTGATCGAGGCTCCGAATTCAGCACTTGCTTTCATAAAGGTACTACCAGCCTCTTTAATTAACCATTCAATAATCAGCTCTTTATTTTCTTGCATGACAACAAGTGCTTTCTCCAATATTGCACGTTTATTCTGTGGGAGTTCTTTTGCCCAATCTTCCTGTGCTAGTTGAGCAGCTTTGTAAGCTGAGTCTAAGTCTTCTTTATTGGCACACTGTATCGTAAAAAGCTCTTCTCCATTAAAAGGGTTTACATTGCTTATTGATTTTTCACTATTTCCAATCAGCCATTTTCCATCTATATATAAACGAGTAAAGTCAGTTTGCATTATATTTCTCTCCTTTTTTTAAAAACATTGCTATTGTTCAGCCTACTTAAGATTTAGTGGCCGATGTTTGATAATGTTAGTACCTAGACATTCTACAAAAAGTTTTATAAAGTTTGAGTACCTTAAACTTTACCCGTGGGTTATTCAGCTAAACTAATGGCAGCACATTCAGATTGAGTCAAGAGTTGTAACTGCGTTGGTGAGAGAAGTTCCTATATATGAAAAAATAAAGAATCAATTGAGGAGTTATAGCTTAATGAAATTAGTTTCGTGGAATGTGAATGGCATTAGAGCTTGTGTACAAAAAGGATTTTTAGATTATTTTCTACAAGTGGATGCAGATATTTTTTGCCTGCAAGAGACAAAATTGCAAGCAGGTCAAATTGACTTAGTATTAGAAGGTTATGAACAGTATTGGAATTATGCAGAAAAGAAAGGGTACTCAGGAACGGCCGTTTTTACAAAACAAAAGCCGATTTCCGTTAAATATGGAGTTGGGGATGCTGATGGGGAAGCAGAGGGTCGAATTTTGACTTTGGAATTCAATAACTTCTATTTAGTAAATGTCTATACGCCAAATGCAAAACGAGATTTAACTAGACTCCCTTATCGATTGGAATGGGAAGATGAACTACGTAATTATTTAAAAAAACTTGATCAAGTGAAACCCGTTATCATGTGTGGTGATTTAAATGTGGCCCATGAAGAAATAGATTTAAAAAATGCGAAATCAAATAAGGGTAACTCTGGATTTACAGTAGAGGAGCGGGGCAAGATGACCGCACTACTGAATGAAGGATTTATTGATACCTTCCGCTATTTTTATCCGGAGCTGGAAGGCGCATATAGTTGGTGGTCGTACATGAGTAAGGTCAGGGAACGTAATATTGGATGGAGAATTGACTATTTTATTGCATCTAAGAGATTACAAGATAGGTTGTCCCATGCAACAATCCATCCTCACATACTTGGTAGCGATCACTGCCCAATTATTTTGGAACTTCATTCATGATAAA
>NZ_JBATUX010000088.1:0-40531 GCF_049671445.1 Paenisporosarcina sp. | reverse complement strand
AAAGTTAATATTCATCTTCCATTAAGGGGAGTAGCTATACAGTAAAGTCGTCAATACAGGATGTCAGTCCTCGGCTTTATTGGCAACTAAAGTTGTTTGCGAGACCTTACCAATAATTTGGTGAGGTCTTTTATTTATTTGAGACGTTGTGACCAAATCTTGGTTATAACGTCTCTTTTTCTCGATTATAATGTATGGGAGGTTAATGCTTGAAGACATACCAAGAGCTTGCAAATACAGTGGTGATTTCCCCTAAAAAGAATCGACTGCTTCACTATGATGACTCATTAAAACTTGTTGGAACGGGAAGAAGTGCCTTTGTCTTTCTGATTAATAATTCAAGTAAGGCAATTAAAGTTTTTTTCCCTAATTATACGTACATCGCAAAAGAAGAAGCTGACATATATATAGCGTTACACGATATTTCCTATTTCCCGACAGTTTATGATTCTGGATTAAATTATATTGTGATGGATTTCATTGAAGGACGGACTTTGTTTGAGTGCGTGAATCAAGGCATACCCATAACGGCAGAACATATTAAAGAAATTGATGCGGCACTGTTGCTAGCTTCTAACAAAGGATTAAATCCTTCTGATATCCACTTGAGAAATATTTTTATCACATCGACTAACGAGATTAAACTAATCGATGTGGCACGATTTAGACAAACGAAGGATTGTACCCAATGGAGTGACTTGAAATCGGCCTATGTTCTGTATTATAAAAAGCGATATTTTCCGAAAAAAATCCCGGCACCTGTCATGAACACTGTGGCGTTTTTCTATAAAAAACAGTTAATCTCCTTTTCGAAGATGGGGTAAGCAATCGGAGCGGCAGTTTTTTCAACAACTGCCGCTTTTTTATATGAAAGAATAAGCCGCTTCTCTAATTTTCAGAGACCGAGTTTAAAATTGGCAAGATTGTGGAGTGTTTGATTTCGCGTAGAGCTAAGCTCGTCTGTATACGAGAGATGCCCAATTTATTGAGTTTACGAATAAATTCTTCTAGTCCAAGGCGATTTTTGTTCGCGACTTTTAATAAATAATCGTATTCACCGGTGAGACAATGGCACTCTAAGACTTCTGGCATGGCTTCTAAATTGTTTTCTAAAGTTTCGAGTTGCTCGGCTTGGTGTATATCCGTGCTGATGAAGATGTAGCAGAGTAGGTCAAACCCAAGTTTTTGTTGATCAAGGATTGCGACTTGTTTTTGAATATAGCCTTCAATTTCTAAACGTTTAATACGTGCATGAGTGGCAGGTGGAGATAAATTCACGCGTCGCCCAAGTTCGGCGTTGCTAATGTTCGCTTGTCTTTGTAAAATATCAAGAATTTGTAGGTCGATTGCATCTAGTGCTTTATTGATAGGTAGTTCCATAAAAATGCTCCTTTGTTTTTTATTCTGAAATTTCACTATTAAAACGTCATATTCAGAATAAAATAAGTTATTTTAATTTAATACCTTTGATTATATCGAAATTTATAAGAATGACAAAATAATATATGGTATAAACCTCTATCATGCTAAAATTACTTAATAGTCATGAAGGGGTGGTAGGCCATGCCATACTTATATTATTTTTTATTATTGTTTACGAGTTTTTTGTGGGGAGGCAACTTTGTTGTTGGTAAAACATTAGTTGATCATGCTTCTCCTGTGACGTTAACGACATTGAGGTGGATCATTGCCGTCATTGTCCTTATTCCGATTGTCTGGTGGAAAGAAAAGAGTATTTTGCCTTCTCGAAAAGCGATTCTTCCTTTGATATTGATGGGGCTAACCGGTGTTGTCTTATTTAACCTTTTTCAATTTCTAGCGTTAGATTTTACGTCAGCAACGAACGTAGGATTGATTTCTACGTTAAATATGTTTTCTATTGCTATGTTTTCATTTCTATTTTTGAAAGAAAAAATAAATCCCTTGCAAGTAGGTTCCATGGTGATTTCCTTTGTGGGAGTAATGTTGGTCCTGTCAAAAGGACATCTCGAGGTACTATTTTCAATTGGGTTTAATAAAGGCGATTTATTAATGTCCGCGGCTGTATGTGTATGGGGGATTTATTCGGTCATCAGCAAGTGGGCTATGAAACATACAACACCACTAATGGCTACGTTATATTCAGGGATATTTGGTGTAATTGTCTTAATTCCTTTTAATGTACGCGATTTTACGATTACGAATTTGGATGCGTCATTTGTGCAATCTATATTATATACAGGAGTAGTTTCAACCGTAGTGTGCATGTTGTTATGGAATATCGGAGTACAAAAATTAGGTGCAACCACATCAGGTATGTTCTTGAATTTTAATCCCATTTTCACTGCAGTCATAGCTTTTATGTGGCTTGGGGAAAGAATGACTTGGATTCAAGGAGTAGGAAGCTTGATTGTTATTACAGGTTGTTTCTTATTTACAATCTTCAAAAGGAAGCCAGCTATGTTACCGACTTTACCTCAACTGTATGTGGAGGAAGGACTCCCATCAGCTATTGCTAGAAAGTGATAATTATATAAAAACGAACCTTAACCACGAATTAAATCGTGGGTGAGGTTCGTTTTTTGGGGGGCTCTGTTAATCGATTCTGTTGTTTATTGTTTCAGTTTCTGCACCTCTACGCTAGCTTCGAAACATGAAAGTGCCTTTGTGTAGACTATTGTGCAGTAGGTAAAGCGTCCGGAAAGGACACGAAACCCTCAATAGAATTCTCTAACTTAGCTTTTTATTTAGTAGGAACTGCTTCAATTTCTTCAGTTAATTTCACCAACTCATCAACTAATTCCCCGATGTAAGCGATAGTGTCGCGAAGTGGTTTTTCTGTTGTAATATCGACGCCTGCCATTTGAGCAAGTTCAACTGGTGATTTTGTGCCACCAGCTTGAAGAACTTCTAACCACTGTGCAACTGCAGGTTCACCTTCTTCTAATATACGTTTTGAAACTTGAGTTGAAATCGTTAAACCAGCACTGTATGTGTATGGGTATAAGCCCATGTAATAGTGAGGTTGACGCATCCAAGTTAATTCGGCACCTGGTGTAATGTCGACTGCATCTCCCCAAAATTCTTCTAGGACTCCACGTTTAATGTCATTCAATATCCCAGCATTAACATTGTGTCCTGCATTGACACGTTCATATACTTTGCGTTGGAAAGCAGCTTCAAGTAAATGTGTCACAAAGTTATGGTAGTAAGTACGTGCAACGATCGATGAAATAACCCAACGCTTGAATTTAGGATCGTCTGAATTCTCTAGTAAGTGGTTCGCCATTAACATTTCATTCATTGTTGATGGTGCTTCGATGAAGTAAAGAGATGGGCGAGAATTGAAGACATTCTGTTTTTTATGGGCATTATAGAAATGTCCTGCATGTCCAAGTTCGTGTGCTAAAACAAACACTTCGTTCATGCGGCTTGACCAAGAAATTAAGATGTAAGGATGTGCACCATAAGGGCTAGAACAGAACGCTCCAGTAGATTTTCCTTTATTTTGTGCAAAGTCTATCCAACGCTCATCAAATGAACGATTGACCATATCTAAATAGTCTTCACCCATAATTGCAAGGGCATCGTTCATGTATTTTTTGGATTCTTCAATTGTGATTTTTGGTTCGTATGAAGGATCTAATGGAATCTTCAAATCTGCAAATGTCATTTCCTCTAAGCCGTGAACGTCTTGAAGAAGTTTTGCATACTTACGCATATGTGGTGCAAGTTCGCTCATAATTAAGTCGATTTGACGATTAAATAGAGATTGATCAACTTCTTGACCAAATAATAAATAATCAAACATATTGTCATAACCACGTAGGTCAGAAGTGGTTTTTTCAATTTGTACATTCATATCGTACGTCTTAGCAGTAGTGTGCTGATAGTTCTTAATTTGACTTGAGAATGATTTAAATGCAGCACGTCTTATATCTGTATCCGTTTCTGCTTCCCAGTCTCCTTCAAATAATACGTAGCTTAACGGATATTTTTTGCCGTTAACTTCAAAATCTTCAAATGATAAATCAACCATCTTAGTTGTGTTATACAATTCGTAAGGACCATCGAATGAAGAAGAATACGCTGCTAAAGTTTTTTCTACTTCAGGATGAAGTTGGTGTGGTTTTTTGCGAATTAATTTTTTTAAGTAGTGAGCAAATTCAGTCGAATTTTTCATTGCTTCTTCTAAAACTTCAACTGGTAACTCTAGCAATTCACTATCTACAAACGATAGTTTACTACTTAAATTTGCAGAGACTGATCCGAATTTTGCAGAACGCATCTGTGCTTCGCTATCTGTTTGATCGGTACTGTACGCAAGACTTGCATAAGTACCGATGGGAACGAACCGCTCATAAATTTGTGCATAGCCTGTTAAAGCTTCTTCAGCAGACTGTGAGTCCTTGATGCTGCCTTTGAATCGTGTAGAAAAAGCATCTACTTCTTTTTCAAGTTCTACAAGTGCAGATTGGTAAGATTCTTCTGATGTAAATAAGTCTTGTAAGTTCCACGTTTCTTCTATAGTAACTTCTGAACGTGTCGGTAAACTTTTAACCAATGTCATCTCTCCCTTTTATTACGGATATCGAACTAATAATAAGTATAATTGTATTTGTTTAAACATTCACTCTTTTTGTGGAAATTAAGTTTATTTTTTTCAATTGATAAGTTAATTAATGTTGGATAGGAACAGAAGTCAGTAAAATTGCGCCTTGCATGCCGCAAAAGCGTGAAGAAAATGTGCTTGGGATTAGGTTTGTTGTTCAGATATGTGGTTATTCCCATTCATTTTGATTTAATCCCATACGCCCATTTTATTCTATTAATTCATACCTGCTAGCTCGTATGAGGATTCTCAGTCTGACTTTTTGCCGTTGACGTCTGAAAAAAGAGAGCTGACGTCTGAAAAAATGATGTTGACGTCTGAAAAAAATGGAGTTACGTCTGAAAAAATGCAACGGAGGAAAAAGTAAGTTGATTTAAAAAATTGCGAGTCGAAGTAGGAATCCATTATAGGATACCTTTAAACAAGAGGATAGGTTAAATATAGCTGCGAAAATGTACAATAAACAACCTTACTTTTTATAAAGCATTTTATCTAAATAAGGAATAGATTTACTGTTCGAACAGGCTTAATAAAATAATTTCAAAAAGTTCACGATAAAACTGATAATTCTTAATAATTCGGGTATTAATAGTTGGAGATATTTATTTTGACGGACTGTTTTCCATGCTATAAGATAAATAATACCAAGTAAGTTTATCTGAATTAGGAGGAATTGAAATGAAAAAAATTAGTGCTTTATTTTTAATGTTACTAACGGCTATTTTTGTGTTGTCAGCTTGTGGAACGACAAAAGATGATAATGCAAAAAACGATGATAATAACACTGGATCTACAGATGGTGATTTATTAGCGAAAGTTCAAGAAGATGGAGAGTTATTAGTTGGTACTGAAGGAACGTACCCACCATTCACTTACCATGATGAATCTGGTAAATTAACTGGTTTTGACGTTGAAATTGCTGAAGAAATTGCTTCGCGATTAGGTGTGAAAGCTAAATTCATGGAAACACAATGGGATGCAATGTTTGCAGGTCTTGACTCTAAACGTTTTGATATGATTGCTAACCAAGTTGGGATAAACGAAGAACGCATGGAGAAATATGATTTCTCTGAGCCTTATATTTCATCTGTAGCTGTTTTAGTAACTCAAAAAGGCAATACCGATGTAAAAACCTTTGAAGATATTGATGGGTTAAAATCAGCACAATCTTTAACAAGTAACTATGCAGAAATTGCTAAATCAAATGGTGCAGAATTAGTAGGCGTTGATGGATTTAATCAAGCTATTGAATTGTTAAACTCAAAACGTGTTGATGTAACGATTAATGATAATTTATCGGTTTTAGATTTCTTAAAACAAAAACCAGATGCAAATATCCAAATTGTAGACGAAGCTGGCGATGCAGCACAAAGTGGATTGATGTTTAATAAGGGTAACGAAACGTTAGTAGAAGCAGTAAATGAAGCGTTAAACGAAATGATTGAAGACGGTACGTATGATAAAATTTCAGATAAATGGTTCGGCGAAAATGTTTTGGAATAATTTTTCCATTGACCCTGAAAAAATGGAGCGCTCTTTAGATATTGCACAATCTTCCCTTCAGCCTTTGCTGGAGGGTGCTCTTGTATATACGCTTCCTTTATCACTAATTACTTTCGTTTTGGGGCTTATTTTAGCTGTGTTAACTGCTTTAGCTAGAATATCGACCGTTAAACCGTTCCAATGGATAGCACGTTTTTATGTGTCGGCAATTCGTGGTACTCCTCTATTAGTTCAGCTATTTATCCTGTTTTATGGGTTACCGTCAGTTGGAATTGTCATTGATCCATTTCCGGCGGCCGTGATTGGTTTTTCGTTGAACGTGGGGGCTTATGCTTCTGAAGTCATTCGTGCAGCTATTTTGTCTATACCAAAAGGTCAATGGGAAGCTGCACATATGATTGGGATGTCTTATTCGCAAACGTTGCGACGCGTGATTTTGCCACAAGCAACACGCGTGTCTATTCCACCACTATCGAATACTTTCATTAGTTTAGTAAAAGATACTTCATTGGCATCTTTAATTCTTGTAACAGAAATGTTTAGACGTGCACAAGAAATTGCAGCAACCAACTATGAATTTTTACTTCTATATACAGAAGTAGCCATTATCTATTGGATTATCTGTTTCTTCCTTTCGCTCATCCAAGGTCGACTGGAACATCGCTTCGATCGCTATGTATCAAGATAATTTAAATGGATGAAGAAGAAAGGAGCATAAGATGATTTCAATAAATGGATTACACAAAAAGTTTGGGGATCTTGAAGTATTAAAAGGTATCGACTTACATGTTAACAAAGGCCAAGTAATTGTTGTCATTGGACCTTCTGGATCAGGGAAAACAACGTTACTAAGATGCTTGAATATACTAGAAGTTCCGACTGCTGGTAGCATCACAATTGATGAACAAACTGCAGATTTCTCTAAAACTGTGAATAAAAGAACAGTAGATTTACTGAGAAGAGAGTCGGCAATGGTTTTCCAACATTATAATCTCTTCCCACATATGACAGCCCTTCAAAATGTGATGGAAGGTCCGGTCATCGTTAAAAAGATGTCGAAAACCGACGCACGAGCTAAAGCTGAACAGTTGTTGAATAAAGTAGGACTCGGAGACAAACTTGATTTCTACCCACATCAATTATCCGGTGGGCAACAACAACGCGTCGGAATCGCCAGAGCATTGGCATTAGAACCGAAAGTAATGCTGTTTGACGAACCGACGTCAGCATTAGACCCAGAGCTTGTGGGTGAAGTTCTACAAGTAATGAAAGACTTGGCAACCGAAGGAATCACAATGGTGGTCGTCACACACGAAATGCGATTCGCTAATGACGTCGCGAACGAAGTGATCTTTATGGACCAAGGTAAGATCATTGAGCGTAGCAAACCAAGCGACATGTTTACACATCCAAAAGAAGAACGCACAAGACAATTCTTAAACTTGATTCAATAGGAAGTTCAACTTAATGTAGGAAAAAGCGATTGTTCATTGAGAACAATCGCTTTTTGTGTATATGTAAGAAGGATAGCGGTTAGATTGTCATTAGCAAAAGTGCTGTCGATTACCTCTTACTCTTTTAGTTGCGAAGGATAATATAGACCATGTACACAATGTAGGAGAATGCTAAGAATATTCCTTCTCGTTTTCCAATGGTGAAATGAGTAAGAGCAAAAATTAATACAATAATGGTAAAGACAATCAGAACAATCATGTCTGTAAACAATGCGCTATTTACGCCGATTGGAGAAATAGTAGCAGAAGCACCTAGCACAAAAAGAATATTGAATATGTTACTACCGATTATATTCCCGAGCGCAATTTCACTCTCTTTTTTCAATGCTGCAATGATTGACGTGACAAGCTCAGGCAATGAAGTACCAACGGCGACAATCGTTAAGCCAACAAGGGCTTCACTCATTCCAAGTGAAAGGGCGATGTCGGTACTATTTTTAACGACCAAGTCGCCTCCAAATACAATGGCTGCAAGACCAGCTAAAGTAAAAGTCCCATTCTTTAACCAACTTTTATCTTTTTCAGCTATTTCAGGTTGTACATCTTCCACATCGTTTCTACTCTTCCGTGCAAGTTCGTAAACATAATAAAGAAAGACCGCGAAGATTAATAAAAGAATGATTCCATCACTTCGAGTCAAAAGATTTTCACTGAAATTTTGTAAAAAGCTATCTGCCATTACCACAAGTAAAGTGATACTCGCTAAGAAAGAGAATGGAATTTCTTTTCGAATCGTTTGGCTATTTACAACCAGAGGAGCGATAAAAGCAGTCATCCCTAATACGAATAGCGTATTAAATAAATTACTTCCCATTACGTTTCCGAGGGACACATCATCATTTCCACTTAACGCAGCAATAATACTGACCGTCGCCTCAGGAGAACTTGTTCCGAAAGATACAATGGTCAGACCTACAAGAATAGGAGGCACACGAAGGACCGAAGAAATATTTGAAGCGCCTTTCACAAAATAGTCGGCTCCTACGATAAGTAAGGCAAAGCCGACTACTAATAATAGATACGTCATTCTAAATCCCTCTTTTTTTATTTAATGGTATCAAAATGTAACCTTCTATGCGACCAATACGCCATTCATAAGTTGTTTGATTTGAAACAGTATTCAAATATTGCTTAAATTACAAAAGAAGGAGGAGTTTCTATTATGAACAATTTTCGAGTAGAGCACGATTCCATTGGTGAGATTCAAGTACCCTCTGATAAAATGTGGGGTGCACAAACACAACGTAGTAAAGAAAATTTTGCGATTGGAACGGAGTTAATGCCTATTCAACTAATTCATGCTTTTGCGGTATTAAAGAAAGCAGCGGCAAAAGTGAATTTTGATTTAGGCACATTATCAAAAGATAAAAAGCACGCTATTTCTCGGGCAGCCAATGAAATTATCGAAGGTAAGTGGGATGAGCATTTTCCCTTAGTCGTTTGGCAAACGGGGAGTGGTACACAGTCCAATATGAATGTGAATGAAGTAATTGCTTACCGAGGAAATCAATTGTTGAAGGATGAAGGTAGCGAAGAACTGCTCCATCCTAATGACGACGTGAATAAATCCCAAAGTTCCAATGATACATTTCCAACTGCCATGCATATCGCGGCAGTAGAAGTAGTTAACACTTTGTTGTTGCCGGAACTTGAGCGCTTACGTAATACGTTAAGCAATCAAGAGGAAGAATTTAAAGACATTATCAAAATTGGTAGAACGCATTTACAAGATGCTACCCCTTTAACATTAGGACAAGAAATAAGTGGTTGGAAGCATATGGTCGTGAAATGTGAGGAAATGATCCGTGAAAGTTTGCTTCATGTATCCGAACTTGCTATTGGAGGGACTGCTGTTGGTACAGGAATAAATGCACATTCAGAATTTGGGGACCGTGTTGCAGCTGAAATAAGCAAAGATACAAGTTATCAATTCATATCATCTTCAAATAAATTTCATGCGTTAACGAGTCATGATCAGTTGGTGTATGCACATGGTGCACTGAAAGCATTAGCTGCTGATTTAATGAAGATTGCTAATGACGTTCGCTGGTTAGCGAGTGGGCCTAGAAGTGGTATTGGAGAAATAACCATCCCAGCGAATGAACCAGGAAGTTCAATCATGCCAGGGAAAGTGAACCCGACCCAAAGTGAAGCCTTAACAATGGTAGCAGCTCAAGTTATGGGGAATGATGTGACGATAGGCTTCGCTGCAAGCCAAGGGAACTTTGAACTAAACGTCTTTAAGCCGGTCATCTTTTATAACTTCATGCAATCTGTCCAGCTTCTAAGTGACAGTGTACGAAGCTTCCATGACCTTTGCGTAATTGGCATTAAACCAAATGTAGAGCAACTTTCACATCATGTCAGCAATTCGCTCATGTTAGTAACTGCCTTAAATCCGCATATAGGATACGAAAATGCAGCGAAAATTGCCAAACAAGCTCATGAAAACGGCACAACATTAAAAGAATCCGCACTACAAAGTGGATTATTAACAGAAGAAGAATTCGACCGAATTGTTGATCCTGCGAAAATGATTAAATAAGTATAGATTGCACAAAAAAGACTGAGCCTTTTGGGCTTCAGTCTTTTTTTGTTTAGTCGTTTGGAAATTTATTCGCTTCTTCAGACACGACAAACGCCAAATCGTCATTACCGAATAACTGAAGAACCTCAATCAGTGTGCCTGAATCAATGTCCAAATCCATGGATTCGTTACTATCAATGATCGTTTTAATTGCTTCATTGGGACCTTGAGAAGGATAAGCCTTTTGATAAAGAACAAAAGGATCAATCTCATGATTTTCACACCACTGTACAAATAGTTGAATCATCACTTGTTCGTCTTCTTGATATTTTTGGATAATAAATTCGGTTATACTTTTTTGGTCCATCGATATGTACTCCTTTAGTTATGCATGCTGAAATAAATTTCCTAATTAATTGGATAAGGGTGACAGGTTCCAGTGCGCTTTGGACGCTTAACCTCCTGCATAATCTGAAGAACAACAAGTAGGACTTGGGTCTATCTAATAAGTTCCAAATATAAAAAAAGTGAGAAACATGAGTCTTTTAACTGTACATACATTCGAACATTTTAAAAAGGCGTAAGTTTCTGTTTTGCACAAGATAAACTTTTGAAAAATTGGAGTGTAAGGCGGCGGGAAAAGCATCTGCTCCTGCGGTTACTCGTCGCAAAGATATTGGACGAATGACAGTTCGTCCAATATCTTTCCAGCGGGAATAGCAGATGTTTTCTGCACCGAAAGCGAAGCGGCAGGTGCATGAGCTGAAGACCCCGCAGGCGAGCTTGCTCGTCGAGGAGGCTGAGGCCATGCCCGCGGAAAGCGTCCGTCTGTTTCTGTTTCTGCATCGCTTTGCTAGCTTCGAAACATGAAAAGGCGTTGCATCGCTTTGCTAGGTTCGAAACATGGAAGTGAGCTGAAACGGAAATCGCTCTTTACTTTAACACCTATTCTTAATGATCAGAACGCTAACTCAAACCATCGATAAAACAACGTTTATTTAAACCATCCTTTTTCCTTAAATCGTGAAATGGCTTCAATTCGATTCGTAACATCCAATTTATCTAAGATAACGGAAATATAGTTTCTCACGGTACCCGTCGTAATGTACATTTGACTCGCAATTTCTTTCGTGTTTTTCCCATTCGCGATAAGTTCGAGAACTTGGTGCTCACGTTCAGTTAAGGGATTATCTTCTCCGCTATAAGCAAGATCGATAAGTTCGGGAGCATATACTCGACGACCTTCCATAATACTGCGGATTGAATTTGCTAAATCTTCACTTGGACTATCTTTTAATAGATACCCCATGACGTTGGCTTTTCGCGCGCGTTCAAAATAGCCAGTGCGGGCAAATGTCGTAAGAATAATGACTTTGCAATCATGCTCTTTTAACTCTTCAGCCGCATCTAATCCAGTTTTGGAAGGCATTTCAATATCCATAATGCACACATCAGGATTCAACTCATGAACTAAATGAATAACTTCCTCACCATTATGAGCCTTTCCTACAACTTCCATGTCATCCTCCAGATCGAGTAATGACCCAAGTGCACCAAGTAACATCCGTTGATCTTCTGCTAAAACAATGCGAATCATAATTATTCCTCCTTAACCGATTGTAGGATGACGTGAGGGATGTGTATATTAAGGGTTGTGCCATCTACGCCTGAAATATCTAAATGTCCATTAACGAACTCTAAACGTTCTTTCATGCCGCGTAATCCATTGCCATCTAAAAATTGTCGATCCGCCTCGAAGCCAATGCCGTTATCTTGTACTTGCAGAAATAATTCAGTTTGAGTTTGTTTGATCAAAACATGACAAAAGCTTGCTTGACTATGTTTGACAACATTAGTGACTGCTTCTTTTAAACACATGCTTATGACGTTTTCGACGAGCAAGGGTGTATCTTTTAATACCGGATCTCCTTTTACTCGAAAATCAATCTCCGCGGCTTTTAAGATTTGTTGTACACGTAATAATTCATCTTCTAGTTTACCTGCACGCATATTGGACACGAGTTCACGTACTTCTTTTAATGCAATTCGTGCCGTGTGATTAATATCGAGAAGTTCTTGCTTAGCACGAATGGGATCTTTTTCAAGAACTTTGCTAGCTAAATCACTTTTTAAGCCAATCAATGAAAGTTTTTGGCCTAACGTATCGTGCAAATCACGGGCAATTCTCTGGCGTTCCTGCGTAACCAGTAGTTTAGAAATTCGTTTGTTGGCATTTTCTAATTGATCTTCTAACTTTTCTTGCTTATTGCGATTATAAGAATTAAAAGGCAATAAAATAACGCCAATTACACCGATTAGAATAAAAGGGAATTGCGAAACAAATAAATCTGATTGAGTAAAAAACCCAATACTGACTGACACCATTGTAGTGACAAGATGTACGACATACATCGTAATAAAACCAGCTTTATTGCGAATGTTGCCGATGAAAAACGCCAAGAATAAAGAAAAATAAAGATACCCAAACAATATAATTAACGTAATGCTGATAGCAATTTGAACGGCAATCCAAACATACATACGCCATCCTTTTGATATAAAAGATTGACGATAGGTCAAAAAGAACGCTACTACCAAAAGCAATCCGAGAAAGCTTTCAGAGGGCGAATAGGATTTAAATATATAAAATAACGGCAGAATACAAAAAATAATCCAAATGTATATACTGACATAAGGGTTTTTAGGGAATATTTGATACCAACTTTGCATAAATGCCTCCATAATTTTGTAAGGTTTGTTTAACAATAGTATAACAGACAGAAAAACCATTCCATGAGCGGAATGGTTTTTAGTGACTATTATTTTCCTTCCATGCTCGAACGTTTTGTTTGTAGTTGCATAGAATTCTTCGTATTTTGTAATAAATGTTTAATTTCTTTAAAGCTAACGAACGTTTTTTTCGATTCATCATATAAACGGAAGTGGAACGATTTTAAGCTTGTTTTCAAAGTAATCGTTGTTGCTTTGTGAAGAGGTGGTGTAGATTCATGTGCTTGCTCTAATCGATAATTAGGTACACGTGGGCTTAAATGATGCACATGGTGATAACCAATGTTCCCAGTTAACCATTGAAGCACTTTTGGCAATTTATAAAATGAACTGCCATCTACTGCAGCTTTTACATAATCCCATTGAGATTCATCTTCGAAATAAGAATCTTCAAATTGGTGTTGAACATAAAATAACCAAATTCCGAATGATCCTGCAACTATTAAGATCGTCCCTTGAATAATTGCGAATGCTTCAATTCCGACTAACCAAATCATAAACGCATACAAAGCAACAAGTGCTACGTTGATAAGGTATGTGTTGTTACGTTCTTTTGGACGAGCATCTTTACGGTTGAAACGGTTTGAAACTAAGTATAGGAACAATGGTCCCAATCCGAACATCACGATTGGATTACGATATAAACGGTAAGCCAATCGACGGCCAGGTGAAGCTGCAACATATTCGTCAACTGTCATAACCCAAACATCACCAACACCGCGTTTGTCTAAGTTACTGCTTGTCGCATGGTGAATCGAGTGATCACGTTTCCATTTTTCATAAGCGAACAATGTCAAAATACCAGTCAGTGTTCCTAAGATAGCATTGGCTTTTTTACTCTTAAAGAAAGAACCATGCGTGCAATCATGGAAAATGATGAACGTTCTAACGATAAAGCCTGATGCGACAACCGCTAATGCGAGTGTTAAGAAAATCGAAACGTCTAAACTTAAATACGCTAAGTACCACAAAATGAAGAATGGTGGAATTGTGTTAATAATTTGTTTTACACTTGCTGACATGTCAGATTTCTCAAATGGCGCCACTAGCTTACGTAGCTGCATAGTTTTTTCTTTACTCATAGCGTCCTCCTGGAATAGATATATTTGAATTTATTTACGTAAAAACTTGTTACATTAAGAATAGGGTTTAGGAGCAGATAATAAAAGGCATAAACGTCAAGTGAAGACTATGACAAGTGTCATATAGGTAGTGTTGATTAGAAAAATGAAGATCCTGATTATTTTTCTCGTTTTTTCACACATAATACGAAATAATTATGATTTTTTACACTTTTTCGAAAATTTTTTCTACTATTTTACGCCTGCTAAGATGAAAAAAAGCGGAGGGGGTATGCTACAGTAATACAAAGAGTCCGTAACAGGAGTGATAAACAATGACAAGAATATTAAATGAGAAAAATTTCATTGAGTTAATAGAAGAAGAAGCAGACATTATTATCCCGATTGCGAATGGTGAACCAATACGCTTACTAGATATTTTAGAAGAACATGCAAGTGAATTAATTCATGTGAAAATTCATCAAATGTTGGCTTTGCATCCTCGGAAATACATTTTAGGTGAGATGCCAGAACAACTTACACATGTGTCCTATTTTTTAAGTGGTGCAACACGCAAAACGTATCAAGACGCAAAAATGGACTTAGTGCCAAACAATTTTCACGAAGTTCCAAGCATGCTTTCGGAAGTTACGAAAATGTCGATGGTTTTGTCAGTGGCATCTCCAGTTGACGAGCATGGCTATTTTTCTTTAGGTACGCAAGCTGATTATGTAGCAGAATTTATTGGAAAGGTTCCCTTTGTTTTAGAGGTTAATCGCAACATGCCACGTACATTTGGCCATAATCAAATTCATATTAGTCAAATTGCAGGATATGTAGAACATGACGCCCCATTAGCTGAGGAAGTGGTTCCTGAAATCGGAGAAAAAGATATGCTCATTGCTGAAAAAGTAGCTGCAGATATTCAAGATGGGGATACACTTCAAATTGGAATTGGTTCGGTTCCAAATGCGGTTATGAGTTTATTGAAGAATCATCGAAATCTCGGAATACATACTGAAATGTTACCTGATGGAATCGTTGATTTGGTAGAGGCAGGTGCTATTGATGGCACGAAAAAATTTACAAACAAAGGGAAAATAGTTGCGACATTTGCATATGGAACGCAGCGTTTGTATGATTTTATCCATAACAACTCGTCTATAGAGTTTTTACCCGTCAGTAAAGTTAATGACCCTCGTGAAATTGCCAAAGAAGAAAATATTGTTTCCATCAATGCGACAACAGAAGTGGACTTATTCGGTCAATGTGCATCTGAAACGGTCGGAGGAAAGTATTATTCGTCTAGTGGTGGTCAAATTGATTTTGCACGTGGTGTTCGTTTTGCGAAAAATGGAAAAGGCTTTATTTGCATGCATTCCACAGCAAAAAACGATACCATTTCAAGAATTAAATTGGATTTGACGCCAGGTTCTGTAGTTACGACAGGCAAAAATGATGTAGACAACATCGTAACCGAATACGGCATCGCACGTTTGCATGGCAGATCAATCAGTGACCGGGCCAAGCAGTTAATCAGTATCGCGCATCCGAAATTTAGAGACGAGCTTACAGAAAGAGCTATTGAACGAGGAATTATCAAGTAGAAAATTTTAATTATATGTGCCAGGCAATTAGGAGTAAGTTGGAAGAAAAACGTCCAACAAAATTCCGAAAGCCTGGCCTTTTTTCATTCTATTATGGATGAATATGACTTAATTAATCATTATAAGGATATATGTAGCAGGGTTTCTGTCTTATTTGTCGAAATATATAAGGTATGTAATTATTAAGACTTAAAAGAATAAACTGTCCCCTTTACCATGGAAAATTGATTAGATGGGAGATTTATCTGCATGAAAAATCAACTCACTCTCATTGTAGCTGCGAAATGGCAACAATTTATGAATAGTCGAAATATAGAAGAAATGCTTAAATTGATGGATCAACAAATTGAATTCGTTGGTGGTAATGAATCCGGATATGGTCATCAAGAATTTACGGACTGGATTAATCGGACGGGACTCACATTAACGACTATAAATAGTAATGTGAAAGAAGAAAACTTATTGATTAAACACCTAGCCAAGTGTCAAGGGAATGATGGTTGTTTAAATGAAGAAGAAAACTTCTATACAGTAATTAAAATGAATAATGGGAAAATCGTTTATATAGGAAGATTTGATAATCTCCGAGATGCTGAAGAAATAAGTGGAATCTCTCTTACAAAATGAAACCTTTAAAGTAAAGCTACGTAGTAATAAGAAATAGACAGAATGTAAATTGAGGTGAAACGGATGACAGGAACAATTGCTGTAATTATGATTTTTTCTATACCGATTCTTGGAATAATTACTAATCATCTTAAAGACAGTCAAAAAATAAAAGCGAGCATGTTAAAAGATCAGTTGGAATTAGAGAAGTTAAAATATGATAATTTTATCGTTGAGACGGAAAAGATGCGTCTCGAACTAGAAACGATGAAAGTGGATTACACGAAAACGGAAGTTCCGATTTTTATTGATGTTCCGGGAGAAAAAACAATTATTTGAGATTGGAAAAAAGTCGCGAAATGTTTACACATTTTGCGGCTTTTTTAATTAGATTGATTTGTTGATTTGCTGTTCACTCCAAAGCCATAAACCTTTAGCAAGGTGTGGATTCTGTGCTAATTTGGACATGGTGTCTTCTTTCATTTGATAAAAATATTTTCCGCTTATTGAAGCTACTTCATTACTAGTAGCTAGGTGAATCGCTGTTTGAGCACCTTGTGTTGGCGTTAAAAAGAAAGGTTTTAACAAATTAACAAAGATCCGTCCAAATTCTGTTTTTCGATTAATTCCTAAATTAGTTGAGACAGCTCCTGGATGGACCGCATTTATCGTTACATTCGTGCCTTCTAATCGTGAAGTTAGTTCTTGCATAAAGAGCAAGTTTGCTAACTTAGAACGACCGTATCCTTTAGCTACGTTATAACCACGAGACATTTCCATGTCCTGTATATCGATTTTTCCCCACTTGTGCGCACCGGAAGAAACTACAATGATTCGACCTTGAGTGGCACGCTGTAATTCATTCAGCAATAATTGTGTTAAATAAAAATGTCCTAAATGATTTACACCTAGTTGGGCTTCGTGCCCCTCAGAAGTGAGCTCACGTTTTACAGTAACGACCCCCGCGTTATTTATAAGAACGTCTAAATGTTCGGATTTGGTTTGGAAAGCACTAGCGAAATTACGGATACTTTCAAAAGAACCCAAATCTCCTTGGATAAGTTCTATTGAGCTAGATTGACTTTGTGAAATCGCATCCTTTAATGCTCGAAGACCTTTTTCTTCATTACGACACATCATGACGACATGAAATCCTTGCTTGGCGAGTTCAATCGTTGTTGCTAATCCCATTCCAGAGTTCGCCCCTGTTACAATGGCAACTTTCTTCATTATTTACTCACCTCTTTTAGAATGAAAAAGCAGTTTCTCAGAAAGAAACTGCTTGAATGGACAAAATAATATTAGATCTGTTTTCCGCGGAGAGTCGCATATTCCTAGCTACCTAAACGAACCAACAAAATCGTTCATTTGCGACGAGTAACCGCAGGGGCAGCTCCCTAAGTAATGAGACCAACAAGTATGTGGTTTTCATATTTGCTGGCTCATCCGGGCTGCGCTAATGTACGACAGCAGTTGTTTACCGTGCCATTAATACAGCTTACCTTGTTTGTATAAAACGGTTGAAAGACGAGTAACCGAGTGAATATAACAATTTTGACGAAGTGGGAAAGGATCGCCAAAATATTGTGGAAGAATTAAATCCATTGTTGTCTGCATTTTCACGATTAATTGTTTGTGCACTTCTTCTTCAGTATAGAATTGAGTTTCACGCCCTTGTAACCATTCCAAATAGGAAACAATTACACCACCAGCATTCGCCAAGATGTCAGGAATGATGATTACACCTTTTTGGCTAAGGTATTCATCGGCTTCTGTTGTCGTCGGAGCATTTGCCCCTTCAACAATAATGCGTGCTTTTACTTGTTCTTTATTTAAATCATTTAATTGATTTTCAAGTGCAGCAAGGAATAATACATCTACAGCCATAGTTAATATGTCTTCGCGAGGTTGAATAACAGCGCTTACTGTTATTTCTTTTAATTGTTCTTCAGTAGTTGGCAAATCACCGCGATTTTTTGATGTAAATTCAACAAGTGCAGGAATATCTAGTCCATCTGGGTTAAATAAAGTTACGTTGCGATCGCTAACTGCAACTACTTTGTTTTGTATGTTCTTACAACGATATGCTTCTAATGCCGTAACCGATCCAACATTACCGAACCCTTGGACAGCAACTGTAAGTGGTTTGTTTACAAATTCAAGTGCTGTTTTTGCAAAAGGATTTGTTGATGCTGCCAGTGTCTTCTCATTTGCTGTTACATAGTCATGTAATAAATAACGGAATGAAAAGTATACGCCTTTACCAGTTGCTTCACGACGACCTAAAGATCCACCATTTACTACGCTTTTTCCTGTGAAACTTCCTAAATATGGACTACCTGGGTTGATTTTTTTATATTCAGCCATCATCCAATCCATTTCGCGTTCTCCAGAACCAACATCTGGAGCAGGAATATCTTTATCTGGACCTATAACATTATTGAAATAACGAACATACTTAATACAAATGCGTTGCAACTCTTGTTCTGTAAATGCTTTAGGGTCAATGATGATTCCGCCCTTGCCTCCACCAAAAGGAACATTATGAAGCGCATTTTTTAAAGTCATTAAAAACGCTAAATTCACAACTTCTTCTTCATTAACCGATTCATGAAAACGAATCCCGCCTTTATAAGGACCTAAAGCGTTATTGTGGTGAACGCGATAAGAGGGAATACGTATGACTTCGCCATCTTTTAACGGAACCCGTAAAAATGATTTATGTATTTGATTCGGTGTAGAGAGAATGGCATTGAGTGAGGTAAATGCTGTTTTTCGCATATCACCTTGTAATTCAGGTAAAAACGTTTCATTACTTAATAATGCATTTAATGACTGTTGTACAATCGATCTTGTTTGTTCTTCCATGCAAAACACCTCCGGTTATAATCTGTCTACTTTATTAATACCCTTAGCTTTGTGAAGTAAACGGATAAAACCCATCAGCAGAAGCCGTTGGGTTATTATCCAAATTATCGAGTTAGAGCATTTTTATAAATGAATATAAGACAATCTTTGGGGCAATTTATGAGTGACAATTAGTTCAATTAGTGCAATGTGTTTAAATCTTCCTTCTTTTGATTTAACTCTTTCTGAAGTGAAAGAATAGGATCTGTTTGTCCTTGATTCTTAATAGCATTTTCGACAGCTCTATCTGCATGTTCAATCATTTTGTGAGCTTGTTGTATAAACTGTTCTGATGGATTTGTAAAAGCTTGTCCTACAGCATTTGTAACATTGTCCACAGAATTGTGTAGCTGAGCAAGGACATTATCTTCTTTCCAACTCATTTTTGTGTGATCTTCCATTTCCATAGCGAAGTTCCTCCTTAGGTTTGTCCGAGAAATCTATACATCCTTACTATGGCAAGTTAGCCCCATTTTATGCATAGGTAGGATGGATTGTAAAAAAACCTGGATATATAGATGGTAAAAACACGGGGTTAGTTGTAATGGTAAAATTAAACAGTATGTTTTAACATAACCATTACTTTAATACATAATAATTGGGTGAAAAAAAGACGTAAGAATGATTGCTCATCTTACGCCTTTTTGTAGTTACCACAACGTCGGTTTTATGACCATTAAAGCGAGCATTAATGCTAATAAGGTTATATAAATCCATGTAGCGTTATGTAGTTTAGTGATTAAAAATAATCGATCAACTTCGGGGTCAACAAATTTCTTGAGAGTACTTGAAAATCCGCGAGCAAGGAAGAATATAGAAACCACCATTAGACCGATAGTCAACATGATCCAAGATGTACTCCAAGGCCAAGGTCCGAGGTAGACCAGTAAAATACCAGAGCCGACGAGTACGTGACCCGCATGCTTAATAAGTCGGACCACAGAGCGGAAAATTGCTATGTAAGCTGGTTCGAGTGTTGTATCAGCTCGGCGCATTTTTTTCAAAATCGCAAACAATACAAAAAGTGGACCAACCGAAATAGCTGCACTTAACACATGGATGAAAACAATAAAAACATACCAATCAATCATTGTTTATTTTTTTACTGGGCTGAATTCATGAACCCATACAGTCATTGTTGGTAACCAAGGCATACCCGGATGGTAAGACAAAATAGATTGTTTATAGTCTTCTACCGACGTGAAACCTTCTTGTTTTGCATGTTCATCAGTCAAATCTCCAAGTGCTTGATTGTAAACAGCATCAACAATAAACGACTGGCCTTTAAGTTCCATAATCTCACCAATATCAGCGTATCGACCGTTACGACGAGTAGCCGTTTTTTCTCCTTGTAATACTTTTTCAACATCTGATTCCATTGTAACTAAACGTTCTACAGAACATGTTTTTGGGGGTAAATTTACTTCGTTTTGATTCGTCATTTTAAATTCCGCCTTTTTGTATAAGTTAGTTTAATTTGTAGATGGGTATCTTGTTAGTAAACACTCATTCTAAGTGTACACGTTAAAGAGAATTTGAACCATGATTTGATGAATTAATAAAGGGGGATGAACAAATGAAAGAAGATACATCCGAAACGGTATTGGCAAAAAGAACTGTAAACCGTATTGAAGAAATCGCAGGAACATTTCCTGGTTATCGTCGAGCGCATGCAAAAGGGGAATTATATGAAGCTGTGTTTACGCCAACGGGTCAAGCCGCCTTTTTAACGACTGCGCCCCACTTGAGAGATGCTGAGGTTCAGGCAATTGTTCGTTTTTCAAGTAGTTCTCCGAATCCAACAACAGCTGATGCCCTTGCGGCGGTCAAAGGAATGTCAGTACAATTTCAATTATCAAATGGAGCTGTTACAAATTTAGTAGGTATCACATTGCCGATATTTGTGACGAAAACTCCAAAGACTTTCTTTGATATTTTAAATACAGTGAGATCTTTCAAGGATGGAAAGCCTCATTTTAAAGAGATGGTTAAACTTTTTGCAACCTATCCAGAAAGTCGAGCAGCTTTTCAAATGATACGCAAATTAAAACATACGAAAAGTTATGCAACAGGTCGCTATTTTGCAGTGCATGCATTTTATTTAGTAAATGAAGAGGGTTCGAGAACTCCAGTAAAGTTTGAATGGGAACCGGTAGCAGGTGTAGAAACATTGTCGATCAAAGAAGCAGCTACTATGCCAACAGATTATTTAGAAGCAGAATTGAGCGACCGTTTACAGCAAGAGGAAGTAAGATTTCGATTACATATCGTCATCGGGAATCAGCAAGATCCTACTGACGATCCGACTAAAGAATGGCCAAAAAATCGACAACGCATTGAAGCGGGAGTATTACAAGTAAAAAGAAAAGCCATTGCAGAGCATGATCACTTTATTTTTGATCCGACTGTTTTATCCCCAGGTATCGAATGTTCGGATGACGAAATCTTACCATTTCGAAAAGATGCGTATGCGGTTTCCTACGAAAGACGAAAAAAAGGACAATAACAGCGAGATATACACAAAAATAAGTGAACTGTCCACAAAATGTGTATAGATTCAGAAAACGAGATGCTTATCCACATGTGGATAACATCTCGTTTTCAATATCGTCATTATTTAGAGAAAGATCAAGGATTTTCAGTGAAATGTAATTGAATCATTGTTGAGTTGAATAAAATTCGGTAACCGCTGTGTCACTCTTTATTACTGTAAGTACTTCTTGATTCCAAGATTCGAAATTGTCAACGTAGTGAGCCATATCACGACCGTATAATGTTTCGATTTCTGCTCGAGTGAATTGGAAATGATTCACTTTGTTATCATCGAGTCCTAGATGAAAATCCACGGAGTCCAGGTTATCAATAACCATAAATAATACGGTGGCATTGTATAAGAGAATGCTTCTTTTATCAGTCCAATATTCATCGTATTCACTAGTGTTCAATTTTTCTTCATCGTTCCGACCATAATTAACTATTAAGCCATAGGGTTGTTTTTTCGTTTGCAATTCAATCGTTCTTCTATATGCTGCACCAGGAAGGCCATCTAAAATTGCAATCACTGAACTATTATCGCCAATATAGGATCCTTTATATTTTATATGATTCTCTAACTTGTAGGGGATTCCATTGATTGAAAAAACATCTCCATCAGATGATGATTGCTTGGCGGGAGAGAAGTTATTGTTTTCTTGAATTGAGTTGAATATAAAAAATGCTAGTAATGCAAAGACTGCTATTCCTGCTAAATTGGTAAAGAGATATTTGTTTAATTCTCGTCTCTTTTTCGATGGGGATACAGTACTTAGTTCTTCGAGTAAAATGGAATGTATCGCTTGTTTTGACTGATTTGACATGGTTGGTTTAGGTAATGAAGTCAGTTTTTCATCAATTAGACGATTTTCGTTATTAGTCATCATTCATCCCTCCTAATTGTTCAAGCAACGCTTTTTTTGCACGATTATATGTGGATCTAACTTTATTTTCAGTCCAATTTAAGGTTTGGGCAGTTTCGAAGGTGGTCAATCCACTAATTCCTCTTAAAATCAAGATTTCTCTATGATGCTGTTTGAGTAGATGGATTGCTTGAATAAGTTCAGTATTTTCTTCACTCAACCCCACCAGATATTCAGGTGTTCGTTCGGTTGTAGGTTCAGGAAATGCGTTGAACGAAAGGATATCTTTCCATTTATTCCGTTGTTTTTTTCGTATTTCATCAATGGTAAGGTGTCTAGCAATGCTATATAGCCAGGTTTTCGGACTGGCTGTTCCATTGAAGGAGTCGTAGGATTTAATTGCACGTATATAAACTTCTTGGACTAAGTCTTCAACGTCTGAAGAACCCAGCCTATAAATAAAGAACTGGTAAATGGCATCACTATACAAGTCGAACCATTGTGAGATTTGATGATTTTTTCCCATTACATCCTCCTGAATTCTGTCGTTATGTATTAGTCGAATTGTTTTCATAATTATCGCTTCGTAAATGAAAAAAATTAGGAAAACGAAGTGGAATGTGCATAATGATAAAAATATATTAGGTTTTCAGTTAAATTTAGCGGACAATATGCATACACTACTAGTTGGTTAGGATATTACTAAAAGATAAAGGAGAACAATACATTATGAGCATTGCTGTGATATATGGAAGTACGCGCATAAACGGAAATACTGAACAATTAGCGGAACATGTTATTCAAGGTCTTGAAGTCGAGAAAATCTTCTTGCGTGATTTCTTAATTAAACCAATCGATGATCGCCGCCACGCAGAAGGTGGATTCACGGATGTAGATGATGATTATAGTCAGCTAGTTGAACGTATGATGAAGCATGATACTTTTATATTTGCGACACCAATTTATTGGTACAGTATGTCAGGAACAATGAAAAACTTTATTGATCGCTGGTCACATACAATGCGGGATGAAAAATTTCCCGATTTTAAAAAACAACTAGGTTCGAAAAAAGCCTACGTCGTAGCAGTGGGTGGAGATAATCCATATTTAAAGGGTCTCCCGCTAATTCAGCAATTTAACTATATCTTTGAATTTATGAGCATATCGTTTGGTGGTTATGTGCTTGGCCAAGCGAGAAGGCCAGGAGACATAACTGAGGACAAAGCGGCAATTGCAGCTGCTGTTAACTTAAATAAAAAAATAAATCGGTGAATAATCAGAGAATAGAGTGTCAGACGCCAAAGTTTCTGTAGGGAAATAATATCCCTGTATAGAAGAAGGCATCTGGCATTTTTTAGATGAATATTAAATCTTTTTTATCAGTTTCTTGAATTTTCTTTCTTTAGAACGTACGGAAGCTCAATTATAATGTATGATAAAAGGATTAAGCGGAAATAATCGTGCTAACATAAGAATTACATAATTGAAATAGTATTTGGAACGGGAGGAATCAAGTATGAGTGAGGCTGCCTTATTACAACGAGAAGCAATGGATGTATTAAAACAAACAAGTCGGACTTTTTTTATTCCTATAAATTTTTTAGAGCCGACCTTACGAAAAACGGTGGCATCTGCGTATCTATGTATGCGTGCAATTGATGAAATAGAAGATCATCCAGATATGAAAGCAGAGACAAAACGTCAATTATTAACGTCAATTAGTGAAAGTATGAAGACATCATTCGACGCTGAAAAGTATCGAGTGCTTATTCAACCTTACCAAAATTTGCTTCCCATCGTTACCCAACGTTTAGCAGACTGGATTTTATTATGTCCACCAGATGTTGTAGATAAGGTAAAAGCATCAACTGCTGATATGGCAGAAGGTATGGCGAAGTGGGTCGATAAAGACTGGCGCATTAAAACTAAAGAAGATTTAGATGATTATACGTATTATGTAGCCGGTCTGGTTGGATGCATGTTGTCTGATTTGTGGAAGTGGCACGATCATAATATTGAAACTGACCGTGAAAAAGCTATTGCTTTTGGACGAGGCTTACAAGCAGTAAATATTTTACGTAACCAAGAAGAAGATAGTGAACGAGGAGTTCGTTTCTTACCTGATGGTTGGGAGAGAGAAGATTTATTTTTATATGCAAAGCAAAACCTAGCAATGGGTAGCGATTATGTGAAAGATATAAACAATCGTGGAATTACGTTGTTTTGTAAAGTACCGCTGGCTCTTGCAAATAGTACATTAAAGGCGATGAAAATTGGTAGAGAAAAAATTTCCCGTATGGAAGTCGAATCAATCGTTGCCGACCTAGAAAACCAAAATTGATTTATTAATATTCAATATTAATAGAAAGTGCCAGGCAACAAGGGTTTGGGGGGACATTAAATGTCCCGATTGCCCTTTGGATGCCTGGCACTTTTAGTTGCGTAAACTATCGTGCTTCTACTGATTTTCCGAGCTGTGTAAGACGTTGTGCAAAATCATCAGAGAGAGGTGCTGACCCTCTAAATGCGTCTTTTAATTCATAAGCTTGAGTACCATGTTCAAAGAAATCTAGACCAACAATTTCTGCCTCTTTTGAAACACGTAATGGGCTAAACGAGCGAATTGCAAGCAAGCTTCCTCCGACAGTTAGTGATGTCCAAGCTATGATAGCTGCAACACCAACCAATTGAACCCCAAGTATTCCAAAACCGCCTCCATAGAATGTGCCGCTAGTTGTATCGAACAAACCTACTGCAAGTGTTCCCCAGATACCGCCGATACCGTGGACAGATATCGCGCCAACGGGATCGTCAATTTTTGCTTTGACATCGAAGAACCGAATGCTTTCAGTCATGATGACCCCAGCGATAAGTCCAATTGCGATTGCCCCAACTAGAGAGACATTCGCACATCCTGCTGTAATACCAACGAGCCCGCTAAGTGCACCGTTTAATGACAGGGAAGCATCCATATGTTTGTAGCGGAATTTTGTGTGTACAGCTGTAGATAAAACCGCTGCAGATGCTGCAAGTAATGTGTTTGCAATGACTGTCGGAACTAATGTCGTGTCTGCGGCTAACGTACTTGCACCATTAAATCCAAACCATCCAAGCCATAAAATAAATACACCAAGCGCTCCAAGGGGAATGCTATGGCCAGGAATGACATTGACGATTTTACCGCTATATTTTCCAATACGAGGACCGATTAACCACGCTGCAACTAATGCACCAACCGCTCCTGTTAAATGAACGACTGATGATCCGGCAAAATCAATGAAACCAAGTTCAGATAACCAACCGCCGCCCCAAACCCAGTGTCCTACAACTGGATAGATTACTCCTGTCATAGCGACCGTTAAAAGAAGATAAGAAGATAATTTCATTCGTTCTGCAACAGCTCCTGAAATAATGGTTGCACATGTTGCAGCAAATACTGCTTGGAAGACGAAGAATCCAATATCTTCACGTCCAAAGAGTGCAAAACCTTCCGTTCCAATAATTCCGAATGCTGAAGGGCCAAACATGAATGCAAATCCTACTATAAAATAGAGAATTGAGCCCAGTGATACGGTCAATATATTTTTCATTAAAATATTGACGGTATTTTTTGAACGAGTAAATCCGGTTTCGACCATCGCAAACCCTGCATGCATAAAGAAAACTAAAATTGCACCTATCATCATCCACATCATGTCAACAGAGCTTTGTACTGCTTCAATTGCCTCCATATTTACTCCCCCTTAGTATACGGCTACAGCGCCGCGTTCTTTTGTTCGAATTCGAATGGCCTCGTCAACTGGGAAAATAAAAATTTTTCCATCCCCAACTTCCCCTGTAGCTGCGTACTCTAAAATAGCTTCAATAACAGGTTCAACTAATCGTTCTTCAACGACCATTTCCAATTTTAATTTTGAAGAGAATTCCATTTCATACACATTTCCACGAAAAAGTCCGGTTCTGCCTTCTTGTCTTCCACACCCAGCAATTTCAGTTACACTCAGACCATCAATACCTTCTAGTGCCAATGCTCTCCGAACATCTGGAAATACATCTGGACGAATTATTGCCTCAATTTTTTTCATAACCTTTCTCCTTTCGTGTTCTTTTACTAACATATGTTAGCTTTCCTAACATGATAATTCAAAATAGTTAAATAATCAAACTATTTTTAAAATTAATGTTAGATTATCTAACATGAAGTGAAAAAATGCCAGGTTTGAAGCCATAAAAATAGCGGCCGTTGTAAGAATAACGGCCGCTACTAAATTTTTGTTGTGTCAATCAATCTTCCAAATTCTACGTTTACAATTAAACCCTCAAGATCTAACTAATTTCCTTGGTGTGATAATTCCGGATGCATGTGTAAAGACGTACTTCAACCATTTCAAATGGTATTTCGAGAGTGAAAATTAGCTTAATGGACAACTAGTAACAATGAGTGGACGGAAATTGCTATTGAATGGACGACCACGCCCATCGAGTGGACAGAAATCAAAGTTGAGTGGACAACAAACCATAATGAGTGGACAACCCACCAAATCATCATGATTCCGCCAATCAAAAATATTAATTTCATGTTAGAACTAAGTTAATTCATTCACCTAGGAAGGGGAATTTCAATTTAAAGAGAATTGTAAGTAGAGTGTTTCTGAAAATGATTGTATCGAATATGCTTCGCATCGTATAAAGTATATCTATATTGTATAATTATACATAAAACTAACACAATAAAGGAGTAGAACAAAATGAAAATGAACAACCAAATAGAACAACAAATTCAAAATTGGTTTTCTCATTTCCATGCCCATCCTGAAATAAGTTGGAATGAAATCAAAACAACGGCAAAAATTGCATCCATATTGGATGAACTGGGCGTGTCATATAAAACATTTAGTGATGTCACTGGAGTCGTAGCTGAAATTGGCTACGGTACAGAAGTAGTTGCTGTTCGGGCGGATATCGATGCACTGTGGCAAGAAGTAGATGGAGTTTATCAAGCGAATCATTCGTGTGGTCATGATGCCAATATCTCAATGGTTCTTGGTGCATTGCTTTATTTGCAAGGACATTCATTGGATAAACGAATTCGGTTTATTTTCCAACCAGCAGAAGAAAAAGGGAACGGTTCCATGGCAATGATGGAGCGTGGGGCAGTTGATGATGTTACATATTTATTTGGCATTCATTTACGGCCAGTTGAAGAATTGCCTTTTGGAAAAGTAACACCTTCAATCCATCACGGAGCGGGTGTTTTTTGTGAAGGGAAAATTGTAGGCGGGGATGCTCATGGCGCACGTCCTCACCAAGGAAAGAGTGCCATTGATGTTCTTGTTGCCATCCATCAATTTATCAAGTCGATTTACGAATCACCATTTGAACCGTACTCGGTAAAACTAACAAACATGCACGCAGGTGGGGAAAGTCTCAATATTATTCCAGGGACGGCTACTTTTGCTATTGATGTACGGGCACAATCCAACGAAGTATTGACTCGCTTGCAAGAAAAAGTGAGTGCAGGGTTGACTAGCATAAGGACTTTGTTTGATGTGGACATGTCATATGAATGGAGTGATTACACGCCAGCTGCAGAGGTATCTGAAGATGCGGCTAGCCTTGCAGATGCAGCAATACGTGAAGTGGTGGGTCAAGAACATACAGCTCCCGCAGTTATTACCTCAGGAAGTGATGATTTTCACTTTTACACAATCAAGTATCCTTCAATAAAAGCAACCATGATCGGTGTTGGCGCAAATCTATCACCGGGTCTCCATCATCCTAACATGTCGTTCAACCGCGACGCGCTGGACATTGGTGCCAGAACTCTTGCTGCGACCGTCTTACAAGCAGCTATTCAACAAAGCCCAGGGCTAGAATGAAGAAAAGAAGTAACCGAGGCAGTTTTCTTTTAACGGATCTTTTGATTCGTTATACTGCCCTAGAAGAACTGTTTCGACTAAAGAAGTAAGAAGCATTCTCTATGTAAAGATGATAAGGAGGAATCCATTTTGTCAACAAATCTAAAAGGCAAGAACGCTATAATTACAGGTGCAGGACGGGGGATCGGTCGTGCAATAGCCATCGCACTAGCAAATGAAGGTGTTAATGTGGGTCTACTTGCTCGTTCTGAGGGACATTTGCAAGAAGTGGTAAAAGAAACAGAAGCACAGGGTGTGAAAGCTGTTTTCGCAACTGCTGATATTTCTTCAAATGAAGAGGTTACAAAAGCCATTCTTTCATTGACTAGTGAGCTTGGAACCGTCGATATTCTAATTAATAACGCAGGGATTGCGAAATTCGGTAAATTTATGGACCTTGAAGTTGAGGAATGGGAAAAAATCATTCAAGTCAATTTGATGGGCGTGTATTATGTGACTCGTGCTGTATTGCCGGGAATGATTGAACGACAATCTGGAGATATTATCAATATTTCTTCTTCTGCAGGTCAAAAAGGTGCACCAATCACAAGTGCGTATAGTGCATCCAAATTTGGTGTTATGGGCATTACCGAGTCATTGGCAATGGAAGTGCGCAAACATAATATTCGAGTGTCTGCATTAACTCCAAGTACCGTAGCCACTGATTTAGCGATTGACAATGATCTAACAGATGGAAATCCTGATAAAGTAATGCAACCTGAAGACATTGCCGAATTTATCGTTTCACAATTAAAATTAAATAAACGTATCTTCGTAAAAGAAGCGGGACTTTGGTCAACAAATCCATAGAATCTTCTTAAAAGATGATGCCAGGTTGAGAGTAGAATATTACTCTCTTACCTGGCATTTTCTATTTTTGAAAAACAATTTCAATACATGTGTAATATTTTCATTTACTTGGGTATGGATAAGGAATACTATTTATTTCATTTCATTTCATTAATTGGAGCGTGAAGGTATGAATTGGATTTTTACTATTCTTGTCATGATTGGAGTGCCATTAACGGCTGTCGGGTCGTTTATGCATTGGTCAAGCATTGCCATGTTTATTATTTGTTCAATCACTGTAGTTGCGATTTCAAGTTTTATGGGCCGTGCAACAGAGAGTCTCGCGATAGTGAGTGGACCTCGAATTGGTGGTTTGCTTAATGCTACATTTGGTAACGCAGTTGAATTAATTATTTCGATATTTGCATTGAAGGCGGGGTTAATAGGTGTCGTATTAGCATCATTAACAGGATCCGTATTGGGGAACTTATTGTTAGTAGGAGGGCTTTCCTTTTTCTTAGGAGGCATTAAATTTAAACGTCAGAAGTTCAGCGTTCACGATGCACAGCATAATTCCGGCTTGCTTGTTTTTGCTGTCATTGTGGCATTTGTGATTCCAGAAATCTTTTCAATGTCTATGAATGAAACGAAGACGTTACAACTCAGTGTCGGGATTTCGGTAATAATGATTGTTTTGTATTTAGCAGGACTATTTTTCAAATTGGTCACACATCGTGGTGTGTATGCTCATAGTGAAGAAAGTACAGAATCGGAACATGAAGAACCAGAATGGACTAAGAAAAAATCATTAACCATTCTAGTATTGGCGACATTAGCGGTTGCATTTGTATCGGAGAGCCTGGTACATACATTTGAAGCAGTTGGAGAGCAATTTGGATGGTCTGAATTATTTATTGGGGTTATCATTGTTGCCATTGTTGGGAATGCTGCAGAGCATTCGTCAGCCATATTAATGGCGATGAAAAATAAAATGGATGTTGCTGTGGAAATTGCCATTGGTTCTACTTTACAAATCGCGATGTTTGTCGCACCAGTGCTAGTTATAATTTCTTTATTTATGCCAACAGCGATGCCACTGGTATTTACGATTCCTGAACTCGTTGCCATGGCGACAGCTGTTTTACTAACGATTAGTGTGTCAAACGACGGTGAATCCAACTGGTTTGAAGGACTCACATTACTGGCAGCATATTTAATAATGGGCATAGGATTTTTCTTGTTGTAAAAGTAGTTAAAATGGAAGTTTTACTTTTAGGCTATGTTAAATGTGGCTGTTGATATTCCGCAAAACAGTTACGCTTTCCGCGGGCTTGCGCCGAATTAACTCGGACTTAACGTCCGAGTGGATTTCAGCACTTCGCTATTCCCGCTGGAGTCTTCACTGTTTTGCTCCATATCACTAAATCGAAAGCTATGTCATATACTTGTTCACTAGAATGATTGTAGTAGAAGGTGGTGGGAAAACATGGTGCTCCTGCGGTTACTCGTCGCAAAATGAAGGGCTAAGAAATTTGACAATGCCTTCGTGACCAACATTCCTGTTGGCCAGAGGAGGCTAGTGGAACGCCCGCGGAAAGCCTCCGCCTGTTTCTGTTTCTGTTTCTGCATCGCTTTGCTAGCTTCGAAACATGAAAGTGCGCTGCATCGCTTTGATAGCTTCGAAACATGAAAGTGCGTTGGAACGAAAATCAACAATATCGTTTAACTGAGCCTACTTTTAAATAATAGTGCCAGCTACCAAATTAGTCATTGGGACAGAAAAAGGTTCTACTAAAGACTTTGGTGCTTGGCACTTTTTCTTTCGAAATTATGTAGATTAGAGGTGAATCGTTTTGATAGATTTATTGTTAGTAGGAGGCGGTCATGCGCATTTAGGAATTTTGCGGAGAATCCGAATGAAGGCTGTTGATTACAACGTAACACTTATTTCAGCTTCAACTTACCAATATTATTCGGGGATGTTTTCTGGATTTACCGAAGGATTATATTCAGAGCAAGAGATTCGAATAAATTTAGCCGAGTTATGTGAGCAAGCAGGAGTGCAGTTTGTTGAAGATACAATTGTTAAAATAGACGCTGCTAACCGCAAATTGGTTGGTGCTACTGGCAAAGTATACGATTTTAAGTTGGTTTCATTTGATATTGGATCAAGCATTGGGGATATTGATGGCTCGATGAAGCAAATAAAAATCAAACCTAACTTTGTGTTCCCAAAGGAAATTCATTCGTTTCGCGAAACAGCGTTTCCGGTAGTTGTAGGTGGGGGAGCGGCAGGAGTTGAAATGGCCTTGTCAGTTCAGGCATGGCGATTAAATAATGGCTTTAAACCAAATGTCACTGTCATCAGTTCTTCGCCACTCTTATCTTCAGTAAGTGAAAAAGCCTCGTCAAAAATAATGAAAATTGTTAAACAAAAAGGCATTGTTGTTTTTGATCAAGATGAAATAAAAGAGACGTCTAGACAGCAATTGATTACTAAAAGTGGGAAGCGAATAGCGTGCTCAGAACTTCTCCCATTAACTGGCCCCAAAGCGAGTTCTTTGTTCACTAATTCTTTATTACCACAGGATGAAAATGGATTCTTATTGGTGGAAAGTACATTACAAGTAAAAGACTTTCCTTGCGTATTTGGCGCAGGCGATTGTGTTAGTATACAAAACAACCCGCAGTTACCTAAAAACGGTGTGTATGCTGTGAGACAGGAACCTGTATTATGGGGCAACATCAATCTCTATTTAACAGGTAAACCCTTAAAAAGCTTTGTACCTCAAAAGAAATTCTTATCGATTTTGTCGGTGGGTCAACAAGAAGGACTCTTTACATATGGTGACAATGCCTTTTATGGTAAGTGGGCATGGAGACTAAAACATAGCATAGACGTGAAATTCATGGGAAAACACAAATGAAATCAGGCACAGAAAAAGCTTCTGACCACGATTCAAATAGAAATCATGATGTTTTTGAAAGAAAATTTCTTGAATGGCCCATTCGCTGTCGCTTGGAGGGTTTTTCAGAGTGGATTTTTGATGAGCTATTGCTCAGTTGGAAAATACACGCTCCAAGTTGGAAAATATGAAGGCCAAGTTGGAAAAATCGTGATTCAAGTTGGAATCGAGATGTTTTGAAGCCTGAACGAATGGTGCCCTAACAGAAAAAGCTTTTGACATTAATCAGTCAAAAGCTTTTTCTGTGCTAACTTATCTGCATGGTGAGCAATTTCAGAAATCGACTGAAATTGTAGTCCAGTATTACGGTTTATCGATTTAACAATATCTGATTCATTATTTATAGATACTTTTTTAGCAGTCAGTATTGTTGGATCGTGTAAACTACTAATCATTATTCCACGGAATGTATGTAGAATATCCCTACGAGTGTGGGTAGGTAAAGTCGTGGAAATTTGTTCATTCTCTAAATGTTTAAAGTCTATATTCATTCAACGACTCCTCGATACAAAATGATGGTACAGTACTCTATATACCCTTTTTCCCTACATATTACACAATTGTGCTTAAAAGTGCGCAAGTAAAGGAGCTAATTAAAATGAAACGAAAATTATTTTATGCAGATGCTTACCGTCAAAGTGACAGGACGAAAATTGTCAGTTTAGCTAAAGATGAATTAGAAAGATGGTACGTGACTTTAGAAGAAACTCTCTTTTATCCTACTGGTGGAGGACAACCTCATGATGTCGGTCGAATAAACAACTTAGTAGTTTTCGATGTGGAAGAAGTAGAAGATGAAATTCGTCATTTTATCGCAGAACCTTCCTTACAAGTTGGCCAATCAGTAGAGCTAGAGATTAATTGGCATCGTCGTTTCGACTTTATGCAACAACATACAGGTCAACATATTTTGACTGCATCCTTTGTAGAGTTATTTGGAATACAAACGACTAGCTTTCATTTAGGAAAAGAACTAGTAACGATTGATCTTGATGTGAAAAAGGTCTCTGATGAGCAGTTACTTGAAGTAGAAAAACGAGCAAATCAAATCATTTTAGAAAATCGTCCGATTGAAACAAAGTGGGTTAGCAAAGATGAACTGGCAGCATATCCTTTGCGAAAAAAAGTGGCTGTTGAAGAAGATATTCGATTAGTTATTATTCCGGATTTTGATTATAACGGTTGCGGTGGAACTCACCCCTCGTCGACTGGACAAATCGGTGGATTAAAAATCCTTGATACAGAAATGCAAAAAGGTCATGTGCGGATTCATTTCGTTTGTGGCAACAGAGTGCTAACTCAACTACATCGCAAACAAAAAACAATGCAAGAAGTAACTCGCTTATTAAGTGCTTCAAAAGATGGAGTAGTCAACTCTGTGAAAGTATTATTGGATAATGGTAAGAAGCTTGAGAAAACGATGGAAGATTTACAAGAACAATTGTTGAACTACGAAGTGAAAGAAATTTTAAGCGGAATGAAGGAAGGCACTGCGTCTATTGAACGTGTATTCCAGCATAGAGCCATCCAAGAATTACAAAAACTTGCACGTCTTATCGTGACAGAAGCAACGAACAGTCAGTTAATTTTCATCGCTGAAAATGATGGGTTACTACAAGTAGTACTGGCCCGGGGACCTGACAATCAAGCGAACATGAAACAATTAATAGCAAAAATCCTGCCACTCATCAACGGGAAAGGTGGGGGCTCAGAATCCTTTGCTCAAGGCGGAGGCTCAACGGATCTAACAGGTGAACAACTTTTAGAACAAATTCATGCATTTATATATATTGATATAGCAAAACCTTAATATGAAAAGTAGAATGTACGTTCGGAAAATGCTATAATTTCCCTATGGATTTATATGAAGAAAGGTGGGGGTTTGGTGAAACCAGTGATTATTGCAGAAAAACCAAGTCAGGCAAAAGCGTATGCAGATGCTTTTAAAGTGAAAAAGCAAGAAGGTTTTTTTGATGTGCAACCATGTGAAGCATTTCCACAAGGCGCCTACATTACTTGGGGAATCGGCCATTTAGTCGAACTGCGTGATCCAAAGTCTCACGATCCGAAGTGGGCCAAGTGGTCACTTCAAACATTGCCAATAGTACCAGATGAGTTTCAGTTTCAAGTGGCTAAAGGAAAAGCGAAACAATTTGGCATTATTAAAAAACTCATTTATGAAACAGATACGGTAATAAATGCGTGTGACGTCGATCGAGAAGGCTCAAATATTTTTTACAGTATTTTTGATTACACCCGCGCACGCAATAAAACAATTAAGCGATTATGGATTAACTCGTTAGAAGTAGATGAAGTACGAAAAGGATTTCTTCACTTACAAGATAATCGCAAAGATTTGTTAATGTATGAAGAAGCAAAAGCACGTCAAATGAGTGATTGGCTCGTTGGAATGAATGGGTCCCGACTTTACACGCTACTCATTCAACAAAAAGGAATTCGAGAAGTGTTTTCCATTGGACGAGTTCAATCCCCCACCGTATATCTGATTTACCAACGTGCTCTTGAAATCGAACGTTTTGTGCCGGAAGCTTTTTATGAACTAGAAGGAACGTTCCAGGCTGAACACGGTTCATATAAAGGCAAGGTGAAAGGTAAGATGAAGGTCATTGAAGAAGCACAGGAGCTTTTACAAAAACATCAATTAACCGGTACTCTTCCAGGAACGGTTCAGCAATTAAAGAAGGAAGATAAGAAAATACTTCCTCCAAAATTGCATGCTTTATCGACCATTCAAGCCACTGCCAATCGCAACTGGAAATACAGTCCTGCGAAAGTATTGTCTACGATGCAGAGTTTATATGAGAAGAAACTCGTCACCTATCCTAGAACAGATACTCAATTCATTACACCAAACGAATTTTCATATTTAGAAGGCCAAGTTGAAGCTTATCAACAGCTAATTCAACAACCTTTCCACGTTGTTTCAAGAAATCCAAGTAAACGCTATGTCGACAGTTCAAAAGTGCAGGAACATTATGCGATCATTCCTACTAAAAAAATCCCGACTGAGAGAGTTTTAGCGGGCTTGTCTCGTGAAGAACGTAATTTATATGAAGAAGTTCTGCGTACAACACTTGCCATGTTCCATTCAAATTACTTGTATCAAGAGACGACTGTGACCACAGAAGTAAACGGACTTTCATTTTTATCAAGCGGTAAAACGGAAATTGATAAAGGGTGGAAAGCATTATTCTCAAATGATAAAGAGGCAAAATCAGCAAAAGAGCCCACCTTGCCAAAACTGACACTTCATGAACAAGTGAAAAGTAAAGTGGCTATAAAAGAAGGACAAACTACGCCACCTAAGCCATACACTGAAGGTCAATTAATTGCCATGATGAAAACTTGTGGAAAGTTTGTAGAAGATGCAAGTGAAACTGAAATACTAAAAGAAGTGGAAGGTCTCGGAACAGAAGCGACTCGAAGCGGAATTATTGAAACCATAAAGCGACACGGGTATATTGAAGTAACTAAAAACATTGTTGCCATTTCTGAAAAAGGACGAGTCCTTTGTGAAGCAATCGAAGGCAATTTACTTGCAAGCCCGGCCATGACAGCGAAATGGGAAGCATATTTGAAAAAAATAGGAACTGGAGCAGGTTCTTCAGAGTTGTTTTTAGGAAGCATCGCCAAGTACTTAAATCATTTGATCCAAGAAGTCCCTACACAACTTCACGATAAGGTATTTCACATGACGACTGAAACTTTTGTCACTAGGAAAGAAATTGCGACTTGCCCTACGTGTCAAAAAGGAACCATTATTTCAAGAAAGAATTTTTATGGTTGTTCGGGTTATAAAGAAGGCTGCAAGCAGACGTTTCCAGCTAATTATTTAAAAAAGCGTTTATCAGCCAAACATATTGAAGATTTATGTACACAAGGTAAAACAGAAGGAATAAAAGGTTTTGTTTCTAAAGCAGGCAAAACATTCAATGCCAAACTTGTCTTAACAAATGGTCAACTTAAACTAGATTTTCTTTAGGAAGAATACAAATGACTGAAAAAAATTATCAAGCGTTAATTGATGATCGTATTTTTATTGGCGGAGTTGATGATGTGACAAGCGCCATAGAAGAGGAAAAAATTGATGTTGTGTATGATTTGCGAGCGGAAGTTGCTGCTTCTTCAAGTGAAATCAGTAAACAACAACCGATTGTAGACGATGGTGCATTTCAAGATGAGTCTATTCGCACCGGCGTTAAGCAAATTGTTCAAGATTATCAAGACGGCAAGAAAATTTTCTTTCACTGTAATTCTGGCCGTGGCCGTGCAGGAACAATGGCAGTTGCTACATTAATGGAACTTCGCTTAGCAGATACAATCAAAGAAGCTGAAGCGAGAGTAAAGATGGTTCGACCTGAAGTTGATGTGAAACCTCAATTCAAGGATGCTTTAAAACGCATATATGGAGCATAATTAGCATAGAATAAGTAAGCAATCTTCTGTTAATGAAGATTGCTTACTTTTTTTGAGTGCAGAAATTGAACTTGGTTATGCCGTTATGCCAGTAAGTGACACTAGACGTAATTGAGAGTTTTTTATACACCGAATACAGTGTATTTAGTATGTCCTTATTTTAAGGTTAAAGACGCTGTTTAAGTGAATAATGGCCAAATGTCCAGCAATTAAGTCATTGTCCGAATGGATAAAAAAATTATTATTACTTATAAAGAACATCTTGTAACCCTTGTACAGTATGAGTTGTATGCTTCGACAAATTTTGCGAAATGACTGTTAGAGAGCTTTTGACCTATTATTTAACTTAAAAAAGGTGTATACTTGTACTAAGAGAACTTTTAGAAGAGGTGAAGTATGGAGAAAGATCAAATTCCAAGTGCGGTCAACAAGGATTTCTTGACAAATGAATTAGGGTTAATTCAACACTTAAATACAACCATATTTAAGAAAAGAGATTTTTTTGTATTGTCACCGTCGGTTCAAAACAAGTCTAATGGATTTGATTTAAGAGAAGTTAGTTTAAACAAGTATAATCGAATCGCTCATAACGGATATTTACTTATTCGTTACAAAGAACGTTTCTTGATTGCAAAACTTGCTAACTTCAGAAAAAAAATGATGCGTGAAGAACTTAAAGCAACTAGTACTTCTAAAACGTCTCATTGGAAGTTTATTGTTAAGGAATCTCCTACATTACATGTCGTTTGTCAAACTGACAGTGATGAAACGTATCCCCTACAAGAGCCATCAAGTAATCAATTAATTAAATTCTTTCAATAAATAAAGGAAAGCATGCGTATACATCATACGTATGCTTTTTTTGTTGGGAAAAGAATAGTTTTGTAATATTACTGTGTATTTTTTGTCGTCATTTATAACAAAATATTTAAATTCTTGCTTAAAAAATTTTAATACGGGTATTTGTATGACAAAACCTTAAAATGGGAGTTGTTATATTTATGCTTATGAGAGATCATCATCAAATCGAATTATCTAACCTTACTTTAGCGTATCAAGATAGCGGCGAAGGAGATGCTATCGTATTGCTTCATGGGTTTTGTGGTAGTCATGCCTACTTTGATAAGATCATTCCCACATTATCTGAAAATAATCGAGTAATTGTACCTGATTTACCGGGACATGGAGATTCCACATTTCCTAAAGGGAATTATGAGATGGAATACATGGCGGATACGTTAAAAGAATTATTAGACGGTTTGAATCTAGATAAGGTAACTTTATTTGGTCATTCTTTGGGAGGATACATAACCCTTGCATTTGCAGAAAAATATGAAGAGCGTCTTCATGGTTATTCCTTAATCCATTCTACGGCGCTTCCAGATTCAGAAGAAGCAAAAGAAGGTCGAGATGCTGCCATTGAAAAAGTAGAATTAGAAGGTGTTTCATCTCTAATTGAAGGGTTAGTTCCTAAGTTATTTGCTCCTGAAAATATGGAAACTCATTCGAAAGATGTAGAAAAAGCAAAAAACATTGGTTACGAAACAACTACTGAAGGGGCAATCGGCATGTTGAAGGCAATGAAAAATAGACCTGATCGAAATCATGTATTAAAAAACAGTAAACTGCCAGCACTTTTGATTGCGGGTGAAAAAGATCAAGTGATTCCTCCTGAAAAAACATTTTCAGTGCATAAGGATACTATCTCACAAGCATTAATTAAAGGTGCAGGTCATATGAGCATGATGGAAAAACCGGAAATTCTCATTTCAGAAATTCAAGATTTTTTAAAGCCTTGATGGGCCGATAAACGTGAAAGACCATTATTCAAGAGAATAATGATCTTTCACGTTTTTTAATTTCAGTTTATGTGTAAAATTATTCAATAAATTTATAAATATATAGGTATTTATAATTAGTGAGGGATTGACTTTTCATTGAAAACCCTATAATTTTAGAGAGTTATGTAAATTATATACAAAAGGGGAAAGATGGATGAAAACGCCAAATTTAACATCAGACAGAGAAACAATTTACTTTGTACTAGGTAGTATTGTTAGTATTTTTATCTATATTTTTGCAGCTGTTTCAATCATCGGAATTGGCATAGGAGTTTCAATTTTTGCCATTATACTTTATGCGAATTTGATTATGCTTGGATCCATTCGAGGAAATGGTATTCGACTTCAACAAAATCAATTCCCAGATGTTTATGAGCGAGTGGTAACTTTATCTAATGAGATGGGTTTGAAACGTGTTCCCGAAGTATTTATTGTACAATCCGAAGGGGCATTAAATGCATTTGCGACACGTTTCTTGGGACGAGATATGGTCGTCATTTATTCGGAAGTATTCGAACTCGCTCGACAAGGGGGAGCGGCAGAGTTAGATTTTATCATCGCCCATGAACTCTCCCATATTAAACGTAGACATGTATGGAAAAATATTCTCTTAGTTCCTGCAAGTTTCATTCCTTTCTTATCACAAGCTTATAGCCGTTCATGCGAATATACATGTGATAGAGAAGCTGCATATTATACACAAGACGGAATCGCTGCAAAGCGAGCTTTAACGATTTTAGGCTCTGGTAAAGATTTATATTTAGAAGTGAATGAACAAGCTTATTTGGAACAAATCAAAAGCGAATCCAATGTTGCCGTTTGGTTAAGTGAAATATTATCGAGCCATCCGCTTTTACCAAAACGTATTCAATCGGTTGGTCGATTTATGAACGTTGAAGGAACGCCTTCTTATGCTCAAAATCAAGGTAAAATAGCATTTGGTGCTGCTTTGTTATTTGGTGGAATGTTCGGCGTGTACATCTTAACCATCATGTTATTCTCAGCAGGCACAGTTGTGTATGGTAAATTAATTCCAGATTTATTTGCAGATGACCCATTGTATGACGAGGCATCCGGTGATTTTATTGAAGAAGAAACTCCTCTTATGACCGCAGTTTATAATGGTGATGTAGAAGAAGTGAAGGCTTTGATTAATAAAGGTGTTGATTTAGAAGCTAGAGATGTAGATGGCTTCACTGCTTTAGGATATGTTTTGTTTTCTGAGGAGAATGCAATTGGACAACTATTGCTAGACGCAGGTGCAGACCCGAATGCACAAGATAATTATTCAAATGTGCTTGTGGGTGCATTAATGAATAATAACTATGAATTTGCATCAATGCTATATAAACATGGAGCGGATCCAATGTTAGAAGATAGTACAGGGGAGTCCGCTTATTCTTATCTAGGTGTAGATAATGAAGAAGATTTTTTACGTGCCATAGAAGAGTGAACACCATATAGGAAAGAGGACGTTGTGAAAGTCGGGATTGCCGACTTTTATAACGTCCTCTTGTTTTAATTAAAAAGGGGTTTACTTAAAAACAACGGAAAGATGTAATTCTGTCTAAATCCGTTCCGTAGTAATTCCATCTACGTCCATTCCATCTAAATCCTGCAACGGATTGGCGACCGACGAATGTTGGATAAAGCCAGAAAGAACGACCGTTTCTTAGCCATACATAGGTAAAGCGGAACAAGCATCCTCGAATTGCGCCAGGATCTACTGCAAATGTTTGCGCTCCGCCTCGGGTTTGAGCAGGTTGTTGTGGAACGAATGAGGGTGGGGGTCCAGAGGGAGCACTAGTAGATGGACGTCCACCGCCTCCAGGTCCTTGCCCAGGAAATCCGCCTTGACCGGGAAATCCAGGGAAACCACCTTGACCAGGGAAACCACCTTGACCGGGGAATCCTCCTTGACCAGGGAAATTTGGAAATCCAAAGCCTGGCCCTCCTTGTCCAGGAAAGTTTGGGCTTCCAAAGTTAGGTGAGTCATCACCGGGTAGAAATGGGAAAAATTGATTAACCAAAAATGGGTACCTCCTTTAATCTGTATTCGAGTTAGTATATGGCTTTATT
>NZ_JBATUX010000087.1:0-21729 GCF_049671445.1 Paenisporosarcina sp. | reverse complement strand
TTGGGGCCTTAGCTCAGCTGGGAGAGCGCCTGCCTTGCACGCAGGAGGTCAGCGGTTCGATCCCGCTAGGCTCCATAATATATAAAAAGACACATGGAATGTGCCACATTCCATGTGTCTTTTTGGTTTTTTGAAGGGTAAGCCTGTACCAACGTTCGTTGAGACTACTTCTTAGTAATTTTTTATGATTTCGCTCATAGCCGACAAAGAACCGCCGGTAGTCGACAGAGAACCGCCGGTAGCCGACAGAAAACCGCCGGTAGTCGACAGAAAACCACTCATAGTAAAAGTCATCTGTCACTTCAGAGGTCCTTCACTACAGCAGATGGGTCTTTTTGTTTTACCCAAAATAATGGGAAGACAGCAGTTGTATGAACTCCTTTTCCAGTTCGTCTTGTTTCTTTACTAACACAAAGGTAGTCACTTTTGGTAATTCAAATAAATCAAAAGGGACTTTCATTAATCTACCTTCGAGTAACTCTCTTCTAACAATAGAATGTGGCAAAAAGGATATACCTAGCCCATCTTGAATAAAGCGCTTGGTGATATGGGCTTGTGACACTTTCATGGTGCGTAATCCAGGAAGGTGTTTTCTGAGTAGAACCAGTACATCCTCCCAGAATACTGGATGATGGTGGGTGAGCAATGTATGAGTTTGTAAGCATTCCAATACATCGATAGGTGGGCCAGTTTCATCATCATAACTGTCGACTGGCACGATAAATAAAAGTGGTTCTTCAAAAATCGGAATCGATTGAAGATATTTTGAATGCGCATCTAATGCGGAAATTCCCAGATGGACGTCACCAGAATCGACTAGTGACTCGATTAAGTTTGATTCCTCTACACGTATGGTGATTTCAAGGTCTGGATGTTGTTTCATAAAAATTCTTAATATATAAGGCAATATGGTTTCTGCAAGCAATGGTGATATGGCAATGGTCCAGTTTCTTCTGAATCCTTGCTTAAAGGAATGAATGGTTTGAACACTATCTTCAAATTGAAGAAGAATGTTGTCGGCTTTTTCTATAAACAATTTACCGGCATCAGTTAACGTCACACTGTTTTTATTGCGATCAAATAATGAAACACTTAAAAATTCTTCCAACAATTTAATATGGACAGTCACGCTAGGCTGTGACATTAATAATTGTTCTGATGTCTTACGAAAGTTTAATGTTTTTGCTGCTACGCTAAATGTTTTAAGCCATTGAAGTTGCATATATACCCTCCAAGTGATTAAAGATAATAATTGATTTAATTATAACTATTTAATTTTTATAATCAATTTACAACCGTATACTGCAATTATAGGAGGCGATAGTATGTTTCAAAAAGGCTTAAAAGATGTGGTGGCCGTTCATACCAAGATAGCATCTGTGGATGGAGAAAAAGGAGAATTGCGTTACCGTGGAGAACTTGTGGATAAGGTCATTCCGAATACGTCATTTGAAGAGTTGTCCACATTCTTATGGACAGGAAGTAAGAAACCGATCTCTCAATTGTTTATAAATGGGCGAATTCTTCCACAGCATGTGCATAACTTGCTTCAAACGTTACCAAATGAACTTCAAGTTATGGATGCCATGAAAGCAGCTATCTCTGTTTTCGGGACAAAATCTTTTCTGGAAAAATCGAATGATGAACAAGCAATCTTACTTACAGCAGCATTACCGGTTATCGTAGCAACGTTTTATAGAAAACAACGTGGACTTCAACCCATTGAATCTCGAGATGATCTTGGGCACGTTGCAAACTTTTTATACTTACTAACAGGGATATCCCCAACACCTGCACAAGTTGAAGCGCTTGAGACGTATTTATTAGTAACGATGGAACATGGGTTAAATGCATCGACGTTTGCAGCACGAGTGACCATCTCTACTGAATCGGATATTCCATCTGCGATTGTGTCCGCACTTGGTACGATGAAAGGTCCATTGCACGGTGGGGCGCCTTCGGGAGTTCTTAATTTATTGGATGACATGAAGTCACCTGAACATGTACGTTCGGTTTTAGAGGAAAGACTGGCAAAAGGGGAGCGTATTATGGGATTCGGGCACCGTATTTATAAAACGGAAGATCCGCGTTCTATCTTGCTTCGCGAAAAATGTTTAGCGCTGCAAGGTGAAGATGCATGGCTGGATTTAGCGACGTATGCAGAAAAAGAAATCATTCAATTGTTAAACGAACGTAAGCCTGGTCGCAAGTTATACACAAATGTAGAATTTTATGCGGCGGCAATTATGCGCGCTATAAATCTTGATCCAGCCTTGTTCACGCCGACCTTTAGTTTGGCTAGAATTGTTGGGTGGACCGCTCATGCGATAGAACAGGCTGAGGATAATACCATTTTTAGACCGCAATCTGTTTATGTTGGCAAAAAGTTTGTATGAAATGAAGTAAATTGTTCATTTAAGGAGTTGATTGATATGAGTGTAATTCTGATGCATGAAAATGTAACTTTACGTCCTATGAAAGAATCTGATATCACACGTTTGTGGAAATTAACTACACCCGACATATTTACGCATATGCTCAATCAAATTCAAACGAGTGAAGAATTTGAGAAATGGATGGAAGCTAGTTACTTACAAATGAAAACTTCGAATGTGGCCATGGTTTTTGTGGTGGCTGATTTAGAAACGGATGAATTTTTTGGTTCCACACGTATCTATAACATTGACCATGCGAATAAATCGTGTGAAATTGGTGGAACTTATTATGGAAAAGCGTATCAACGAACACATGTTAATACGATTGCGAAGTGGTTACTCCTTACTTATGCCTTCGAAACACTCGGAATGATACGTGTCCAATTTAAAACAGACGAAGAAAACGTGAGATCGCAAATGGCAATTGAACGGATTGGCGCAACAAAAGAAGGTGTAGTACGAAATGAACGTATACGGTCGACTGGAAAACCTCGGAATGCAGTCATGTACTCAATAATCGATAGCGAATGGGAAGTTGTTAAAAATAAACTGGAAGATAAGATGAATATTTATTCATAATAATGTAAGGTTGAGCCAACACCCCTTAGCGTTTTACAATAGACTTAATGAAATGGGGAGGTATAAAATGATGAATAATTTAAATATATCTTTAATTGGTGTACCAATGGATTTGGGTCAAAATCGTCGCGGAGTAGATATGGGACCAAGCGCGATTCGTTACGCGGGGGTAGTTGAGCGTTTACAAGAAATTGGACACACGGTAACAGATGAGGGCAATATTCAAATTGCAGCTGCTGAAAAAACGGCATCACCTGATACAAACCTTAAAAACTTAAAAGAAGTAACAGATGCAAGTACTGCTTTAGCTAATAAAATTCATGATGTTATGGAAAACGGTCAATTCCCACTAATTTTAGGTGGCGACCATAGTATTGCGATTGGAACTTTAGCTGGTTTAGGCGATCGTTATGAAAACTTAGGTGTGATTTGGTACGATGCACATGCAGATTTAAATACGGGAGAGACGTCTCCTTCTGGTAATATTCACGGAATGCCACTTGCGGTGAGCATTGGGTTAGGTCACGAGAAATTAGTGAACATTCGAGGGTTTGCACCAAAAATCAAACCTGAAAATGTCGTCATTATTGGTGCACGTTCAATCGATCCGGGTGAACGTGAATTAATTAAAGAAAAAGGAATTAAAGTATTTACGATGCATGACATTGATAAGCTTGGGATGACGGAAGTTATGAACAGTGCGATGTCGTACCTAAAAGACCGCAATGTCGATGGGCTTCATTTGTCTCTTGATTTAGATGGAATTGATCCAATTTATACGCCAGGTGTTGGTACACCTGTACCGGGTGGTATTAGCTACCGAGAAAGTCATTTAGCAATGGAAATGTTGTTTACATCGGATATGGTTACGTCTGCTGAATTTGTGGAAGTAAACCCAATCTTGGATGAAAAAAATAAAACTGCTGATGTGGCCGTTGCCCTTATGGGTTCATTATTCGGCGAAAAATTATTATAAGATTAATCAAAACTGTTCGACCTAGCATTAATTGCTAAAGGTCGAACAGTTTTTTCTTTCTAATGGTTGAAATTCATCCTTATAACCCGTTTGGAAATGGGTAAACTTTCTAAAAAAATGTAAGTATTTTGAAATAATTTCTGATATAATAGAACTAATTTAAAAAATGATGAAACCTGTCTAACCTTTAATCCGTATAAGTAAGACAGCCGCATGAGCGGAGGGGAATTTACGATGGATGCGTTGATTAATAAAAGAATAAAAGAAGTGTTAAAAGGCGATCAAAACGCATTCGCGGAGATTGTCGAGTTGTTTCAAGATAAATTGTATCGAATATGTTATCGTATGCTTGGTAACCAACACGAAGCGGAAGATATTGCACAGGAAGCTTTTGTTCGTGCCTTTATTAATATACATACGTTTGATACAAATCGAAAATTTTCAACATGGTTGTACCGAATTGGAACCAATTTGTGTATCGATCGTATAAGAAAGAAGAAACCGGATTATTACTTAGATGCAGAGGTTGCGGGCACTGAAGGGTTAAATATGTATTCGCAAATTGCTTCAAAAGAAGAATTGCCGGAACAAGAAGTGTTGAAAATGGAAATGCAGGACCGTGTTCAATATGAAATTAGTCGACTGCCGGATAAATACCGGGCAGTCATAATACTTAAATATATGGAGGACTTACCACTCCAAGAAATTAGTGAAATTTTAGAAATGCCACTGGGTACCGTAAAAACACGTATTCATAGAGGGCGGGAAGCTCTAAGAAAGCAATTGAGTAACATGTAGGAGGGATTTACAATGAATAACTGCCCAGATCATATCGTTCACTATATGCATGAACATTTAGATGGTGACATTAGCCGTGAACATGAGCTGGAGCTTCAGACGCATTTGACGAGTTGTACAGCTTGTCAGCAACATATGCATGAGTTAAGTAAAGTCGCTGTGTTCGTTCAGAGCACTTCACATATGACAGCACCGAGTGGATTTGTAGAAGGCGTGATAGCACGTATGCCAAAAGAAACTTCAAAAGTAGGGATGAAACGTTGGTTCCATAGCCACCCATTGTTGACGGCAGCTGCCTTGTTCATGATATTAATGAGTGCATCTTTATTTAGCAGCTTTAATGATGATCAACAGTTCTCCTTTACAAAGCAACCGAATATCGTGGTTGAAGGAGAAAGAGTAATCGTTCCAGCAGGCGAAACGGTGAATGGAGACCTTGTCGTTAAAAATGGCGATCTTCAAATTGACGGAGAAGTCAATGGCGATGTAACGATTATCAATGGAACGCAATATATGGCATCAACAGCAAATGTAACAGGTGATATAGAAGAGATTAATCAAGTGTTTGACTGGCTCTGGTACAAAATAAAATCAGGCACGAAAGATATTATGTCGCTTTTTGATAAAGCAGAAAAATAAGCCTCTCCGTCAAGGGAGGGCTTATTTTTTTTGAGTGATTCGCGCTTTTGTTTTATGGGTAAAGCACAGTACTGTACCTTATGTTATACTGATTTCATATGAATATGTGAAGAAAAGTGGGGGATGCCACATGCCGTTTATTGACCAATTCACAGATTTGACGCCGGTAAACGCGCTCGTTAATATACTTGATGTGCTACTCGTGTGGTTTGTCATTTATAAAATTTTCACTTTGATAAAGGGAACGAAAGCGGTCCAGTTATTAAAAGGGATTTTTGTCATAATAATTGTTCGGGTATTAACGCAAACGTTTGGATTGGATACACTTGGTTGGATGATGCAAAAAATCATAGACTGGGGTTTCCTAGCCGTTATTATCATTTTCCAGCCCGAGCTAAGACGCGCCCTAGAACAAATTGGCCGAGGCAAGCTATTTGCCCGCACGAGCCTTCAAGAAGCAGAAGAGCAAAATCGTTTAATAGAAGCTATATCTAAATCTGTAAGTTATATGGCGAAACGCCGTATTGGTGCATTGATTTCAATTGAACGCGAAACAGGTTTAAATGATTATATTGAAACCGGTATTAAGATGCACTCTGAAATTACTTCAGAATTATTGATTAATATTTTCATACCTAACACGCCACTTCATGATGGCGCGGTCATTATGCAAAAAAACAAAATAGCCGCGGCTGCTTGTTACTTGCCATTATCTGAAAGTCCGTTTATTTCAAAAGAACTTGGAACTCGTCATCGTGCAGCGCTTGGTATAAGCGAAGTAACCGATGCGATTACGATTATCGTTTCTGAAGAAACCGGTGCAGTGAGTTTGACATCAAACGGAGACCTTCACCGAAATCTATCCATTGAAGAATTTGAAAAACGCTTACGTAAAGTGTGGTTCGGACCAGAACCTGAACTTGTAAGCACTTCTAAATGGACGTGGGGGAGGAAAAAGAATGGATAAAATGATGGATAGCCCGTGGTTTTTGAGAATCACTGCGCTCCTACTCGCCATGCTTTTGTTCTTAACGATTAAGTCAGATGAAGAAAACTTAAACGCAGCGACCAACGGAAATACGACAGATATTATTCGTGATGTACCGGTAGAAGTATATTATGACGATGACAACTTAGTCGTCACTGGAGTTCCTGAGACCGTTGATATGACGATAGAAGGCCCTACATCCGACGTGCAAACTGCCAAACAGTTGCAAGATTTTACTGTCTTTGTTGATTTACGCTCGATGAATATGGGAGAACACGATGTCATGCTACAGGTTGAAAATGTGTCAGACCAATTGCAAGTGACTTTGGATCCTGCATATATTGAAGTCAATATTGAAGAGAAAATCACTCGAGAATTACTTGTAGACCCTGAATTTAATGATCGATTACTAGCTGAAAACTTTGTGGTGACCACTATGAAATCAGATCCACAACGGATACAAATAACTGGTGCGAAAAGTATTATTGATAGCATTAGCTTTGTTAAAGCTACCGTTTCAGGAGACCAAGGAATCGATAAAACATTTACTAAAGAAGCAAGCGTAAAAGTACTGGATAAGGATTTATCTAAATTAAATGTCGCGATAGAACCTGAAGTAGTAAATGTGACAATTGAAATAGAAGAATATAGCAAAGAAGTACCTATCACTCTTCGACAAACTGGGAAGCCCAAAGAAGGCGTCACAATTAATGAGTTAAAGCCATCGTTTGGAAATGTACGTGTCTATGGAAATCGTGCAGCAATAGATGCTTTAAGCGTTATGGTCGTAGATGTGGATGTCAGCAAAGTAGAAGAGTCTAAAAAGCTTACAGTGAAAATTCCACTACCTAAGGGAGTGTCTCGAATTTCTGAGACTCAAATTGAAGTAGAAGCAGATGTTACACCAGCACCTGATGAAAAACTTAATGCAGATGACTCCGCTTAAGCTGTTTAAGGTGAAAATCTGTTCCTTTACATTGAATGTAAAAGGTTTATAAATAAAAGTGTAACAAAGAACGGTGAGAAATTTACTTGCTATCACTGTAGAAAGACCTGTAAGTGTGACATGGACGGTATGAATACCTTCCGTCACTGTGAATATGGTATGAGCTTAAGTTTGGATTTGAAGGAGAGAGAATATAAATGGGTAAATATTTTGGAACTGACGGAGTAAGAGGCGTCGCTAATAGTGAACTAACACCGGAACTAGCATTTAAACTAGGTCGTATCGGTGGGTATGTATTAACAAAAGGTGCAACGAATCGTCCGAAAGTGTTAATCGGTCGGGACACACGAATTTCAGGACATATGCTTGAAGGTGCACTTGTAGCAGGTCTTTTATCTGTAGGTGCGGAAGTTATGCGTTTAGGTGTTATTAGTACACCTGGTGTGTCTTACTTAACACGTGTGATGAGTGCAGAAGCGGGCGTTATGATTTCAGCTTCTCACAATCCAGTTGCGGATAACGGAATCAAATTCTTCGGTTCGGACGGTTTCAAACTGTCAGATGAACAAGAAGCTGAAATAGAAGCATACATTGATGCAGAAACAGATGAACTGCCAAGACCAGTTGGAGGCAATTTGGGATCTGTTACTGATTATTTTGAAGGTGGACAAAAATACATTAGTTACTTAAAACAAACATTAGACGAAGATTTCGTTGGTATTCATGTGGCACTCGACTGTGCACATGGTGCTACTTCTTCTTTAGCAACTCACGTATTTGCTGATTTGGATGCGGACCTTTCAACAATGGGTGCGTCACCAAACGGTTTGAACATTAATGAAGGTGTAGGATCTACTCATCCTGAAGTATTAGCTAAATTTGTAGTCGATAAAGGAGCTCACGTTGGTCTTGCCTTTGATGGTGATGGAGATCGCTTGATTGCAGTTGATGAAAAAGGCCAGATAGTAGATGGCGATCAGATTATGTATATTTGTGCAAAGCACTTGCACAAAGAAGGTCGTTTGAATAAAGATACGGTTGTATCCACGGTAATGAGCAATATGGGATTCTATAAAGCCCTTGAATCACAAGGTATGACCAGCGTTAAAACAGCAGTTGGTGATCGATATGTGGTCGAGGAAATGAAAAAGAACGGCTATAACTTAGGTGGAGAACAATCTGGACACATCGTGTTCTTAGATTACAATACAACGGGCGATGGATTATTATCAGGTCTTCAACTTGTAAACATCATGAAAGTTACGGGTAAAAAGTTATCCGAGCTTGCAGCTGAAATGACGATTTTCCCACAGAAACTTGTAAATGTTCGTGTGACGGACAAGCATGGTGTGACGGACAATGCTCATGTAGCAACAGTCATTGAAGAAGTAGAAAAAGAAATGGCTGGAAATGGCCGTATTCTTGTACGTCCATCGGGTACAGAACCATTAGTACGTGTAATGGTTGAAGCGTCAACAAAAGAAGATTGCGAACGTTATGTAGAGCGCATTGCTGAAGTTGTACGTAGTGAAATGGGTTTAGCTGAATAATTATAATGGAACTAGCTTCTTTTTAGAGGCTGGTTCTTTTTTTTTACTGAAAAAGATGTCTTTTTGTATGAAATCCTGGTTAATTAAAAACAAGTTGTAAGATTAATGTTTATTTTACTTTCTATTTGAAAATACTTTTCGTATAATACCTATATAATGGTAGAAAGTGGGTGTCGCATGCGTTTAGATGATACAGATAAACGTATTTTAGAATTATTAACTGTCAATGGACGCTTATCCTATGTTGATATAGGTAAAGAACTTAATCTTTCGAGAGTAGCAGTTCGAGAGCGAGTGCATCAGTTGCAAGAAGCGGGTGTGATCGAGCGTTTTACGGTAGTCATTAATTCTGAAAAAGTTGGGAAAAGTGTTTCAGGATTTTTTGAAGTAGACTGTGAACCTTCTTCATTAGTGGAGGTAGCAGAGAAACTTGCAGATAACCCTAGTGTTGCGAGTTGTTATCAAATGACGGGACCCTCTACCTTACATATGCATGTGCTTGTTGATGATTTCTCCAATTTAGAGAAATTCATTAATGAAGAATTGTATGCTTTAGGTGGTATAACGCGAGTTGAGAGTCACATATTATTAAGACGCTTTAAGAGTAGAAGCGGCTTGAAATTATAATTACATAAAGACCCTTACATTTCTAAAGAAATGTAAGGGTCTTTTTATGTATAAATTTCCATCTACGAAATGGTTGGAAACGCTTACATGAATACAGTATGCAATTTATGCCGTTTTGTTCATTTTTACAGAGATTACATTACGATGTGTAAGTAAATAGTCATGATATAAAAACTAAAAGAATCAAAAAAACGAATAAATTTAATTTTTTTGAATATTCTTGTAGATTTTTATATTTCTATGCTTTATAATCACAAATAACAAATAGCAACCATTTGTTAATTAAAAGATTTAAATTGATTAACAAATGTAAGAAGGTGGGGAGTAAATGATAGCTTTGATCGTTCGAAGGGGAATACAACTTGTATTTTTATTACTAGGTATTTCATTTCTTGTATTTTCTTCCATGTACATAGCTCCTGGAGATCCAGCCACTATGGTAGGTGGAGCCACTGCAACGGAAACAGATTTAGAAGCGATTCGCGATAATCTTGGTCTGAATGATCCATTCCTCGTTCAGTACGGTCGATATCTTAAAAATGCAGCACAAGGAGATTTCGGATATTCCTATCAAACAAAACAAGCTGTTTCGGAAGCGATAGCTATTCGGTTTCCAAATACATTTAAACTCGCGATAGCCAGTATGATTGTTGCCGTTGTTATTGGTATTTTTGCAGGACTAATATCCGCCTTAAAACATAATTCTTGGTTAGACGTAACATCTACAACTTTTGCTCTTGCTGGGATTTCCATTCCAAACTTTTGGTTAGGAGCACTGTTAATCCTAGTGTTTGCGGTGAATCTAGGGTGGCTACCAGTCGGTGGCTTATCCGAACCATTTTATACGGTTGAGGGAATTAAGCAATTGATTCTACCGGCCATTACACTTGGCACCGGTTCAGCAGCAATGATTGCTCGTATGGCAAGGTCATCCATGCTTGAAGTCATCAAAGCGGACTACGTCAGAACGGCAAGGGCAAAAGGTGTCAAGGAACGGAATGTCATATGGATTCACACATTAAAGAATGCCATGATTCCTGTTATCACCGTTATTGGTCTTAACTTTGGTTTCTTACTTGGTGGAACAATAATTACAGAAAAGGTTTTCGCTATAAATGGAGTAGGCAGATTAATGATTGATGCCATTGCGATGAGAGATTTCCCGATGGTTCAAGGGTCAGTATTGTTAGTAGCCACCCTATTTGTAGTCGTGAATTTAATAGTAGATATCGTTTATACCTTTATTGATCCACGTATCAGCTACGACTGATGAAAGGAGCTACTATATGACAAACGCGATACTGACAACAGATGCACGTGCGGTTGTTAAAAAGAAAGAAAAAGTATATGTCACTACACTAAAGCGGTTGCTGAAAAATAAACTAGCGGTTGTGGGCATGATTATTATTCTGTTACAAATCGGAATGGCTATTTTTGCTCCGATTATTACAACACAAGATCCAATTAAACAAAATTTAATTAGTAGCGAGCTTCCCATGTTTTCAGAAGGGCACTGGCTTGGCACTGACAATTATGGACGAGATGTCTGGACGCGAATTGTTTATGGAGCACGAATTTCATTATTAGTGGGTATTACAGCCGTTTCTCTTGGCTTGATTGGAGGGGTGACGTTAGGTCTACTTGGAGGGTACTACAAAAAACTGGACGGAATCATCATGCGAATTGTTGATTTGCTGTTTTCGTTCCCAGGTATATTGTTGGCCATGTTAATCATTGCGATTTTGGGGACGAGCTTAGTCAATGTGGCCATCGCAATCAGTATTTGGTCGATTCCGACATGTGCTCGAATAGTAAGGGGTTCCGTACTTGCCATTAAACAAAAGGAATATATCATGGCAATGAAGTCTTTAGGAGCTTCGGATTTTCGAATTATGATTCGCCATATACTACCCAATGCATTTGCACCAATTATTGTTTTTGCGACCATGCGAATGGCAACAGCTATATTATCAACCGCCTCTTTGAGCTACTTAGGATTAGGTGCTCAACCGCCGACGCCAGAATGGGGTGCCATGATCGCACAAGGGCAAGATTATATGTGGACTTCACCTCATTTAACGATTGTGCCAGGTATCGCCATCATGTTAACGGTTTTCGCTTTTAATGTTGTAGGAGATGGATTACGGGATGCACTTGATCCAAATATGGATATTCAATGAAAAGCACCATTCAAGCTCGACGCTGACTTTTGTAGTTAGACACCAATAAAAATGGAGTAGGGGGAAATTTAATGAAGAAAACGTTTTGGTTATCACTAATGTTACTGGTGTTACTCGTTTTATCAGCTTGTGGTGGAGGGGAATCAGCATCAGCCCCAAAAGAAACTGACGGGTCTGGGAGCGGCGACTCGGCAAGTAATGAAACATTTACGTACGCATCTACATCGGATGTGGTAGGGATGTCACCAATTTTAACAAATGATTCAGTATCAGCTAATATTACAGAACATGTTTACGAAAAATTATTTGAACGTAATATCGATACGATGGAATTTGAGCCTAAATTAGCAGAATCATATGAAATTAAGGATGAAAACACATGGGTAATTAAACTGAAAGAAGGCATTAAATTCCATGATGGAACGCCTTTTAATGCAGAAGCAGTGAAATACACATTTGATAAATTACGTGATCCAGCAACAGCTGCACCACGTGCATCTTTATTAGAGCCAGTTGATACAATTACGGTTATTGATGAAAATACAGTAGAAATTAAAACAAAATATCCATATGGAGCCTTTTTAGCTTCATTATCACATTCAAATGCAGCAATTGTCAGCCCAACAGCTGACCAAGCACAAGATTTAATGAAAGAACCAGTAGGAACAGGTCCATTCAAATTTGTGAGCTGGACATCTGGTGATCAAGTGGAGTTAGAAGCAAATGAAGAATATTGGGATGGTGCACCTGATCTTAAGAAAGTGGTATTAAAAGTTGTACCTGAAATTTCAACCGCTATCTCTATGCTTCAAGCAGGAGAAATCCAATTTATTGATAACTTACCAACAGAACAAGTAAAACGTCTTGAATCAATGGACAATATTAATATCGAGAAAAAAGAAGGAACACCAGTTTATTACTTAACTTTTAACCATTCAAGAGAAATGAATCAAGACCCTGAGTTCCGTGAAGCGGTGGCAGCAGCCATTGATCGCGATGCATTTGTTTCGAAATTAAATGGACTAGGTGTTCGCAGTGATAGTGTCATTGGACCACAAGTATTTGGTTACGATGAAGCAGCTGACGAAGCGGGAACTGCCTATGATGTAGAAGCAGCAAAAGCATTAGTTAAGAAAAATGGATACGGCGACAAGCCAATTAAAATATTGACTGCTAACCGTGACAACTTTGTATTGATGGCTGAAATTGTACAAGCACAATTAACAGAAGCGGGCTTCAAAGTGGAAATCGAGTCAATGGAGTGGGCTACATTCTTAGACACAGCCCGAGGTGGAGAGTATGATATCACATTCCTGAGTTGGTCAAACGTAACGGGTGATGGTTCAGAATTGTTATATCCAAACTTCCATAGTGATAATGTTGGAACGTCAAACCGTGCACAATACAGCAATGCAGAATTCGATGAGTTGGTTGTACAATCTCGCACAACAATTGATCAAGATGAGCGTAAAGAAATTTTAGGAAAAGCGAACAAATTAATGATTGAAGATAATGCGGTCGTTGTTATGTATCACGGACTTGTAACGGCGGCGATGGACAAAGCATATTCTGGTCTTGAACTAGATCCGAACGGTAAATGGAGTTTGAAAAACGTTACTGGAGAGTAGGGTGTACTATGCAGGAGACATTATTAGAAGTGAACAATTTAGTAACTGAATTCCGCACAGCAGACGGCAACGTCCAAGCTGTGCGGGATGTCTCCTTTTCCATAGCGAAAGGGGAGACATTATGCATCGTAGGTGAATCGGGCTGTGGAAAAAGCATCACATCTTTATCTGTAATTGGCTTGCTTCCAAGCAACGGGAGAATTGCAAACGGAGAAGTGAAGTATGAAGGGAAGCAAATTCATAACCTACCATATGAACAGATGAGAAAAATGCGCGGAACAAAAATTTCGATGATTTTCCAAGAGCCGATGACGGCATTAAATCCGGTATTAACTGTAGGTTATCAGTTACGTGAACCGCTAATTCTTCATCATCGAATCGGAAAAAATGAAGCAACTAAACAAGGAATCGAATTGTTGAATCAAGTTGGAATTCCATATCCTGAAAAAAGAATGAATCAATATCCACATGAACTTAGTGGAGGAATGAGACAGCGTGTCATGATTGCGATGGCGCTTGCTTGTCACCCAGGATTGCTCATTGCAGATGAACCGACGACTGCTTTAGATGTAACGATACAAGCACAAATTTTGGATTTAATTAATGACTTGAAAGAAAAGCTGAATATGGGTGTCATGATGGTGACGCATGATATGGGTGTTGTTGCCGAAGTTGCTGACCGTGTAATGGTTATGTATGCGGGGAAAAAAGTAGAAGAGGGACCCGTAGCAGAAATATTTGATAACCCGAAACATCCTTATACAATTGGCTTATTAAATTCAGTACCAAATATTGACGACCCGGATTTTGAATTAGAACCAATACCAGGTTCTCTCCCAAGTTTACAAGATCATATTCAAGGATGTCGTTTCCACCCACGTTGTAAATTCGCGATGGATAAATGTCGTGAAGTTGCACCTCCAGAATTTAATAAAGGTGAAGGGCATGTTGTGAGTTGTTGGTTGCACGAAGAAGTGGAGGAGGTTAAGCATGGTCATCTTGTCGCCCAAATCTGATCAAAAAATACTCCTCGAATTAACAGGTGTGAAAAAGTATTTCCCTATTAAAGGTGGCATCTTAAAACGTGTCCAAGGAAATGTGAAGGCTGTCGAAGATGTGTCACTTCAATTGTATGAAGGCGAAAGTTTAGGGGTAGTTGGTGAATCTGGTTGTGGGAAGTCTACACTAGGTCGTGCTATCTTAGGTCTTGAAGAGTTAACGGAAGGAAAAATTCGTTTTCGTGATAAAGAAATTCAAGATTTAAAACGCAAAGAGAAATTGAAATTTGTGAAAGAAATGCAAATGATTTTTCAAGACCCTTATGCTTCATTAAATCCTCGCCAACGTATTGGACATGCATTGGAAGAAGTATTTACGATGCATACCAATATGTCTACGAAAGAAAAAAGAGCAAGTGTTATCGATTTGCTTCATGAAGTTGGTTTGAAAGAAGAACATTTTGATCGCTATCCTCATGAGTTCAGTGGTGGTCAAAGACAGCGTATTGGCATTGCACGTGCAATTGCCTTAAATCCTTCTTTTGTAATTTGTGACGAAGCGGTATCAGCTTTAGATGTATCTGTGCAAGCACAAGTGTTAAAATTATTAAAAACCTTACAAGAAAAGTATCAATTGTCATATTTATTTATTTCCCATGATTTAGGTGTAGTCCGCTACTTCTGTGATCGCGTGCTCGTCATGTACCTTGGCAACACAGTGGAGCTAGGAACGGTAAAGGGGTTATTTGCAGATCCACTTCATCCTTATACCCAAGCGTTGTTATCAGCTATTCCGCGCCCATCTGTTCACGTCAATACAAAACGTATTCGATTACAAGGTGATCTACCTAATCCGGCAAACCCGCCAAGTGGATGTCCTTTCCATACACGTTGTCCAATTGCACAAGATGTCTGTAAAGTTGATAAACCTGCTTGGCAAGAATATGAATCAGGTCATTTTGCTGCCTGTCATTTTGCAGGCACAAAAATTTAGAAACGAAACGAAGAAATTTGAGGGGGATCATCATGGATTACTTACACCACCCATTTGCGGCGAAGCGTCACACTGTATTCGCGAAGAAAGGTATGGTCGCAACATCACAACCACTGGCAGCACAAGCAGGACTTGAAATTTTGCAAAAAGGTGGCAATGCGATTGACGCAGCGATCGCAACAGCTGCAGCATTAACAGTTGTTGAACCCACTTCAAACGGAATTGGCGGCGATGCTTTCGCTCTAGTATGGACAAAGGATAAGCTTCATGGTCTAAATGCTTCTGGTCCTGCGCCACAATCGATTTCTGCAGAAGCTATCCGTCAAAAAGGACATGAAAAAATGCCTGTTTTCGGTGTGATTCCTGTCACTGTACCTGGTGTACCAGCTGCTTGGGCAGAGCTTTCACAAAAATTCGGGAAACTACCGTTAAAAGACGTACTCGAGCCAGCTATTCGTTATGCGGAAGAAGGCTACCCACTAACACCGATTCTCGGTAAGTACTGGAAAGCAGCATATAAGAAATTCAAGGAAACCTTTACGACAGAAGAATTTGCTTCTTGGTTTGAAACGTTTGCGCCAAACGGTCGAGCTCCTGAAGTAGGAGAAGTTTGGTCATCTCCTGGTCATGCAAAAACGTTGCGTGCAATCGGTGAAACAAATGCGAGAGATTTCTATGAAGGCGAAATAGCTGATAAGATTGATGCCTATTTTAAGAAATACGACGGCTACTTAACAAAAGAGGATTTAGCTACATACAAACCACAATGGGTTGACCCAGTTTCAGCGAATTATCGTGGATACGACGTTTGGGAAATTCCACCGAATGGACAAGGCATGGTCGCACTTATGGCGTTAAACGTCTTTAAACACTTAGATAAACCAGCATGGCAAGATGCAGACACATTCCATCAACAGATCGAAGCGATGAAACTGGCGTTCACAGACGGCCAAGCGTTTATTACTGAACCTGTAGCGATGCCAGTAAGCGTCGAACATTTACTATCAGAAGAATACGCGGAAAAACGTGCGGGTGTTATCGATGATACTGCAAGCAACCCACAACCTTATGAACTACCAAAGGGTGGAACAGTTTATTTAGCGGTAGCAGATGATGAAGGAAATATGGTGTCATATATCCAAAGTAATTATATGGGCTTTGGCTCAGGTATTGTAGTGCCAGGAACGGGCATTGGATTACAAAATCGTGGACATGATTTCTCACTTGATGAAGAGCATCCAAACGTCTTGAAGCCAGGGAAAAGAACGTATCATACCATTATTCCAGGTTTCCTTACGAAAGATGGTCAAGCAGTTGGACCATTTGGTGTCATGGGTGGATATATGCAACCCCAGGGTCACTTCCAAGTTGTTACCAATACATTGGATTTCTTATTAAATCCGCAAGCGACATTGGATATGCCTCGATGGCAATGGATTAAAGGGAAGACTGTGCATGTCGAACCAGAGTTTCCAAATTATTTGGTGCAAAACTTGGTTAGAAAAGGACATGACATTCATGTGACATCGGACGGCGGTAGTTTTGGACGTGGACAAATCATTTGGCGAAATCCCAAAACGGGTGTGCTGCAAGGCGGTACAGAATCCCGAACTGACGGAACCATCGCCGCTTGGTAGATCGTACGGTACTGAAGAACTCTTCCGCACGTCCAGGACGTGTTCTTCACAGTAATATCTTTCTAGCATTTTTTCGAATTGGCATGCTTGGATTTGGCGGGGGACCTTCCTCCATTCCGTTGGTTCATCAAGAAGTTGTGAAAAAATATGAATGGATGACTGACGATGAATTCGGCGACACACTTGCTCTAGCGAATACATTGCCAGGGCCAATTGCTACTAAAATGGCAGGATATGTAGGCTATCGAATAGCTGGTGTATGGGGATTGCTAAATGCACTATTGGCATCTGTCATTCCAACTGTTGTGTTAATGATTGTTTTTCTTGGATTACTGCAAACGTATAAAGACATTCCGTGGGTACAAAATATGTCGGCGACTGTAGTGCCAGTGGTAGCAGTAATGCTAGCTGTTTTGACATGGGACTTTATTAAAAAATCCGGAGAAACGCTCGGCTGGATGCGGGCCATTATGTTGTTAGTTCTGTCTGCTATTCTTATAGAAGCATTGCATATCCATCCAGCCTTTGTTATTTTAGGCTGTATCTTAGCGGTCTTTTCTCCTCTCTTAAAAAGGAGGAAGAAAGCATGATTTATTGGCATCTGTTTTTAGCTTTCTTTATTCCAGGCATTCTGGGTTATGGTGGAGGACCAGCTTCTATTCCACTAGTTGAACATGAAGTGGTAGGGAAATATGAATGGATGACGACGCAAGAATTTAGTGAAGTAGTCGCGATTGGAAATTCATTACCAGGTCCAATAGCTACGAAGATGGCGGGGTATATTGGGTATACGGAAGGCGGGATTGTAGGATCCATTGTCGCGATGATTGCGACAGTTGCTCCTTCTTTAATCCTAATGGTCTTCATGATGGCCATCTTGATGAAATACAAAGATGAGCCTGAAGTGAAAAATTTAACTAAAGTGATTAGACCGGTTATTGCGATTTTACTCGCGTTTATGACAATTCAATTTGCACAAGAATCAGTTGATGGCATAGGTATTGTTTATACAGTAATCGTCATGGTTGTGAGTTTTGTGTTATTGGAAAAAGTGAAGTTACATCCAGCGTTTGTCATTGCCTTGGCATTAGTCTTTGGAGCTATAACAGGTTTGTGAAGAGTCGCAGAGATGCGGCTCTTTGTTTTGATTAAATAGGGATATTAGGATTTGAACAATGAATAAATTTCCTTTTTATGGGTGGGGTGTAATAAAACTAGTGTGAAACCGATTAAAAGATGAATGTAGCCGATAAAACCTACGACGAAGTCGAATAAAATCAATCTCATAGGTGAAATGAACCGAATCATCATCATACTAAAGGGGCAAAGATTAGATTTCCTAAACTATTATGTTTTCACTGAATATAATGGGGTAAAGTACTTTATTGACGTTTGTGCGTGAATTCAGTATGATAGGAATGTTGGCGTAAACTGTAAGTCATTGACAACTGACAACGTCACCGTGCTAAAGGAGCGAAAAATTGCACGTAAAAATAGGAAAACAATGATAGCGCCAGAGCTGAAGAAATTGGACGAAACGGATCTTCAGCAGACGAGGAGGAGGAGTATCGAAGATTCGGCGGATACCTCCCGGCCGCGATGCCCGGTCGTAATTCTGATTCTTAACCCGCGAAAGTGATTTTGCGATTAAAGGAAGAAGAGGGCACACGACAGCGTCTGTGCGCAATGCAGAACGCTTATTTTGATTTTACTAAATGGAGGATTTAAATTATGTGCGGAATTGTAGGATACATCGGAGAGTTAGATTCAAAAGAAATTTTATTAAAAGGGTTAGAGAAATTAGAATACCGTGGTTATGATTCAGCAGGTATTGCTGTACGAAATGAAGACGGAATAACTATTTTCAAAGAAAAAGGTCGTATTGCTGACTTACGTCTAGCAGTAGAAGATGATGTGCATTCAAAAACAGGGATTGGACATACTCGTTGGGCAACACACGGAGTTCCAAACCAATTAAATGCGCATCCACATCAAAGTGAATCAGGTCGTTTTACGCTTGTTCATAACGGCGTTATTGAAAACTATCATTTGCTACAAAAAGAATATTTACCAGGCGTGGAAATGAAATCTGATACGGACACAGAAGTTATTGTGCAATTGATTGAGAAATTCTCAAACGAAGGTGTAACAACTGGTGAGGCTTTCCGTCATACTTTATCTTTATTGCACGGTTCATATGCAATCGCGTTATTAGATTCAGAAGAAGCACAAACGATTTATGTAGCTAAAAACAAAAGCCCGTTATTAGTAGGTCTTGGAGAAGACTTTAACGTAGTGGCATCTGACGCGATGGCGATGATTCAAGTTACAAACGAATACGTCGAACTTCACGATCAAGAAATGGTTATTGTGAAAAAAGAGTCTGTTGAAATTCAAAAATTAGATGGCTCTGTCGTGAAACGTGATTCATATACGGCAGAACTTGATATGAGCGATATCGAAAAAGGGATGTACCCTCATTACATGTTAAAAGAAATTGATGAGCAACCAGCTGTTATGCGTAAAATTATCCAAGCTTATCAGAATGAACAAGGGAAGCTTGAAATTGAAGAAGGCATTTTAACAGCATTGAATAATGCAGATCGCCTTCATATTATTGCAGCAGGTACGAGTTACCATGCAGGATTAGTGGGTAAAGAATATTTCGAGAAAGTCGCTGGTATTCCTACTGAGGTTCACATTTCAAGTGAATTTGGCTACAACATGCCTTTACTTTCAGAAAAACCATTATTCATGTTTATTACTCAATCTGGAGAAACAGCAGATAGCCGTCAAGTATTAGTGAAAATTAAAGAATTAGGTCACCCTACATTAACAGTAACCAATGTCAAAGGTTCTACACTTTCTCGTGAAGCGGACTATACATTGTTACTACATGCAGGACCTGAAATTGCTGTAGCTTCTACAAAAGCGTATACAGCACAAATCGCGGTTCTTGCACTTACAGCTGCGGTTGCAGGTGAAGCAGCAGGACGTACAGTAGATTTCGATATCGTACAAGAACTTGGGATCGTGGCGAATGCCGTTCAAGCGATGGTTGATTCAAAAGAAGAAATGGAGCAAATCGCTCGTGACTTCCTTTCAACAACACGCAATGCATTCTTCATTGGCCGTAATTTAGATTTCTGTGTCAGCATGGAAGGCGCATTAAAATTAAAAGAAATTTCGTACATCCAAGCAGAAGGTTTTGCAGGTGGCGAATTGAAACACGGAACGATTGCTTTAATTGAAGATGGTACGCCAATCTTCGCATTAGCGACACAAAAAGCAGTAAGCTTAAACATCCGTGGAAACGTTAAAGAAGTAGTGGCACGTGGCGCAAATCCATGTATTATTGCGATGGAAGGCATGGAAGAAGACGGTGACACACTTGTTTTACCAAAAGTGCATCCATTACTAACACCACTTGTTTCAGTAATCCCATTACAATTAATTAGCTACTATGCTGCATTACACCGTGATTGTGACGTGGATAAACCACGTAACTTAGCGAAATCAGTTACAGTTGAATAAGATTATATAGAAAAACCGATACAGGATTCTTTCCTGTATCGGTTTTTTTGTTGCCTGCAAAATATAGAGTATTTCTTTATTCCTATGTACGACTTATCTTTTTCTTGTCTTCGATACGTCTAAATGCTCTGATACTGATGATTGTTGCAAAATAAGCAAACACACTCCCTGAGAACAAAGGGATTGCTCCCGGAAAAAGACTAAGCAGAAAATAGGTGACCCCTGCCAATAATGCAATAGCAAGAACTTCTAATGGAGAGGTAATAGCAATTAGAAATGCTTGTTTGATATAGTGTAGAAATTTTAAATTGAAATGTGCATACACGGGAAAGAGAAATAACGCAGTAGCTATGCACGATATTAGAACAAAGCCGATAACAGGTAAGAGGAAATCGAACCGTCCATTATTTAATTGAATAAATGTAAAGTCAAAATAAAGAAAGTAGGCGATGGCTGCCAGTATTAGTCCAAATCCATTTGCTTTTATGAAGTCCTGGCGAAATAATGACCAAAATGTTGGGAAGATTTTTATTCCTACTTCTTTTCTTATCAGCTTTCGAACAACTCCAAACATGGCAGTTGTGGATGGGGAAAGGCCAAAAATTCCAAGACCAACAAGTGTGAAGAAAATCCACAAAACGTTGATATATGCCAACTGTATCATTCGATTTGCAACGCGTTCAAAGTTGTCCCAGTTCATAGTAATTTCACCTCTTGATTTCTAACTATAAGATAAATAGGTTTTTAAAACAATCCTGCAATTAACTGGAATGGATGTAACATGCTACAAAAAAATCATAGATGAGTCAATTTAGGACATTTAAGAGACTTGTCTCTTGTTATGAAATCATATAAGCTTTAAACAAGTTGGCGGATAATTTAGTAATTTCAGTCTATAGTGGTACTTTCCGTCAAATAAGTCAATTAGTTTCTATGTATTTTTCAAGGGGTTGGGAAGTAGTAAAAGTAAGTTCAAATGACAACGCTTTCATCTTAGGGTTTCAAAAAGAAAAAGAAAGACAGTCGAACTTGAAAGGGGGAGTCACGCACCAGTTGGTGGCTAGTAAGATGACTTGTTAAATATTGTATGAAATCATAAGGGGGATAATAATGTTGAAAAAATATTGGTCTTTATTCATGCTTTTCCTATGTGCTGTACTTTTAGTAGGCTGTCAAGAAGATATGACTCCAGTATCTAGCGACAAAAAAGATGGTAACAA
>NZ_JBATUX010000086.1:0-6098 GCF_049671445.1 Paenisporosarcina sp. | reverse complement strand
AAATTTTAATTCCTATTTTGTTCTTTATATATTTTGCTGAAGTACTTTCGGTTATTTTACAAGTTTCATCATTTAAACTTACTCGTAAGCGTATTTTCAGAATGACACCGATTCACTATCACTTTGGTTTAAAATATGAGTGGTCCGAAACTACAATTGTCACGTTTTTTGGATTTATTTCTTGGTTTTGTGTATTTATCTGTTTTGCTTATTGGAAATTTCTTCTAAATCTATAAATAAAGTTATTATCATTCCAATGAATATTAAAGGTAACCAGGCAAAGGACAATGCAAAAAAAACATACCAAGGTCGAAAATCTGCAACCGCATAAAGTGATGTACTAATCAATACCCCGATAATTAAATATACGGAGATGATTTCCATTTTGTCATCGAACTCCTTTTTACTATTATAAAAAGGTGCACATGTAAAGGTACTACATTTTGGCATAATATTAAGATTTTTTATGTTAAAACGATCTTCGACTTGAAGATCGTTTTAAACTGGAATTCCATATACATAGCAATCCCGTACAAAGCCTACTGTGTGTCTGTTTCAAGTTGATTACTACCCATTTTAGTGAAAATAGATATGCGGAGAAACGATTTAAAGACGTTTTTAAATCCACAGTTTTTCCTGTCTGTCCGTTTTTAAAGTCAACAAGACCTTACCTTAAATCCACTCACTTCCATGTTCACGAATAAATTTAATATCACTTTGATAGTGTTCAAAATGTCCTTCATCCACCATCTTTTGAAAAGCAACATCACCTTCACTTGCTTTTCTTTTCATATAATTACATAATCCTTCTAATCGTAGTAATACCATCTCTAAAAAACCTTTTTCCATTCCCTCAATACCATAGGATTCAAAGAAAAACTTAACCCTTTGTTTTATACGGTCGGCATCCTTTAATGGATCATAATAAACTGCCTCACCTGTTTCAGTATGATAAAGTCTACTTAAGGGGATGCAAGTGTAAAGAGTATACGCTATATCCCAAAGTCTTGGACCAGGAGCAGCGACATCAAAATCAATAATACCTACTGGTTTTTCGTGATCAAAAATAATGTTATATATAGCAAAATCATTGTGACATAAAACCTCTATTTTGTCGGGAGTATTATCCATTGGTTTCCACTCATTTAATAACGGAAAATCACTCACAGAATCATGATAAAGACGTTGCATTTTCGCTATTTCTTTTAAAACATCATCAGACCACATGTATTCTTTTAAAGGATAATTACCAGCTTCCCCTTCAATAAATGATAATATTTCTCTTCCTTTTTCATCAATACCTAAAAACTTTGGTGCATAACTGAAACCTTTGTTCTCCAAATGCTTTAATAGTTTATGAATTTTGAGACTATCTGACTTTAATTCTCGTCGCACAGTATCTCCCGAACGATAAACAGTAGAGACATTCCCTCCTGTTAGAATTTCTTCATTCTCATGCTTTGACATCTCTAAATTCCTCCCAAATATGACTTACTATAAACCGTAAAACAAATCCTATTTGTTCAATTAACTTGTCTCGTTAACTGGAAACGGAATTTTATCAATCGTTATCTAAGTCAACATTATCAAAAGATTTTTCCTTTTGATATTATCAGTCATCATCCTCAATTTGAGCATTATACATTTTGGAGAATAAAAACCATATTCCGCATATGGCTAGCCCTACTATAGAAATCCATAAAGCAGTTCGGAATCCCAATCCATCGGCGATAAAGCCGCCTAGTGGCGCACCAATTACAATCATACTACGATTGATTGATCGCATTGTGGCACTCACTCGGCCTTGCATACTTGCTGGTGTTATGGACTGACGGTAGCCCATTTCGAGTGGGCCTTCTACACCCATCCCGAAACCGTAAAGAAATTGACCGAAAATAACCATAACTAGTGAGATTGTCTGCATATTTCCGTCAATAGCTGGTGGTGCTAGGACAATCAGGATTACTGCTGGACCATACAAGATTCGTGAAAATGTCATAACGTGTCCAATACCCAAACGCTTACCAGCTCGAATTGACAGTGAGGTACCAAGTACAGCACCAATACCGGCTGCGGATAATACAATTCCAAGATTGGACGCTTTGAATCCAAGTTCATTTATTGCGAACGTTACGAACACGGTAGTCAACATGCTATGGAAGAGAAACCAAACGTGTGTATTTAAAGCCAACGTACGGAGGTATTCGTGTCGGTAAACCCATTGCCAACCCTCTTTTATTTGCGCGCTCAAATGACCCCGTGATGCAATATCTGTGTTCTGATATTTTATTAAAGACAACATAATGCCTGAGAGTATATAAGTCCCTGCATTTATTAGGATAGCGAACGGAGCACCAATCCAGGCGACTATTCCTCCTGCAAGTGCTGGGCCACTGGTTTCTGCGACGGCTGAACTTTGTCCTAATCGTGCATTTGCCTCTGTTAACATGTTGCGAGGAACTAATAGTGGCACAAGAGACTGTGACGCAACGTCATGAAACAGTGACATAACCCCAAAAAGCATCATGATGACAATAAGCCATCCGATATTAATAACACCCAACATTGCCATTAGATAAATTAATATAAGTAGAATTCCTCTACATATATCTGTCACTACTAATATATATTTACGATTGGCGCGATCAATAATAACGCCGGCTACCAGTCCTAGTAGCATGTATGGTAGCCACCTAGATGCAGAAATCCATCCAACATCAATTGCACTTCCACTGAGGTTAACTATCACTAAAACTTGTAGAGCAAGCGTAGTGATGTATACGCCAAAGTCTGATATTGTTGAGGCAATCCAAAAGCGCGAAAAATCTTTATGCTCGATAAGTTTCATCCACTCATGCCTCCCTGAGCACATAAATTTCAAATATACATTCTTACACTTACAGGCCCCGTTAGTTTATGTAAAAGCCTTCACAATCTTTAATTTATGTTAACATAAATATCCAATTATCCTAAGGGATTATTTAGATATGGATTACAGGAATTTTTTTGAAGTTATTGTCACTTTGGATGTTAATTAGCATTTGCTTTAAGTGTTATTTTGCACTTCCAACTTTAAAAACCCAACAAGGAATCTCCATTATTAAAAAGCCCAACTTCTCTGAAAATTAAAATAGAGAAATTGGGCTTTTCTGTTACTTCATTAAAGCGCGCTATTATGGCAGAATTCATTTTCTTTGTTATTGCAATTCGAATTCACCACGGACAGTTCGACTCACATCGATCACCTTTGTCATTTGATCATATAACTTTTCAATCTGTTCATCATTATCAACTTTCTTCATAACCTGACTATGGTGAAACTTATTATGATAACGGTTAATTTCTAACATAAGTACTTCGCTTTCGCGTAGTTCAACTGCCGATACCATTCCTGAACAACCATACTCCGGTTGAATAGATGCAGCAGTATATGTTTCGCTCTCGATCGCACCATATTCTTTGTAAATACGTTCAGCTTCTCGATTAATTTTTAAAAATTGTTCTTTGTTTTCTTCCAGTACTGGATAAAGATAAATTTCTAAATACATGATTACTCCTCCTTAGATTGAATTAATTGAATTAGAGACATTCATGATTTCTATAAACCGTAAAACAAACCCTGTTTGTTCAACTATCCTGCTTTGTTAATTGAAGAAGAAAATGGAAAGTCCATTGTTACTTGAATAAGTCGATGGTTTCAGTATCTTTTTTTTAAAAAACCGCTACGAGAAGAATTACAAGACCAATCAACAATAAAGTTGGTAACATTATTGATATTAGTGCAATTCCCACCCAGCCTAATTTTTAATTACAATTTCTCCTTCACCTTTTGGAACTTCGAAACCATTAAGGTAAGAAGTTAAAAGTTCTTCAGAAATAGGGAACGAATTTGCATCAAAACCTATGTAAATTGAATTTCTTAAAGAGATTCACTAAAAATTCCTCTCATATAATCTAAAACAAGGCAAGTGGTGAAGAAATAAATCTTCACCTCAATTAATTTGATAAATTCCTGTTAGGTCTATAGGTAAAAAAGGAACTTATATTACTCATCAATTTCATCAATGAAGGGAAAAGAATGAATATGGAAAGTTTCTTTTAATATTCTTCCTTACTTGTATCTACTTAATATTTCTTCTGGAATATGACAATAATCATTTGGACATCTAGCCAACCTATCTTGATGTTCTTCTGCACTTCTCACATAGTTTGCAAGAGGTAATACTTCGACAACTATAAGGTCATAATCATTTCTCTCAATAAGAAACGCCTTCGCCTCTTTTAAGTGTTCAGGCTCCTCACTATATACTCCTGTTCTGTATTTCTCACCAACATCCTGTCCTTGTTTATTCAAACTGTATGGATCAATGATTTCAAATAAATACCCCATTAATTCCCTGATTGTTACAACTGTCGGATCAAATTCTGTTTTTACACATTCGGCGTACCCATCATATTCACCCTCAAGTGTATGACCTGTACCATTAGCTCTTCCTGCTTCTGTAAACGTAACTCCAGGTAAAGTTTTTATAAAAGCTTGAACTCCCCATAAACATCCACCTGCAATATATACTACTTCCATATCGACTCTCCTCTTTGTTATAAAAAAATTTCATTCCAAGTTAGCAGGAAAAATGTAGTCATTAAGTCTACTACACATTTAAATAAGGACAAATCTTATTCTTCAATGACACGTTTGCAGAAAATTGATCTTATTGCAAATTAGTCAATTTTGTATAGCAAGTATAACATTCTCAGTTCAAAGCTTTTGTCACTCGGTGGTAATAACATGTCATGAGCGGTACATTTCGTTAGCTGCAATCACCTCTCAGAAATCCAAATTGGAAAGATTATCTCATAAAGAATTTACTATTAAAGCATGCTCACTATTTGACACTTACTTTACTCTGAAAGATGTTAGATATAAAAACGTTAGTAAAAGTACACTATAACGAACTCTTATGTGTAATAAGAAAAAACTATCCCCATAGGATAGCTTCTCTACATCTAGATCACTTGTTTTTCTTTCGTTTAATTTTCAATTACAATTTCTCCTTCACCTTTTGGAACTTCGAAACCATTAAGGTAAGAAGTTAAAAGTTCTTCTGAAATAGGGAACGAATTTGCATCAAAACGGTTGTTACGTAACTTAAGTCGTTCACGTAAATCATTTGGATAGACTTTTAAATAGATTAGTTTCCATTTACCGCCAGAATCCTCAATAAGTTTTTTATATTGGTCCCTTCTTACACGATCCCAAAAACTGAAGTCAATTACCACCTGTTGTTTATCGTGAATTAACTTTACTAAACGGTTGCGTAATTTACTTTCTGCAACTTTCCTGTATTCCTCAAATTTATCCATTGGGAAATCAATCCCCCAACGACCATTCGTAGCCCATATTTCTTCATCAATAGAAAGACGTACAAAGCCTTCCTTTTCTATTAGTTGTGAAAAAGTAGTTTTCCCAGAACCAGCCACACCACACATCATCACCACTAAAGGAATTACATCATTTCTTTCCCGAAGAATTACGTCAAAATTAAATTTTTCAAACATCTTCATCTTCCCCTACATTTTTTGATGTGAATTCCTCATTACCTTAAGTTAATCTCAATCGACTGTTTATTAAAGTGCACCGTTAGCCACCCATACATTGCAATGCTAGCTCTGCACTACAGATGTTTAGAACGGCTTATGAAGGTCGATGAGCTATGGTGCCACATTCGTTTATACCCAAAGTTTTTGGTCCAGTTCATACTTCTGACGCAGATGATGACGAAAGTGCATTCCAACCAGATCAAACCACTCCTGTGCATTCAACCATCCAAAGCCTCCATGTTTATCTTTGTAATTTGGGTTTATATCATTTACTTTCATTTTCAATTCTTGCATTCTTTTCATAAGTAGATCGAGCTCCAGCATAATGTCCTCTTTCATTTTTGTATTATCGGGTGGGGTATCCAGTTCATCTGGTAATTTGATTTTAATTGGCGGGAATCCTCCAATATTGAATAAATATTCTCCAAATTCTGTTTTACCCTGCTTTTGTTCTCTAACAGCTAACGCACAAGCTTCAACACTGTCTAGATACTCAT
>NZ_JBATUX010000085.1:0-2496 GCF_049671445.1 Paenisporosarcina sp. | reverse complement strand
AAATTTTGAATGGCTTTCAATGGCCCGTTTATCCAGTTTTGAGTGAACAAACACTCAATAAGTCTAGTGATAATGGCAAAGAGGTCACACCCGTTCCCATACCGAACACGGAAGTTAAGCTCTTTAGCGCCGATGGTAGTTGGGGGTCTCCCCCTGCAAGAGTAGGACGTCGCTAGGCATATAGAAAACCGATACCTGTTAAAGGGTATCGGTTTTTTTGTGTGTTTTTTATTGATTCAAAAATGCGTGAAAAAGAATGAACAAAGAAAAGAGAGTAGACATTGCTAAGCGAAAAGACACGGTGCCGGAAGGCACTGGTTAATCCATTCATTTTTTCTTGATTCATAACACAAACAAAGAAAAAGGATATATTTTCCTTGCGTCGAATAATATAAAAAGAAGATTCCTTTTAAGTAAAAGATACTTATATCAGACCTAACTGGGGGTATTTATGAAATTCTTGAAGAATATGATTATGATTTCTGTCACAAGTATGTTGTTATCCTCATGTGGTGATTTCAGTTCAATTACTGGATGTCCTGATGGTCAAATTGAGTGGGTAGATATGGTTATGATAGATGATATTAAATACCAACATCACTTTCCAGAACCAGCTGACGAGAATAATCCTTTGCCAATTGAAAAGGGCAGAGAGCTTGGAAAAGTAACTTTTAAGATGGCTGATCGTGCATGTAGTAATCATCAGATGAAAAATGGGGATGCTGCATATTTGGACGAAGGTACATCAATTTATGAAGTCAAAGGATACCCATCTTCTCTAATTGTTGTTGCAAATGATAAGGCATTTTTAGTAGATACTAATAAAAAAGCAAAAACTGCTGACGATTTATACCAGTTAGATGGTTTGGTCAAAAATATTTATATCGAAAGCACTGAAGATGGCAGTCGAATACAACCTTTTACACAAGCTTCAACAAATAAATTCCTAGATGCTTGGTCTCAATTAAAACTAGAGAATCCAGAATCGTTATATAAGAAAGGAGAAATGGAAGGAGATAGAATCTTTTTAGAGATTGAACTTAACAATGGTGTTTCTTTCAGACTAGTTTATTGGGTTGACTCAGATATTTTCAGTAATGGAGTAATAGGAAACAAAGAAATAAAGAAAATCATTGAGGATGAATTATCAAACAATATTAGTGAATAATTATTTATCTATTTCTAAGAGTTGCTTAAGCAGCTCTTTTTCTAACGTTTATCAAGAATATTAGTGCTGCTCTAAATGACGACGATGTTCACATGAGGTTGGTTAAGCCAAGAAGGTATTCTTGATCTCAATAAAACTTATAGAGGAGAAAATGAATTGAAGAATGATTTTAACAAAAGTAATAAATTAACAAGAATATTGACTGTTTTTATGGTTGGATTTATTTTACTAGTTACAATTTTTCATATAATAAAGTTACCGGTACATATGGCTGATTGGTTAGTTCCTTTTAAAGTAGTGGAACCTTTCTATGATGTTGAGGATCTCGATAAACAGTACTCGAAAGTGATGGGCTATAATAAAGTGAAATTAGTTTACGAAAACCAAGAGGGGATTTTAACTGTTTGGGCGACGAGCGAAATAGGTTGGAATAAGGTTTCAAATTGGGAGGAAGAGGTCGAATTATTAAACGGAGCAACTGGATATTATAATGAGACTAATCTTTTTCAATCGATTAGTTTTAGAGTAGATGAAGTTGAATATTCAATTGACTATAAAGGAAATGACCCCATTTCCAAAAGCGACCTTATTAAAATTGCTAATTCTATTGTAATAACTAAATTTGCGTAGGGTGTATAAGCCTGTATAACTAACTTATTGATTCAATAAACTAAATGGTTTCCAGAATGAACATTTACAAGGACAAAAGCTATCTATTCAAGGTTCAGATCAGAGAAGGACTCCTATGAAAATAGCGATAACTTTTCTTCTAAACACTTTTGTTGATTGGGTGCCCTATTCATATGCTGATTTGGGATCAATCTTGTAAATTCATTATTTTATATCACTCAACTAAACTATCCTGACTCAATACAATGATCGAGTTTGTATATATTACAGACTTTCAAAAAGGTCAAATATATTTGGGATTGTGAATTACACACCTTGTGAGAATATCACATATACATAGCGTTACAGTATTCCTATCGGGTCTTTTTGGAGGATATCCAACTATAAGTGATTAAGAAGCAAACTTAGTTTTAAAAAAAATTTACTATTGTATTGACTTTTATAAGCCAGACTGATATATTTATTAAGTTGCTGATTTAAGCGCAACGAAGTAAATGAAAAAAATAAAACTTCTTGTTGACATGACAATGAAGATTTGATATGATATAAGAGTTGCTGTTGAAACAGCGACGCTAACACATGAACCTTGAAAACTGAACAGCAAAACGTCAACTAACAAGCGGAACGCACTTCGGTGCCGGAAGCATAAACGTTTTCTTCCGCCGACACCTGTCGGTATCGAAAACAAACTTGAACTT
>NZ_JBATUX010000084.1:0-20022 GCF_049671445.1 Paenisporosarcina sp. | reverse complement strand
AGCCCTTCATACATGACGTTATTGCATAAATACGTTCCTGCAGTATTTGAAATGGCAGCAGGATAACCTAATTCGTTCAATGTTTCTACCATTGATCTGATTGGGAGTGTGGAAAGATATGCTGCAGGACCTTCCGGCTGAATAACTTCGTCTCTCGGAGCATGCCCTTCATTATCAACTTCTCCATCTTTGACGTTTATGGCAATACGTTCAGGTGTGATTTTAGACCGTCCTCCCGCTAGTCCGAGTGAAATGACTGCATCAGGCTTAATTTCTTTAATTAACGAGATTAGCTGATTGCCTGAAGACTTAAAATCCACTGACATCGTCTTTCCTACAATTTGAAAGTCCTCTATTTGTTGTTCGTTTAGTTCCGCCACAATTTTCATCGTTGGATTTACGGTGAATGATAAAAAGGGTTCGAAACCTGTTACTAATAAAGTTTTCACGATTATCACCTCATATGTAATTGGATAATTGTATCTTAATCGCTGAATTATCTCAAAATAAAAACAATTTATATAATAATACTCACTTAATTTTTAAACAAGCCATTTTATATAATTATAATTAACTAAATATTTCCACCTTATCCACTATTCAGATGATATAAACTTTTCATTTATGCCAATTATTTGTTGCTATGCAGGAAAATACTACCTATAATAAATCTTTGTGAGCAATCACAACATATTTCGACAAGGAGAATCGAATGCTTCCAATAAGAAAATCACATGTTTGCGGAAGAAGATCTCTACTAACTAGAACTATCATCATGCCATCTTCTAACTCTGAATTTCTCTCTCTCTTTTACAATATGCTGAGAAGAAATTAACTCTAAAGCCATGGAAAGCATCCTGTACGTTGGGATGCTTTTTTCGATCGTTTAAATAAAAAAGCTGAACAACCAACCGGCTGTTCAGCTTTTCCTTTAGATTACACAGATATGCTTTGTTGCTTTCTGGAGTTCATGACATTCAAAGCAATCATAACAGCAACAATGAAAAGACCAATTATGTCCGTATATGTTTCTGGCACAATAAGTAATAGCGCACCAGAACCAAGTATCAATCGTGAAATAATGTTCATTCTCATGTGGAAATATCCCTCTACTGCCGCACTTAAAGCTAAAATTCCGATAATTGAGGTGATTACAATCAATACGATCGCACTAATTTCAGGTAACGGAAATTCTTTAGCATTTGTTGCAACACCAGTAGTATCAATCATCAACATCGCTGGATTATAAACGAACAAATACGGAATAATAAAACCCGCTATTGACAGTTTTAACGCTTGGAAGCCAGTTTTCATTGGATCTCCACCGGATATTCCAGCACCTGCGAATGCCGCTAATGCGACTGGTGGTGTAATATTTGCAAAAATACCAAAGTAGAACACAAACATATGAGCCACTAATATTGGAATATCAAAAGCAGCTAAAGCTGGTGCTGCCATCGTTGCTGTAATGATGTATGCAGGAATTGAAGGTAAACCCATCCCTAGAATCATTGAAGCAATCATGGTGAAAAATAATGTTAAGAACAGTGAACCAGCGCCTAAACTTGTGATAGATGACGTCATCACTGTTCCGAAACTTGTTAATGTAACAACCCCGATAATAATCCCTACAACAGCACATGCAGTCATAACTGAAAGCGATTGTCTTGCACCGTCCGCTAATGCATCTAAAACATCACGCGGTGACATACGGGTTTCTTTTCTAATCATACTAATAACAATCGTTAATAGAATCGTATAAAAAGCGGCATAGCCGATTGGCATTGATATATACAAGAAGTATACTAGCCCAAAAATCGGTAATAATAGGTGCCCACGTTCTTTTAAGACTTCTTTTACTTTAGGTAAATCGGCTTTTGGCACACCTTGTAAATTATCACGGCCCGCACGATAATGCACTTGTGCAATTACACCTAAGAAATAAAGTAATGCTGGTAATAATGCAGCTAATGCGATTGTAGCGTAGCTGACTCCAGTAGTTTCAGCCATAATGAAGGCACTTGCACCCATGATTGGCGGCAGTATTTGCCCTCCAATTGACGCACTAGCTTCAACGGCACCTGCAAAGTTTTTTGAGTAACCAATTTTCTTCATTAATGGAATCGTAAAAGCACCAGTTCCTACTACATTGGCAACTGCTGCCCCGTTAATACTCCCCATAAATCCACTAGAAATTACGGCAACTTTAGCCGGCCCACCTTTTTGTGCACCCGCTAACGCCAATGATAAATCATTAAACAATTGACCCATTCCTGATTTGGACAAGAATGCTCCAAACAAAATGAACAGGAAAATAAATGTTACAGATGCACCAATAGCACTTGAAAATAATCCTTCTGTTTTCAAATACATTTGCCCAAAAATATCTGCTAGATCGTATTGGCGAGTCATTAATCGTGAAGGCATCCAACTTAAATGACTGACGAATGTGTAACTTAAGAACACTAGCGCTAAAATAGGCAGAATAAGCCCGGTAATCCGTCTAGCGGCTTCGAGCACTAATATAACCGTAATAATCGACATGACAATATCAGTAGTATTTGGAATACCACCTCTAGTGGTCATAATTGCTGTATATTCTTTCAATAAATAGGCAGTTGAAAGAATGGATCCAGCAAATAATATCCAATCATACCAAGGGACTTTCGTTCGATCTTGACTTTTGTGAGCAGGATAAATTAAAAATACGAGCCCAATCCCAATAGCCACGTGTATGGAACGTGCTTGAAGCTCAGGTAAAGGATTATAAGTTATGTATAAATGGAAGAGTGAATACGCAATCGCCATAGCTGTAATAAACCATGTAATTCGTTTATTTGTGATTTGACGTACGACAGATTCACGGTCGAATTTCTCTAGAATTTTTTGTCCATCTACAGCAGGATCAGCTGCTATTACTGCTTTTGGTTCGATATCCATGTCACTCACCTCTTATTCTCTTCTTTTAGTATGTTCCACCATGGGAGCCATTTGCTCTCAATCTGGACTTCTTCGTAATCATTCACAAGTTCATATAAAGGAATTTCTTTATTGCCAAACCAAACAGTCATTTTCACTAAATTCGAAACCACGAGTAAAATGTCGTCCATTTCGCGGTTAATGGTCATGTGAACAAAACCATCACCACGCTCATCAACTACACCATCACTTGGGACACCCGCTCCGTATGTTTTAAATGTTGTCGTAGTCAATAAAAGTTTATTGCCTTTTACTACATATGTTTCAATCCATGTTTCTTTTTCAACCGAATGTACCCACTCCACTTCGAAACTCTTTTCATAAAAGACAAGAGTTTCACTAGGTAGAGTTAATATAATAAACTTTAATGGAAAGAAACCTACAATTAATAACAAAAGGAGTACTAATAAAAAAGTACTCCTCCGTTTACTTTTACTGTTCGTCAAAGTACCTTTGCGCACCTGGATGTACTGGAGCTACCATACCTTCTTGCGCTGCTTCTAGAGAAATATCTGCAGCCGCTTGATGAGCATTTGTTAAATCTTCAAGTCCTTCAAAGAACGATTTAGTTAATTGATACACATCGTCATCACTCATATCAGAACGTACGACTAATGCATTCATGATAGCTGCTGTTGGAACGGCTTCTTCGTTTCCGTATGTTCCAGCAGGAATATCAAGAGCTACAAAGTACGCTTGATTTTGTGCAATTTCCTTAATTTTTTCAGGCTCTACAGGTACGAGTACCATATCTAAACCTTGCTCAAGCTCCATAAGAGAAGCATTTGGAATACCACTTGTTAAAAATGCAGCATCTAATTTCCCTGATTTTAAAGCATCTGCCGCTTCTGCATACCCTAAGTAATCTACTTGAATATCATCATATGTAATGCCATGTCCTTCAAGTAAATTACGTGCATTGACTTCAACTCCAGAGTTTTGTGCTCCTACTGCAATACGTTTACCTTTTAAATCCGCGAATGACTCAATTCCAGATTTTTCAGTCGTCACAATTTGTACGTAGTTTGGATACAATGCTGCAATTTGAGAAACATTTTCCACTTTCCCGTCAAAGTTTCCAACACCTTCAACTGCTTCACTTAGTACGTCACTCATAACGAAAGCCATTTCAATCTTTTCTTGTTTCATTAAATTAATATTTTCAACTGAAGCTCCAGTTGTTTGTGTTTTTGAATTCACGCCGAACTCGCTTGAGTATCGCTCCGCTAAAGCAGTACCAATAATATTATATGGTCCCGATGCTCCACCTGTTGCAATCGTTACTATTTTAGAATCCAACCCTTCAGAACCTTCTCCCTTCGAAGTGTTATCTCCTTCATCTGAACCACATGCAGCCATTACGCCACTTGCTAATAATACTGTAGCTAAACCTTTAATTAATCTACTCTTCATCTATTAATTCCCCCTATTTATATGATTAAATATACACTGCTTAATTATACACAATAAACTGAAAACGCTTTCTATTCAGAATTATTGTAAGAGGATTTCGACATAAATCACCTAAATCCTTACATCATGTACAACATATATGCTTGATTACGTTTTGATAGTGAAGGAATATGAATGAAAAGGCACTTGGATACACCAAATGCCTCTTCTATTAATCTACATCTTCAATCATGAATGTAGAAATTTCTGGGAATATCGATAATAGGACAATTAACAAAACCATAATAATAGCGTATGGTATGACACCTTTCACAATTTCATCGATTGTATTCGTTCGATCAATTCCTTTTAATACGAATAAATTTAAACCTACTGGTGGAGAGATTAAAGCTAGCTCCATGTTTATTACCATTATTATCGCAAACCAAATTGGATCAAAACCTAAAGCGATAATAATTGGATACAAGATAGGTAAAGTAATAACTAAAATTGAAATTGTTTCTAGGAACATACCTAAGATTAATAGAACAACATTAATCATGATAAATATTATCCATGGGGAAATGTCTTGTTCGGTTGCGTAAGCAGTAATGGTTTGTGGAATTTGTAATATTGTCATTATGTATCCTAATAGCATTGCTCCCACAATAATGAACAATATCATGGAATTCGTTTTAACTGTTGAGATAATAATTTTTTTGAAGTTTTCCCAGTTCAAATTACGATAGACAAAAGCTGAAATTGCAAAACTGAACACAACTCCTATTGCTGCAGCTTCAGTTGGTGTGAAAATACCAGTGTAAATTCCACCTATTACGATAACTGGTAACATAAGTCCCCAAATTGCCGTTTTGGTTGAATCTAACCGTTCCTTCCATGTAGCGGGTGTATCTTTAATATGGCGGGTTTGGTAAGAAGCAAATACCATAAAAGAAATGGTCAAGATTAGGCCAGGTACAATACCTGCAATAAATAATTTACCAATCGACTCACCTGTCACTGACCCATAAATAATCATTGGAACACTTGGTGGTATTAAAATTCCTAACGTACCACCTGCTGCAAGTAAACCTAAAACATGTCTTTTGTTATATCCACGACGTACCATCTCAGGTAATGCTATGGATCCTACAGTTATTGCTGTTGCCACACTTGAACCTGAAATAGCTGCAAAGATAGCACAACAAAATAGGGTTGCAATTGCTAAGCCACCTGGTAAATGTCTAAACCATCTGCTTGCCATTTCGTATAGATCTTTGCCTACTCCACTAACCAATAATATTTGGCTCATCAATACATACATAGGTAAAGCAGTTAATGAAAAGTCATCGAGAGACTTATACGAAATTATTGGAACTTGCATAAAGGCTAGTGATCCGCCATTAAAGATATACATGCCCGCTACAGCTAAGAAAGCGAGTGTAAATGCTACTGGCAAACCTAGCAGTAATAGGGTGCCCAAACCACCGGCAAAGAAAATATTCATATATGTTCTCCTCCCCTATGTATTCCGCCATCTATGATTTGCAAAGTAAATGCAAGACATAGTAGCACACCCCCTACCGGAAGCATTAATTCCGGTAGGTACATTGGGACACGCAATAATGATGCGGAAGTTACACCTAATTCAAAGGTATTCAACACATGATGGAATCCATAAAAGGTGAAAATTAAACTAAATACTAAACCTAGCGCATTCGACAAATAGGCAAGTAGGGTTTTTACTCGATCATTGACATTATTAATTAGTAAATCAACTGTTATGTGTGAATAGGTACGAACCGCGTAAGCACTGCCAAAAAAACAACTTCCGATGATGGCATATATAGACAGTTCTGTTGCCCATATTGTTGGTTTGTTAAATAGCCAGCGCGAAATTACTTCAAAAAATATCATGAATGTTGTTACGATAATAAAGAACCCTGAAATATAAGCACCCATTCTAATAAGGAAATCAGAAAAACTATAAAGTGACTTCATCATGAACTTCCCCCTTACTGCTTATCAACTATTTCTAGAAGTTCCTTGCCTAAATCACCTGAATTTTTTGTAAATGCATCCCATGCTGGTTTCGCTGCTTCTTTCCACTCTGGTAAATCTTCTTCAGGTACTACGTAAACTTCCATACCTTTTTCTTCTAATTGTTTAGCAGTTGTTTCATCTTCAGATTTCGCTTGTTGACGAATCCAGTCTTCTGTTTCTTTAGCAGTTTCAGTTAACAATTCTTGTGATTTCTCCGGTAACCCATTCCAGTAGTCTTGATTCACAGCTAGAATAAATTCCAAGTACGCATAGTTATTTATCGTCAAGTATTTTGCTACTTCATCATATTTACGTTGTACCATTGCAGTTGTTCCAGATGTAGCACCATCAACTGTATTACGTTGAAGAGCCATGTAAACTTCTCCTCCACCCATGAATACTGGCGAAGCACCATATGCTTTAATCATTTCAGATGGAATATCGCCAATACTACGAATCTTTAATCCTTTAAAATCAGAAGGAGACTCAAGTGGTCGTTTGTTGTTGGCAAATTGTGCATATCCGTAATCAGCGAACATTAAAACTTTTGCACCTTTTTCTTCCATAGCAGAACGTAACTTATTACCAAATTCTCCATTTATGGCTTCACCAGCTTCTTCATAAGTAGTGAAAATGTAGGGAACATCGAAAATGCCCATCGCAGGAACTGTACTTGCCCACAAAGTTGATGAGTTGACGCCCATCTCTACCCCACCTGTTAAAATCGATTGATTCATGTCTTTATCCGTTAATAATTGACCTGCTGGATAAACTTGAACTTTTATTGCGCCAGCAGATTTTTCTGTCACATCTTTTGCAAATTGTTCAATCCCTTTTGCAATATGGTGATCTTGCGGTAGGTTATACGCTAAACGAATAGTCGCTTCTTCATAACTATCGTCACTTGCATTAACTGCTTTAGTTTCGGGTTCAGATGTATTACATGCCGCCAATAAGAATGTTGATACGATTAAGAATGTGATCAATTTTATCCAATTTTTCATGCTAATTTCCCCCTTGGTTGTTTTCTTTCAACATGTCTAATGCGACCTAATGGATTTTTTGATGAAAGACTTGCGGCATAGTCTGCTGCTTCAAGTAATTTATCAAAATCTAAACCTGTGTCAATGTTCATGCGGTGAAATAAATACACTAAATCTTCAGTTGCTAAGTTACCTGCTGCACCAGGGGCGAATGGACAACCTCCGATACCAGATACAGCCGTTTCAAAAATCCGAATACCAGCTTGATACGCAGCGTATGCATTTGCTGATCCAAGACCTCTTGTATCATGTAAATGAATGGCAACCGGCGTATCGCCAGTTATTTCTAAAACCTTTCTCATTAATCGTTCAACTTGGTCAGGTGTTGCAATACCAATCGTATCTGCTATCCCGATTCGATCAGCTCCTGCCCCTTTCACTCGCTTCACTAATTCTAAAACTTGCTCCTCTGATACTTCCCCTTCATATGGACAGCCGAAGCTAACGGCGATTGAAAAGCATGTTTTAAAACCATCTTTTTCAGCTCTAGCTTGAAGTGTTTCAAACTGTTTAAAATTCTCATCGATTGTTAATCCAATATTTTTTTGATTAAACGTCTCAGTTGCTGAACTGACCCAGTTAATTTCAGTAAGTTGATGTTCTATTGCACGTTCATATCCTTTTAAATTAGGTACAAGTGCAATTGCCTTCAAGTCTTTAAACTTCGCAACCGCTTTCAAGACTTCGGATGCATCAGCCATTTGTGGAACCTTATCTGGGTGAACAAATGAGGTAACTTCTACTGAAGTTAGACCTGCATCTAAGAGAAGTTTAACTAACTGTTCTTTGTCTTTTGTCGATATAATATTCGGATCATTTTGCAATCCATCTCTTGGACTTACGTCAATAATTTTCACATCTGCCATCTATACAACTCCTTGTTCCTTCAGTTTTTTAAACTTTTCAAAGGAGAAATTCATAAACTCTGTGTAAATCTCTTCGTTGTGTTCCCCCAGGCTTGGCCCGCTCCATTTAATTTCTCCGGGTGTTTCAGACAGCTTTGGTACAACACCTGGCACAAGCACTTTTTTACCATCTGGCAATTCAATTTCTTGAAGCATATCTCTCGCTTTATACTGCTCATCTTCAACAATTTCTTTAATTCCGTAAATTGGACCAACAGGAACGGATACCTCATCCAAGATTCGTTGTGCCTCTTTTAATGGATGTCTTTTCGTCCATTCTTCAATAGTGGCATCGATAAAATCCACATTATCTGCACGGCCTTGGTTGCTAGAATAAATCGGATCGTTAGCTAAATCTTCTCGGTCAATTGCGGTCATCAAGCGCTGGAAAATTTTATCCCCATTGCCTCCTATGACTAGATGTTTCCCATCAGAACATTCATACGTATTTGATGGTGCTATACCAGGTAGTGTACTGCCAGTTCGTTCTCTTACAACGCCTGTTAAATCGTACTCTGGCAGAATTCCTTCTAATAAACTAAAGACCGATTCGTAAAGGGCAACATCAACAAGTTGTCCCCTTTTTTGTGCGTCTTCGTCTCTCGCGCGAAGTGCCATGAGTGTACCAATGACAGCGTATAATCCAGCAACTAAATCTCCTAGCGCAATCCCTACTCTGACAGGTGGTAAATCAGGGTACCCAGTTAGGTAGCGGAGGCCACCAATTGCTTCAGCAACACTTCCAAAACCTGGTTTCTCTCTATATGGACCAGTTTGACCATAGCCAGAAACTCGAGTCATGATAATAGATGGGTTTACTTTCTGTAAATCCTCTAAACCTAGTCCCCATTTTTCTAAAGTTCCCGGTTTAAAATTTTCAAGAACTACATCTACTTTTTCTGCGAGTTCTTTTATGATTTGTTGTCCTTCAGGATCTCGCATATTTACGGTAATCGATTTTTTATTTCTTGATTGCACATACCACCATACCGATGTGTTATTGTGCATCACACGCCAATTTCGCAGGGGATCACCTTTCGTAGGTTCTTCAACTTTTATCACTTCTGCCCCAAATTCAGATAATATTTTCCCAGCAAATGGTGCGGCAACTAAGTTGCCTAATTCTAGTATTTTTATACCATCTAATGGTTTTCTTTTAGACATTCTCAATCCCCCTTCGATTTAGAACTAAATTTAATAAACTGAATGTAATCGCTTTCAATATGGTCCTTCATCAATTGTCTCGCTTTTTCTGGCTCTTGATGGACAATGGCTTGAAAAATTTGTTGATGATCATGTAAAGCATGTTCCATATGAAGCGGATTTTCTTCAAGAATAGATTTTCTATAAAAACTATTAACACCACGAAGCTGAGAAATCATGGAGACTAGAAACGGATTGCCACTTGCTGAAATGATGGTTTCATGGAAATTCACATTGGCATCATGTACTTTTTTAAGATCATTCGTTTCTGAAATTTTTCCCATTTGCAGTAAATAAGTGCGAATCAACTCTATCTGTTCTTGCGTTCGGCGTTCGGCAGCATAAAATGCAGCTAATGGTTCCATTTCTACACGACATTCATATAAATGCTGGAAGTCTTGAATTGATGGTTCCACGACCGTTACTCCACCTGATGAATTTACAAGTAAAAGTCCATCTTTTTCTAGCATCCGAATAGCTTCACGAATCGGACTTCTACTGACTTGTAGCTCTTCGGAAATCTTTTCTTCTATTAGTCTTTCACCAGGTTTTAGACCACCCATTATGATAGATTCCTTTAAATAGTCATAAACTTGTGTTTTTAAAGTAGCTCTCTTTTTTACAACTTGTACGATGATAAACACCTCATTTTTAATTTCGTCGACTGTATACAATTTATCTTTATGTAAGAATAATCAAAATAATATAAATAGTCAATCACTAATTAAAATTTTTATTAGTTATTCTTATTACCTAATCCTAATTTTTTTTGTTCTTCAAATTATCTTTGATTCGTTATGAAAATAATAAAAAGAATTCTCCATATAAAAAAACCTCCACATTAAGTGAGGGCCCCTGAAATAGTACACTTATTCTAGAAAAGCCACCCTCTCTCGATTTATTGAGATAGGGTGGCTCTTCTTTTTTAATGGCTTTGTTAAAACGGTTTAGTAGATTTTCGTTACAACGCCCTTTCATGTTTCGAAGCTAGCGTAGCGATGCAGAAACAGGCGGACGCTTTCCGCGGGCGGTCCGTGAGCCTCCTCGTCAGCTGCGCTTTCTGCGGGGTCTCACCTGGACACGCTTTTCCCGCTGGAAAGATATTGGAAGAACTGTCATTCGTCCAATATCTTTGCGACGAGTAACCGCAGGAGCACATGTTTTTCTCGCCGCCTTTCACTACAATCACCTACTAAATTTAAAATGAACAGATATTTAGGTCATAGCTTTTGTCTAATAAAAGTACTTAATTTAGGGTGTATTGAACGATTTCAAATCAATTCTCTATCGCTCAACCCATTTATGGAAATTTACTAAATGTTGGTACCCAGATCAAGAAGCCTTCAAAATTGCTAGGAGTTTAAAGGGAAGCAATATCTCGTTATAAAATTGAAGCAAAAAACAGTTAGTTTAAACATAGACATGGATATGATATGGCATCGTTTGCAGGGTTATTTGGTATACATATACAAGGAGTCACAGCCATATTTTCAGTATATTTCAAACTAATTATAACCATAATCAAGAAATCGAAGTAAAGAATATTAAAGGAAAATGTTAAAGTTAAACTGTTAAGAACAAATTTTTTCGGTACATTTCATCTCCATTTGTACCGTATCCTCATCTCCATTACTGAGATTCAATTGATAGTTTTAATTTTGATATGTGTTAATAATAAAAGAAGAGGGTATTACTAATGAATAACAATTTTCAGTATATGGAGGAATGATGATGTTAAAAGGAAATAAAAGAAAAAATGGTAATATGCTTTCAGTATTAATTAGCAGCGTTGCTTCAATGGCTTATCTATATTTACAGAAGCCAGAGAATAGAGACAAGGCAAAAATGATGCTGCACAATACAATGACAAAAATTTCTTCTTTCATGAATTCCCGAAATGTTAATCAATCTCAAATGACTAAAGCTGGCTTCTCAGATCCGACTGATCCAGACGACAATCGAATGGTTGAAGAAGGTGCAATGACAAGCGTTCAATATTATAACGAAGAAGTTCAAAGCAAGGATAAGAAGTCAGAAGCTAAGCATGCTTTCCCTAAATCTCAGCAAAAATCGGCACCAAAATCAAAAGAATCTTTACCTGCCGATAACAATGACTCTCCTGCAAAACAAGAAAATGCTGAAAGAAATCCACCAAGTTAATTTAACAAAAAACCGTGTTCCCAATGGGATCACGGTTTTTCTCTGTATTAAACTTAAAATCCGCCACGCTCATCTACATCGTGATTATTTTGGCCGTCATGCACTTGAAGTTTCTCTTTTTGTTCCTTGCTTAGCTTTTCTTGTGTTTGAATTTTTTCGCTTTCTTTCTTGGTCATTGATTGATTCTCATCTTTTTGATTCTTCATTTCACATCCACCTCTCTCGTTAATATTCTGGTCATTGTAGGTTTTTCCAGAAACGACAAAGTTATAACATAAAAATTAAATAAATTATATTTTGAAGAATAAAATCTTGAGACTCATTATGCTTTTGTCAAAAAAAAAAAATTGAATTTAGTTTGTTAAACTATTATATAACCAAAATATTAAGCTTTATTAAACATTTGAATTTCATCAAATTCATTTCCATTAACACTTTTTTTCGATATTGAATAGTCCATTTCTTCGTTTAAAAGATATTGTAATAAACTGACCCAAAAAGTTGGAAAGAAAATGCTTTCATGTTTCTTAGCCTTAAATACAACTTCTTCCCAGCTATGGTGTATTTCAAGAATAATTCTTTTTTCGGCTTTAGAAAATGTAGTAATTTTCACGCTTCCCCAACCTGCATTACGGTATAAATCGCCAAATTCGATTAAGACATTATCTAAATCAGTGCGTCCTGAATATGATTGACTAACCATATATCCTAAGCGTTTTCCAAATGTTTTAAGGATCTTGGTAGTTTTCTCTTCCCCTGCAATTTCTTCGATTGACATCATTAAAATTTCTAATGCTTGGTCCCAGATAATTATGGCAGGTAAATTATTGTACGTTAATAAACCTTGTTCATTTTTCCAATTAAATTCATCACTATTTATTTTCATTTGTGAAAACGAAGCTGACATCCTGTAATCTCCTTACATTATCATCTTGATAGTAGTTTAAAGTATAATAACGAAATATTCAAACAATAATTTACGAATTTCAGTTATTTTTAAACAAAAGTTATTCTATTACTTAAAAAGTCTATCATTAAGTATTTGAAAGCTTTATTAATCTAACTTAGGAATTTTACTATTTAACTCATTTAAAGAACTGGCAAGTTTTCATGGGTTCGCCGACTTTTCTTGTTCCCCAAGTCGTTTCTAAATAAATTTCAGCTAATAGAGTCATGTGCTCGCCCATCGTTTCCGCCATTTCAAGTGCCACAACACTTTCATAAACTAGAGCCATTCGTTTTGCTAAAGCTTTTGCTTCAAACGTTTGCATGTCTTCATTTAACGTAGTGAATACTAATAAATCGCTTTCTAGTTCAATTAAAACTTGATCAACTATCGATTTTAACGACGTTTTAGGTATATTTTGAAGACGATCTTTCATTGTTTTTACAAATAACGTATGAGCATTAAATTTCCGTACCAGTCTTACAAATTCTAAGCCTAAGATATTTGCAGTGCCTTCCCAAACCGTTAGCACCTGTGCATCACGCAACAAACGAGGTGTCACGAAATCTTCGATATAGCCGTTGCCACCGTGCATTTCAATCGCTTCGTGAGCAAAATGAATCGCTTGTTCAGCTGATTCTTTTTTCAAAATAGCAATATATAACCGATTTAAAATGATTTCTTCATCACTTGCTTCTTTGGCAACTACTCGGTCATATAACTGGATTAAATCAAAAACCGTTGCCATTTCAACTTCCATTTTCGCAGTTAATTTCCCTAAGGTGTCTTGCACCATTGGAAATTGTACAAGTTTTTGACCAAACGCATCTCGACGTTGTGCATAATCAGTTGCTTCATTTAACGCGCGTCTCATAATACCGAGAGAAGCAACGGCATTACAAATGCGTGATAAATTTAAGGCTTCCATCATATATTTCAAGCCATTCGCTTTGTCTCCAACTACGTAGGCAAGTGCTCCGTCAAACTCGACTTCTCCGCTAGGTACAGCTCGAACACCTAACTTATCTTTTAATCTACGAATTGAAATTCCGTTTAATGTCCCATCTTCATGTCTCCAAGGCACGGCAAAAAGAGTCAATCCTTTTGAACCTTCCTGGGCACCTTCTATTCTGGCAAGTACCATTGCTACACCGGCCATTCCCGCATTCGAAGCAAAATATTTCTCACCGAATAATTTATATTGATTACCATCAGCTATCGCTCGAACCACATTGGCGCCAACATCCGACCCTCCCTGACGCTCTGTCAAAAAGGTAGCCCCTTCAAACAATTCAACATCACCGGTTGCACAGACATGTGGCAAGAATCGCGCTTTCAATTCTTCATTTGCATAATGTTCAAGTAAAAATGCCGTTGCCATTGTTAAGGTCACTGGACAATAGAATCCCGCCTCCGCTTGAGACAATACATAGCCTTGGGCAAAACTGTACATATAGTTTCCTTTGCGGCCGATTTCAGGAATCTCTTTGTGAACATAACCAACAATACCCGTCTCATATGTTTCTTTCACCGTTTTTTTATATCCTTCATTGACCCATACAGCAGAAACGTCCTCACCATAGCGATTAAATTTCACTAATTTTGGTTCACCTTCACGGTCTGTATGCCTTGCACGCTCATCAATTTCATTTGCCACTTGTTCTCCAAACGTTTGTAACGCTTTATGAGCATAAGAAAACATCTCACTATCTAGTCCATTTTTTAAAATTGTTTGCACTGTCTCGTCATTAGCATAAAAATTACGTAAAGTCATGTACGTTCCTCACTCTCTAAAAGTTATTTTAGTATATCAATATCATGCGATCCAAGTCATTTTAGTCTTTCTGTAGACAGGTTAATTTTTCGGAAAACTGCTGAAGCAAGATTTCCATTTCTGACTTCATTTCTTGTAATTCAAGAATTTTCATATCAAGCTCTGCTACACGATTATTGCCATACTCAATCGTCCGCTCCAACTGTCTTAATCCCGTGCGATCTTGATCAAACAACAACACCATTTCTTTTATTTCATCTAAGTTAAATCCATACTGTTTTCCGCGTAAAACTAACTTCAATTTCGTACAATCCGCTGCTCCAAAAACGCGAATATTACTCTCTGTCCTTTTAGGTTGTAACAAACCCAGCTCTTCGTAGTAGCGAATCGTTCGTGTGGTCACGCCAAACTCTGACGCCACATCGGCAATACTTTTCAAACTCAACACTCCCAGTCAGCTATTTTCTGTATTTTATCATTAACGTTAACGTAAACTTCAAGTTCATTTTTAAAAATAATTCTTCTTCTCGGTTATTCAGGGATACACTCACTAAGATGAATTCTACAAAAGAAATTTAACATATTTGCCTATACGTAAACATACAATTCTCTAACTCACATAAAATAGATCCTGTATTTTCTATTTATTCCGACTATTATAAACATAGTTGACAGGTGAAAATATTGGATATATAGTGAACACATAATTAAATATGCGTTAATTCTTATCAAGAGACGTGGAGGGCCTGGCCCTATGATACCTCAGCAGCGGGTTTTTACTTTGAGTAAAAATACTGTGCTAATTCCAGCGGACAATTATTTGTTCGATAGATAAGAAGAGTGTTCGAGCTAATTTTCTGTGGATGTCTTTCCACATTTCTTTTGCATACGTATGCCTCTTCTGTCTATCGACAGAGGGGGCATTTTTTATTGTCCAGCTCCCTTCTCTGATAAGAAGTATGCCAACGAAAGGGTGACATCACGTGATCGAATTTCAACAAGTAACTAAATCATTTCAGACAAAAAAACAGAAGGTAGAAGCTTTAAAAGGAATCGACTTAACTGTTGAAAAAGGAGACATTTTTGGCGTTGTTGGATACAGCGGTGCCGGTAAAAGTACACTCATTCGCCTCGTCAATCTACTAGAGCGACCATCAACGGGGCAAGTTCTTGTTGACGGTCAACCATTAACCGAGTTGAAACCAAAACAACTGCGAACAGAAAAGAAAAAAATTGGCATGATCTTTCAACATTTTAACTTGCTCAACTCCAAAACCGTGTTCGATAACGTAGCCATTCCGCTCGTATTATCAGGAACACCAAAATCAATCATTAAAGCCCGCGTTGAAGAACTACTTGAATTTGTCGGCCTATCTGACAAAGAAAAAAACTATCCAGAACAATTGTCTGGAGGCCAGAAACAGCGAATTGGCATTGCCAGAGCACTTGCAACTAATCCATCCATTCTATTATGTGATGAAGCTACATCAGCCTTAGATCCACAAACAACCAGTGCGGTTTTGCAGCTGCTTAAAAAAATCAATCAGCAATACAATATCACCATTCTACTCATTACACATGAAATGTCCGTTATCCGTGAAATCTGCAACAAAGTCGCTGTGATGGAAGGAGGACTCGTCGTCGAACAAGGTTCCGTTTTTGAAGTCTTTGCTGCACCTAAAACTGAAATTGCTAAAAATTTCGTACGCACCGTCATTCATGATGAGATTCCACAAAGCGTGCTGAAAAATGCTGCGGTCTCTAATACGCATCCAATCATTTGGAAAATTAATTTTGTTGGCAATACATCGAGTCAGCCTTTGCTGTCAACCATCGCGAAAAAATACGATGTCCACTTAAGCGTACTATCTGCCAATATTTCTGAAATTCAAGAAACGCCTTTTGGAAACTTGATTATCGAAGTAACTGGTGAACCACAGGAGATTCACAAAGCCTTAACTTACATAAAAGACGAAGGGTTTATCGTTCAGGAGGTGAATTTACATGAATAATACATTTTGGGGCATGGAGATTACTGCAGAACAACTACTTACTGGCTTCGGCGACACACTTTACATGGTTGCCATTTCCCTTTTATTTTCAGCACTTATCGGTTTACCTCTCGGGATTTTGCTTGTCATTACTCGAAAAGGCCATATCTTGGACAACAAATGGATTTTCAACATTTTAAATCCGGTGATCAATATTTTGCGTTCGGTACCATTCATTATTCTACTTGTCGCCATTATTCCATTGACGAGATTAATTGTCGGTTCTGCTATAGGTACCACCGCAGCAATCGTCCCTCTAGTCTTTTACGCAGCACCATATATTGCGAGGCTAGTTGAGAACTCTTTACTTGAAGTCGACAAAGGAATCATTGAAGCTGCTCAGTCTATGGGTGCAACTGTTCCGCAAATCATCTTTAAATTCTTAATTCCAGAAGGTTTGAGTTCCCTTATTCTCACCTTCACCACCGCAACAATTGGCTTAGTCGGAGCATCCGCTATGGCTGGAGCAGTTGGTGCAGGAGGCGTTGGCGACTTGGCCATTACTTATGGATATCAACGATTCGACACCATGACCATGGTCGTCACCGTGGCAGCACTCGTCATTATCGTTCAATTATTACAATCAACTGGAAACATGGTTTCAAAACAAATAAGAAGAAGATAACTGGAGGTAGGAAAAATGAAGAAATTTGTATTGGCATTAATCGTATTAACATTAAGTTTATTAGCAGCTTGTGGCAATGAAGAAGAAGGCAACGCAGAAGGATCAAAAACAGTAAAAGTCGGCGTCAGCGGCGGAGACACACGTACATGGGATTACATCGCAGAAATTGCAAAAGATCAAGGACTAGAAGTTGAACTCGTTAAATTCAACGACTATGTACAACCAAATATCGCTTTAGCAGAAGGTGAAATCGACGCGAATGCTTTCCAAACCATTTCATACTTTGACGAATTTAAAGCTGATCAAAACTTAGATCTTGAAGCAATTGCCTCAACTGTTATCGCACCAATGGGTCTTTACTCTAAAAAACACAAAGCACTTGAAGATCTGCCAGATGGCGCAACAATTGCGTTACCAAACGAAGGAACAAATTTCGGCCGTGCCCTACTTCTTCTTCAAGAAGCTGGATTAATCACGTTAACAGACGACTTTGAAGGTATCGGTGCTGAAGACAAAATTAAAGAAAATCCGAAAAACTTAAAAATCGAAGCTGTCGCAGCAGGTAACACACCACGTTTCCTTGACGATGTCGACGCATCAATCATCAACAATAACTTTGCAGTAGAAGCAGAGTTAGCTTTGGATGAAGCACTATTCCACGAGAGCGCAACAGCGAAACCATACATTAACATCATTGCTGCACAAACTGGTGACGCTGATCGTCCTGAATTACAACAACTCGTAGAAATTTATCACTCAGAAGATGTAGAAAAATTCATCATCGACACATATAAAGGTAGCTCAATCCCAACTTTCGTTTCACTTGAAGAACTTTTAAACTACAAAGACTCTTGGAAATAACAGAATCGACTAGCTACTTATATAGAAGAAAGGCGGCCGAAGATACAATTTCGGCCGCCCTTTTTTCTTCTTTATATGGTATTGAAAGAGCCTTATACTGCTTTTGGCTCCGCCAAAAGCCTCTTCTGTTAGTGACACCCTCGCTCAGGCTATGAATCAGAAAAAAGCATGCCTTTTTTCTTCTTCTGCCACTTAACACTTACCATTATCGTGATTCCTAGTACTACAAATCCTAATACGAAGGGATATAAGATGTTCACATCGTATAAAATACCGGCTAGTAGCGGGCCTATGACATTACCTATACTCATATAGGCATTGTTCATGCCCATCGCAAACCCTTGTTCATTACCAGCAAGTTTCGAAATGAGTGTATTTAAAACTGGTCGTAAAATAGAAGTCGAAAGAAATACTACTAATGTGATCATAAAGAACAGCACATAGGTTGAAGCAAATAATGATAGGAAGAAACACACCGCTGTCACGGCAATAAAGACATTCAAAATGATACCTTCTCCAAAACGACGAACGAGGCGCTCGACGACTAACAATTGCATGACAACACTGACGATACCTGTTGACGTAATCATCACTGCAATTTGTTTCGGTGTTGCTTGGAACTGATTGTCAACAAACAACCCAAGAACAGATTCATAGGCCATCAATCCAAAACTCATAACAAGCGTGATAATCAATGGAATAAAGTAAGGCTTATGTACAGATTGTGCTAGCTTTTTAAGCATCGGTTCTTGTTTAAGTGGACCCACTGTTTCAGGCGTTACTTCCCTACTTTCTTTCAATACAATAACGGAGAAAACAACCGATACTAACGACACCATTGCCGATACAAGTAAAGGTAGTTTTAGGTCATAATCCGCTAGAAATCCACCTATTCCGGGGCCAATTACAATTCCAAGGGACATAGCCGCGGAAATATAGCTATTACCTTTCGCACGTTGATCCATTGTCGTAATATCTGCAACGTATGCAAAAATCGCTGGTATTAATAATGCTGCACCTATCCCACCTATTACGCGAGATAAATATAATACCCAAATGGAATCAGAAAGATAAAAGACAAACATTGAAATCGTCAAACCGCTTAAACCCGCGATAATCATTTTACGTCGCCCTACTTGATCTGCCCACTTCCCTGCAATTGGTGACATCACAAATTGAGCTCCTGCGAAAATCGCAATCATCAGCCCTGCAGCCATTCCGCCTTCACCAATCGAAACCAAATACGCTGGCAGAATCGGAATAATAATCCCAAAACTCCCAATCGCAATAAACATATTAATCATTAAAACTATAATTTTCTTTTTCTGCTCTGGTAACATTCAAAATCCAACTCTCTTTATAAACACTTTACTTATCTAACCCTAAATCTCCCCTTGCCGTCAACAAAATACATTTACATTAGCTTAGAATAATTTCTTCTATAAGAATGCAATAGAAATTATTCTATCTTTCGTTAAACGAAATAACGACAAATTTCACCATAATTCGATTTTTTCTCATAATACACATGTAATATAGCCTCTTTTCAACTATAATAATAATATAAAATCGTTACTATAATCCGAAAAAATTGTTATTTAAAGTAATATTAATAATATATTACCTAAAAATATACAAATATTATTTCATTGGGGTGATACGAATGGTAGGAAAAGAATATTCACCAGAAGCCGTTCTTAAATTTATAGAAGATTCCAATCAAAGGTGCAGAAGCCTAGGATTAAATCCAAATATTGTACCTAATCCTATTTTGATAGATTCATCACAGTTAAAACTAATCCAAAGAGACAATAAAGAAGTTTTGGATGTTGTAGAATTTTTCATTCCTGAATTCTTAGGTATGGTAAAAGGTACCCCTCTTCTTATTGTATTGACTGATAATCAAGGTGTCGTCATGTATATTGAAGGCGATAATACGATTAAAAACGTTATTGAGCAGCTTGGATTTAAAACAGGTGTCCAATTCATCGAAGAAAATAGTGGAACAAATTGTATTAGCTTAGCTCTTGATAATAATTC
>NZ_JBATUX010000083.1:0-55138 GCF_049671445.1 Paenisporosarcina sp. | reverse complement strand
AGGAGGTGGGCTTGTGTTAAAGTGGATTATTCGCATTACATTTATCTTAATTGGTGGAACGCTCGGGTTACTATTATTACCGCAATTATACGAACTTATTAATTTATCCGGAAACCCGTGGCTGAACACTCCCTATGTGTCTGTTCTAATTGGTGCCATTCTTTTGTATGTCTTGGCATTGTTGTTAACTGATTACTTAATCGAGTTCTTAAAGTGGATGGAAGAACGATTACTGAATGCTCCAATCGGTGATTTATTATCAGGAACATTAGGTCTCATTATCGGGCTTAGTGTGGCATTTCTTTTGAACTTTGCGGTTGATTCGATTCAACTGCCAGTAATAAACGCCGTATTACCAGTGTTGTTAACCATCACCCTAGGCTACCTTGGATTTCAAGTTGGTTTTAAAAAGCGCGATGAGATTGGGCAAATGTTCACTGCTAGCAGATCTACTGGTCCAAAAAAGAAATTTGATGAAACCAATCCTCAAGCATTACAACAAGCGTCTTATAAGTTGCTAGATACGAGTGTAATTATCGACGGACGTATTGCTGACATTTCCACTACAGGATTCATGGAAGGTGTGCTTGTCGTTCCTCAATTTGTCTTAACAGAACTTCAGCATATCGCCGATTCTTCCGATACGTTAAAACGTACGCGTGGACGTCGTGGTTTAGATATTTTGAAACGACTTCAAACAGAGCGAGCTTCAGCTTTATTAATCACAGAAGAAGATTTTGATGATGTTCAAGAAGTGGATACAAAACTGATGCGTCTCGCGAAAAAGATGGACGGCATGGTCGTAACGAATGACTTTAACTTAAATAAAGTATGTGAGTTACATAAAGTACCTGTGCTGAACATTAACGATCTTGCGAATGCGGTTAAGCCAATTGTCATTCCAGGAGAAGAAATGCATATCGTCGTCATAAAAGATGGTAAAGAACAGAATCAAGGAATCGCTTACTTAGACGACGGCACGATGATTGTCGTAGAAGATGGTCGATCTTATATTGGTCAAGCAATTGATGTTATTGTTACGAGTGTTCTGCAAACTTCGGCAGGGCGAATGATATTTGCAAAAAGAAAATAAGTAAAGATTAAGTTAAGAGGCTGCTCTTTCTGTCAACAATATGACAGCTGAGGCGGCCTCCTTTTCCATAACGAAAGAGGCGAATACAAGTAATGGAGTATATCGTTGTATTACCTGCGGCAGGTAGCGGGAAACGAATGAAGGCAGGACATAATAAATTATTCCTTACCTTACGGGGGAAACCGATTCTCATTCATACATTGGATGTTTTTGAACAAGATCCGGATTGTGTGGGTATCTGGCTAGCAGTAAAGCCTGAGGAACGTGTCATCATTGAACAGATGTTGGAGCAGTATAACATCACTAAAGTAAAAGGCATGCCTTCAGGTGGCGCTGAACGTCAACATAGTGTTCATGCATGCGTAAAAGAAGCGAGTAATGAAGCGGAATTAATTCTCGTGCACGATGCTGCGAGACCTTTCATTGAACCGTCCGTTATTAAGCAGCTGACGCAAAAAGCATATGAAACAGGTGCAGCAATAGCCGGCGTAAAAGCAAAAGACACGATGAAAAGAGTGCGTAATCACATCATAGAAGAAACAGTAGACCGTGAACAATTATGGATAATCCAAACACCACAAGCTTTCCATGCTGATATTTTGATAAAAGCACAGCATCAAGCGGAGCAAGATGGTTTTCTTGGCACCGATGAATCCATGCTGGTAGAGCGATTAAATATCGACGTTCATGTAGTGGAAAGTACGTATGACAATGTGAAAATGACGACCCAAGAGGATTTACTTATTGGCGAAGCAATCTTACAAAAACGACTGCAGGAGGAGAACTAAATGTTTCGAGTTGGACAAGGGTTTGATGTACATGAATTTGCAGTAAATCGACCACTTATACTAGGTGGCGTAACGATTCCATACGAAAAAGGTTTAATCGGCCATTCAGATGCCGATGTTTTATTACATACAGTCACGGATGCCGCACTAGGTGCGATTGGCGAAGGGGATATTGGTCGTCATTTCCCTGATACAGATCCTGAATTTAAAGACGCAGATTCCGCGAAACTGCTGGCGTACATTTGGAACATTGTTGAAGAGAAAGGCTACAAACTCGGCAATGTTGACTGTACGATTATTGCGCAAGCACCTAAGATGGCACCGTACATTACACAAATGCGTGACCGTATCGCAGAACTACTCAATGCTGAACCTTCTCAAGTGAATGTCAAAGCGACAACCACTGAAAAACTAGGTTTTACTGGCCGTGGAGAAGGCATTGCGGCACAAGCAACGATTTTACTCATTCAAAAATAGGCATGACCTGTGTTAAACTGAACAAAGTTTAGCACGTATTCGAGGAGGAACCACATATGACACAAGAAGTTCGCGTACGCTACGCACCAAGTCCAACAGGAAATTTACATATTGGCGGAGCACGTACCGCATTATTTAACTATTTATTTGCACGTCATCACGGAGGCAAATTCATCGTACGTATTGAAGATACGGACATTGAACGTAATATTGAAGGTGGCGAACTATCGCAACTAGAGAATTTGAAATGGCTTGGAATTGACTATGATGAGTCTGTTGATATTGGTGGACCTTATGCGCCATACCGTCAAATGGAGCGTCTTGATATTTATAAAAAACACGCGGAAGAAATGCTTGAAAATGGGCATGCGTATAAATGTTTCTGTTCAACTGAAAAGTTAGATGAGGAACGTGAAATGCAAAAAGCTAAAGGGATTGCTGCACCAATGTACGTTGGTACATGCCGCAACTTAAGCAAAGAAGAAGTAGCTGAGAAAGAAGCGGCAGGATTGCCATATACTATTCGTATGCTCGTACCATCTAACGTGACGTATACATTTAAAGACTTAGTTCGTGGTTCGGTAACGTTTGAATCAAAAGACGTGGGCGATTGGGTTCTTATTAAAGCAAATGGAATTCCAACGTACAATTACGCGGTTGTATTAGATGATCATTTCATGAAAATCTCACACGTTTTCCGTGGAGAAGAACATTTATCAAACACACCAAAACAAATCATGGTATTCCAAGCGTTCGGTTGGGAAGCACCTCACTATGGTCATATGACATTGATCATTAACGAAGACCGTAAAAAACTTTCAAAACGTGATGAATCCATTATTCAATTCGTTGCACAATACAAAGATTTAGGCTACATTCCTGAAGCTATGTTCAACTTCTTCGCTCTACTTGGGTGGTCTCCTGAAGGGGAAGATGAGATTTTCTCTAAAGAAGAACTTATTCGTTTGTATGACGTCAATCGTTTATCGAAATCGCCATCTATGTTTGATAAACAAAAATTAACGTGGACGAATAACCAATATGTGAAACAACTGTCACTAGAAGAAGTGGTGGATTTAGCATTGCCTCATTTACAAAAAGCAGGTCGTCTACCTGAAACGTTAACTGCAGAAGAAAAGCAATGGGCTACAGGCGTTATCGCGCTTTACCACGAGCAAATGAGTTTCGGATCGGAAATTACTGAGCTAACTGACCTATTCTTTAAAGAAGAACTAACATATGATGAAGAAGCATCGGCAGTTTTAGCTGGAGAACAAGTGCCTGAAGTTATGGCGTCATTCAAAACACAGTTGGAGCAATTAGAAGCATTTGAACCAGACGCAATTAAAGCTGCGATTAAAGCTGTGCAAAAAGAAACAGGTCATAAAGGTAAAAACTTGTTTATGCCAATTCGAGTGGTAACAACTGGCCAAACTCATGGTCCGGAATTGCCAAATGCGATTTCATTAATCGGCAAAGAAAAAGTCATTGCTCGCGTAGAGAAGTACGCGAAACAATAATATTGACATTCCCACGCGATGGTGTGAGAATGAAGCTATCTTTTAAGCATATAAATAGTTAAAAGCTTTGAAGAGGAGAAGTACATAAGGCACGCTCTTTAGAGAGGACCACCACCGGCTGAAAGTGGTCTGAGCAAAGGCACTATGGAAATGCACCTCTGAGCGCTCTGCTGAAACTTTTAGTAAGCGAGCCGTATCGTCTACGTTACAGACGCCAAGTGGGAAGGAATGCATCGTATCCTTCCAATCAGAGTGGAACCGCGCAAATACAGCGTCTCTGTCAGTTACTGACAGAGGCGCTTTTTATTTTGGGCAAGAATAGCGGAAGCGTGCAGCACGATGTCTTGCCAAGTTAACTTGACGGCGAGACGTGTTTGAGCGATAAACCAGTCAAATTGAGCGATAAATCTCAAATTTGAGCGATAAATCACCAGATTGAGCGATAAACACGCCGATATGAGCGTTAAATATTTCACAATCAGAAAAAGACCTACAAAAATGTCTCATTAACCAAGTTGACTAGTTATTGATACTCAGGATAACCCATTTTTTCATTGAAACAGGAGCGCGGCGAAAAAAAATCTAAATCCGCTTCGTAGCATGTTGTGAAACCTGAATGGGAGCCATTTCGCTATTCGCTGCAGGCTCATACTGTGGGGAAAGGTTAACCAAGTTGACTAGTTATTGAAACAAAGTGTAGATCATGAATGAAGGAGGACTGATGATGTTCGGTCGAATGAAAGAAGATGTTGAAGTCGTTTTCGAACAAGATCCCGCAGCCAGACGCGTACTAGAAGTAGTGCTGACCTATGCGGGTTTACATGCCGTGTGGTCACACCGTATCGCACATGCACTATTTAAACGAAAATTCTTTTTCTTGGCACGAGCTGTGTCACAAGTGAGTCGTTTTTTCACGGGAATTGAAATCCATCCTGGAGCTAAAATTGGTCGTCGCTTCTTTATCGACCATGGTATGGGTGTGGTAATTGGTGAAACCTGTGAAATCGGCAATGATGTAACAATTTTCCAAGGGGTTACGCTTGGGGGTACTGGTAAGCAACGCGGGAAACGCCACCCCACTTTACACGACAATGTGTTAGTTGCAACGGGTGCGAAAGTGCTTGGATCAATTACAATTGGTGAAAACAGCAAAGTCGGTGCTGGCTCAGTTGTCTTGAAAAATGTTCCACCTAACTCGACCGTAGTAGGTATTCCGGGGACGGTCGTTGTGCAAGATGGCATCAAAGTGAAACGAAACTTGGACCACCAAGATATGCCGGATCCAGTTGCGGATAAATGTAATATGTTGGAAGAAAAAATTGCCGTCTTGCGAGAACAAGTCGCACTCGTCAGTGAACAACTTGAAAAGGAGAGAAACGTTAAATGAGCATTCATATTTACAATACTTTAACACGTCAAAAAGAACCTTTTGTGCCACTAGAAGAGGGCAAGGTAAAGATGTATGTATGTGGACCAACTGTATACAACTACATCCATATTGGTAATTCTCGACCCGTGATTGTTTATGATACGGTTCGTCGATACTTATCGTACAGTGGATATGATGTCAATTTCGTTTCCAACTTTACGGACGTTGACGACAAAATCATTAATACAGCTAATGCATTAGGAGAAGAAGTATCGGAATTAACGGAACGTTTTATTGCGGCTTACTTTGAAGACGTTAGTGCACTTGGTTGCCAAAAAGCGGATGCACATCCACGTGTAACTGACCATATGGATGACATTATTGATTTCATAAAAGTACTTATCGAAAAAGGCTATGCGTATGAGTCAAAAGGAGACGTCTATTACAGAACGCGCAAGTTTGAAGGCTACGGTAAATTGTCTCATCAATCAGTGGATGATTTGAAAATTGGTGCACGAATTGAAACGGGTGAAAAGAAAGAAGATGCACTCGACTTCGCTCTATGGAAAGATGCCAAACCAGGTGAGATTTCTTGGGAGAGTCCTTGGGGTAAAGGTCGTCCAGGTTGGCATATCGAATGTTCAGTGATGGCGCGTGAAATTTTAGGGGATACCATAGACATTCATGCTGGCGGTCAAGATTTAACTTTCCCGCATCATGAAAACGAAATTGCTCAATCTGAAGCTTACACAGGTAAACAGTTTGCTCGTTACTGGATGCATAACGGCTATATCAACATTGATAACGAGAAAATGTCGAAGTCTCTCGGGAACTTTGTATTAGTAAATGACATTCGTAAACAAATTGATCCGCAAGTATTGCGCTTCTTTATGTTGTCTGTTCATTACCGTCATCCAATCAATTTCTCTCAAGAACTTGTTGAAAATGCACAAAACGGTTTAGCGCGCATTCGTACATCGTATGCGAATTTAGCACACAGACTTGAAGCGTCTCCTGAACTTGGTGATTACAAGGATATTTGGTTAAATAAAATTGAAGAAGTCCGAAATCAATTCAAAACGGCGATGGACGATGACTTTAATACAGCCAATGGTATTGCTGCATTATTCGAGCTAGCGAGCTTAGCGAATATGTACTTAATTGAAAAACATACTGAAGCACATGTCCTTACTGCATTCATGGATACCTTAAAAGAACTTGCGCTCGTCTTAGGTATTGAAGTAGAAGTACAAAGTGAAGTGCTAGATGAAGAAATCGATGCTTTAATCGAAGCGAGAATTCAAGCGCGTAAAGACAAAGACTTCGCTCGCGCTGATGCCATTCGGGATCAATTAAAAGAAATGAATATTATTTTAGAAGACACGGCACAAGGCATACGTTGGAAACGCGGATGAACAAAGAATATACACTGCGATCTATGGATGTGTTGCAATTAAATTCGCTCGCCCTTGCGTATATGGGCGACGCGGTTCTTGAACAAGCCATCCGTGAACATTTAATTCGTTCTGGGCGTGTCAGACCAAACACTTTGCATAAAGAGGGTACTAAATATGTATCGGCCAAAGCACAATCGTTAGTCGTGCGTGTATTATTAGCCGAAAAGTTTTTGACAGAAGAAGAGGAAGCTGTACTTAGAAGAGGGCGTAATGCCAAGTCTGGCAGCATTCCGAAAAATACAGACGTTCAAACGTACAAATACAGTACAGCATTTGAAGCGGTTCTTGGCAGTTTATATTTGCTTGGTAACTTCGCTCGTGTGCAAGAGATTATTGAAAAAGCCATAACTATTATAGAAGAACCGAAAGGAGAGACCCCATCATGACAGAAGTAAATATTGAAAATGAAATTCTATCAGGAAAAAACCCAGTACTAGAAGCCCTTCGAGCGGGACGCGAAATGAACAAGGTATGGATTGCTGAAGGTGTTAAAAAAGCAGGTATCACAGAAATATTAGAATTAGCAAAAGAAGCTGGGGTAATTGTTCAGTTTGTGCCAAAAAACAAAGTCGAACAATTAACGGACGGTGCTAATCACCAAGGTATTGCTGCATCAGTTGCTGCATACCGTTACGCCGAAATCGACGAGCTCTTCGAACTTGCAGCTTCACGCAATGAAGACCCGTTCTTCTTGATATTAGATGAATTAGAAGATCCACATAACTTAGGTTCAATATTGCGAACAGCAGATGCTACCGGTGTCCACGGAGTTATTATTCCTAGACGTCGTGCAGTGGGATTAACAGGAGTTGTAGCGAAAACTTCAACTGGCGCTATTGAGCATATTCCAGTAGCTCGTGTCGGAAATTTAGCACAAACCGTGGAAGACTTGAAAAAACGTGGCTTATGGATTGCCGGAACAGATGCAAAAGGATCTTCTGACTATCGTCGAATGGATGCCAAGTTACCACTTGCGATTATTATTGGTAGTGAAGGCAAAGGAATGAGCCGCTTACTGAAAGAAAAATGCGACTTCCTTTACCACATGCCAATGGTTGGTCAAGTAACATCATTAAATGCATCTGTTGCAGCTGCTATCTTGATGTATGAAGTGTTACGGAACCGCCAACCGGTTAACTGATATGGATATCTTACTCGTCGATGGATACAACATGATCGGCGCATGGAAAGAGTTGCGTGCGTTAAAAGCGGACAAGCTCATTGATGCAAGAGACCGTCTCATTGAAATGATGGCGGAATATAAAGCATTTTCAGGATGGAGAGTCATTGTAGTCTTTGATGCACATCTCGTTCCTGGCATTGAAAAAAAGAAAAAACAATATGATGTAGAAGTAATATTCACCCGTGAAAATGAAACAGCGGATGAACGCATTGAAAAGTTAACCATTCAATTGATGACTCGACGTGATCAAGTGCATGTGGCAACTTCGGATTTAACGGAACAATGGGTTGTCTTTGCTCAAGGGGCTCTAAGAATATCTGCACGTGAACTCGAGATTGAGATGGAATTAGTGCAAGAAAATATCACTAAGAAAGTCAAGGCGATTCACGGACAAAAACCTGGTTCAAAAATTCAGCTGCCACTTGAAGTGGCAGAAATTTTTGAAAAATGGCGCAGAGGGATGAAATGAGTCGTTGACGCTCGATTTCCACATCCTGTATACTAGGGTCAAACTATGCGAAGTGGCCGAGGTGATACTGTTGATAAAAAGTGACCATGTACACGTGAAGCTTCACCAATTTGAAGACTTACTAGATGACGAGCTTGTGGCACTGGTCCACAACGGGGATACAGAAGCATTAGATTTTTTAATCACAAAGTACCGCTCTTTCGTACGTATGAAAGCAAGATCGTATTTCTTAATAGGAGCCGATAAGGAAGACATCATTCAAGAAGGGATGATTGGACTTTATAAGTCGATTCGTGATTTTAGAGGAGATAAGCTTTCATCATTTCGTGCATTTGCTGAACTTTGTATCACGCGTCAAATCATCACCGCTATCAAAACGGCTACACGTCAAAAGCACATTCCATTGAATTCATATGTATCCTTAGATAAGCCGATATTTGATGAAGAATCAGATCGGACTTTGATGGATGTAATTTCTGGTTCCGTCATTGATGATCCAGAAGAACTAATGATACATCGTGAAGATTTTGATTATATGGAAGAAAAAATGAGTGAAATTTTAAGTGAATTGGAACGACAAGTACTGGCGTTATATTTAGATGGGCAGTCGTACCACGAAATATCTGAAGAATTAAATCGCCACGTAAAATCGATAGATAATGCCTTGCAACGAGTGAAGCGTAAGTTGGAACGTCATATTGAAATAGGTGGAGTTCACTAGAGTCATCGTTTTAGCAGTTGTTGACAGTCTAAACAGTAGGTGATAGTCTTTAAAAAGACAAATGCTGCCTTTAAATGATAATAAAATGGTTAAAAATGCAAAGCGCATCTGGTTCATAAGCAAACGCTGTATGGATAAACATAGATATTTTTAATTCGGGGGTTTAAATTAGAATGGCTAATATTAGCGGTTTTTTTGGTAATGTCGTCTCGGAAATGAGAAAAGTAAGCTGGCCAAAACGTAAAGAATTGACTCGTTATACAATCATCGTTCTTTCTACGGTTGTTGTTATGGCTATATTTTTCGCAGTAATTGACTTAGGAATTTCAGAAGCAGTACGCTGGTTCCTTGCACTGTAAATTGATAACAGATTATACTTGGTGAAAATAGCCCGTTATAAACAGAGAACGGGTTTTTTCATTTGTCTAAGAAATGGAGGGACGGACGAATAGTCCTGCTACTTATGGAAAAGAATTGGTATGTGGTTCACACGTATTCTGGATACGAAAACAAAGTAAAAGCAAATCTTGAAAAGCGTGTAGAAACAATGGGTATGTCAGATTTAATCTTCCGAGTTATTATCCCGGAAGAACAAGAAACAGATTTTAAAGATGGTAAGAAAAGAACGGTTATGCGAAAAACATTCCCTGGGTATGTTTTAGTGGAGCTTGTGATGACAGATGACTCTTGGTATGTTGTGCGTAATACTCCTGGTGTTACTGGATTTATTGGTTCATCAGGTGGCGGTGCAAAACCTACACCATTATTAGATGAAGAAGTTGTATTCATCTTGAAACAAATGGGTATGACGGAGCGCAGACTTGAAGCGCAATATACAATTGGTGAAATGGTTGAAGTACTTGAAGGACCGTTTGCACACTTCCAAGGTAAAGTGGAAGAAATCGATGACGCGAAAGGCAAGTTGAAAGTTTCTGTCGACATGTTTGGACGCGAAACGAAAATGGAACTTGACTACGATCAAGTTATCAAAATGTAATTTTTTGAAAACCTACTTGCTTAAGTTTTAGAAAAATGGTATTATTTCAAAGGTCAGACTGATTTTGATATAGTCTGCAAAAATTTTAGCTTATGCTCAGCTAGTAGCTGACAGACAGATATTGAGTGGGAGGGGCAACCCTATTACCACATCACGGACTTAAGGAGGTGTGTCTCGTGGCTAAAAAAGTTGTTAAAGTCGTAAAATTACAAATTCCTGCTGGTAAAGCAAACCCAGCACCGCCGGTTGGTCCAGCATTGGGTCAAGCAGGTGTTAATATTATGGGATTCTGTAAAGAATTCAACGCACGTACGGCAGATCAAGCTGGACTAATTATCCCTGTTGAAATTTCTGTATTTGAAGACCGTTCATTTACATTCATTACAAAAACTCCACCTGCAGCAGTATTACTTAAAGTGGCGGCTGGAATTCAGTCAGGTTCTGGTGAACCAAACCGCAAAAAAGTTGCAACGGTGAAGCGTGATAAAGTTCGCGAAATCGCTGAACAAAAAATGCCAGACTTAAACGCAGCATCAGTTGAATCAGCGATGTTGATGGTTGAAGGTACTGCGCGTAGCATGGGTATTGTCATCGAAGACTAATCCCTGCACTTGATGTTGCATTAGTTTTTGGAGGGTTGCGATTGTCTTCAGACACGCAACCCTTATTCGTGGGAGGTTTAACCCGTTAAAACCACAATCAAGGAGGAATTGTCAAAATGGCTAAAAAAGGTAAAAAGTTACAAGACGCTGCTAAATTAGTAGACCGTACAAAAGTATACGCTGCTAACGAAGCGATCGAACTTGCTAAAAAAACTAGCACAGTTAACTTTGACGCAACTGTTGAAGTAGCATTCAAATTAGGTATCGACACACGTAAAAATGACCAACAAATCCGTGGAGCAGTAGTGCTTCCAAACGGAACTGGTAAAACTCAACGTGTTTTAGTTTTCGCTAAAGGCGAAAAAATTAAAGAAGCAGAAGCTGCTGGCGCTGACTATGTTGGCGATACAGAGTTCATCAACAAAATCCAACAAGGATGGTTTGACTTCGATGTAATCGTAGCTACTCCGGACATGATGGGTGAAGTTGGTAAATTAGGTCGTGTTTTAGGACCAAAAGGCTTAATGCCAAACCCTAAAACGGGAACTGTAACATTCGACGTAACTAAAGCGATCGAAGAAATCAAGGCTGGTAAAGTTGAGTACCGTGCTGACAAAGCTGGTATCATTCATGCACCAATCGGTAAAGTTTCTTTCGAAGACGACAAGTTAGTTGAAAACTTCTTAGCAGTATTTGATGTTGTTCAAAAAGCTAAGCCTTCAGCAGCTAAAGGGACATACATGAAATCTGTTAACATCACAACAACTATGGGTCCATCTGTAAAAGTGGATGCTACAAGCGTAAAAGTTAGCAAATAATCTTGACAGTATAGAGTCTATCTGTTAAGCTGATTTTTGTTGTAAATTAATTATTTGTACCGTAGACAGTAGGGGCGACTTGTCGCATAATGATCCTACCGAGGACATGCATTCAGATTCTTTTAAAGATGACGTTTCAGCCCCTGTCTATTTATAGATCAGGGGCTTTTCTTTTGGCGGTATAAATGACTCATTCTATTAGGAGGTGTCCAGATGAGCAAAGCAATCGAAGCTAAAAAGGTTCGAGTTGAAGAAATTACTGAAAAGTTCAAAACAGCAGCTACTGTAGTAGTAGTTGACTACCGTGGTTTGACTGTAGGTCAAGTTACTGAACTTCGTAAGCAACTTCGTGAAGCAGGTGTCGAATTCAAAGTGTATAAAAACACAATGACTCGCCGTGCGGTTGAAGTAGCAGGTCTTGAAGGCTTGAACGAAAGTCTTACAGGTCCAAACGCAATTGCGTTTTCAACAGAAGACGTAGTAGCGCCAGCGAAAATCATCAACGATTTCGCTAAAAAGAACGAAAAACTTGAAATCAAAGCTGGTGTTATCGAAGGTGCTATCGCATCTGCTGATGACATTAAAGCACTTGCAGAACTTCCTTCTCGCGAAGGTTTGTTGTCAATGCTACTCAGCGTTCTACAAGCTCCAATGCGCAACTTCGCGCTTGCAACAAAAGCTGTTGCAGAACAAAAAGAAGAGCAAGGCGCGTAATTCGTTACACGGCTTAGCTGTTTAAAATCGGGGAAAACCCAAACAAAAAAATATTCCTATTAGGAGGAACATACAATGAACAACACTCAAATCCTTGAAGCAATCAAAGGTATGACAGTTCTTGAATTAAACGACTTAGTAAAAGCAATCGAAGAAGAATTCGGCGTTACAGCTGCTGCACCAATGGCTATGGCTGCTGGTGGCGGTGCTGCTGCTGAAGAAGAAAAAACTGAATTTGATGTAATCCTAACTGCTGTTGGAGATCAAAAAATCAAAGTAATCAAAGCAGTTCGTGAAATCACTGGTTTAGGTCTTAAAGAAGCTAAAGAAGTTGTAGACAACGCTCCTAAAGCTCTTAAAGAAGCTGTTACTAAAGAAGAAGCAGAAGAAATCAAAACTAAACTTGCTGAAGTTGGCGCTACAGTAGAAGTAAAATAATTTCTATTAATAGTTATTGGAAAGCTCGTCAGTTATCGGCGGGCTTTTTCTTCATTTTAATAAACAGGTTAGAGGGTGCCCGGAATGGCTGAACATTATTATTCGAAAAAACCTCAAACGAAAAGCAAGCCTAAATCATGGAGTGTTACGCTACGTGATGAATTGTTTCAATTTGAAACCGATACAGGGGTTTTTAGTAAAAGCGAAGTAGATTTTGGCTCCCGTGTTTTAATTGATGCGTTTATAATGCCAGTAACTGAAGGCCCAGTATTAGATGTGGGTTGTGGTTATGGACCTATTGGATTATCCATTGCCAAAACCGAAACAAATCGTACAATTCACATGGTGGACATTAATGAACGTGCAGTGGAGCTTTCACGCAAAAATGCGGAAGGTAACGGGGTTCAAAATGTGCGAATCTATGAAAGTGATGGATTAGCCGAAGTTACAGAAAGTGATTTTGCTGCAATTTTAACAAACCCGCCGATTCGTGCTGGAAAAGAAACGATCTTTCGTTTTTATGTAGATGCCTATACGAAATTATGTGTGGGTGGAGAATTGTGGGTCGTCATTCAGAAGAAACAAGGAGCTCCATCGACTTTCGATCGATTAGAAGAAATTTTCGGTCAAGTTGAAGTAGTCGATAAAGTAAGAGGTTACTGGATCATTAAGGCTCAGAAAGTCAAATGATTATTTGACTTGACAAAATCGCTATGATATTATAATAAAATGCAAAAATATTATTTTGCGGTCGTATGCCCTTTTGTATAAAGCTATTTTGTAAGTGGGTATACTTACCATGAATAAATCTGTTTAACCGAAAATGAGCTCTTATAGAACTCGTTTTCTTTTTGTCTTTTCGACATCATACACTAAATATGGTGTGCCGAAAAGTCCTAATATTGCTTTATTGAGGGGTGAATGAGTTGGCAGGTCAACTAGTTCAGTATGGACAACACCGCGAGCGTAGAAGTTTTGCGCGTATTAAAGAGGTGCTAGAGCTTCCGAATTTAATAGAAATTCAAACAGCATCTTATGAATGGTTCCTGGAAGAAGGTTTGCGTGAAATGTTCCGAGACATTTCTCCAATCACTGATTTCACGGGTAATCTTTCGCTGGAATTCATCGATTATACTTTAGGCGATCCTAAGTATCCAGTCGACGAGTCCAAAGAACGAGATGTAACTTATGCGGCACCACTTCGCGTAAAAGTGCGTCTTCATAACAAAGAGTCAGATGAAGTAAAAGAACAAGATGTCTTTATGGGTGATTTCCCACTAATGACAGAAACAGGTACTTTCGTAATTAATGGTGCTGAGCGTGTAATCGTATCTCAGTTAGTTCGTTCACCAAGTGTTTACTTCCATGATAAGACAGATAAAAACGGTAAAAAAGGTTTTGGAACAACAGTAATTCCAAACCGTGGTGCATGGTTAGAGTTTGAAATTGATGCGAAAGACGTAGTCTACTGTCGTATTGACCGCACGCGTAAATTGCCTGTAACGGTTCTTTTACGTGCACTTGGTTTCGGTTCTGATCAAGAAATTATCGACCTTATTGGGGATAATGAATATTTACGTAATACTCTTGAAAAAGATAATACGGAAAGCACTGACAAAGCGTTGCTTGAAATTTATGAGCGTCTTCGTCCAGGCGAGCCGCCAACAGTTGAAAGTGCGAAAAGTCTGTTGTACTCACGTTTCTTCGACCCAAAACGCTATGACTTAGCAAATGTAGGTCGTTACAAAATGAATAAAAAACTGCACATCAAAAACCGTTTGTTTAACCAAACAGTGGCTGAAACGCTTGTTGATCCAGAAACTGGTGAAATTTTAGCGGAACAAGGTGCATTGATTGACCGCCGTTTACTCGACCGTTTAATTCCACATCTAGAGAATGGAATCGGATTCCAAACAATCTCTCAAGTTGGTGGCGTTTTAGAAGGCGATATCACGTTACAAACAATCAAAATTTATGCTCCAAACAATGAAGCTCAACAAGAGATCAATGTAATCAGCAATGCTTATATTGAAGATGCGATTAAAAATATCACACCTGCTGACATCATTTCTTCTGTTAGTTATTTCTTCGGCCTGCTTTACAACGTTGGAAACACGGATGACATCGATCATCTAGGTAACCGTCGTTTACGTTCTGTAGGAGAGTTATTACAAAATCAATTCCGTATTGGTCTTTCTCGTATGGAACGTGTAGTACGTGAGCGTATGTCTATTAACGACACGCAATCTATCGTGCCACAACAATTGATCAATATCCGTCCGGTTATTGCTTCAATTAAAGAGTTCTTTGGTAGTTCTCAGTTGTCTCAATTCATGGATCAAACGAATCCGCTTGCTGAATTGACGCACAAACGCCGTCTATCGGCATTAGGACCCGGTGGTTTAACTCGTGAACGTGCTGGTTTTGAAGTACGTGACGTTCATTACTCTCACTATGGTCGTATGTGTCCGATTGAAACGCCTGAGGGTCCGAACATTGGACTAATTAACTCGCTTTCTAGTTTCGCGAAAGTGAACAAATTTGGTTTCATTGAAACACCTTATCGTCGAGTTGATCCAGAGACAGGTTTAGTAACATCTCGTATCGACTACTTGACTGCTGATGAAGAAGACAACTATGTAGTAGCGCAAGCTAACGCACGTCTTAATGACGATGGACAATTTACTGATGAAGAAGTTGTTGGTCGTTTCCGTGGAGATAACACGGTATTCAAACGTAGTTCAATTGACTATATGGACGTTTCGCCGAAACAAGTTGTTTCTGCTGCAACAGCGTGTATCCCGTTCTTAGAAAACGATGACTCCAACCGTGCCCTAATGGGTGCAAACATGCAACGTCAAGCAGTTCCGTTATTAAACCCTGAAGCCCCTTTTGTAGGGACAGGTATGGAACATGTGAATGCGCGTGATTCTGGAGCTGCCGTAATTGCTAAGTTCACTGGTATCGTTGAGCACGTAGAAGCACGAGAAATTCGAGTTCGTCGTATTGAAGAAATCGATGGCAAAGAAGTTAAAGGCGATTTAACAAAATATAAATTACAGAAATTCATTCGTTCTAACCAAGGGACGAGTTATAACCAACGCCCAATCGTTAAGGTTGGCGATCGTGTAAATCCACTTGATATTCTTGCGGATGGCCCATCGATGGAACGTGGAGAAATGGCACTTGGACGTAATGTTCTTGTAGCGTTTATGACATGGGATGGTTATAACTATGAAGATGCTGTCATCATGAGTGAACGTCTTGTAAAAGACGACGTGTACACTTCTGTGCATATTGAAGAATATGAGTCGGAATCTCGTGACACGAAACTTGGACCTGAAGAAATCACACGTGATATTCCAAACGTAGGGGAAGAAGCGCTTCGTAACTTAGACGATCGTGGAATCATCCGAGTTGGTGCGGAAGTTCGCGATGGCGATATCTTAGTAGGTAAAGTAACACCTAAAGGGGTTACTGAGTTAACAGCTGAAGAACGTTTATTACATGCAATCTTTGGTGAAAAAGCACGTGAAGTTCGTGATACATCTCTTCGTGTACCTCATGGTGCAGGCGGAATTATCTTGGACGTTAAAGTGTTTAATCGTGAAGATGGCGACGAGCTTCCACCAGGTGTGAATCAACTCGTTCGTGCATATATCGTTCAAAAACGTAAAATCTCTGTTGGAGATAAAATGGCTGGACGTCATGGTAACAAAGGTGTTATCTCGCGTATTCTTCCTGAAGAAGATATGCCATTCATGCCGGATGGTACTCCAGTAGATATCATGCTTAACCCTCTAGGCGTTCCATCTCGTATGAACATCGGTCAAGTATTAGAGCTACACTTAGGAATGGCTTCTCGTAAACTTGGCATTCATATGGCTTCACCAGTATTTGATGGTGCCAATGAAGCAGATGTTTGGGACACTATGGAAGAATCTGGTATGAACCGTGATGGTAAAACAACATTGTATGACGGACGCTCTGGTGAACCATTTGATAACCGTGTATCTGTCGGTGTTATGTATATGATTAAATTAGCCCACATGGTTGATGATAAATTGCATGCACGTTCAACTGGACCTTACTCTCTTGTTACGCAACAACCGCTTGGTGGTAAAGCACAATTCGGTGGACAACGTTTCGGTGAGATGGAGGTTTGGGCACTTGAAGCATACGGTGCTGCTTATACACTTCAAGAAATCCTGACAGTGAAATCCGATGACGTAGTGGGTCGTGTGAAAACATACGAAGCTATCGTTAAAGGTGAGAGCGTACCACAACCAGGTGTACCAGAATCATTTAAAGTATTAATAAAAGAACTTCAAAGTTTAGGTATGGACGTTAAGATGTTAACCATCGACGACGAAGAAATTGAACTGCGCGACCTGGATGAAGAAGACGATCTTCACCCAACTGATGCACTAAATATCCTGCCAACAACTGACGGAGTGCCGGTAGGTTCAGCCGAATAAAGGTTGCCGAAACGGTTTATATATAAAACGTTTGAAGAAATAAGGGCAGGCCTTCATACCTGCCCGCATTTCCATTTCCATAAAAGTTATCCGCCTGAGCTAAGTGGATAAAGTCTTTAAAAGACCCAGACTAAGGGAGGTAGGCTCCTTGATAGACGTTAATAATTTTGAGTACATGAAGATTGGTTTAGCATCTCCTGACAAGATTCGTTCTTGGTCATATGGTGAAGTGAAGAAGCCTGAAACGATTAACTACCGCACACTAAAACCTGAAAAAGATGGTTTGTTCTGTGAACGTATTTTCGGTCCAACAAAAGACTGGGAATGTCATTGTGGTAAGTATAAGCGTGTTCGTTATAAAGGCGTTGTTTGTGATCGTTGTGGCGTTGAAGTTACACGTTCAAAAGTACGTCGTGAGCGCATGGGTCACATTGAATTAGCGGCTCCTGTATCACACATTTGGTATTTCAAAGGAATTCCAAGTCGTATGGGACTTATTCTTGATATGTCTCCTCGTTCTTTAGAAGAAGTTATTTACTTTGCTTCTTATGTAGTTGTAGATCCTGCAAATACACCGCTTGAACGTAAGCAACTTTTGTCTGAGAAAGAATATCGTGCTTACCGTGAAAAATACGGCAAGAAATTCTATGCTGCAATGGGTGCTGAAGCAATTAAGCGTCTTCTTCAAGATTTAGATCTTGAGAAAGAAACTGAAATGCTGAAAGAAGAACTTAAAACTGCTGCAGGTCAAAGACGTACTCGTGCAATTAAGCGATTAGAAGTTGTTGAATCATTCCGTAACTCTGGTAACAAACCTGATTGGATGATTTTAGATGTCCTTCCAGTAATACCGCCAGAAATACGTCCAATGGTGCAACTAGATGGTGGTCGTTTTGCAACATCTGATTTAAATGATTTGTATCGTCGTGTTATCAACCGTAATAACCGTTTAAAACGTTTACTTGATCTTGGCGCGCCAGGAATCATTGTTCAAAACGAAAAACGTATGTTACAAGAAGCTGTTGATGCATTGATTGATAATGGTCGTCGTGGCCGTCCAGTAACTGGACCGGGTAACCGTCCATTGAAATCACTTTCTCATATGTTAAAAGGTAAACAAGGTCGTTTCCGTCAAAACTTACTAGGTAAACGTGTTGACTACTCTGGTCGTTCGGTTATCGTCGTAGGTCCAAACTTGAAAATGTATCAATGTGGACTTCCAAAAGAAATGGCAATTGAATTATTCAAACCATTTGTTATGAAAGAACTTGTTGAACGTGGCTTAGCTCACAACATTAAGAGTGCGAAACGCAAAATCGAACGTATGCATTCTGAAGTTTGGGATGTATTGGAAGACGTAATTAAGGAGCATCCGGTTTTATTAAACCGCGCACCTACGCTTCACCGATTAGGTATTCAAGCTTTCGAACCAACATTAGTAGAAGGCCGTGCGATTCGTTTGCACCCATTAGTATGTACAGCTTACAACGCTGACTTCGATGGTGACCAAATGGCCGTTCACGTTCCTTTATCAGCAGAAGCGCAAGCAGAAGCTCGTTTATTAATGTTAGCTGCACAAAACATTTTGAACCCGAAAGATGGTAAACCAGTTGTTACACCATCTCAAGATATGGTACTAGGTAACTATTACTTAACACTTGAGCGTAAAGGTGCAACAGGCGAAGGTTCTACATTCTACGGACCAAATGAAGTTTTACTTGCATACCAAAACGGACATGCACACTTGCATACTCGTATTGCAATCTCAGCAGGTTCATTGAATAACCAAACATTCTCTGAAGAACAAAACAAAATGTTATTATTAACAACTGTCGGTAAAGTGATTTTCAATGAAATTTTACCTGAAACTTTCCCTTACATTAACGAACCTACGGACTTCAACCTTCAAGTTGAAACGCCGTCTAAATATTTTGTACCGACAACGACAGATGTGCGCAAACATATCGCCGAAGAGGAACTTGTATCACCGTTCAAGAAGAAAATTCTTGGAAACATCATCGCTGAAGTATTTAAACGTTTCCATATTACTGAAACGTCTAGAATGCTTGACCGTATGAAAAACCTTGGTTTCAAATACTCAACTCGAGCTGGTATTACAATTGGTATCTCTGATATCGTGGTTCTTCCAGACAAAGGTAAAGTATTAGAAGAAGCTCAAGATAAAGTAGACAAAGTTCTGAAACAATTCCGTCGTGGTTTGATTACAGAAGAAGAACGTTATGATCGTGTTATTTCGTATTGGAGTGCAGCGAAAGATGTCATCCAAGAAAAACTAATGAGATCTTTAGACAATTTAAACCCAATCTTCATGATGAGTGACTCTGGAGCGCGTGGTAACGCATCCAACTTTACTCAACTTGCAGGTATGCGTGGTTTGATGGCCAATCCGGCCGGTCGTATTATCGAACTTCCTATTAAATCATCATTCCGTGAAGGTTTAACAGTTCTTGAATACTTCATCTCGACACATGGTGCTCGTAAAGGTCTTGCCGATACAGCACTTAAAACAGCCGATTCAGGTTACCTAACTCGTCGTTTAGTAGACGTTGCTCAAGATGTTATTGTTCGTGAAGATGAATGCGGAACGGACCGTGGCTTATTGATTGGCGCACTAATGGATGGCACAGAAGTAATCGAAGGCTTTGACGAGCGTATTGTTGGTCGTCACACACGTAAAACAATTTACCATCCGGAAACGAAGAAAGTTATTTTGGCTAAAGATGGTTTAATTACAGAAGACGTAGCTCGCGTTATTTTAGATGCTGGAATCGAAGAACTTACAATTCGTTCGGCATTTACATGTAACACGAAACACGGCGTATGTAAAAAATGCTACGGTACTAACTTAGCTACTGGTGAAGACGTTGAAGTTGGTGAAGCAGTTGGTATTATTGCTGCCCAATCGATCGGTGAACCAGGTACTCAGTTAACAATGCGTACGTTCCATACGGGCGGTGTTGCTGGAGACGATATTACTCAAGGTCTTCCGCGTATCCAAGAGATTTTCGAATCTCGTAACCCGAAAGGTCAAGCAGTTATCTCTGAAATTACGGGAGTTATCTCGGCAATTGAAGAAATTCGTGAAGGCCAAAAAGAAATCACAGTTCAAGGTGATGTTGAAACTCGTAAATATCTTTCTCCGTATAATGGTCGTTTGAAAGTACAATTAGATGATCAAATTAAACGTGGTGAAGTATTAACGGAAGGTTCAATTGATCCAAAAGAATTGTTGAAAGTAAAAGATGTTTCAACAGTACAAGTTTACTTGTTGAAAGAAGTTCAAAAAGTATACCGTATGCAGGGTGTAGAAATCGGTGACAAACATATCGAAGTAATGGTTCGCCAAATGCTTCGTAAAGTGCGTGTTATCGAGGCTGGTGAAACTGAACTATTACCAGGTTCATTACTAGATATTCACCAATTTGCAGAAGCGAATAAAGAGGCAGTGTTAAGCGGGAAAATCCCTGCGACATGTCGCCCAGTTATTCTCGGTATTACAAAAGCTTCACTTGAAACAGAATCATTCTTATCAGCAGCGTCATTCCAAGAAACTACGCGTGTGTTAACAGACGCGGCAATTAAAGGGAAACGTGATGAATTACTTGGCTTGAAAGAAAACGTTATTATTGGTAAACTCGTTCCTGCGGGTACTGGTATGCAACGCTACCGTCAAATCAAGATTGTTGATGTAAAGAAAAACGAAACTGAAGTAGCAGTGAGCGCTGAATAATTTAACAACATTCCGGTGGGGTTATGTGAGTAACCCCCCGGTATTTATTTCTAGCTTCACAGACCAGGTCGAATACCATTGTTCCAATGTAGAAGTCGATCTATCTACTTTTCAACACAAAACAGGTTGACAGAAAAACCTATGAATGATACCATGTTTAAGGTTGATAGTTGAAGGTCTGGGTCTTTGGAGGATATGCAAAATGTCTTATGAAAAAGTAAATCAGGCGAAGAAAACCGTCATAGGTACTAAGCAAACAGTAAAAGCAATACAAGGTGGCCATGTATTAGAAATTTTAGTGGCTCGTGATGCAGACAGTCGAATCACCCAATCAGCGATTCAGACAGCTAAAGAAAACGGTGTTAAGATTGACTATGTTGAGTCTAGAATAGAACTTGGTAAAGCCTGCGGACTTCAAGTAGGTGCAGCAGTTGTTGCAATTACTGTGTAACAGTTTTTGTGTATGAACACAAAGACTTTGTTTTTTACCCAAAAATGAACCACCTGGATGTGTGGTATTACAACGATCAGAAGAAGGGAGGAATAATCGATGCCTACAATTAACCAATTGGTACGTAAGCCTCGTAAATCCAAGACTGTAAAATCAAACTCACCTGCTTTGAATAAAGGGTATAACAGCTCTAAAAAAACGTTAACAAACGTTAATTCACCGCAAAAACGTGGGGTTTGTACACGTGTTGGTACAATGACACCAAGAAAGCCAAACTCAGCGCTTCGTAAATATGCGCGTGTACGTTTAACTAACCTATTAGAGGTTACTGCGTATATCCCGGGTGAAGGTCATAACCTTCAAGAACACAGTGTTGTTCTTATCCGTGGAGGACGAGTAAAAGATTTAGCGGGTGTACGTTACCATATCGTGCGTGGTGCTCTTGATACTGCTGGTGTTACTGGCCGTATGCAAAGCCGTTCATTATACGGAACTAAACGCCCTAAAGTTAAAAAAAGCTAATAACAGTTAACACAAAATAAAATTATAGATTTTGCGAAAGGAGGAAAACACATGCCTCGTAAAGGTCCTGTTTCCAAACGTGACGTGTTACCAGATCCAATTTACAAATCAAAACTAGTAACTCGTTTAGTCAACAAATTAATGGTGGATGGTAAAAGAGGTACTTCTCAAAAAATTCTTTATGGAGCTTTTGAACTTGTTCAAGAACGTTCAGGTAAAGATTCTTTAGAAGTATTTGAAGCTGCTCTTGCAAACATCATGCCAGTACTTGAAGTTAAAGCCCGCCGTGTTGGTGGTACTAACTATCAGGTGCCAATCGAAGTTCGTCCAGAACGTCGTGCTACATTAGGTCTTCGTTACTTAGTAAACTATTCTCGTCTTCGTGGGGAGAAAACTATGGAAGAGCGTTTAGCTAATGAAATTCTTGACGCTTCTAACAACACAGGTGGTTCTGTGAAGAAACGTGAAGATATGCACAAAATGGCGGAAGCGAACAAAGCGTTTGCTCATTACCGCTGGTAGGATTTTTCATCCACTAATCATTCTAATTTGAGATGGAAGGAGAAATACAAAATGGCTAGAGAATTCTCCTTAGAGAATACACGTAACATTGGTATCATGGCTCATATTGATGCTGGTAAAACAACAACTACTGAGCGTATTCTTTATTACACAGGTCGTATCCACAAAATTGGTGAAACGCATGAAGGTGCATCACAAATGGACTGGATGGAGCAAGAGCAAGAGCGTGGAATCACTATCACTTCTGCTGCAACAACAGCTGCTTGGAAAGGCCACCGCGTAAACATTATCGATACTCCAGGACACGTAGATTTCACTGTTGAAGTTGAACGTTCACTACGAGTACTTGATGGTGCTGTAGCGGTTCTTGATGCACAGTCTGGTGTTGAACCACAAACTGAAACAGTATGGCGCCAAGCTACAACTTACGGCGTACCACGTATTGTTTTCGTAAACAAAATGGACAAAATTGGGGCTGACTTCCTATATTCTGTAGGAACAATCCTTGATCGCCTACAAGCTAACGCACATCCGATTCAGTTACCAATTGGTGCTGAAGACGACTTTGAAGCTATTATCGACTTAGTCGAAATGAATGCAGTCTTCTATGGTAATGATGAAGGAACAGACATCCAAGTGAGAGAAATTCCTGAATCACATATCGAACTTGCAAACGAATGGCGCGAAAAGTTAGTTGAAGGAATTGCTGAACTTGATGAAGCATTAATGGAAAAATACCTTGGTGGAGAAGAAATCACGAAGGAAGAATTGAAACTTGCTATCCGTAAGGGTACGTTAAATGTAGAATTCTTCCCTGTTGTTTGTGGTACTGCCTTCAAAAACAAAGGTGTTCAATTAATGCTTGATGCGGTAATCGACTATCTTCCAGCACCGACAGATGTACCGCCAATGATGGGTACACTTCCGGATTCTGATGAAGAAGTTTTACGTAAACCAGACGATTCAGAGCCTTTCTCTGCATTAGCATTCAAAGTTATGACGGACCCTTACGTTGGTAAATTAACGTTCTTCCGCGTATACTCTGGTGTTCTATCTTCTGGATCTTACGTTCAGAACTCAACTAAAGGTAAACGTGAACGCGTAGGTCGTATCCTACAAATGCACGCTAACTCTCGTGAAGAAATTGGTCAAGTTTACTCTGGTGACATTGCTGCAGCAGTTGGTCTTAAAGATACAACTACTGGAGACACATTGTGTGACGAGAAACATCTTGTTATCCTTGAGTCTATGGTATTCCCAGAGCCAGTTATCTCGTTATCTGTAGAGCCGAAGTCAAAAGCTGACCAAGATAAAATGGGTCAAGCTTTACAAAAACTTCAAGAGGAAGATCCAACTTTCCGTGCTCACACTGATGTAGAAACTGGACAAGTTATCATCGCTGGTATGGGTGAACTTCACTTAGATATTATCGTTGATCGTATGCGTCGTGAATTCAAGGTTGAAGCTAACGTGGGCGCGCCACAAGTTTCTTACCGCGAAACATTCCGTGGATCAGCTTCAGTTGAAGGTAAGTTCGTTCGCCAATCTGGTGGTCGTGGTCAATTCGGACACGTTTGGATTGAATTCTCTCCAAACGAAGAAGGAAAAGGCTTTGAATTCGAAAACGGAATCGTCGGTGGTGTTGTACCACGTGAATACATCCCAGCTGTTGAAGCAGGTCTTCGTGACTCGTTAAACAATGGTGTAATCGCTGGTTACCCACTTATTGACATCAAGGCTCGTCTATTCGACGGATCTTACCATGATGTTGACTCGAATGAGATGGCGTTTAAAATTGCTGCTTCAATGGCACTTAAAAACGCAGTATCAAAATGTAGCCCAGTAATTCTAGAGCCTATCATGCGCGTAGAAGTTGTTATCCCTGAGGAATACCTTGGAGATATCATGGGTGACATTACATCACGTCGAGGACGTGTTGAAGGTATGGACGCTCGTGGAAACGCGCAAGTAGTACGTTCAATGGTTCCACTTGCTCAAATGTTTGGTTACGCAACTTCATTGCGTTCTAACACGCAAGGTCGCGGTGTGTTCTCAATGCACTTTGATCACTATGAAGAAGTACCAAAATCAATTGCAGAAGAAATTATCAAAAAAAATAAAGGTTAATCATTGAACTTTGATTTTTAATCTTGTATAACTATTTTGTAAGCTATGAAAGATGGTGGATCTAGACCGCCATCTTTCATACTAAAAAACTAATCATTTAAATTTTGAGGAGGACTTCTATAATGGCAAAAGCTAAATTTGATCGTTCTAAAACACACGCAAATATTGGTACAATTGGTCACGTTGACCATGGTAAAACAACTTTAACAGCTGCAATCGCAACAGTTCTTGCAAAACGTTCTGGTGGTACTGCAATGAGCTACGCACAAATCGATAACGCTCCTGAAGAAAAAGAGCGCGGAATCACAATCAACACTTCTCACGTTGAGTATGAAACTGCATCTCGTCACTATGCACACGTTGACTGCCCAGGACATGCCGATTATGTTAAAAACATGATCACTGGTGCTGCACAAATGGACGGCGGAATCTTAGTAGTATCTGCTGCTGACGGCCCAATGCCACAAACTCGTGAGCATATCCTTCTTTCACGTCAAGTTGGTGTTCCTTACTTAGTAGTCTTCATGAACAAATGTGATATGGTAGACGACGAAGAATTACTTGAATTAGTAGAAATGGAAGTTCGTGATCTTCTTTCTGATTATGATTTCCCTGGCGACGACATTCCAGTAATCAAAGGTTCAGCTCTTAAAGCATTAGAAGGCGAAGAACAATGGGAAGAGAAAATCGTTGAATTAATGGACGCTGTTGACTCTTATATCCCAACTCCAGAACGTCAAACTGACAAACCATTCATGATGCCTGTTGAGGATGTATTCTCAATCACAGGTCGTGGTACAGTTGCTACTGGTCGTGTTGAGCGTGGACAAGTTAAAGTTGGAGACCTAGTTGACATTATCGGTATCGTTGAAGAGCCGAAATCAACTACAGTAACTGGCGTTGAAATGTTCCGTAAACTTCTTGACTATGCAGAAGCTGGTGACAACATCGGTGCACTTCTTCGTGGAGTGTCTCGTGACGATATCCAACGTGGACAAGTATTGGCTAAACCAGGTACAATCACTCCACATACTGAATTCAAAGCAGAAGTTTATGTTTTATCAAAAGAAGAAGGTGGACGTCATACTCCATTCTTCACTAACTACCGTCCTCAGTTCTACTTCCGTACAACTGATGTAACTGGTATCTGTAACTTACCTGAAGGCGTTGAAATGGTTATGCCTGGAGACAACATCGAAATGACTGTTGCTCTTATCGCTCCAATCGCGCTTGAAGAAGGTACTAAGTTCTCTATCCGTGAGGGTGGACGTACTGTTGGTGCTGGTGTAGTTGCGACTATCACTAAATAATTAATAATTTCTAAAGACCTTGCCGGGACGCTGGCAAGGTCTTTTTTTGATTTCTACTTTTTTATACAAGTGGGATATCGAAATGTTCCTGCATAACAAAGTTTTATTATCTGGAAGGTTAAAAGAACCTGTAAGAAAAACAGGATCTAGAGTATTTTACTATGTTTAAAAAAAGGTTTTAAAATATACTCTCTTCTTTTACCCCTTCGCCGACAGAGACAAGGGTATTTTTATTGAATATGAAATCTAACATCTAGTCTTGTGACGAAGGCTAAGCTGCACTCTTTTACTCTAGTCTAAGGTGCAACATAGGACGCGTCTGAAGCGGACTGGAAACCTCTCTTTCTAGTAAATGACATAATCTCACTTTACAAACTTCAATCGAATCCACCAAGCATGTTTCACGGCTAGTTAACTTGCTAAATGAGACGCATTTTTAGTGTCAATTTCGATTGTGAAAAATTTATCGTTCATTTTGAATGGTTTATCGCTCAATCTGAAGATTTATCGCTCAAACGCGTCTCGTATCCAAGTTAACTTATTGAAACTTAAAAAGTAATATGTGTAGCCACTTAAAGAGAAATGGAGGTTAGCATAATGGCTTTCGATATATGGCGATTTAAATAGTTTATCCTCCGCTGCGCTTCTGTTTGCAAGAAAAGTCCATCCTCTTTATTCTCTAGATTATTGTGCAGTAGGTTAAGCAAGCGTGCTGGAAACCTGTTCATATATCCATTAGGTCAAAGGTTTCTTTAACATAACCTTGTTTTGGAAAGAATTGCTGTCAATAGAAGGATTATCGATTCGCGCTTATGAAATCTACCGCAAGAAGACCTCCCAAACTTTCAGTAGTAGGTACACTTTATATTTTTCAAACTTTTCGCTCTTCATGCATTCCTATTGACATCGATTTAACCATTTGTTAATTTAGGTTGTGTACTTTAACACTCTAGCAAACTAAAGGAGATAGATATGTATGAATGCTGTAATAATTGCAGTTGTTGTAATGTTGGTTTTAAGCTTACTGCGTGTTAACGTAGTATTTGCTTTACTTATAGGAGCGATCACAGGTGGGTTAGTTGGTGGTTTATCATTGACCGATACTATCACTGCTTTTACAGATGGATTAGGTGGCGGAGCATCGATTGCCTTGAGCTATGCTTTGCTCGGTGGATTCGCAGTTGCGATTTCAAAAACCGGTATTCCAGAACTTCTTGTTTCGAGCATTCTTAAACTGATTAAGAAGGATGGGGACACTGAGAAAACAGGATTAGCAAAAACGCTTATCATTTTGTCATTACTACTGATGGCTGTATTTTCTCAAAACTTAATTCCGATTCACATTGCCTTTATTCCATTACTCGTACCACCTATCATTCACGTGATGAATTTACTTAAACTCGATCGTCGTCTCATTGCTTCGGTATTAACATTCGGTTTAACGGCTCCGTATATTTTATTGCCATACGGATTCGGTTTCATCTTCCACGAAATAGTAGCAACTCAGATGGAAACTGCTGGACTCGCAATCGATATGAAAGATATTCCTTACGCAATGATCATTCCAACTGTAGGTCTTGTTGTAGGATTATTAGTCGCTGTATTCATTTCTTATAGAAAGCCAAGAGAATATACGAGAGATGTAACAATAGAAGAAACGACTTTAGTTAACTTCGATAAAAAAGTTATCTTTTTTACGATTGTTTCTCTAATTGCTGCGTTAGTTGCTCAAATTCAAACTGAGTCAATGATTATGGGTGCGCTTGCGGGAATCTTAACGTTATATGTTACTGGAGCACTTAAATGGAAAGAAGCTGATCTTCTATTAACAGATGGAATGCGTCTGATGGCCTTCATAGGATTTGTGATGATCACAGCAAATGGTTTTGCTGCAGTAATTCAAGCAACTGGAGATATTGAATCTTTAGTAGGAAGTGCTTCATCGTTACTTGAAGGTAACAAAGCGCTAGCTGCAATGCTTATGCTAGTAATTGGTTTGCTTATTACGATGGGAATTGGATCTTCATTTGCAACGATTCCAATTATCGCTGCGATATTCGTACCGTTAGCGTTGGAGTTTGAATTTAGTACACTAGCAATCATAGCTTTAATAGGAACTGCTGGAGCTCTTGGTGATGCAGGTTCGCCAGCATCAGACAGTACGCTTGGTCCAACTGCTGGATTGAACGTAGATGGACAACACAATCACATCTGGGATACATGTGTTCCGACGTTCCTCCATTACAATATTCCGCTACTGCTATTCGGTTGGATTGCCATCATGGTGTTATAGAATAAGAACTTAATGTTCGGACAATAATCCTATCCCTTGAAAGAAAATAGGATTCATCATACAATAAGAAAGCATTAGAAAGAATTTCGCGAAACTACTTGCGTTATTCTTTTTATTTATGTATAATATTGAAGTTGGTCTTTATCTGACTGCGATGATGCGAGAGGTTACCGACACACCCGGCCGCTTTGCCATGGCGGGATGTTGGAAAATTTTCGTTGAGAATGTCTAGTAATTAGGCGAAAAGGAGGGAAAATTATGGCAAAACAAAAAATTCGTATACGTTTGAAAGCGTATGACCATCGAATTCTTGATCAGTCTGCTGAAAAAATTGTGGAAACTGCGAAACGTTCAGGTGCAAGTGTATCAGGTCCGATTCCACTTCCAACTGAGAAGTCTGTGTACACAATTCTTCGTGCGGTTCACAAGTACAAAGATTCTCGTGAACAATTCGAAATGCGTACGCATAAACGTCTGATCGATATCGTTAACCCAACACCACAAACTGTTGATGCGTTAATGAAGCTTGACTTACCATCTGGCGTTGACATTGAAATTAAACTTTAATGGTAAACGACAAATAGAAATGAACAAACAATTATTGTAGGAGGTGTGACAAATGACCAAAGGAATCTTAGGTAGAAAAATCGGTATGACGCAAGTATTTGCTGAGAACGGTGACTTAATCCCTGTAACTGTAATTGAAGCTTCTCCAAACATAGTGCTTCAAAAGAAATCAGTTGAAACAGATGGCTACGAATCAATCCAATTAGGTTTTGAAGATAAGCGTGAAAAGCTTTCTAACAAACCAGCAAAAGGACATGTAGCAAAAGCAAGCACTACTCCTAAGCGCTTCATCCGTGAATTCCGCGGCTTGAATATTGCTGAGTACGAAGTTGGTCAAGAAGTCAAGGTTGAAAGTTTCACAGAAGGCGATATTGTAGACGTTTCAGGCGTTACAAAAGGTAAAGGTTTCCAAGGTGTTATTAAACGCCACAACCAATCTCGTGGACCAATGGCCCACGGATCTCGTTACCACCGTCGTCCAGGTTCAATGGGGCCAGTTGCTCCGAACCGCGTGTTCAAACAAAAGAAATTACCTGGTCAAATGGGTGGCACTATGGTGACGATCCAAAACTTAGAAATCGTAAAAGTTGATGCTGATCGTAACTTGCTACTTGTTAAAGGTAATGTTCCTGGTTCTCGTAAAGCATTAGTAGTAGTTAAAACTGCTATCAAAGCTAACTAATTAAATAGAGGAAGGAGGAAACAGGAATGCCAAAGGTATCTTTACTTAACCAAACAGGTTCATCTGTTGGTGAAATCGAATTAAACGATGCGGTTTTCGGAATCGCTCCAAACAATAATGTATTATTTGATGCAGTAATCTCTCAACGAGCTTCACTACGTCAAGGTAATCATAAAGTTAAAAACCGTTCTGAAGTTGCTGGTGGTGGTCGCAAGCCATGGAAACAAAAAGGAACAGGTCGTGCTCGTCAAGGTTCGATTCGCTCTCCACAATGGCGTGGTGGTGGTGTTGTTTTCGGTCCAGTTCCACGTAGCTACAGCTACAAACTACCGAAAAAAGTTCGTCGTTTAGCTCTTCGTTCAGCTCTTTCTGCGAAAGTGTTGGAACAGAACTTCATCGTTCTTGAAAGCTTAATGTTCGATGCACCAAAAACAAAAGATTTCTTGAAAGTGTTGAAAGACCTTTCAATCGAGAAAAAAGCTTTGTTCGTTACAGCTGAACTTGATGAAAACGTAGCAAAATCTGCTCGTAACATCCCAGGAGTATCAGTAGTATCAGCAACAGGCATTAATGTTCTTGACTTGCTTGGACATGACAAAATTGTTGTGACAAAAGCTGCAGTAGAGAAAATCGAGGAGGTGCTAGGATAATGGAAGCACGTGATATTATTAAACGTCCGGTCATTACCGAGCGTTCTTCTGAAGTAATGGAAGAGAAAAAGTACACTTTCTTAGTGGACACTCGCGCCAACAAAACTCAAGTTAAACACGCAATCGAAGAAATCTTTGGAGTAGATGTTGAGAAAGTTAACATCATGAACTACAAAGGTAAATTCAAACGCGTTGGTAAATTTGGTGGATATACTAACAAACGCCGTAAAGCTATTGTTAAATTAACTGCTGAAAGTAAAGACATCGAATTATTCGAAGTTTAATCCATACAGGATACAAATTGAACTAACAAGAAGGAGGGAATAAACATGGCGATTAAAAAGTACAAACCTACCTCCAACGGTCGACGTAACATGACAACTTCGGATTTCGCTGAAATCACGACTAACAAGCCTGAGAAATCATTGCTTGAACCTGTCAAACGTAAAGGCGGCCGTAATAACCAAGGTAAGTTAACTGTTCGTCATCAAGGTGGCGGCCATAAGCGTCAATATCGTGTTATCGATTTCAAACGAAATAAAGATGGCATTCCAGGACGCGTTGCTACTATTGAGTACGATCCAAACCGCTCTGCAAACATTGCATTAATTAATTATGTTGATGGTGAAAAACGTTACATCCTAGCAGCAAAAGGATTAGAAGTTGGCATGATGATCATGTCGGGTCCAGAAGCTGATATTAAAGCGGGTAACGCATTACCATTACAAAACATTCCAATGGGTTCTACAATCCATAACATTGAAATGAAGCCAGGTAAAGGTGGACAATTAGTCCGTTCTGCTGGTACTTCTGCTCAAGTACTAGGTAAAGAAGACAAGTATGTAATTATTCGTCTTCAATCTGGTGAAGTTCGTATGATCTTAGGAACTTGCCGTGCAACAATTGGTCAAGTTGGTAATGAACAACACGAATTAATCAACATTGGTAAAGCAGGTCGTAATCGTTGGTTAGGTAAACGCCCAACTGTACGTGGATCTGTAATGAACCCGAACGACCATCCACACGGTGGTGGTGAAGGTAAATCTCCAATTGGACGTAAATCTCCAATGTCTCCATGGGGTAAACCAACTCTTGGTTACAAAACTCGTAAAAAGAAAAACAAGTCAGACAAATTTATCGTTCGTCGTAGTAGCGCTAAAAAATAAAGTGATTCATCTGCGGTTCACACAAAGAGCCGTAGCGATATCACTGAGGGAGGTACCAAAATGGGCCGTAGCTTGAAAAAAGGACCTTTCGTTGATGACCATCTTATGAAGAAGGTTGATGCGCAAAAGGATTCCGAGAAAAAACAAGTAATCAAAACCTGGTCTCGCCGTTCAACAATATTCCCGACTTTTATCGGATTAACGATCGCAGTATATGATGGACGTAAACACGTTCCTGTATATGTGACTGAAGATATGGTAGGACATAAATTGGGCGAATTCGCACCTACACGTGCTTATAAAGGCCACGGTAATGACGATAAGAAAACAAGACGCTAATTGAGAGGAGGATATCCTAATGCAAGCTAAAGCTATTCTTAGAACAGTGCGTATTGCCCCTCGTAAAGTACGATTAGTCGTCGATTTAATCCGAGGCAAGCAAATCGGTGAAGCAGTTGCGATTTTGCGCCTTACACCAAAGGCCGCATCACCAGTAGTTGAAAAACTATTGAAATCTGCGGTTGCAAACGCTGAGCACAACTTAGATTTAGATATGAATAAACTAGTTATTTCTGAAGTATTTGTTGACGAAGGTCCAACATTGAAACGTTTCCGTCCACGTGCTATGGGGCGTGCAAGTGCGATCAACAAACGCACAAGCCACATTACTATCGTGGTATCTGAGAAGAAGGAGGGATAATTCGTGGGTCAAAAAGTACATCCAATAGGATTGCGTATAGGCATCATTCGTGATTGGGAATCAAAATGGTATGCAGAAAAAGACTATGCGACTTTCCTTCATGAAGATTTAAAAATTCGTGGTTACATTGAAACACGTTTGAAAGAAGCTTCAGTTTCTAAAGTAGAAATCGAGCGCGCTGCAAACCGTGTTAACGTAACTATTCACACTGCTAAACCAGGTATGGTTATTGGTAAAGGTGGTACGGAAGTGGAAGCACTACGTAAAAACCTTAATGCTACTACTGGCAAGCGTGTCCACATCAACATCGTGGAAATTAAACGTCCGGATCTAGATGCGAAATTAGTTGCTGAGAACATTGCTCGTCAATTAGAAAATCGTGTATCTTTCCGTCGTGCACAAAAACAATCATTACAACGTACTATGCGTTCTGGCGCTAAAGGTATTAAAACTCAAGTATCTGGACGTCTAGGCGGAGCTGATATTGCTCGTGCTGAGCATTACAGTGAAGGAACTGTACCACTTCATACTTTACGTGCTGACATTGATTATGCACATGCTGAAGCTGACACAACATATGGTAAGCTTGGTGTTAAAGTCTGGATCTATCGTGGTGAAGTCCTTCCAGTTAAGAAGAAATCTGTGGAAGGAGGCAAATAATATGTTAATGCCTAAACGCGTTAAATATCGTCGCGAACACCGTGGAAAAATGCGCGGAGAAGCAAAAGGCGGTAAAGAAGTAACTTTTGGTGAATTCGGCTTACAAGCTGTTGAAGCTAGCTGGATTACTAACCGTCAGATCGAAGCTTCTCGTATTGCGATGACACGTTACATGAAACGTGGCGGTAAAGTTTGGATTAAAATTTTCCCACATAAACCTTATACTAAAAAGCCTCTAGAAGTTCGAATGGGTTCTGGTAAAGGTTCACCTGAGGGATGGGTAGCAGTAGTTAAACCAGGAAAAGTAATGTTCGAAATTGCGGGTGTCTCTGAAGAGGTAGCACGTGAAGCACTTCGACTTGCAGCACATAAACTTCCTGTGAAATGTAAAATCATTAAACGTGAAGAAATTGGTGGTGAATCTAATGAAAGCTAATGAACTCCGTGACCTTACCACTGCAGAAATTGAACAAAAAGTGAAATCACTGAAAGAAGAGCTTTTTAACCTTCGCTTCCAATTGGCGACTGGTCAATTAGAAAACACAGCACGCATTAGCCAAGTTCGTAAAGCTATTGCGCGTATGAAAACTGTGATTCGTGAAAGAGAAATCAGTGCAAATAACTGATAAAGGAGGTTTTCGAGCATGACTGAGCGTAATCAACGCAAAGTATACACGGGCCGTGTTGTTTCTGACAAAATGGACAAAACTGTAACTGTTATGATTGAAACATATAAAAAGCATAAACTTTACGGTAAACGTGTTAAGTACTCTAAAAAGTTCAAGGCGCATGATGAGCTAAACGAAGCTAAATTAGGCGACGTAGTTCGTATCATGGAAACTCGTCCGTTGTCTGCTACAAAACGTTTCCGTCTTATGGAAGTTGTAGAAAAAGCGGTAATTATTTAAATAATAAAGTTCGGGACAGACCAAATTCCGAGAGGAGGTTACCTAAGTGATCCAACAAGAGAGTCGTATGAAAGTTGCTGACAACTCAGGTGCACGTGAAGTATTAACAATTAAAGTGCTTGGTGGTTCTGGTCGTAAAACTGCTAACATCGGCGATGTAGTCGTATGTACAGTTAAGAAAGCAACACCAGGTGGCGTTGTCAAGAAAGGTGACGTCGTAAAAGCCGTTATCGTTCGCACTAAAAGCGGTGTACGCCGTAAAGACGGAACTTATATCAAATTTGATGAAAACGCATGCGTTATTATCAAAGACGATAAAGGCCCGCGCGGAACTCGTATTTTCGGACCTGTTGCACGTGAATTACGTGACAATAGCTTCATGAAAATCGTATCTTTAGCTCCGGAAGTTCTTTAATCAACATGAAAGTGCTAAACAAGGAGGTGCGACAGAATGCATGTTAAAAAAGGCGATAAAGTTATGGTGATCTCAGGTAAAGAAAAAGGTAAAACAGGTACTATCATTGCTGCTTTTCCAAAGACTGACCGAGTTTTAGTTGAAGGTTTGAACTTAGTGAAAAAGCACATGAAACCTAACCAAGCAAATCCACAAGGTGGAATTGTAAGCCAAGAGGCATCAGTACACGTATCGAACGTTATGTTAATCGACCCTAAATCAGGCGAGCCGACTCGCGTAAGTTATAAAGTGGAAGATGGCAAAAAAGTTCGTGTTGCAAAAAAATCAGGCGAAACAATCGATAAATAAGTAAAAGAAGAAGGGAGGTACACACATGAACCGCCTAAAAGAAAAATTTCTTAAGGAAGTTTCTCCTGCTCTAATGAGCAAGTTTGAATACAAATCAGTTATGCAAGTGCCTCAAGTGAACAAAATCGTAATCAACATGGGTGTTGGTGACGCTGTTCAAAACACTAAAGCACTAGATGCAGCTGTTGAAGAATTAACAATCATCACAGGTCAAAAACCTGTTGTAACTAAAGCTAAGAAATCAATCGCTGGCTTCCGTCTTCGTGAAGGTATGCCAATCGGCTGTAAAGTAACATTACGCGGAGAGCGTATGTACGACTTCTTGGACAAATTAATTGCAATCTCACTTCCACGTGTTCGTGACTTCCGCGGTGTTTCTAAAAAAGCATTCGACGGTCGCGGTAACTACACATTAGGTGTTAAAGAACAATTAATCTTCCCAGAAATCGACTACGATAAAGTGTCTAAAGTACGCGGTATGGATATCGTAATTGTAACAACTGCGAACTCTGACGAAGAAGCTCGTGAGTTATTAACACAATTCGGAATGCCGTTCCAAAAGTAAACATAAGGGAGGCGTAAACGTGGCTAAAAAATCAATGATCGCTAAACAAAAGCGCACGCCAAAGCATAATGTACAAGCTTACACACGTTGTGAACGTTGCGGTCGTCCGCATTCGGTCTTACGTAAATTTAAACTTTGCCGTATTTGTTTCCGTGAGCTTGCTTACAAAGGACAAATTCCTGGCGTGAAAAAAGCCAGCTGGTAATCCCCTAAACTGGGAAGGAGGTTAATGTAATGACAATGACAGATCCGATTGCAGATATGCTTACACGTATTCGTAACGCGAACATGGTTCGCCACGAAAAGTTAGAGTTACCTGCATCAAACATGAAAAAAGAGATCGCTGAGATCCTTAAACGTGAAGGTTTTGTTCGTGACGTAGAATACGTTGAAGATAGCAAACAAGGTATCATTCGTATCTTCTTGAAATACGGTCAAAACAACGAACGCGTTATTACTGGTTTGAAACGTATTTCTAAACCTGGTCTTCGTGTGTATGCGAAGACAAATGAAGTACCAAGAGTATTAAATGGACTTGGAATTGCTTTAGTATCAACTTCTAATGGTCTATTAACTGATAAAGAAGCACGCGCTAAACAAGTTGGCGGCGAAATCGTAGCTTACGTTTGGTAAACAGCAACAATCGAATGGAGGTGCAATAAATGTCTCGTGTAGGTAAAAAACCAATTGAGGTTCCTGCTGACGTTACTGTAACAATTGGTAAAAACAATGATGTTACTGTAAAAGGTCCAAAAGGCGAGCTTACTCGTACTTTTAATGCAGATATTAAAATCGAAAAAGAAGAGAACGTTGTTACATTAACACGTCCTTCTGAATCAAAAGATCACCGTACGATTCACGGTACAACTCGTGCTTTGCTTGCAAACATGGTTGAAGGTGTTTCTAAAGGTTTCGAACGTAGTCTTGAACTAGTAGGTGTAGGTTACCGTGCTTCTTTACAAGGTGAAAAACTTGTATTGAACGTAGGTTTCTCTCATCCAGTAGAATTCACTCCTGAAGCTGGTTTAGTTGTAGAAGTTCCTACAAATACTAAAATCATCATTCGAGGAATTAACAAGGAACGCGTTGGTGCATTAGCATCAAATATTCGTCAAGTACGTCCACCAGAGCCGTATAAAGGTAAAGGTATTCGTTATGAAGGCGAAGTTGTTCGTCGTAAAGAAGGTAAAACAGGTAAATAATGCTGCCTAAGCATTAGAAAGGAGTGACCTCTGTGATTACGAAACAAGATAAAAATCAAGTTCGTAAAAAACGTCATGCACGTGTACGTTCTAAAATCACGGGTACAGCTGAACGTCCTCGTTTAAATGTATTCCGTTCTAATAAACACTTATATGCGCAATTAATCGACGATACTACTGGAGTAACACTTGTAAGTGCTTCTACTATGGAAAAAGATTTCGATGGTACTGGTAACTTAGAGTCTGCTAAAGTAATCGGCGAAACAATCGCTAAACGTGCTTCTGAAAATAACATTAAAGTTGTTGTTTTCGACCGTGGCGGTTACTTATATCATGGACGCGTAAAAGCTATAGCTGAAGCTGCTCGCGAAAATGGCCTAGAATTTTAATAAGAAGGAGGGACACATTTCATGCGTCACATTGATCCAAACAAACTTGAACTTGAAGAGCGCGTAGTTACAATTAACCGCGTAGCTAAAGTTGTAAAAGGTGGACGTCGTTTCCGCTTCACTGCATTGGTTGTTGTTGGTGACAAGAATGGCCACGTAGGATTCGGTACTGGTAAAGCACAAGAAGTACCAGATGCTATCCGTAAAGCAATTGAAGATGCGAAGAAAAACCTGATCGAAGTGCCTATGGTACGTGGTACTACTCCACATTTAATTATCGGTAACTTTGGCGCTGGTGAAATTTTAATTAAACCTGCTGCTCCTGGTACTGGCGTTATCGCTGGTGGTCCAGTTCGTGCTGTACTTGAGCTAGCTGGTATTACTGATATTCTTTCTAAATCTCTTGGTTCTAACACACCAATTAACATGGTTCGTGCTACAATCAACGGCTTAACTGGACTAAAACGTGCTGAGGACGTTGCTAAATTGCGCGGCAAATCAGTTAAAGAGTTATTAGGTTAAGGGAGGGAAATGACAATGGCAAAATTACAAGTTACCCTCACTAGAAGCGTAATTGGGACAAAACCTGGTCAACGCAAAACTGTAGAAGCTCTTGGTTTACGTAAAATGCATCAAACTGTTGAGCATGCTGACAATGTAGCCATCCGTGGGATGGTTGAAAAAGTAGCTCATTTAGTTTCTGTAAAGGAACTATAATTAGTATTTTAGAATAAGGAGGTGCCACCCATATGAAACTGCATGAGTTAAAACCAGCAGAAGGATCGCGTTCAAACCGTAAGCGTAAAGGTCGCGGGATTGGTTCTGGTAATGGTAAAACTGCAGGTAAAGGTCATAAAGGTCAAAACGCTCGTTCTGGCGGCGGTGTTCGTCCAGGATTTGAAGGCGGTCAAAACCCATTATTCAGACGTTTACCAAAACGTGGCTTTACGAATATTAATCGTAAAGTTTACGCTATTGTGAATCTTGATACACTTAACCGTTTCGAAGAGGGCACGGAGGTAACACCTGCATTGCTTATTGAAACAGGTTATGTGAGCAGCGAAAAAGCTGGAATTAAGATTCTTAGTAACGGAACTCTTGACAAAAAGCTTACTGTGAAAGCTCACAAATTCTCTGCTTCTGCTAAAGAAGCTATTGAAGCTGCGGGCGGACAAACAGAGGTGGTTTAATGTTTCAGACAATCTCCAACTTTATGCGCGTTAGAGATATAAGAAATAAAATCATCTTTACTTTGTTAATGTTAATCGTTTTCCGTATTGGAACATTTATTCCAGTACCAAACGTTGACGCACAAGTATTGCAAGCTACAGACCAGTTTAGTTTAATTGGTTTCTTAAATACATTTGGTGGCGGTGCCCTTGCTAACTTTTCGATTTTAGCAATGGGAATCATGCCGTACATCACAGCATCTATTATTGTACAGTTGTTACAAATGGATGTTGTACCGAAGTTTACGGAGTGGGCAAAACAAGGTGAAGTCGGAAGACGTAAACTTGCTCAGTTCACACGTTACTTCACAATTGTGTTAGCGTTCATCCAAGCGATGGCGATGTCATACGGATTTAACCGTATGTACAGTGGATCTTTAATAAAAGAAGATGGTTTCTCGACATATGTTGTTATAGCTATTGTGTTAACAGGTGGAACTGCGTTCCTACTTTGGTTATCTGAGCAGATCACTGCTAAAGGTGTTGGTAATGGTATTTCCATTATTATCTTTGCAGGTATCGTTGCTGCGATTCCGGGTGCTGCTAACCAAATCTATGCACAACAATTAGATGGAGCTGGTGATGATTTATTCATCCGTATTGGTATTATGGCACTTCTTGTTTTAGCGATAATTGCTGTTACTGTGGGAGTTATTTACGTTCAACAAGCGTTGCGTAAAATTCCAATTCAGTACGCAAAACGTGTGGCTGGTCGCGGTGCTACTGGCGGACAACAAACACACTTACCGTTAAAAGTGAATGCTGCGGGAGTAATCCCAGTAATCTTTGCGGTTGCGTTTATCATTACACCACAAACACTTTCTACTTTCTTTGGACAGAATAATGTAACGGATTTTATTCAGAACACATTTGATTATTCGAAACCCGTGGGCATGCTCATCTATGTTGCGTTAATCGTTGCATTTACGTATTTCTATGCGTTCATTCAAGTGAATCCTGAAAACGTTGCAGACAATCTGAAAAAACAAGGTGCTTATATTCCAGGAATTCGTCCAGGGAAAAACACACAAGATTATTTAACAACAGTCTTGTACCGTTTAACTTTCGTGGGTGCGATCTTCCTAGCACTAGTTGCAATCATGCCGATTTTGTTCATTAACTTCGCTGGTCTTCCAGCTTCTGCACAAATCGGAGGCACAAGCTTACTAATCGTTGTCGGTGTTGCACTGGAAACGATGAAACAGCTTGAAGCACAACTAGTGAAACGTCATTACAAAGGTTTCATGAAATAAAGTTTGGTTTTGAGGGACGTCTACGTTCCTTTTAACCTGCAAATTATGCAGGGGGCAAAACGTATGAATATCGTTTTAATGGGTTTGCCAGGTGCAGGTAAAGGCACTCAAGCAGATAAAATTGTTGAGAAGTACGCAATCCCTCATATTTCTACAGGCGACATGTTCCGAGCAGCTATAAAAGGTGGCACGGAGCTTGGCCTTAAAGCCAAATCGTTTATGGATGATGGTGCACTAGTACCTGATGAAGTAACGATCGGAATCGTTCGTGAAAGATTAAGCAAGTCTGATTGTGATAATGGATTTTTATTAGACGGCTTTCCACGTACAGTTCCTCAAGCGGCAGCACTTGATGCGCTATTGCTTGATTTGAACAAAAACGTTGAGCACGTATTAAATATTCAAGTTGAACAAGAAGAATTGATTAAGCGCCTAACGGGGCGCCGCATCTGTAAAGATTGCGGTACTGCGTATCATTTAGTCTTTAACCCACCTCAAAAAGATGGTGTTTGTGACAAAGATGGAGGCGAGCTTTACCAGCGCGCGGATGATAATCCGGAAACGGTGACTAACCGTCTGGAAGTAAATATGAAACAAACACAACCTCTACTCGACTATTATGGCGACAAAGGTGTGCTAACAAATATTAACGGTCAGCAAGACATTCATAAGGTATTTGCTGATTTAAATGCTCTTTTAGAGAGCAAACGCAGCTGAATCTAGCGGCACGCTTGTAAACGGAATTTTTTTTCGAGAGCTGCAAAAGCAAATTATGCCCGCTATACGAAAGAACGAAATAGTAAGTGTTACGTTTAAGAGGATCCCTTTGTCCTTTCGTGCATTTCTACTTCCGACAAGGTATAATGGGTTTCGTGGAAGCATCTGTGTAACGGATATGGTGGAACTCATCCAAGGCATTCCGAGCGTTCGTGTTTACATGAGGGAGACAGGTTCACCCCGGTCAGTCTACTCCGTAGGTTGCCAGAAGCGAAGCCTGACGAGTGTCTTTCGAACATCTCTCATGCAAAACAAACATATGTTGAAACGAAAAGGGTCCTTAAGGATTTGATTTGCGGAACATGCCGTTTGATTTGCTGATGAGACCTGATTTTTTATACAGAAGGGAGACAGGGTTGATGGCGAAAGACGATGTAATTGAAGTCGAAGGAACAGTTGTTGAGACTTTGCCCAACGCGATGTTTAAGGTAGAATTGGAAAATGGTCACACGATTCTTGCTCATGTATCGGGCAAAATCCGTATGCATTTTATCCGCATCCTACCTGGAGATAAAGTCACAATTGAACTTTCTCCTTACGATTTAACTCGCGGACGTATCACATACCGTTTTAAATAATCTTTTGCACTCCGGACCACTAAGGAGGTTGGGTTAGATGAAAGTGAGACCATCTGTGAAACCGATCTGCGAAAAATGTAAAGTTATTCGCCGACGCGGTAAAGTAATGGTAATCTGTGAAAATCCTAAACATAAACAAAAACAAGGCTAATTTGAAGGAGGTGCACGACACACATGGCTCGTATTGCTGGTGTTGACATTCCGCGCGATAAACGCGTTGTTATTTCATTAACATATATTTTCGGTATTGGTAAAACTACTGCACAAAAAGTTCTTGCAGTTGCAGGCGTTTCTGAAGAAGCACGCGTTCGTGATCTTACAGAAGACGAATTAAACAAAATTCGTGAATCAATCGGTGCTTTCAAGGTTGAAGGAGATCTTCGCCGTGAAGTATCATTAAATATCAAACGATTGATGGAAATCGGTTCATTCCGTGGTATCCGTCATCGTAGAGGTTTACCTGTTCGCGGTCAAAATACGAAGAACAATGCGCGTACGCGTAAAGGTCCTCGTAAAACTGTTGCTAACAAGAAAAAATAATACGTAAAGGAGGTTTCTTCCTAACATGGCACGTAAACAACAAACACGTAAGCGTCGTGTGAAAAAGAATATCGAATCTGGTATTGCTCACATCCGCTCTACATTTAATAACACAATTGTAACAATCACAGATATGCAAGGAAATGCAGTATCTTGGTCAAGTGCTGGTTCACTTGGTTTTAAAGGTTCTCGTAAATCGACACCATTTGCTGCGCAATTGGCTGCCGAAGCAGCTGCTAAGTCATCTGTTGAACATGGTTTGAAGACGTTAGAAGTAACGGTTAAAGGTCCTGGTGCAGGTCGTGAAGCTGCAATTCGTGCACTTCAAGCTGCAGGTCTTGATGTTACAGCTATTAAAGATGTAACTCCGGTTCCACATAACGGATGCCGACCACCAAAACGTCGTCGCGTGTAATAGGTGCGTCTCAATTAATTGATTGAGAACATCATTTCTTGTACAAACTGAGTTGTGCAATCACCGATAAGTCTAGTACCTATCGATTTCTGATGGAACGAACCTATACATTCGATGTTTTGAAGGAGGGTATATTTGAATGATCGAAATTGAAAAACCAAAGATTGAAACGGTTGAGATCAGCGAAGGTGCCAAATTTGGCAAGTTTGTTGTAGAACCGCTTGAGCGTGGATATGGAAACACATTAGGTAATTCCCTACGTCGTATTCTTTTGTCTTCTTTACCAGGGGCTGCAGTAACTTCTATTCAAATTGATGGCGTTCTTCACGAGTTCTCTACTATTGAGGGCGTAGTTGAAGATGTTGCTTCAGTTATTATGAATGTGAAGAAATTGGCTCTTAAAATCTACTCTGATGAAGAAAAAGTCATTGAGATTGATGTTAAAGGTGATGGACAGGTTACAGCCGCTGACATTACACATGACAGTGATGTAGAAATTTTAAATCCTGATCTCTATATTGCAACAATCGGTAAAAATGGTCATTTGCGTATGCGTATGTATGCACAACGCGGCCGCGGTTACACTCCTGCTGATCAAAACAAACGTGAGGATCTTCCTATCGGCGTGATCCCAATCGACTCTATTTATACTCCAGTTTCACGCGTCAATTTCCAAGTAGAGAATACTCGTGTTGGTCAAATGACTAACTTCGATAAACTTTCTCTTGATGTGTGGACAGATGGCAGCATCGGTCCGAAAGAGGCGATTTCGCTTGGAGCGAAAATTTTAACTGAGCATCTAAACATTTTTGTTGGGATGACTGATGAGGCACAAACTGCTGAAATCATGGTCGAAAAAGAAGAAGACCAAAAAGAAAAAGTGTTGGAGATGACAATCGAAGAGCTTGATCTTTCTGTTCGTTCTTATAACTGCTTAAAGCGCGCAGGTATCAATACGGTACTTGAGTTAGCTAATAAGTCAGAAGACGACATGATGAAAGTTCGTAACCTTGGACGTAAATCACTAGAAGAAGTTAGAGCGAAGTTAGATGAGCTTGGCTTAGGATTACGCAAAGAAGACTAAGCGACTTTTTTGATAAAGTAAGATTAATATTCAACAAAGGAGGTAAACATCTATGGGTTACAGAAAACTTGGTCGTACAAGTTCTCAACGTAAAGCGATGTTGCGTGACTTAACAACTGATTTGATCATCAACGAACGTATTCAAACTACTGAAGCTCGTGCTAAAGAAGTGCGTTCTGTTTGTGAAAAAATGATTACATTAGGTAAACGTGGAGATTTGCATGCACGTCGTCAAGCGGCAGCATATATTCGTCGTGAACTAGTAACTGCTACTGATGAAGAAGGCAATGAATCAACAATTTATGCTTTGCAAAAATTGTTTGATGATGTAGCACCACGCTACGCTGATCGTCAAGGCGGATATACACGTATTATGAAAATGGGACCTCGTCGTGGAGACGGAGCACCAGTAGTAATAATTGAATTGGTTTAATCAATAAAATTTGAAGAGGGTTCTAGGTTAGTAGCCGCCCTCTTTTTTTGAAAAAGATTTATACGACATAATGAAAAGCAGAGCGTTACAATGAGCGGACCTTTTGGTAGCGTCTCGTCTAGCTCTACGCACCTCATTCACGTAGACGGTCTGAGCAACCGGATACGATACAGATATAGAAGAGCGCATTTCTCTGAATGAGGTGCGCGCTTTTTTATTTTTATTAAAGCGATTTAACATATTGATTATTTGGAGACGAATAATAAAAGACATCAGTATACGCCTTTATTGGTGTATACTGTGTTTTTCTATTATCATTAAATAAAATAGTTTAGGTAGAGTTGAGGTAGAGCTGAGTTAGAGGAGGTAAATTTTTTATGAACGAAATTTTATCATTACACGAAGTTACTTACACATATACACCTGAAGAACCAGAGACGCGTAATGCAGTAGATAGTATCTCTTTTTCTGTTAACGATGGCGAGTGGATTGCAATCGTTGGTCATAATGGTTCTGGTAAATCCACAATAGCGAAACTCATGAATGGTCTTTTATTTCCTCAAAATGGGGAAGTACGAGTTCTTGGTGAAACGCTTAATGAAGAAAATTTATGGGACATTCGTTCACAGATGGGCATGGTGTTTCAAAATCCAGACAATCAATTTGTCGGGGCAACCGTCCAGGATGATGTCGCTTTTGCTTTGGAAAATAACGGGATTCCGTTTGAAGATATGGTAGTACGAGTCCATGAGTCGCTTTCTCAAGTGAAAATGGAGAAGTTTTTAAATAGTGAACCACACCATTTATCAGGTGGTCAAAAGCAACGTGTTGCTATTGCGGGTGCGCTTGCATTAAAGCCGAGAATTCTCATATTAGACGAGGCGACTTCGATGCTTGATCCGCAGGGAAGAGAAGAAGTATTATCGACTATCCATCATTTAAGAGAAGAAACGCATTTAACTGTATTGTCAATTACACATGATTTAGAAGAGGCGCTGCTCGCTGATCGAATTATTGTAATGAATGATGGACGTAAATACGCAGAAGGCACACCAGCCGAAATTTTTTCACGTGGTGAAGAGTTAGTTGCACTTGGTTTAGATCTACCGTTTGCTTTAAAGATGAGCAAACTCTTGATAAATAATGGAGTCATTTTACAAGATACACATATGTCAGAACAAGAGTTGGTGAAGGATATATGGATATCAAACTTCAACAAGTAGGCTATGCCTATGCGAAAGATTCTCCTTTTGAAAAGCGTGCACTACTAGACGTGAATTTACATATTCCATCAGGCTCATTCCACGCAATTATTGGTCATACTGGATCGGGTAAGTCTACTTTACTTCAACACTTAAATGCGTTGTTAAAGCCATCTGAAGGTACTGTTGTCCTTGGTGATTTAACGATAGAAGCTGGAAAGAAAGTTAAAAACTTAAAGCCGGTACGTCAACAAATCGGGATTGTGTTTCAATTTCCTGAACACCAATTATTTGATGAGACTGTGTTAAAAGATATCATGTTTGGTCCTTTAAACTTTGGCGTTCCTAAAGATGAGGCTGAGCGACGTGCACGCCTCTTAGTTGAACAATTAGGTTTACCTGAAGACGTGCTCCATAAATCACCTTTTGATTTGTCAGGTGGTCAAATGCGCAGAGTGGCCATTGCTGGCGTCTTAGCAATGGAACCAAGCGTATTAGTGTTAGACGAACCTACAGCCGGATTAGACCCCCGTGGACGTCTAGAAATCATGGATTTATTTCAACAGTTGCATGTGGATAAGGGGTTGACTACTATATTGGTCACCCATTCCATGGAAGATGCAGCGCGCTACGCAGACCGAGTCGCTATTATGCATGAAGGTCAATGTGTGCTAAGTGGCGATCCAATCGATATTTTTGGCAATGAAGAGCGACTTGCTGAATACCGATTAGCTGCACCCCGTGTTGTGCGATTCCAGCGCGAATTTGAAGCATTGCTCGGTTATCCACTACCAAAACTATGCTTAACAGAGGAACAGTTGGCTATAGAAATAGCTCGCGTTGCCAAAGAGGAGCGTGAGTCCATATGATGGAGAAAATGATTTTTGGCCGTTATATTCCAGGAGATTCATTCATTCATAAATTAGATCCGCGTTCAAAACTAGCATTTGTGTTTTTATTTATTGCAGTTGTCTTTTTAGCCAATAATGCGGTGACTTATGCGTTGATACTGGCATTCACTTTAGTTACGGTGTTATTTTCACGAATTCGTTTATATTTCTTAATTAATGGATTAAAGCCCATCATATTTTTGCTGGTGTTTACTTTCTTGTTACACATTTTCTTTACTAAAGAAGGAGATTTATTGTTTAAATGGCAATTTATCGAAGTGTACGAGGAAGGATTGAAGCAAGGTATATTCATTTCTGTACGTTTTTTAGTATTGGTCTTTATGACGTCTATATTAACGTTAACAACTTCTCCTATATCGATAACAGATGGTTTGGAGATATTATTGAATCCGTTTAAACGTTTTAAATTACCTGTGCATGAACTCGCTTTAATGATGTCGATATCATTACGCTTTATTCCGACGTTAATGGATGAAACAGATAAAATCATGAAAGCTCAAATGGCACGTGGATCTGATATTAGTACGGGATCAATAAAAGAACGAGTTAAAGCCGTCGTTCCCTTGTTAATCCCTTTGTTTGTCAGTGCCTTCAAACGGGCTGAAGATTTAGCAGTGGCGATGGAAGTACGTGGCTATCGCGGTGGAGAAGGTCGAACTCGTTACCGTCAATTGAAATGGGATTGGCGAGATACGACCATCCTCGTATTGTTAGGGGGACTCACAGTGGTTCTTTGGTTGTTGCGATCGTAAAACTGGAGGGAACGGTAGTGAAACGTTTAAAAGTAACGATTATGTACGATGGATTTGGTTTTGCAGGGTATCAAGTACAACCAAATGAACGTACGATTCAACTGGAGTTAGAAAAAGTACTAGCTAAAATGCATAAAGGAACAAAAGTGAAAGTCGTTGCGAGCGGTCGAACGGATGCAGGTGTTCATGCAACTGGACAAGTTATTCATTTTGACACTGACCTTCAATTTCCGCTGAATCGTTGGCAACGAGCACTTAATGTACAGCTACCTGGAGATATTCGTGTGGTCTCTGTTGAAGAAGTTTCGAGTGATTTTCACGCGAGATACGGTACTACGGGTAAAGTATATCGCTACAAGTGGGGATTAGGCGACGTTGAGAGCCCTTTTAAGCGTCATTACGTTGTATATATGCCAGGAGTTAAGCCAAACGTTCAACTCATGAGAGAAGCAGCCCAGGCGTTTATAGGCGTGCATGATTTCACGAGTTTTTGTTCAGCGCGTACAGAAGTAGTTGATCGAGTTCGACATATCAAACGTCTGGAATTGCTTGAAAATGATCAAGGAGAACTTCATATGGTCATTGAAGGGGACGGTTTTTTGTACAATATGGTTAGAATTATTGCGGGAAATTTGTGGGAAGTAGGGATTGGGAAGCGTGAACCTTCAGAGATGGCAGACATCATCTCAGCGATGGACCGGAAAAGAGCCGGAAAAACCGCTCCAGCACAAGGTTTATACTTAGAATCTGTGTATTATGCTGAATGAAGCAACACTTCCTGGTGTTTTGAAATAAATTCTTGACTTTTTCTCCGTGGCGTTATATGATGACACATGGTATTTCATTAACCCCACAATAAGCCCCGAAACTTGTTGTTGATGATGATATAGAAAATTTTAAAACATATTTGATCGAATTAGGAGGACAAAATACATGCGTACAACATTCATGGCTAAGGGTCACGAAGTAGAGCGTAAATGGTTAGTAGTAGACGCAGAAGGCCAAACTCTTGGTCGTTTAGCATCTGAAGTAGCTGCAATCTTACGTGGTAAAAACAAACCAACATTCACACCACACGTTGACACAGGTGATCACGTGATCATCATCAATGCTGAGAAAATTCATTTGACTGGTAAAAAATTAACAGACAAAATTTACTACCGTCATACACAATTCTCTGGTGGTTTGAAAAAACGTACAGCATTAGAAATGCGTACAAACTATCCTACAAAAATGCTTGAATTAGCAATTAAAGGGATGCTTCCTAAAAACTCTTTAGGTCGTCAAACATTTACAAAACTTCACGTATACGCTGGAGCAGAACATCCACATGCAGCACAACTACCAGAAGCTTATGAGCTTCGCGGATAATAAAAGTTAAAGAGGAGGATACACCCTTGGCACAAGTTCAATATATCGGCACAGGTCGTCGTAAAAGTTCAACTGCACGCGTACGTTTAGTACCGGGCGAAGGTAACATCATTATCAACAAACGTGACGTAGAAAACTACGTACCATTTGAAACTTTACGTGCAATCATCAAACAACCATTAGTAGCAACTGAAACTCTTGGTAGCTATGATATCCATGTAAACGTAAATGGTGGTGGATACACAGGTCAAGCAGGCGCAATCCGTCATGGTATTGCTCGTGCATTACTTCATGTAGATCCTGATTTCCGTCCAGCATTGAAATCTGCAGGATTGTTAACTCGTGATTCACGCATGAAAGAACGTAAAAAACCAGGTCTTAAAGGTGCTCGTCGTGCACCTCAGTTCTCAAAACGTTAATCTTCGGATTTACAAAGGCCCTCAACCTATTTGGTTGGGGGTCTTTTTTGTGTATTTTATCCGAATGATAGTTGATTATTCTCAACTTATTACTCCTCTTAACTAAAGATTTGTGAATATGTAAGACGAAACGACTCCCTGGGAAAAACAGTAGCCTCTTTTGCTTTTAGAAAGAGGCTTTTTGTAAGCTGATTTTGAATAGGCAGTGTTGAATGTTAAGTGTGGCATGGACATAAGATATATATTAAGAAAAAATGATTCAGGAGGAAGTTTAATCGGCTATTACATAAACGTTGAACAAGATGTGCAAATTTTTGTTGAAGACGCTGATCCAGGAAACGGGAAACCTGTTTTGTTTTTGCATGGTTGGCCAGCCAATCATAAGATGTTTGAATATCAATTCAATCAGCTTCCGAAAATGGGTTTTCGTTGTATTGGAGTCGATTTTCGAGGTTTTGGTGAATCGGATCGTCCGTGGACGGGATATAACTATGATCGGATGGCAGACGATATCCGTGCAGTAATAGATGCACTCAATTTGGATGATGTGATACTTGCTGGCCATTCTATGGGAGGAGCCATTGCCATCAGATACATGGCACGGCATGCGGGGCATAAGATTTCCAAACTTGCTCTCTTTGGTGCCGCGGCACCAGTCTTTACACAACGACCAGATTATCCGTACGGAAAAACGAAAGAAGAAGTAGATAAATTAATTCATGACACTTACACCAATCGACCACAGATGCTTGCTGATTTTGGGGATATCTTTTTTGCGCGATATCTAACGGAGAGTTTTATAGATTGGTTTCAAAGTTTAGGTTTAGAGGCTTCAGGTCATTCCACCGCAATGTGTCTTGTTTCCCTTCGTGATGAAGATTTGCGTGAAGATTTAACTGAGATTAATGTGCCGACAGCCATTTTTCATGGGAAGCACGATAAAGTTTGTCCATATGTATTTGGTGAATTAATGCATGCCGAGATTAAAGGATCGGAACTGATACCTTTTAATTATAGTGGCCATGGTTTGTTTTACTGTGAGATGAAAAAATTTAATAGGGAATTAATTCGCTTCATGTCTTAAATATTACTGCGATTATCTAAAGGTTGTACTCGATAAGTGGAAAAGGTGTTGATACGGAAGAGGCAGGTAGGTTATTTAAATATTCTTGAATAACTAGCATATACATTTAGTACTGTGATTATAAAGAGGTGGAATTCGATTGCCATTTATACATAAATCAATCGCGATTATTGTGGGAAGTCTTTTAATGGCAATGGGTGTAAATGTTTTTTTAATTAATCATGAATTGTTAGACGGTGGAACTTTTGGGATGGGATTAATCCTACATTATTTAACAGGAATGCAAGTCGGTTTAATGGTCATCATGTTGAGTATTCCAGTATTAATTCTTTCTTGGTTTTACAATCGATCTTTCTTGTACAATAGTATCCACGGCATGCTCTTTTCTTCATTTATCGTCGATTTGACGTATCATCCAATGCGAGTGCTCGGATTTATTTTGGATCAAAACCCAATGGCCAGTGCAATATTGGGCGGGTTATTCGTAGGGGCGGGAATTGGACTCATGCTTCGCTTTGAAATCAGCATTGGCGGGACCGATTTGCTTGGCCAAATTATCGCCAACTATGCCAGAATAAATCCAGGGATGGTTATTTTTTTAATTGATTTGCTTATCGTATTCTCAGGTACCTTTATCATTACCGATAGTTCGTTCTTCTTATCTGTCATTACAGTAATTTGTGTTGGGACAATGACCAGTTTATTAACGATAAAAAGTAATAAAGCTCACTCACCGATTATTACGTTTGGAATTTTATTTTAATTGTAAAATAGCCCCTTTCCTCTCAGTGAGGTAGGGGCTATTTTTGTTATTCATTAAATGGTGGTACTAATTATGGGTTGGTCAGGGAGTTTAGTGGAGCCAAAGAGAAGAAGGGAGATGAAAATAATGAGTAAGAGACCATTAACAAAACCCACACCGTCAAACTTGAATTTCTTTTGAGTATAACTATTACTCAAGAAGTTCACTTCCTTTTTTTATTCATTCGTTTACTTAGAGCTTCAAACACCTCATCAAGTGTCATATCCCCATTTTCATCTAAAAAATTAGCCATATTCTCCGATTTGTCGTCTTTTACACTTTGATACTGTCCGATTAAGGTAACGCTAATTGTGGGGGAATCACGATATAACTGAACGGATTCCACTTTCAACTTTCCTAAAAGTAGAAGGGAGGCAGCAATGATGTCAAGATCCTTACCTTTCAATAAGTCGTGTAGGGTATATTTTGAATTCTGTTGCTTGTGAAAAGGATAATCGCTCAAGTTAAATGCCCCCCTACCACTATGGTATGTAAGTTCAGCGGAAGTGTTTGGATTTCATTAAATGGAACCCCCTTTTACAAGTAGAGCAAACCTATGTAATTGAATAAGTGATTATGATTTAGGAAATAATGAAGTCCTATGAAGCCGAAAAGAAGGGACTACCAAATATGAACTTAGAAGATTATAGTTTCTGGGAAATGATCGTAAGAACGACTGTTACTTTTTCTGTGTTACTTTTGTTAGCCCGAATACTAGGGAAAGAGCAATTAAGTCAGCTTACATTCTTTAATTACATCACTGGCATTTCGATTGGTTCAATAGCTGGAGAAATTGCTGCACATGACGATACACATTACTTAAATGCCATTACTTCGTTAATTTGGTGGTCAATTCTTACGATTCTCGTTAGTTACATATCACTAAAATCAAGTAGAGCAAAAGCATTGCTTGATGATAAACCAATAATCATCATTAAGAATGGCAAGATCTTAGAGGGAAATCTCAAGAAAAGTCGTCTTCCTCTTGGAGATTTAAATATGTTATTAAGAATGCAGGGGATTTTCTCAGTTAAAGATGTTCACTTTGCGGTGTTAGAAACAAACGGAGAACTCAGTGTCTTTAAAAAAGTAGCTCAACAATCAGCAACAAAACAAGATGTGAAAGCACAAATCGTTGTGCCAAAATATATGCCCACCACAATAATTGCAGATGGTAAAATCATTGAAAAGAATTTGCCTGATCAAGGCTTAACAGAAGAATGGGTAATCAAGCAATTGAAAAAGCATGGCGTGAATTCAGTACAACAAGTGTTTTATGCGGAAATCGAGTCGGACGGTACGATCTACATGGATTTGAGAGAAGACAACTCGTAATACTTTAGACACTTCATAAATTTAAATTGCATCATTATTTTTCCTCATAGTTCGTAGCGGACATACGTATAGTGAGTGTAAAAGGTGGTGTCGTACGAGTTGAAACGCTGGATAGCAATTGGACTTTTATTGTTAGTCTCTGTAACAGTTGTGGTTTATGAAACGCAAGCGTCTGACCGCGCATTCTTTTTACCTGCGCCTCTGGGTGGAATGAAAATCGTGGTAGACCCGGGTCATGGTGGAATGGATGGTGGGGCTTCTATTGGCGAAACCGTTGAAAAAGATATTACACTTGCACTTGGAAAAGAACTCGAGAAGGAATTAAAACGACTGGGTGCTGTAGTCGTGATGACTAGGTCGCAGGAAGAGGATGCAGTAGCGGAACATAATCCGAAAGCTACGTTCCCGACCATTCGTGCAAGAAAACGTGCAGATTTACAATTGCGTGAAGAAATGATTGCCAACACGGATGCGGATTTATTTATCAGTGTTCATGTAAACTCTATACCTGATTCAAGATGGCGTGGGGCCCAAGTGTTTTACCATAAGGACGGTCATGCAGGAGGAGCGGCTGTTGCGAAAGCGATTCAAGGCGCCATCCGAGAGCAAATTGGAAATACCGAACGTGAAGCCTTAGCAATTAAGCAAGTATATTTATTGAAAAAAGCGACTGTCCCAGCAGTGTTAGTGGAAACCGGATTCTTAAGCAATCCAGAAGAATTAAAATTATTGACGTCTAAAGAGTATCAAAAGCAAATGGCTGAAGCGATTGCAGATGGGATAGAAAAGTACGTGGATAGTCAGATGCAATGAGCTATAAGCTAATTAATCAATAGAGCAGTTTGACGATTAATATTTTATCAATTCCTCCTACACCTAACGAGAATCCTATAAAACCACCTACCTATTTTCGATATGATATACTATAGGACGAAATGTACATTAAAGGAGTGTCTAATTTGATGAATGAACAACAGGTTCGCGAACTGCTCGGGCAATTACAGGACCCTTTTTTACATAAAACGTTACTTGAAACAAATGGCATAAAAGAAGTATCGATTAAAGAAGAGAAGAATCATGTTAGCGTAAAGCTTGCGATTGCTAAAATTAATACGGCTGAACAAATGCAATTGCAGATGAAGGTAGTAGATGCATTAAAAGGAGCGGGTGTTGGTACTGTCGGCATTCGCTTTGAAGAATTGCCTACAGAAGTGTTAGCGCAATTCCGTGGAACGGCGACTGCATCTGAAGCGCAAGATTTATTATCTCCATTAAACAAAGTAGAATTTATCTCTATTGCTTCTGGTAAGGGTGGCGTAGGGAAATCTACAGTCTCAGTAAACTTAGCAGTAGCATTAGCTCGTTTAGGTAAAAAAGTTGGATTAATCGATGCGGATATTTATGGCTTCAGCGTTCCCGATATGATGGGCATTCAACAAAGTCCAAAAATCGAAGGCACTCGCATTATTCCGGTTGAACGTTTTGGGGTAAAAGTCATTTCGATGGGCTTTTTCGTAGAAGACAATGCACCAGTCGTTTGGCGTGGACCAATGCTCGGTAAGGTCTTAGATCAATTCTTTAAAGATGTTGAGTGGGGCGAGTTAGATTATTTACTTCTTGATTTACCGCCAGGCACAGGTGACGTAGCACTTGATATTCACCAAATGATTCCGTCATCAAAAGAAATCGTTGTAACAACTCCACATCCAACTGCTGCTTTTGTTGCTGCGCGTGCAGGTGCGATGGCGCTTCAAACAGATCATGAAGTACTAGGTGTAATAGAAAATATGGCGTGGTTCCAATCGAAAACATCTAATGAAAAAGAGTATGTTTTTGGTAAGGGAGGCGGACCGAAGCTTGCAGATGAGCTTCGTACAGAACTTCTTGGACAAATCCCATTAGGTCAACCTGATTGGAATGAAGAAGATTTTGCACCTTCAGTTTATTCAGAGGTCCATCCAACGGGTAAAATATATGAAGAAATTGCTTCAAAAGTCATTAATAAACTAACGAAATAAGATGAACCCCCGCTTGCAATTGCAGGCGGGGGTTTTGTATTTTTAAGGTTTTTTCTCTTCTTCTTTTTTCTTACCACCAGCTTCACCGGATTTTCCTTCCTCTTCAGCGGCACCAGCAGCTTTTATTAATTCTTGCCACTTGGTTTTAAGAAGTGGGCTATCAACTGTTTCTTGAACAATTTCTTCGATTTCCTTACGCATAGTAGCTGATTGCAAAATGGTTTCTAATTGTTTTTGCATATCAGGTTGACCGAAGAATGTTTCTAACTCTTTTTGAAACGATGCATCTTTCATTAATTCAGTCATGATGTCTTGTTGTTGTTCTTTCATGCTTTTCGCAAAGGTTTCTGAGAAAGTTGGGTCTTTAAAGGTATCTTTCCAAAATTTCTCCGCATCCTTTGATAGTAAAGTGTTTTCAATTGAATTTTTTACATCTTCTTGCTCCAAGATTAACAGCTCTTTAAATTCAGGGTCTGAAAGCATTTGACGCATTACCTTTTTTCCTTCTTCAGTTTGCATGGTATCCGTAATCATTTTTTTCGTTTCTTCATAAGAAGGATTGCTACTTTGTTGTCCACCACAACCTGCTAATACGACGACTCCTATAAGAATTATCCATTTTCGCATACTTAACCTCTTTTCTTCCACTGACCTTTTCATTTATTGTTCACATATTTCTTGAGAATATGTAGATATCGAAAGGTAAATTAGATTTTTTACTTATTCGTTGATACAATTAAAAGAAGAACTTGAGAAAAACGGGGGATTTTTTGCTGTGACGATACGAAATTGGTTTATATTTTTCTTCAAGGCACTTGTAATAGGTGGTCTAGTCACCGGTGTACTTGGATTGATTATTCGATGGCAAGATGCATTTGCACCATATGTTGCAAGTGGAGAGTATGCAGAATTTGCCGCAAGTTTCTTGTGGTTTGTATTTCTTGGTATGACGATGAGTGTTTTAGCTCAGATGGGATTTTTTGCGTATTTAACAGTTCATCAATTTGGTGTTAATATTTTTAAAACCCTAACATTATGGAACTGGGTACAGTTGTTAATTATTGCATTAGTTATTTTTGATCTAATTAAATTCCGTTTTATGCCGCTCGCTAATTCGCAATCACAGCTATGGTTATATTTAGGCCTTCTGGCTATTCTAATAACAACTGGATTAGTTGTAGCTTATTTCAAAGCTAAATGGACGAAAAAACATGCATTCATATCCGCGTTATTTTTCATGATTGTTATCACAACTTTAGAATGGTTACCCGTGTTGATGGTGGATGAAAAAGACGTAGATCGTTACGTGACTTTATTATTGTTCCCATTATTAGCGGTAAATGCATACCAACTTTTAAAATTGCCAAAATACAATGCGAAATCGGATGTCGATCGATTAAAATTAGAAGAGCGTAGAAAAGCACGTGCTCTATCCACTAAAGATAAAGCATAAAAAAGCATCCAGTTGGATGCTTTTTTTATGGGAAAGTCTTCGTTTGTGTTTTGTAACCAAAAAGCGTTTCTTCTATAGAGACAAATGGATGAGCTTTTTGAAAAGCTTTTAGATCTTTAAGGGCGACGCGAGTTTTTTGGTGTAATGCAACGGATACGATATCTCCTTTTTGAATAGTAGGAGGATTACCAGTTGTCCAATTAACAGATGAGCTCACCATATTAATTTTGGAATCCCAAACTTGTTGCTTAAGTGGTTCTGGAAAAGTATGATCTTTTGTTCGATACCACAGTGGAACAACACCGAATTCTGACTGAAAAATTTCGATTTCCTTCTTTAGCAAATCAAGATTTTCTTTATAAATCTTACTTTCTTGGCCGAGCAAACCAACGGGAATGTTTTTTTCTTTAATTTTTTTAACGATTAACGGAGAACGTTCAATCCAATCTGCATCTAAAAAGAGAAGAGGATAAGGTTTTTCTAATTTCGTTATCCATTCATCTACGTCCTCACGGCCAAATGATAAATCAACTGTTAATGTCTCTCCGTGATTTCCTTTCATTAAGACGTCAGGTTGATCAGTGACACGAAATACGGATGTCCATTGTTCATTTTGTTGTATAAATAGCAAGAAAACGAACACAATGAATAAGGTGATTAATATACGTTTTTTCATTTAACTCACAACCCTTCCTCATCTAGTTTATTTTTGTTCTCTAAAATTTATGATTTTGTATTGACATTCATGTTTGAAGGGTGATAAGATACATAAGTCGCCAAAACAAGTGACAAACAAATATGAAAACTAAAACTTTTTGTTGACACAACAATGAGCTTTTGGTAAGATATAAGAGTTGCTGTTGAAACAGTGACACTAACACATGAACCTTGAAAACTGAACAGCAAAACGTCAACTAACACGCGGAACGCACTTCGGTGCCGGAAGCATAAACGTTTTCTTCCTCCGACACCTGTCGGTATCGAAAACAAACTTGAACTTAATTGTTCATTATAAACGTCAAATTTTTGACGCCAGCAACAAAGTCGAGCTAATCGACTCACCTATTATGGAGAGTTTGATCCTGGCTCAGGACGAACGCTGGCGGCGTGCCTAATACATGCAAGTCGAG
>NZ_JBATUX010000082.1:0-6349 GCF_049671445.1 Paenisporosarcina sp. | reverse complement strand
TTACGTGCAGTAGCTGCAGGGATGTTAGCATCTTTACTAAGTGCTGCCATTGCCGGAATGTTTATATAATCAACTAAATAATAAATGGAGTGCGCGGTGTAACCTCACCGACACTCCATTTTTTTGTATATTAGCGATCAAAAATATCAGGGGTTTTATCGCTTTTTTATCGTAGAGTCAACAAGAATGGAAACCACAATATCAATCGTATTCTTTATAGCTGTCTTAATATGAAATTAGAGATCAGGTGCTATTTTTTGTTGAACCGCTCATAGTCACGACAAAGAACCGCCGATAGCCAAGTCTTTTGCGCTGATAGTCGACATGAATGCGCTCATAGTCGACACAAAACCGCTCATAGCAAACAAACAGTCACTCTAAAGATCTCCAAAACCAAAAGCTGAATTGTTAAGGACATCCATCAAGCTGGATGTCCCCATTTTTTGTTAAACCGCTCATATCCGACAAAGATGCGCCGATAGTCGACAGGAATGCGCTCATAGTCGACACAAAACCGCTCATAGGATAAAACAGTCACTCTAAGATTTCCAGTACCAAAAAGCTGAATTGTTAAGGACATCCATCAAACTGGATATCCCCATTTTTGTTAAACCGCTCATAGTCGACAGGAATGAGCTCGTAGTCGACAAAATACCGCTCATAGTATACAACAGTCACTCTAAAGATTTCACAAAACCAAAAAGTTGAATTGTTAAGGACATCCATCAAAGCTGGATGTCCCATTTTTCTCTATTTAAAAATGTGCGAGGTTAGTTTGTTGATTAAAGGTCAATAATAGGAAAATCATATTTATGTTATAGGAAGCAAATAAAAGTTCGTGTGAAACCTGGTCCACACAACAATTCTTGACGCTATCCAAGTTGAGATGCGTCCCAAAAAACAAACAGTAAATGAGGTATTATATGGGCTTTTTCAAAAAGAAAAATAATAAAATAAAACCCCAACCTACTTCACCTGACCAAACACTGAAGAAAAGTTCAAATATCGAATTAAACACAAGTCTTCAAGAAAATTTACAATTCATAAACACTTCTTTAGGAAAAAGCACGGATATTGTCATACGAGAAATTCGGATTGGAAAAGAAGGAACCATTAAAGCCGGTATTATTTATACAGATGGGTTAACCGATACACCTTCATTACAAAACTTTATTTTGGAAACGCTCATGCTAGATATCAAAGGGGTTGAATTACAAGAAAAGATAACTCCTGAACAAGATCTTATTAGTGTATTAAAAGATTTTGCCATGACAGTAGGGGAAATTAAAGATCTAACTGATTTTGACGTACTTTTTACTGGTCTTTTATCGGGAGATACGATTATTTTAATTGATGGATATGCGCAAGGTTTACTCATTTCCAATAAACAATGGGTTGAGCGTGGAGTAACGGAAGCATCAGCACAGATGGTAGTAAGAGGACCCCGCGAAGGATTCTCCGAAAATTTGCGAGTAAATACTGCTTTAGTTCGTAGAAGACTTAAAGATCCGAATCTTTGGATGGAATCAAAAGTTATTGGAAAACGCACGAAAACGAATGTTGCCATGATGTATATCAACGGCATTGCAAATGACAAAATAGTGAAAGAAGTCCGTTTGCGTTTGGATAAAATAGACATTGATGGAATTCTTGAAAGTGGAAACATCGAAGAATTGATTGAGGATGCACCTCTCTCACCTTTTCCCACCGTTTTTAATACAGAACGTCCAGATATAGTTGCTGCGGCATTATTGGAAGGGCGCATAGCTATTTTAGTTGATGGAACACCCTTTGTACTAATTGTTCCGGCATTATTTGTTCAATTTTTTCAATCTTCCGAGGACTACTATCAACGTGCAGATATTGCGAGTCTTATTCGAATTCTTCGTTTTTTTGCATTTACAATTGCGTTATTGGCACCATCATTATTTATTGCAATCACCACATTTCATCACACTATGCTACCACCTGCACTCCTTATTAGTTTGACAGCCCAACGGGAAGGCGTCCCATTTCCGACATTTGTTGAAGCGATAATAATGGAAGTCACCTTTGAACTTTTGCGTGAAGCAGGTATAAGAATGCCCAGAAACATAGGTGCAGCCATGTCTATAGTGGGGGCATTTGTAATTGGAACAGCAGCCGTTGAAGCAGGCATAATTTCTGCTGCGATGGTCATCGTAGTTTCAATAACAGCCATTTCAAGTTTTGTTTCTCCTACTTATGACTTGGCTATCGCTGTCAGGATGTTGCGCTTTGTATTTATGGCAATCGCAGCAGCGTTCGGTTTGTTTGGAATTACGATAGGTTTAATTGCTCTTATTCTGCATTTATGCAGTATACGTTCTTTTGGAATACCATATATGTCTCCATTAGCTCCATTTAATATTTCGGATCAAAAGGACACGTTTATTCGTTTGCCTAAATGGAAAATGTTTACTCGACCTCGCCTAATCAATCAACAAAATATGACTCGTCAACAAGATTCCGCCTCTTCAAAACCACAACCAACAAAAAATGAGGAGTATGAAAGGGAGTAAACGATGAAAAAGTGCATGTTTGTACTCCTGATTCTCAGCCTCTTTCTTACGGGGTGTTGGGACCGGAGGGAATTAAATGAGCTTGGCATTGCATTAGCATTAGGAATCGATAAAGTAGAAGATGAATACCAAGTAACTGCTCAAGTGGTTGTACCTTCTGAAATATCCATGAAATCAACTGGGCGTTCACCGGTAACCCTGTTTAAGGCGAACGGGGAAACGATATATGAAGCTCTTCGAAAAATAACAAAGAACTCGCCGCGAAAAATATATCCTGGACATCTTCGAATGCTTGTGATCGGTGAGGATTTAGCTGAAGAAGGAATAGGCGAATCCTTAGAGTTTCTGTCAAGAGATTGGGAATTTCGATCTGATTTTTATGTTGTTATTGCTAAGGATATGACCGCGGAAGAGATACTAAATGTCACAACAACTCTTGAAGCCATACCCGCTAATAAAATGTTTAACACGCTTAAAACGTCAGAAGCTGCCTGGGCCGCAACGAGCGGCATTGTATTAGATGAGCTAATAACAGATCTAACAAATGAAGGAAAAGAAGCGGTATTAACGGGGATTCTAGTAACAGGGAACCAAGAAATAGGAACAAGCAAACAGAATGTAGAATCAATTACTCCAGAAGCGCGAATTGTATATGATCAATTAGCTGTGTTTAAAAAAGATAAACTGTTGGGCTGGTTAACTGAACAGGAAAGCAGAGGGTATAATGACATCACCAACACAGTGAAAAATACAATAAGTGTAATATCTTGTCCTAAAGAAGGAAAAATTTCTATAGAAATCATCCAGTTAAAATCTGACATTAAAGGTAAAATGAATAAAGGAAAACCCGAAGTAGATGTCAATATTAAAGTAAAAGGAAATGTAGGGGATGTAGAATGTGCAATTAATCTTAGTGAACCAAAAACAATTGCTGAGCTAGAGAAAATCACGAAAAAAGATATGGAAGATACCATTAATCAGACCATTGAAACGGTACAAAAACAATATGAATCAGACATATTTGGATTTGGTGAAGCCATTCATCGATCCAATCCGAAAGAATGGAAAAAGATTAAAGAGCAGTGGGATAAAGGTGGATTTTCAGAGTTGACAGCGAACGTTAAAGTTGACGTGAAACTTCAGCGTACGGGTACAGTAGGTAATTCCTTCCTAGATGATGTAAAGGAAACTAAATAATCATGTTGAAAAGTATAGGAATACTCCTGATTGCGGCTATCATTCTGTGGATTGAAGTTCCACCTCTATTGGAAAAAAAGTATAAAAAAGAGTTACTTGTGTTTGCTATTCTTCTTGCTATTGCCGTAGGATTAAGTATTACTCTAGGATTTGGAAAATCTATTCCAAATCCATTTGATTTACTCACTTTTGTGTTTAAACCTCTTAATGATGTTATTGCTCTTTTGTTAAAGTAAAAGAACAGTGTGGAGCGGAAGGTATGATATGGAATGATGGAAGACGTTAAAATAAATTCGTACCAATTTCTAGTTTTAGTTATTTTTTTTACGATTGGTACTAGTCTCTTAACTGTACCATCAGTATTAGCAGCCGAAGCGAAACAAGACGCTTGGATTGCCGCTATAATTGGTACGGGAATCGGGTCATTGGTCATATGGCTATTCATCACTATAGCTCTTTGGTTCCCTCACCTCACCTTTATCCAAATCAATGAAAAAGTATTTGGAAAATGGATAGGTAAAGCCTTTTCTGTTTTCTTTGTACTCACGACTTTTCTTTTTACTTCAGAACTTTTGTTTTATTGTGGGACATTCCTAAACATCCATGCGCTGCCAAGTACTCCAATGGTAGTCCTTAATATTCTTATGGCGGGGGTAGTGGTGATGGGAGTCCGTCTTGGATTGGAAACCATCGCTCGTTCTGCAGAAATCTTAATTGCCGTTTTCTTCATCCTTTTTCTCATTTTAGTGGTGTTTATTTCACCTGAAATCAAGTTTGAAAACATACAGCCTGTATTTGAGACGGGTACAAAAAAGATCGTTCAATCATCCGTATTTTATTTCGTAGTATCTTCAGTTAATGCCGTTATTTTATTAATGATTTTTCCTTCCTTTATTAACAAAACGAAACAAGGTAAAAAATCCTTTTTATTAGGAAACTTAATAGGTGGCATCATCATTATTATTATTACATTTTTGACTGTTGCTGTATTAGGTCCTGAGAATACCGCAAGACAATCTTATCCTAGCTATGAATTGGCTAAAAGGATAAATGTTGGGGATTTTGTACAGCGTATTGAAGGGTTAATGGGCACACTTTGGATTATTGCGCTCTACTTTAAGGCGGTACTTTATTTTTACGCTTCCGTTTTAGGTATGGCACAAATTCTAAATTTGAAAGATTACCGCCCTTTAACATTACCCTTAGGCATGATTGCTGTTGTCCTTTCTCTCGTGATTTATCCTAACGTCAGCTACCAACAAAATTGGGACAGTACAACGGGTAATACCTTATCTTTGTCATACGGACTTTTTTTACCTCTTTTGCTGGTAGTAATATATGGGTTACGAAAAAAGAAATTAAAAAAAAGAGGCCTGAAACCCTAGGAACAAAATTTACTAAAAGCCAATTCGGTAATGTATTGTCAACTCAGTGACAGGTACCCGGGATTCCTAGTGTTGTGGAGAGGAAGATATGATATGAAATGATGAAGGATGTAAAAATAAATTCGTACCAATTTCAAGTTCTAGTCACCTTATTTACCATTGGTTCGAGCATCTTGCTGTACCATCACGCTTAGCCCAAAATGCGAAGCAAGACGCTTGGATTGCCACTATATTCGGGGTTGGGATTGGGTTATTAATCATTTAGTTTTTTTGCACGATAGCGCAATGGTTTCCTCATCTCACTTTTATTGAAATCAATAATAAACTCTTTGGGAAATGGATAAGGACAATATTTTCTCTTTGCTTTGTGTCGATTTCTTTTCTTTATACCTCTACTCTTTTTCTAAATATCCATGTGCTGCAAAGTACTCCAATGGTAGCGCTAAATATACTTATGGGAATGATAATGGTGATGGGTGTCCGTCTTGGGTTAGAGACAATCGCTAGGTCGGCCGAAATCTTAATTGTTGTTTTCTTCTTCCTATTTCTCATTTTAGTGGTGTTTATTTCACCAGAAATCAAGTTTGAAAACATACAACCTGTATATGTGGCAGTTTCTCCTTACCTTTCTTCTCCAGAAGGTAAGGTACACTTTGCTGGGAAACATACTGCTCTGCCCCATGGATGGATACAATCTGCAATTGAGTCTGGAATACGTGTGGCACATGAAATCAATGACTTGCCTTGAACTATATATTTGACGAAAAGCAATAAAAAGCGAATCTAACATTCTTCAATGGATTCGTTTTTTGTTTTTTTGTTAAACTGGTGTAAAAGGATGAAAATAGTTGTTCCATTACAAAAAGTTATCCGTAGAAGATTTACAAGATGATTTCCTATCGACGTTTAATCGCTATCAAGAAACTCATCAAGTTTTAGTGAAATACCAAGACCACCTAATCGTGAAGAAGGATTCTTTTGTTGACGACTGGGACCAAGAAAAGAAGTCAGCAGTGGTTCATTCATTGAGATACTGTGTACAAGTTGGAGGTAGCGTCATTGGTGTTTATCGTGAACATGAGCTAATTGGGTTTGCTAACGTGGAGAACGAGAAATTTGGTATTTATGGTGAGTATGTTGAACTTCCATATATTCACGTCTCTCGCGAAGTACGAGGAAGCGGGATAGGAAAAAAGCTATTTGAAATTTGTTGTGAAGAAGCAAAGC
>NZ_JBATUX010000081.1:0-2980 GCF_049671445.1 Paenisporosarcina sp. | reverse complement strand
GGAAGGCAATGTAATAGTCGATGAAGATGTGCATGATCGCCTGCGTGAACTCGCACGAGTGTTTGTGCAGTACGCAGAAATGAGCACGCATCTGTCAAAAGAAACAATCGATAAACCTTAAGATCTTGATGGACCACTTCGCGACGAGCTTGCGAAGTGGTTTTTTGATGGAGAATTGTTTGGTTTTAAGGAGTTTCGCTCATAGAATCGTGCTAACCGCTGATAGTCGACAAGAACCCGCTCATAGGATCGTGCCAACCGCCGATAGTCGACAAAAAACCGCCGATAGAACCCCGCTAACCGCTGATAGTCGACAAGAACCCGCTCATAGAATCCCGCCCGCTAACCGCCCATAGTCGACAAGAACCCGCCGATAGAATCTCGCTAACCTCCCTTAAGACATCACTCCGCAACAACAATCCTACCGATTCATTTTAGAATCGTTTCACTTTCCGTTATAATGAACTTACAGAAGAGAGGGGCGGACAATTTGTCAAAATCAGTAGTACTTGCAGAAAAACCATCCGTAGCACGCGATATTGCTCGCGTCCTCGGTTGTCATAAAAAAGGAAATGGCTTTTTAGAAGGAACACAATATATAGTGACATGGGCACTCGGTCATTTAGTTACTCATGCTGATCCAGAACAATACGATAATAGCTATAAAGAATGGAAACTTGAGGATTTGCCGATATTACCTCAGCCATTTAAACTCGTGCCAATTAAACAAACGATGAAACAATTTAACGCAGTGAAGGCACAATTAAATCGTTCGGATGTTAAGGATATCATTATCGCAACTGATGCTGGTCGAGAAGGGGAGCTTGTAGCCCGTTGGATTTTAGACAAAGCAAAAGTGAAGAAACCGATCAAGCGGTTATGGATATCTTCCGTTACTGACCAAGCGATTCAAAAAGGCTTCCGAGAACTTAAAGACGGACGTGCATATGAACATTTATTTGAAGCGGCTGTTGCGAGAGCGGAAGCAGACTGGGTAGTTGGGATTAACGCAACACGAGCATTGACCGTGAAATATAATGCTCAACTATCGACAGGTCGTGTCCAGACGCCGACACTTGCAATGATTGCAGCGCGTGAAAAGCAAATTAGCGACTTCAAATCTAAGCCCTATTATGGGTTACAAGCGTTAACTAAAGAAGTAAATTACACGTGGTCATTTGGTCCAAACAATCAAACGAGCAATTTTAATAAAGAGCAAGTCGAGCAAGTTCTTAGAAAATTAGACGCTAATAAAGAGGGCAAGATTTCGTCTATTCAAACGACACCAAAGAAACAGCCTGCCCCTCCGTTATTTGATTTGACGGAACTTCAAAAAGAAGGGCATCGTCTGTTTGGTTGGTCAGCTAAAGAAACATTATCTACCTTACAAGGTTTATACGAACGCCATAAAGTGGTGACCTATCCGCGTACTGACTCTAAACATTTATCAAGTGATATGAAGTCGACGTTAATCGATCGTATTAAAGCTGTAGACTTGCAGCCTTATCGAGCGGCAACCAACAGTATTTTGCGTTCAAATAATATTCAACCACAAAAAGGTGTAATTGATGATGCACGAGTTAGTGATCACCATGCGATTATCCCAACAGAAGAATCGCCAGTATTGCAGAATTTATCAGATAAAGAACGCAAATTATATGACATGATTGTCAAACGGTTTTTAGCGGTCTTTTTACCACCTCATGCTTATGACCAAACCGTAATCACGCTTGAAGTTGGTGGCGAAAACTTCTCTGCAAAAGGCAAAACTGTGCGTGATGAAGGTTGGAAGCGAGTCTATCAACAAGATAAAGAAGACTCTTCCGAAAGTACATTGCCACCCGTTCAAAAAGGAGACAAAATTGAAATTCGTGCTATCACGATGACGCAAGGCGAAACAAAACCTCCTGCACGTTTCAACGAAGGAACGTTATTAGCAGCGATGGAAAATCCCTCGTCATTTATGGCAGGCGAATCAAAAGAAATCATCCAAATGGCTGTGGAAACTGGTGGACTTGGAACAGTGGCTACACGTGCAGATATTATCGAGAAGTTATTTAATAGCTTTGTCATTGAAAAGAAAGGCAAAGATATTCATACAACTTCTAAAGGGAGACAGCTTTTAGAATTGGTTCCTGAAGATTTGAAATCACCGTCCTTAACTGGAGAGTGGGAGCAAAAATTAACGAAAATTGCAAAAGGGACGTTGAAGAAAGAGCAATTTATGAAAGAAATGGTCCTGTTTTCGAAAACGGTTGTTTCTGAAATTAAACAAAGTGATCAAAAATATAAGCATGACAATGTCACGGGAAAAACTTGTCCGACATGTGGCAAGAATTTACTCGAAGTAAATGGTAAGCGCGGGAAAATGCTCGTTTGTCAAGATCGTGAATGTGGCTACAAAAAGTCCGTGTCCATGCAAACAAATGCACGTTGCCCAGTGTGTCACAAACGCATGGAGATGCGCGGTGAAGGCGATGGCAAACTGTTCGTTTGTAAATGTGGTCATCGAGAAAAATTGTCAGCCTTTGAAAAACGTCGTGAATCTTCTGGCGGAGCAAAAGCCAATAAGAAAGATGTCCAGAAGTTCTTGAAACAACAAGATGAGCCACAAAATACAGCAATGGCTGAGGCTTTGAAGAAATTAATGAATAAGGAATAATGATGAGATCTATCTAGATTCATGCGCTAAATCTGAAATTTTTAAAATGGTTATCTTTTCTCTCTGCAAATGCAGGAGTAAGACGGCACTTCATGTTTTTCTAACGAAACGAGGAAATGTCTATGGCAAAGTCAGCTAAACCAGCAAAAACGAATGCAGTGCGCTTACTCGATCAACAAAAAATCGTTTACGATTTATTTGAGTATGAAGTGTCTGACGGACAAGTCGATGGTGTTTCAGTGGCGAAAAAAATTCAACAACCTGTTGAAAAGGTGTTTAAAACACTTGTCGCAACTGCGGGACCTGGAAAAGTATTTG
>NZ_JBATUX010000080.1:0-51355 GCF_049671445.1 Paenisporosarcina sp. | reverse complement strand
GACACTTTATCTTACAAATCTGCTAATAGTGGTGTTGCCCAAATCAATAAAGCGACATGTGCAATAGCTAATAATGTAAAACCGATGCGAAATGACATGTGTTTTGTTTTATGACGGAATATAATCATTCCAAGGTATGCACCGACGCCTCCACCAAAAATGGCGAGCTTCCATAATGTACGCTCAGGTACTCTGCGATTATTAGCTTTTGCTGCAGATTTGTCATGACCCATTGTAAAGAAGGCTATGATTGACATGACAACAAAAAATCCAATGAAAATGATATGTATCATATTAAATTCCCCTAACAAAAAAACATTTTTTCTTATTCTATCGCTCAGTTAAACAACATTTTGGTTTATCGTACATTTGCGCGAGCCTCACGATTCTCACCCTTGTGGCATGATAGGCGCAAATACTTCTTATTAATCGGCTAACGCCAAAATGATCCGTAAAAAAAGACCGATGGATTATCCATCAGCCTTTTAAGTATTCGAAATTAGTTGTTCATTGATTTTTTAGCAGCATCTGCTAATTGAGTGAATGATGCTGGATCTGAAACAGCTAATTCAGCTAACATTTTACGGTTAACTTCGATACCAGCTAATTTCAATCCATGCATTAAACGGCTGTAAGAAAGACCATTCATACGTGCTGCCGCGTTGATACGAGTAATCCATAATCTACGGAAGTTACGTTTTTTGTTACGACGGTCACGGTATGCATACATACCTGATTTCATAACTGCTTGGTTTGCTACTTTGTATAGTAATTTTTTAGCGCCATAATAACCTTTTGCTAATTTTAAAACTTTATTACGACGTCTTTTTGTTACCGGTGTGCTTTTTACGCGTGGCATAATAATTACCTCCTGCTATTATTTCGAACATTTAATTTCGAGTATTATTTCATGTAAGCGATTAATGATTTGATACGTTTGTAGTCACCTTTTGATACAAGTCCACCTTTACGTAACTTACGTTTAGCTTTAGTTGACTTGTTTGCGAATAAATGACTGCGATATGCACTTGCACGTCTTATTTTTCCAGAGCCAGTCTTTTTGAAACGCTTCGCTGCTCCGCGGTGAGTTTTCATTTTTGGCATGTCGAATTCCTCCTAAACTGTCGTCAATATTACTTTTTCTCGTTCTTCGGTTGAAGAATCAAGAACATGCTGCGGCCTTCCATTTTCGGTTTTTGTTCAACCGTGGCTACCTCAGTACAAGCTTCTGCAAAGCGATCTAATACGCGTTGGCCGATCTCTTTGTGCGTAATTGCACGACCTTTAAAACGAATAGAAGCTTTGACTTTGTCGCCTTTTTCAAGGAACTTGATCGCATTACGAAGTTTCGTTTGGAAATCATGCTCATCGATTGTTGGGCTCAAGCGAACCTCTTTCAATACGATAATCTTTTGATTTTTACGAGTTTCACGATCTTTCTTTTGATTCTCAAACTTGAATTTACCATAGTCCATGATACGAGCAACTGGTGGCTTGGCTTGAGGGGCCACAAGGACAAGATCCAAATTAACGTTAGCGGCAATTTCAAGCGCTTCGAAACGTGTTTTTACTCCTAATTGTTCACCATTTTGGTCGATAATTCGAAGTTCACGTGCGCGAATACCATCGTTTACATACATGTCTTTGCTAATAGTAATCCACCTCCAGATAGTGTCGCGAATACATGGTTTGGGCATATCGTTTATTGAAGACTCCAATAAATCGGTTACGCCGTTCCGACCAATAAAAAAAACGAGCGGACATTCACATAAGTAAATGTCCGCCCGCCGATATATGCAAGTACAACACTGTACGTTACGTTTAATCGTGTGTCGACCTGTCAACAACTTTTAGTGTCAATCAGGTGAGAAGCGGGCAGCCTCTACTTATACCACAAACTTTGTATTCATTAACCTTAATAACTTTATCATGTCTATATGAACCTGTCAACCACTATTAGTTAATTTCTTGTTGAAGGCGTGATAAGAACTCATCAAATGGAATGCTTTCAGAGTTTTGTTCCCCGTATTTACGGACATTGACAAAACCGCTTTCCATTTCTTTGTCTCCGATTACCAGCATGTACGGAATTTTTTGCATTTGTGCTTCTCGAATTTTATAACCTAGTTTCTCTTCGCGGTCATCCATATCGATACGTAAGCCTGCAGCTTGTAGTTTTTCAATAACGCCTTTTGCATAATCAAAATGTACTTCGTTTGAAACAGGAATCACTTGTACTTGAACAGGCGCTAACCAAGTTGGGAATGCTCCTTTGTATTCTTCAATTAAGAAGGCTACAAAACGCTCCATTGTCGATACGACCCCACGGTGGATAACTACTGGACGATGTTGTTTGCCATCTTCGCCGATGTAGGATAGATCAAAGCGTTCCGGCAACAAGAAATCAAGTTGTACAGTTGATAGTGTTTCTTCTTTCCCAATTGCCGTTTTGACCATGACATCCAGTTTTGGGCCGTAGAACGCCGCTTCACCATCTGCTTCGTAGTAATCTAGTCCAAGCTCATCCATAGCTTCTTTAAGCATACTTTGTGCTCTATTCCACATATCGTCATCATCAAAATACTTTTCTTTATCTTCTGGATCGCGATAAGACAAACGGTATGAATAATCGTTAATGTCGAAGTCTTTATATACATCAATAACTAATTGAACCACTCGTTTAAACTCGTCTTTAATTTGATCCGGACGAACGAAAATGTGAGCATCGTTCAATGTCATTCCACGTACTCGTTGAAGACCAGATAATGCTCCAGACATTTCATAACGGTGCATTGTACCAAGCTCCGCAATACGCATCGGCATGTTGCGGTATGAATGGATACCATTTTTGAAAATCATCATATGATGTGGACAGTTCATTGGTCGTAAAACCAAATCTTCATTATCCATGCTCATTACCGGGAACATATCGTCTTGATAGTGATCCCAGTGACCGCTAGTTTTATACAAATCGACACTGCCCATGATTGGAGTGTAGACATGGTCATAACCAAGCTTTACTTCTTTATCTACGATATAGCGTTCGATGATACGACGAATTGTTGCGCCTTTTGGCAACCACATCGGAAGGCCTTGACCTACTTTTTGTGAGTTCATGAATAAATTAAGTTCTTTACCGATTTTACGATGATCACGTTCTTTTGCTTCTTCAAGCATTTGTAAATGCGCTGCAAGATCTTCTTTAGTGAAGAATGCAGTACCGTAAATACGTTGCAACATTTTATTGTCGCTATTACCGCGCCAGTAAGCACCAGCAATACTCAATAATTTAAATTCTTTTAATTTCCCTGTTGATGGCACATGTACTCCCCGACATAAATCGAAAAATTCACTTTGTTCATAAATCGATACTTGGTCATCCTCAGCAATTGCTTCTAATAACTCAACTTTATATTCATCTTCTTTAAACTTCTCAAATGCTTCAGAGCGAGAAACATTATGACGGACAATATCAATGTTTTCGTTGATAATTTTTTTCATTTCTTTTTCAATAACTAGTAAGTCTTCTTTTGTAATTGCTACAGGTGAATCAATGTCATAGTAGAATCCATTTTCTATAACTGGACCAACACCTAATTTCACATCTTTAAATATGCGCTTAACCGCTTGTGCTAATAAATGAGCTGTACTGTGACGCAACACTTCTAATGCTTCGTCTGATCCAGGCATAATAATGGCAATTTCTCCATCTTGGTTAAGTGGAGCTTTTAAGTCGACAAGCTGATTATCTAGTTTACCAGCCAATGCTTTTTTACGAAGTCCTGGACTGATTGATGCTGCTACGTCTTCTGTTGTTGTTCCTTTAGGAAACTCCTTTATTGCACCATCTGGAAACTTCAGTTGAATTGTCTCTGACATGTTGAACACTCCCTTTTTTAGATGTAGTTCAAAAATTTTTGAACATCATTTTTACCATTTTTAAAAATTTGAACGCAAAAAAACCCCGTCCTATGAAAGGGACGAGGTTTGAGTTCGTGGTTCCACCCTTCTTCCTTCTCGATAGTCACATGACTAAAAAGATGAAGCTTTGAGCCGGCTAACGGGCCGTTACCGTCAACAGTTACATTCATTCGTTCACTGTTGCTGCTCCGAGGTGGTAAAAAGACTATCGTACTTAAGAAGCTTCCAGCCATGGCCTCTTTCTCTAGAAAGTCGTACAGACAATTGTTGTCCTCTTCTTGGCATTTCATTATTCGTATGTTGACATTCTACTCTTGCATGAAATGAAATGCAACAGAAAATTGAAATTAAACAGACATTAATTCCCGTTCTTCAATAATGGGAGTAATTTGAGGCACCGGATGTGGATGAGTACCAATCAAGTCACAAGGACGACCTATTAAGTCAATGCAACCATCCTTCAATTTAACAATCCGATCTGCCAAAGCATGGGCATCATTTTCATCATGAGTAACGAATATCGAAGTAATGTTGGCTTTCTTTAATATTTCACGCAAATCTTTGCGAATTTTCACTTGTAGTTCGGCATCCAAATTACTAAATGGTTCATCAAGCAAAATTAAATGTGGATTCGGCGCAATGGCACGCGCTATAGCGACCCGTTGCTGCTGACCACCACTAAGCTGATGGGGATAGCGTTTTTCATACTCTTGAAGTTCGACCAATTCAAGAACTTCTGCAAGACGTTTTTTCTTTTCCGCTTTTTTCAATTGGAATAAACCAAATAAGATATTTTCACCAACCGTCATGTGTGGGAATAATGCATAGTCCTGAAATACCATGCCAATACCTCGTTTTTCTGGTTGTAAAAATGTATTACCATCAAATATCACTTCATCTTGTATAGTCAAGGAACCTTGTGTTGGTTTTTCAAGTCCAGCAAGAAGGCGTAAAATCGTGCTTTTCCCGCTACCACTTCTACCTAATATTGAAATCACTTCCCCTTTTTCAATATTCATTGAAAACTGGTCAAGTGCTGCTTTTTGTGTATTTGGATATGAGAAACAAACATTTTGTATGGTGATAAACATGTCAATCCGGCTCCTTTTCAAGAAACTTATAGAAAACAACAATGGCAAGGGCACTAATACCGACAATTAATAACGAAGCTTGTGAGGCTTCCATAATTTTTTCATCACTTGCATATTGGAATGCTTTTGTAGAAAGCGTATCAAAATTAAATGGACGTAATATTAAAGTTAATGGAATTTCTTTTAAGATATCAATAAATACTAATATAAACCCGCTAATAATCGCGCCTTTTAGCATGGGAACATCAACTTTGAAAAATGTTTTTGTCACACCGACTCCTAATAGTCTCGAAGCGTCTCGGAAGTCTGTTCCAATTTTATCGTATCCAGATTCTATGGAATTATAACCTATTGCAAAGAACCTAATTATATACGCAGAAATTAACATCACTAAACTCACACTTAATACCAGTGTGGTTGTAATACCGATTAATTGATATAACGGTACTAAAAAACGATCCAACGCAATGAATGCAGTGACAACAGCCACAGCAATTACCGCTCCTGGTATAGAATAACCGAGAATGGACAACTTGGGCAATAATTTGGCCACCTTCCCTTGAACAAGGCGACTAAAGTTTCCAACCATTAACGCGAAAATAATAATGGCTGTTGCACTTACACCAGCGACTAAAACTGAATTTTTCACATAGGTTAAAAATTCACCCATAGGGATAGTACCAAATGTTAAAATCATCCAATCAATCAGTTGAGCTATCGGAATAAAGAAACCTAAGCTCAAGATGACCAATCCATAAGTAGTTGCTAGCCCTGCTTTCCAACCTTTTAATTGAATGAGCGGCAGTGGTCGCACTTTTGTTGTGGAGTAGCTATATTGACGTCTTCCACGTAAAACTTTTTCGATTATTAAGATAAAAATAACAAACCCCATTAGGGATGCGGCAAGTTTAATTGATGATTCGATATCGCCTAATCCAAACCATGTTTGAAAAATCGCGGTTGTAAATGTTTGAATGCCGAAATATTTCACGACACCGTAATCATTTAGCACTTCTAGGACAACTAAACTTGCACCACCAATAATAGAAACTCTGGAAATGGGAATAACAACTTGGAAAAATGTACGCCACGGACCTTTCCCCAACATGCGCGCACTTTCAATAAGTGATGCTGATTGTTGTGATAAGAAGATACGTGTAATTGTATAAACATATGGATATAAAAACATCGTATAAATAAATATGGCACCAGGCAAATTCATAATATCAAAATGGGATGGATTCAAAGCCATATCAAATTTTTCACGAAGTGTTGTTTGAATAACTCCCGTATAATTCACGATACCATGATAGGTATAAGCTCCAATAAACGGCGGAATGGATAAAGGCAAGATTAGTGCCCATTTTAAGAATCCGCGTAAAGGAAATTGATATTGAGCAATAAGCCAAGCTAAACTTAATCCAATCGAAATTGTTAATATAGCTGTTGCACTAATTAGAATAAGAGATGTACGTATAAAAGACCCTAGGACAAATTCTTTCATATGTGCCCAGTTTTCATTTGCTGGTGAAAAAATACCCATTACGATCGTTATGTTCGGCAAAAATAATAGAATCATAATGATTGCAGCTGATACCGTCCACGCATTAACATTTGCTAGTCTTCTTTGCACGTTCCAAACACCTCTTCTAATCCCAAGAAATCCCCTGTTACGAAAATTCGTAACAAGGGCTATTTGATTTAATTATTTCCAACCAACTTCATTAAATATTAAAATTGATTTTGCATTGTTATCACCAAGAACCGATAATGAAATATCTTGTTCTTTAAATTCGCCCCATGATTTAAGTAATTCAGTTGCTTCAACTGATTCATTCACTGGGTATTCATAGTTTGCTTCTGCAAATGTACCTTGAGCTTCTGGAGCAGATAAGAACTCAAGAAGTTTAACTGCATTGTCTTTGTTTTTAGAAGTCTTTACAACTCCAGCTCCACTTACATTCACATGTGTGCCTGTTGTATCTTGGTTAGGGAAGAATATACCTAGACCCTCAGCCACTTTAACTTCTTCCGCATCTTCGGAATTCAACATTTGACCAAAGTAATACGTATTCATGATTGCTACGTCACCAACACCAGCAGCAATCGCTTTTGCTTGGTCTCTGTCTCCACCTTCAGGATCACGTGCAAAGTTTGATACAAGACCTGCAGCCCACTCTTTAGCTTTGTCTTCTCCATTAATTTCAATGAAAGAAGCCAACAAGGATTGATTATACACGTTTTCAGACCCACGAATCAAGACACGGCCTTTCCACTGATCTTCTGTTAATGCTTCATACGTTGATAACTCTTCAGGTTTTACTTTTTCCTTATTGTAAATAATGACACGAGCACGCTTAGTTAATCCGTACCACATTTGGTCTTTATCTTGGAAGTTAGCTGGAATTTGTTCGTCTAATGTATCACTTTTAACTGCTTGCAATAAACCTTCATCTTTAGCACGGTATAAACGTCCAGCATCAGCTGTAAGGAATAAATCCGCTTCAGTTGCATCGCCTTCACGTTTAATACGCTCAAGTAATTCATCAGCTTCACCTTTAATCACATTAACTTTAATACCTGTTTCTTCTTCAAATTTCGCATAAAGTTCATCGTCAACATCATAATGACGAGCTGTATATAGGTTTACTTCTTTGCTTTCGTTTGTTTCAGTTGTTTCAGTTGTTTCTTTCTTCGCTGGAGATTTTGTATCGTTACCACATGCTGTTAAAACAAGTAAAGCAAATGCTAAAACTAGGTATAATGCTTTTTTCACTGGATGTCTCTCCCTTAATATGTAGTTAATCGCTATTGAAAACGATTCTCAATCTCAATTATAAATGGCTTATGAGAATTGTCAACAATTCTTGTCTAAAATACTCATAGTCGTACTATTCGGAAAAAATAATAGTTTTTACGATCGATTTCTAAAAAAAAATGAACAAGCTTGATTCTTTACCAATTTTATTCCTCTTCATTTTGTGTTAATCCTATTCACTCGGTATTTATTCCCGTTCACGACGGATTTATTCCCATTCAGCAACACGTTATTCCTTTTCAGAATACTGTTATTCCCTTTCACCCATTTGTCCCCATAAAAACATACTTTCTTCTATAAAAAAAACTACCAGACACTAGTTGTCTGGTAGCACAAATTATTACTTATTTTATGACGTTAGCCATCTCTTCTGTTTTTCCCGCTTAAGCGCATGGGAATGGTTATCGAACGGATTCGTTCCATAATACGAGCAGCTTTTACAAGCTCTCGCTCCCCTTTACTTGAATAAGCTAAGTGTTCTTCTAATCCATCGTAGTCGAAATTCGAAGTGATAAATGTAGGCAAGTTTTCTGCCATTCGGTAATGCAATACGGTCCCTAAAATCTCATCTCGAGTCCAAGTTGATAATGTTTCTGCTCCTAAGTCATCGAGCATAAGCACAGGAGCTTTTTTCACATAATCTACTTTTTCTTGAAGCGATTGATCTTGGATAGCGTGTTTCATTTCGCGTAAAAATTCTGGAACATAAACCAGAACTGTTTTGATTTTTTGTTCAGCAAGTTCATTTGCAAGTGCACCCAATACATAGGACTTGCCGACACCGAACTCCCCATAAATATAAAAACCTTTTGAAGGTAATTGGCCTGTCGATTTAAGTTCTTCCATAAAAGTGTTGGCAGCAGTTCCAAGATTAACACGTGTATTGTGATCATAAGTAACCGTTGCAAGTCTTGCTTTCAAAACATCTTTTGGCATGTGCATGCTCGAAATCATCGCAGATACTTCACGACGTTCGTCCTCAACAATCTTTTGACGACATCTTGAATAATCAAGATCAATTAATCCACGAATCATTGTTAATTGCGGCACATAGCCTTTCATGATGTTCTCGCAGTTCGCAACGTTTTCACATGTTTCACAATCATGATTTTGAGTTGTATACTCGTATAATTTCCCGAGACCGCGGTCTACAATCGCTTTGTTTACAATATCTCCATTTGCAGCTAAAAATGCTTGAACTCCATCGTTTTCAAGAATCTCAGATTTCATTTTTTCATATCGCTCCGTAAATGCATCTGCATTTACGACTCGCTTTAATGTTTCACTTATTGGTTCCACTAGTTTTCGCCTGCCCCTCTGTTACACCGAGTTTCTCAAGCAACTGTTGTTTTTTGGTTTCCCAATCTTCGGTTACTTCATTCTCAACTGATTGTTTAGTTGATCGAGATTCTTTCGCTTTGTAAAACCACTCAGGCACTTTCTCATCACGCACATTTTTACGTTTGTAAGGTGTTGTTGTTGCTGTCTTCGCTGAATTTTGCCAATCCAAATATTGATCATGTTCTTTCCTGGATATCTCAATGGCTTGTTCAGCGGTTTGAATGTTTTCACGCTGCCAATGAGCTGCAATTTTATGCACGTAATTCTTATTTAATTTCATTTTGGCTCGAATTAATACGAATTGCAATAAAACGTTGACAACTGCAGGTGGAAAACTATATTTAAATATCAGTTCGTTAGCTAAGTCCACTTCAACTGGCATCGGTTCTTTACCATTAGATAGATCACGCAACACTTCTAACGGTGGTGTCTCTTCTAAATATTTTATTAAAGATTGATCTTTTGAGAGCACCAAATTTTGTGTTTCGACTTTAGTTTGTTGTGGTAGTTTTTGAGTAAGTCTTGGTGGCTTAGAAGAAATTGATAGTTTGTAGTAATCAGCAGCCGTTTTTTTCAATCGTTCTTCGGTCACACGGTTTTGGTCATCTATTGCCATCATTAATACCTTTTGCATATCAATCGCATTTAATGAATACAAAAAAGCCACTTTCGCAATTAATTCTTTTACAGGTAAAGTTAGAACACTTGAAGGAATCATTACTTCTGACAATCCAGATTTTAATAGATCGAAATCAAAATCCATTGAATAGAATGGGAATTTATTCGGTCGACTTGGTTGTTCCATTTGATCTGGATCGAATACATGTCCAAGTTTCGTATAATCATGATTACTTTTAAAGACGTCTTGTAAATCCCTTGAGACGTTTTCATAGCCACTTTGTTGAGCTTGTTTTTTCACAAATCTTTCTCTTACACGGATATAGGCTTTTTCATGAATGACGCTATATAGGGACGTAGCCAAAATCGGCTCACTGAAAAACGATGCAGCATCAAGGGGTGCCACTACTTCATAAATAAACATGCGTTTATCTTGATCATCTTTTTTCCATGTCTTCATTAAACCAATCGCTTCGAGAGCAACTCGTGCATCAAATATTTTTTTTAATGACATGTTCAAAACATCCATTAAATAATAATGTGATAATTGCTCCGTAATAGGACTCTCTGACTCTGCCCATAACGTGCAGTATAGACTCATTGCATCAGAGCCAATGATTGGCTTGTACAACATTGTGACGAGTTGACGATCGGTATCAGCAAGTGGATAAGGCATTTGGATGATGAAGCTATCTACTGGTTGAAGTTCTTTAAATAAAAGTTGCATACAACATCCTCCTCCTGTTCCTTTCTACTTGTTTTCCGGATTTTTCTTTAATAAGTCTTTTAGTTCGTCAATAAACACATTAATGTCTTTAAATTGACGGTAAACAGATGCAAAACGCACATAGGCCACTTCATCAATTTTCGCTAAACGATCCATGACCATTTCGCCGACTTCTTCAGACTTCACTTCCGAGTTTCCTATTCGACGTAACTCTTTTTCAATAGAGAAAACGACACCTTCAAGCATATCGAGGGATACCGGACGCTTTTCACATGCACGAATAAGACCCCGCAATACTTTTTCATGGCTAAACTCTTCTCGTGACCCATCTTTTTTGACTAAAATTAGTGGCATTTCTTCTACTTTTTCAAATGTAGTAAAGCGAAACCCACAATCTTCACATTCTCTTCTTCTGCGTATTGCTTTATTGTCGTCAACCGGTCTTGAATCCACGACTCGTGTTCCGTTATATTGGCAAGTTGGACATCTCATATTTTAATCTCCTGAGTTTCGGCATTCGTCTAATGTTCTTATTATATCAAATATTATTCATAAAAATCGAAAAAGCAGAGGAATTTCTTCCTCTGCTTACTCATTTAACAGTTTATGTGTTATGCATGTGCTGTTACGAGAGGTTTGCTCGCTTTAACCGGACCCATACCGCGTGGAATTTCTGTCATTTCACGAGTTTGTGATCCAAGTGCATCAGCAATATATTTAGCGGCAATAGTTGGATCTAAATCGCCACATGTATATACATCAATACTTGCGTAACCGTGTTCTGGGAAGCTGTGAATCGTTAAGTGTGATTCTGAAATAATCACGACTCCACTTACACCTTGTGGTGCAAATTTGTGGAATGCTACTTCACGTACTTCTGCTCCTGATTTAAGTGCTGCTTCAACAAATGTACGTTCAATGAAATTCACATCGTTAATTTTGTCAAATTCGCAATCCCATAGTTCTGCGATAACATGACGACCCATTGTCTCCATTGTTTCCATGGTTTGTTTCCCCCTTTGATAAGGTTATTTTTGAATCATCAAAGTCAACTACCACGGGGGAAAGTTAGTCCAGAGAGGTCCTAACCCTTTAAGTAGTCAGTGTATATTTAAAGTACACGAATCACATTATATGATGTATTCAACTACAATGCAATAGATTAAGAAAAAAATCCTTCCTGCTAAATTAAAAGCAGGAAGGATTTTTGTTTTATACGATCACTCTATCTTTTAGAGCTGCTCCAACTTTTTTCGTTAAATCAATTACTCGAGCTGAGTAACCCCATTCATTATCATACCAAGCAAGTACTTTAACTTTACGTGATCCAATAACCATTGTTGTTAATCCATCCACGATTGCTGAGTGAGGATCAGAATTAAAATCAATGGATACAAGTGGTTCAGTTGTAAATCCAAGGATACCTTTCATAGACCCTTTAGAAGCTTCAATAAACGCAGCGTTTACTTCTTCTACAGTTACATCCGTTTTTAAATCTACTACTAAATCAACAAGTGACACATTAGGTGTAGGTACACGGAGTGATAGACCATGAAGTTTTCCTTTTAGCTCTGGCAACACTAATGATAGCGCTTTCGCGGCACCCGTAGAAGTAGGTATAATCGATTGTGCACAAGCTCGAGCTCGACGTAAATCTTTATGTGGGTTATCAAGATTCATTTGGTCATTCGTATATGCATGAACAGTTGTCATAAGCCCATTTTCAATACCAAATGTATCATTTAATACTTTAGCAACAGGAGCTAAACAATTTGTAGTACAGCTAGCATTAGAGATAACATCATGTTTCTCAATATTCAATTGATCTTCATTAACACCCATAACAATCGTGACATCTTCATTTTTTCCAGGTGCAGTTAAAATGACTTTTTTCGCTCCTGCTTGAAGATGCAATGCAGCTCTTTCACGCTCATTAAATTTACCAGTTGCTTCTATAACAATATCGATGTTCATTTCTTTCCAAGGCAACTTTAAAGGATCACGATCGGCTACCAATTGAACTCGTTTTCCATTTACTATTAATGCATTTTCTTCAACGATTATGTCAGCGGAAAATGTTCCGTGGTTTGTGTCATACTTAATCATATGTGCTAACGTTTCTGGTGGATATGTTGCATTAATTGCTACAACATTTATATCATTTTGAAGAATAGCCTGACGAAAAACCATACGACCTATGCGGCCAAAACCATTAATTGCGATAGAAGCTGGCATCAAAAATCCCCCTACAAGTATGTTCTACTGTTAGTCTTTATCCTGTTATTAGTATAACACATTTCAAATTAAGATAAACCCAAAGTTAGCAATATAGAAATGTTCTATTATTCAGAAAGTGGGACGTTAAATGTCCCACTCAACTAATATACGCTCTAATTGTTGCTGTGATTGTGCAATCGTCCCGTTATTATAGATGACCGCATCTGCACCTTTTTCTTTTTCGGAAACTGGTAATTGGGAATGGATTCTTGATGTTGCTTCTTCTTTTGACAGCGAATTACGATTCATTAATCGTTCCAATTGCATCTCTTCGGTTACAGACACTACTAATATTTTATCAACGAAATGTTGCAGTCTACTCTCAAAGAGCAAAGGAATATCCATAATCAAGGTCTTATGACCGCTCTTAAAAAGTTCATCTCGCTGACGCAACATTTCGCTTCGAATGGCTGGATGCATCAAGTCGTTTAATTGTTTCCTTTTTGCCGGATCATTAAAAATCCGTTTACCCAATGCATCACGATTTAATGTGCCATCCTCATTTATTACAGAAGCTCCAAATTGACGTTCTATTTCTTGCAAATTTGATGTGCCTGGTTCTACGACTAATCGAGCAACTAAGTCAGCATCGATTATCGGATATCCTTTTTCTTTTAACATGGCAGAAATCGTGCTTTTACCACTCGCAATACTTCCAGTTAATCCTATAATCATCATATGTTCATCCTCTTATCGTTGACATGAAGGACAGTACCAAGAGTTTCGTCCTCCTAGCACACGTTGTTTTGTAGGGATTAAGCAATGTGGACATTGTTTCTTCCCATACATTTGTAATCTATGTTGCATACCTCCAGCTTCACCATTGATGTTGCGATAATCCGAGATGGAGCTGCCACCAACTAAAATACTTTCATTTAATACAACGACTACCGTGTGAAAAAGTTCGCTAAGTCTTTTTTGACTAATACGGTTTACTTTCCTTGCTGGATGAATGTTCATACGAAATAATGCTTCTGTTGCATAGATATTGCCGCATCCAGAAATAACTTGACCATCCATAATGACTTCTTTAATGGACTTATTCTGATATTTCACAAGCTTAGACATATCAAGAAAATGGTCTCGTGCCGATTCATCAAACGGTTCAGGAGCCATTAGTAATAATGGAGGGAATTGTTCTTCTGATTCTAGTAAACGCATTTCGCCGAATCTGCGAATATCCGCATAAACCAACAACATACCATCATTTAGTCTAAATATCACATGGATGTGTTTTCTGAATTTCTCTTCTGTAATTTCATGTGTTTCGTGAACGTAGAACCACGCACCAGTCATTCCAAGATGATTCACTAATAACAGATTCTTGTGGTTTTTTTCTAAATGAAAATAGATATACTTTGATCTTCTTACGATTTGAATGATTTTGGCATCAACTAGTTCTTGTTTAAAATGAGTGAGCTCGCTTCCTTTGATAATTGCTTGCTTCCCCGCCTTACGGGACACTTCTAAGACAGTTGAAAGAGTAACTTCTTCAATGGTCTTTCCAGTAGCAACAGGCTTAAGGGAGTTTACGACTCCCTCTACCTCTGGTAATTCAGGCATTTTTCGGCCCCCTTACTTCGTATCGTACCAAGTTGGTCCATATGCATAATCAACTTTGAGTGGAACTTTTAATTCAATCGCATGTTCCATTACTTCAGGTACGATTTTTTCTAATATCGCAATTTCTTCTGGCGGTGCTTCAAATATCAATTCATCATGTACTTGTAGAAGCATCGTTGCTTGTAAATTTTCCTTTTCTAAACGAGCAGCCATATCAATCATAGCTTTTTTGATAATGTCTGCTGCACTCCCTTGAATGGGTGTATTCATTGCAGTTCGTTCAGCAAAGCCACGTAAATTAAAGTTTGAACTAGTAATATCAGGCAAGTATCTTCTTCTGTTTAAAATCGTCGTAACAAAACCTGATTTTTTAGCATCATGAACGATATCATCCATATATTGTTTAACACCTGGGAAGCTCTTTAAATATCGATCAATAAATTCAGCCGCTTCTTTACGTGTTATCGATAGGTTTTGGGACAACCCATAATCACTGATTCCATAAACAATTCCAAAGTTTACAGCCTTAGCAGCACGACGCATATCAGACGTTACGGCATCCGCTTCTACATGAAATACATCCATTGCCGTTTTCGTATGGATATCTAAGTCATTGCGGAAAGCAGAGATTAACTCTTCATCATCGGACATATGCGCTAACACACGTAACTCGATTTGAGAATAATCTGCAGCAAATAAAACCCAACCAGGTTGTGAAGGAACAAATGCTTTACGAATTTTGCGACCTTCTTCTAGTCTTACAGGAATATTTTGTAAGTTTGGATTCGTGGAACTCAAACGCCCTGTTTGTGTGAGCGCTTGTTGGTATCTTGTATGAATCTTGCCATCATCTTTGTGAATTTCTTTCAATAATCCTTCGATATACGTAGACTGTAACTTCCCTAATTGACGGAACAACAGAATATGTGAGATCACTTCGTGTTTACCTTCTAATTTTTCTAGCACGTCAGCTGCAGTCGAATATCCTGTTTTCGTTTTTTTCAACGCTGGAAGTCCTAGTTTTTCGAATAGAATCACACCTAGTTGTTTTGGTGAATTAATATTAAATGTTTCTCCAGCTGCATTGTAAATCGTTTGTTCTATCTCCGTTAACTTTCCAGCTAAATCTTCTCCAATGTCGAGAAGTGTTTGACGATCCACATTTACACCATCAGACTCCATTTTCCCAAGAATGGTTGCCAAAGGTAACTCTAAGTCTTGATAAAGTTCATATTGTTCATTGTCTTTTAATTTTTGATCCATTATTGCACGCAAATTCCACACGGCCATTGCTTTTCTAACAACATGTTCTCCTAGCTCTGCATCTGAAGGAACTGATTTTTTTGCGCCTTTTCCATACACTTGTTCATTAGTGAACACATCGCCGTAGCCGAATTCGCGAGATAATACTGCGACATCGTCAGACGTAATTGCTGGATTGACAATATAAGCAGCTAAGACAAAATCGAATTCAACTCCATCGAGCAAGACATCGTTACGATGAAAGGCTGCAAGAGATGCTTTTGAATCAACTAATCTTTTCTTCTTGCTATCATCGGCTAGCCATGTGCGGAATGATTCTGAAGCAAACGCATTCTCGACCTTAATGAAGTAAGCATGTTTGTCATCAACAAGGGCAATCCCTAACATATCGGCAGTGTGATATTGTTCATCATAAAGTTCTAAATGAACGGCCATTTCATCAGACAAATGCTCATCCGTTATCTCGGTTAACTGCGTAAATGTTATGTCAGCCTTTGCTTCTTCTACTTGAGCATATGTTGTTTTTTCGAGTAACGACTTGAAAGCCAACTCTTGCCAAATTTTAATCACCTGATCCATGTCCGGTCCTTTATATGATAAATCGTCGAGACCGATTGTAATTGGAGCCTCTGTTTCGATGGTTGCTAGTACTTTACTCATTTTCGCTTGTTCTTCATTGGCTTCAAGCTTCTCTTTAAGCTTACCTTTAAGCTGAGCAATTCCTTTGTAAACGCCATCAACTGAGTGATGTTCAATTAAAAGTTTCAGTGCAGTTTTTTCTCCCACTCCAGGGACACCTGGAATATTATCTGAAGAATCACCCATCAAACCTTTCATATCAATAATTTGATTAGGTGTTATGCCATATTTCTCTTGGATATGAGCTGGTGTATATTTCTCCATATCAGTGATGCCTTTTCGCGTAATGTAAACGGTTGTTGTATCTGAAGAAAGTTGAGTTAAATCCTTATCACCTGAGACAATGATTACTTCTTCTCCCTTTGCTTCAGCCTGTTTACTAAGCGTTCCAATAATATCATCAGCTTCGTACATCGACAGCTCATATTGAGGGATTTGATAAGCTGTTAGTAGCTTACGTAAATATGGGAATTGCTCAGAAAGCTCGGGTGGGGTTTTTTGACGTCCACCTTTGTACTCGCCAAATGTCGTGTGTCTGAACGTAGTTTTTCCAGCATCAAATGCCACTAGCATATGACTTGGTTGTTCTTCGTCTAATATTTTTTGTAGCATCATGGTAAACCCATAAACAGAATTGGTATGTATTCCGTGTTCATTCGTTAGTAATGGAAGTGCGAAAAATGCTCGATACGCTAAGCTATTCCCATCTAGTAATAAAACTTTATTTTTGCTCAATACTTTTCCACTCCTCTACGCATAAAAATCGTTATCTCCCTTCATATTACCATGTAAGGCAGATGAAATGAAAATGACGTCCCTTGATATAACTAACTTCTTAGAGTTGAGGCTAGATGGAATCGGGCGAGTTATACACCACATGCAGAAAACATCTTGCTTAACGGGGTTAATTTGAGGTGAGCGATCGCTCAGTTGGAATATTTGAGGTTCAAGTTGGAAAATATGGGGGCCAAGTTGTAATTTTCGGGCTCCAAGTTGGAAAAATCTCGCTTCAAGTTGGAATCGCTCCAAAATAAGGACTTTAACCAAAAGATGAAGCGTAATGCTATTTGTAAGAATAGGGCCTTAAATTAAAATGTTGTTTTTAGTACATTTTCTTCTACCGTATGTTCTGCATAAGCCTAGCGCAAATGTACTCTTGCAACTTCATATAAAATCAGCCTTAATTTACATAACCATCCTTGTGGCTCATTTCAATGTGACTAAATACTAAGGGAATCGGCTCAACTCCTGCGGAATAACGGGCTGGCAAGACCCCGCAGCGAGGAACGAGTGAGGAGGTTTGCCTGTTCGTCCGCGGAAAGGGAGCGGATTCCCGCTTTTTTTACACGCTACTTTAAATTATGGTGTTGTTTAACGTACATTAGTTTGTTCTTCACTTATAGGCTTAATAAAAGAAGCACCTCATATGAGATGCTCTCTTTCAGTTCGCTATTCTAAATAGCCTGATAGAATTTTTGCGTAAGGTGAGTCTGATGGTAGGATAATCATCGTATCTTCACCAATTGTTTTCTTATAAGATTCTAGTGTTCGATAAAGTGCGTAGAACTCTGGATCTTTTGAAAACGATTTGTTATAAATTTTTGCAGCCTCCGATTCTCCATCAGCCATAATAATCGATGCTTCTTTTTGAGCGATTGCGACCATTTCTTGAACTTTACGATCTGTCGAAGCTTCGATTGTACGTTTATCTGCGTCACCTTCAGATAAATACTTTTGTGCAATGGATTGACGCTCTGAAATCATACGCGTATATACAGATTGCTCATTTTCTGGAGGTAGATCTGTTCGTTTCATTCGTACATCGATTACTTCAATTCCATAATTGTCAGCTTTCAATAATTCATTCACTCGAGCCGTAACTCGATCGTTTAAACTACCTCTTGATGTATTTTCATCATTTATAATTTCATCATATTCAAGTTGACCAAGCTCCGTTCGAACGACTGAATAAATAAACTCTTCCATCCGGGTTTCCGCACCAATTTGAGTACCTGCATTGGTGATCATATCTATTGGATTTGTAATACGCCATACAGCATAATTGTCGATGATAATACGCTTTTTATCTTTCGTATTGATCTCAGCTTCAGACACGTTATATGTCATTTGATATTTGGGCAATGTTGAAACACTTTGAACAAATGGGATTTTCATGAAAATACCAGGTTCAAATCGAATTTCAACAACTTCTCCAAATTGTCGCACGACTCTATATTCATTTTCTTTAACTACATATACATTCGCTAATAAAATGATGAGTGCAGCAAAGATAATCGTAAAGGCAATAATTGTTTTTACGTGTTTCTTGAGATTTAATGGTTCTCTCGTTTTAGGAACTTTATTGGTTTTTTTGAACTGAGCATTAAACCTTTGTTCTAGGCTTTGGAATGGACTTTGATTGTTTTGGTTGTTCTGATCCATCAGTTTCCATCCCCTTTCTCAGTCGTGACAGGTGGTGCTTGTGTAGGTTGTTGTAAAGGTAAATACTTCACCGTTTCACCTGAATCATTCATGATGTAAATTTGGGCATTAGGTAAAACGGATTCTAGTGTTTCAATGACAAGTCGTTGTCTAGTGATTTCTTGATTGCTTTTGTACTCTGCATAAAGTTTATCAAACACGGCAACTTCACCTTGTGCTTGTTCGATTCGTGCTGTTCGCTGACCTTCAGCACGGGAATCAATTGCTGAGATTTCACCAATCGCTTCACTTTCACGTTGGTTTTTATATTTTTCTGCTTCATTTGTTTTCGTATTTTTCGTTTCACGTGCATCTGTAACTGCCGTAAACGCTGATCGAACTTCTGCATTCGGTAATTCTACGTCTTGCAGTTTAACACCTAAGATTGAGATTCCAATATCATATTTCTCAATGAGTGAAGCTAGTAAGTCTCTAGTTTGCGCTTCAATATCCGCTTTTCCAGAAGTCAAAGCTTCATCTATTAAGGAACTGCCAATAATGGAGCGGATAGAAGCAGAAGTAGCATCATGCAATATGGTTTGTGGAGCTTCTGCATTAAATAAATACTTTTTAGGATCCGATATTTTCCATTGAACAACCAAATCAGTCAATACAATATTTTCATCACCAGTAATCATTTTTGTTTCATTATCAAAGGACACAATCTCACCATCAGGCGATTGTTTATATCCGAATTGCAAACTAAATGTTTCTTTCGATAAGATCTCTACTTTTTGCATTGGCCAAGGCAGTTTAAAATGCAAGCCGGATTCCAAAATGGGATCTTCTGCTTTACCAAATGTAATAACGACCGCTTGTTCAGATTGGTCTACCGTATACCACGACGTGAAAATAGCAATAAGTGCAAAGACTCCAACTATCGCTAAAGACGTAATAGTTAATATTCTTTTAATACTCATATATGTAACCCCTTTTCTATTCTCTAAATGTTTCTACGTTTATAATAGCGGATAAGTTTCAACAACTTTGATTTCAGAGAATTCTTAACAGCCCATCAGAAACAAAAAAAGGAAAGTGGGCTTGTTTAAAAAGTCCCTAATATAAAATAAGTGGAGAACTTAAGTTTGATTGAAGTGAAAGTCGGCGGGAAATCATCTGCTCCTGCGGTTACTCGTCGCAAAGATATTGGACGAATGACAGTTCGTCCAATATCTTTCCAGCGGGATCAGCGGGACAGGTGAGACCCCGCAGATCGCGTAGCGACCGAGGAGGCCCACCGCCCGCCCCGCGGAAAGCGTCCTACTGCAACGGAAATCAATATCTACTAAATATCAAAAAGGAACTCCCCTTAATCATATTTCATGACTTTTAGGTCAACTCATCAGAAACAACAGAACAAGAAAAAAGAGTCCTCATAGAGAACTCTTTTTTCTGCCAAATGCGGTATAAGGGGGTTTCATTAGTAGCTTAACAAAGCACTATGAACCTACTATGAAGAACTTGTAAAGAACATGTTAAGTTGTTTGTTTTTTAGGAATTAGTAATTTAAATTGTGTACCTATTCCAGGCTCACTTTCTACAAAAATCCGTCCATTATGTGCGTCAATTAAATGCTTTACTATCGCTAGGCCAAGACCAGTACCGCCTGAATTTCGACTTCTCGCACGGTCAATACGGTAAAAGCGTTCAAAGATTCGTGGAATCTCTTTTTTGTCCATCCCTATTCCTTCATCACGAATAACAATGATGCCATGGGTATCGCTTTCATGAAGAGATAAATGAACAGACGTGTTTTCTGGTGAATAGGTAATTGCGTTTGTTAATAAATTCATGACCACTTGAATTAGACGATTCATGTCTCCATCAACTATTACATCTAATTCTATATTTGGGACAAATGCCATATTTTTTTCTTCTAATCTAGGACTTGTCATTTCAGCTGCACGTAACATCACTTCGCGTAAATTAGTTTTAGAGAACTCAACAGAAAAACCATGTTGCTCGATTTTCGAAAGTTCAAGTAAATCTTCTATTAACATTTGTAATCGATTGCTTTCTTTGTTGATTATTTCTAAAAAGCTTAGCAATGTTTTTTCGTCTTTCATCGCTCCATCAATCAGTGTTTCAGAGAATCCCTTTATCGATGTTATCGGTGTCCGAAGTTCATGGGATACGTTGGCTACGAAATCTTTTCGAATTTGTTCGAGTCTGATTAAATCCGAAATATCGTGCATCACAATCACTACACCTAACCAGCGTCCGTGTTCGCCAATAACCGGTGCTCCGTAAACTTCCATATGATGGAGTTCTTGTTGAATGACTAGAGTCAATTGCTTACGAGAAGAAGCTTCCATTAAAAAGACATAGTCAATAAACTGCTTCAGTTCTTCAGGTAAACCCACGCTTTTGAATAATTGGTTTTGCACTTCTTGCGCGTTAAAATCAAATTGATCCACAAATGGTTTATTCACAATGCTAATCTGCCCATCACGGTCAATCATCATTAGTGCACTCCCCATGTTTTCAATGAGCGTCTTTAAACGTTCTTTTTCCATTTCACGAACTTTAAACAACTCTTGTAAATTTCGAGCAAGTACATTAATTGACGTGCTAAGTTGTGCGGTACTTAATGAATCATCTTCATAGGCTCTGGCTCTAAAATTTCCTTTAGCAAGTTCTATCGCAACTTCGGTAACATTATCAATAGGTTGTGCATAACGTTTCGTCAGTCGATACGTAAGCAGGATTGTAATGAAAAATGCACTACATAATACAACCAATAAAACTTTCCATAATTGTTGTCGAATTTCAATAAAATCACTGCCTGAAGGATCATTAGAAAGAACATCTTTGATGTCATCTTTCTGGTCATCAGATAAGCTGATATTAGATTGCTTAGCAATCAACGATATTTCATCTACTTTTCCGATAGCATTTGACCTTACTGATTCTTCCACATAAACAGGAAAAAGCTGACTTAAAATAATGCCTAAGCCAGCTAAGATTGAACCTACAACTAAAGTAAACGATAGGACTATTTTTCCTTGAAGTGATTTCATACCACTTTTGGCTCCTCAAATTTGTACCCTAAACCTCGAATTGTTTTAATAAAAATAGGCTTTCGGCTATTATCTTCGATTTTGTCTCTCAAATGGCTGATGTGGACATCGACAATTCGAGTATCACCAGCAAAATCATAGTTCCAAACTGCGCTTAATAGCTGATCACGTGTTAGCACACGATTTTTATTTTCCATTAAGTACACAAGTAATTCAAATTCTTTCGGCGTAAATTCCAATGTTTCTTCTCCCAAAAACACTTCAAATCGATCTGGATAAACACGTAATGAACCAAATTCGAAGGCTTGGTCTGATGCTTTTTGAGGTACTTCTTCTATTGCAGCTGTTGATCTTCTTAAAACGGCTTTAACACGTGCAGTGACTTCTCTAGGACTAAATGGCTTGGTCATATAATCGTCCGCACCTAATTCGAGTCCTAAAACTTTATCAAACTCATCGTCTTTAGCCGTCAGCATAATGATAGGTGTGTTGATTTTTTGTAGACGCAATGCTTTGCAAACTTCCATGCCATCCATTTTAGGTAGCATTAAATCAAGGACAATGAGATCAGGCTTACTTTCTAATACAGCATTGAACCCTTCCATTCCATCGCTAGCTGTTTCAACAGTAAAACCAGCTTGCTCCAAGTTATATTGAAGTAATGTTACGATTGAACTTTCATCATCCACTACGAGAATCTTTTTTGTCATGTTTTTGCCTCCACAATCGATTTAAAACCCCCATCTTAAACCGAATGAGCTATTTAGAAATTATCCATTGATTGAGATGTTAGTTGATTTTCTAAACGAGGAGGAGTTGAAGTGATTTTCCCTTCAATTACAGTATCTCCAGCTTCGTTTGTTGCAAGTACTTCAATCTCTACCAAATTCTTTTCTACGTCTACAGAAATTACTTTTAATAGGAAATCTATCGTTGCGTAGTGATACACAGGTTTCGGGAAAACTAAATGTTGTTCAACAATATGTGAACCCGGTCCAGGTAAATATTTTGAGATGGCTGAAGTCACTATTCCTGTAAGCATAATTGTAGGAACAATTGGTTTTTCATAGACAGTTTGAGAAGCAAAATCATGTTGTATATACAATGGGTTGCCATCGTTTGTTAATCCTAAATATAAAAGTAAATCCTTGTCTTCAATTTTCTCTGTCAGTTTCAACTTTTCTCCCACTGACATATCTTCGACTTTTCGACCTAGTTTACGTTTCTTTCCGAGTAGCATCAGATGTTCCCCCTCTGTTCATGTTCTACCTTCATAGTATCAATAAGTACAAAAAAAATCGAGCAGGGATTTCCTGCTCGATTTTCGTTGTGTCCAGCTCAAGCGCCAGCTCGCACCTCAGCTTGAGAAACTCATTCGAAAACAAATTTTCGATTCGTTCCTTCCACCGTCGGAGTCAAGCTAAAATGTCGCTTTAGCTTTTCGGTATTAAGCTAGAATTCCCATTACATTGCGAACTGATTGTGCTGATTTTGTTAACTCAGCTTTTTCTGACTCCGTTAAATCAAGTTCGAAAATTTTTTCAATTCCACCAGCACCTAAAATTGTAGGTACGCCAAGATAAATACCGTCTAAACCATATTCGCCTTCAAGATATGCAATTGATGGTAATACACGACGTTGGTCTTTTAGAATGGCTTCAGCCATTTCAACTATAGAAGCGGCTGGTGCATAATAAGCTGAACCGTTACCTAGAAGGTTAACGATTTCTGCTCCACCCTTACGAGTACGTTCTACAATTTCGGCTAAGCGCTCTTTTGGAATTAATGTTTCCAAAGGAATACCACCTGCGTAAGAATAACGGACTAAAGGAACCATGTCGTCACCGTGGCCACCAAGAACGAAACCAGTGATGTCTTTAACAGACAAATTTAATTCTTGTGCGACGAATGTACGGAAACGTGCTGAATCAAGTACTCCAGATTGGCCAATTACACGCTCTTTCGGGAAACCGGATTCTTTGTATACAGTGTAAGACATTGCATCAACTGGATTAGTTAAGACAATGATGATGGTGTTTGGAGAATGTTTGACGATTTCACCCGTAACAATTTTCATAACTTTTTGGTTTGTTTGAACCAAGTCGTCACGGCTCATACCAGGCTTACGTGCAATACCAGCTGTGATGATTACGATGTCAGAGTCCTTCGTATCTTCATAGTTAGAAGTACCAGTAACGTTAGCATCAAATCCTTGTACAGGACCTGCCTCTAACATATCTAGTGCTTTCCCTTTTGTTGGGTTTTCCATCTGTGGGATATCAACTAAAACAACATCACCTAATTCTTTTTGAGCAAGAAGGAATGCTGTTGTTGCGCCTGTAAAACCAGAACCGATTACTGAAATCTTTTTACGTTTCATTGTCATCAGAAAACTCTCCCTTTGTTCTTATGTAAAGAGGGTCGAAACCCTCTTTTTGAAAAAAGTGTTTTACTTAATGTCGATTAAAGATTTTTGATTAATTCGTCAGCGAACTCAGAACATTTAACTTCTGTAGCGCCATCCATTAAACGAGCGAAATCGTAAGTAACAACCTTAGAAGAAATTGTTTTCTCCATAGAATCCATTACTAATTTTGCTGCTTCGTTCCAACCAAGGTGTTCAAGCATTAATACACCTGAAAGGATAACTGAAGATGGGTTAACTTTATCTAAACCAGCGTACTTAGGAGCAGTACCATGAGTCGCTTCAAAAATAGCATGACCAGTTAAGTAGTTAATGTTTGCTCCAGGTGCAATACCGATACCACCAACTTGTGCAGCAAGTGCATCTGAAATGTAGTCACCGTTCAAGTTCATTGTAGCAACAACATCAAATTCGCTTGGACGAGTTAAAATTTGTTGTAAGAAGATATCAGCAATTGAATCTTTCACTAAAATTTTACCAGATGCTAAAGCATCAGCTTGCGCTTTGTCTGCAGCTTCTGTACCTTGTTCAGCTTTAATTTGATCATATTGGTTCCAAGTGAATGTATGTTCAGCGAATTCTTGTTCCGCAACTTCATAACCCCAAGTTTTGAAAGCTCCTTCAGTGAACTTCATGATGTTTCCTTTATGAACTAGTGTTAATGACTCGCGACCTTCTTTAATGATGTAGTTAAGAGAAGCTCGTACTAAACGCTTAGTGCCTTCTTCTGAAATAGGTTTAATCCCAATACCAGAAGTTTCAGGGAAACGAATGTTTTTAGTACCCATTTCGTCTTGTAAGAATGCGATGATTTTTTTAACTTCGTCACTTCCAGCAGCGAACTCGATTCCAGCATAGATATCTTCTGTGTTTTCACGGAAAATAACCATGTCCGTATCTTCAGGACGTTTTACTGGTGAAGGAACACCATCAAAGTAACGAACAGGACGAACACATGTGTATAAGTCTAGTTCTTGACGTAACGCAACGTTTAATGAACGAATACCGCCACCTACTGGAGTAGTTAGAGGTCCTTTAATTGCGATTAAATATTCACGAATTACATCCAAAGTTTCTGATGGTAACCATTCGCCAGTTTGATCAAATGCTTTTTGACCAGCTAAAACTTCTTTCCAAACGATAGATTTCTCACCGTTGTACGCTTTTTTTACTGAAGCTTCTAAAACGCGTGCAGATGCAGCCCAAATATCAGGACCGATACCGTCGCCTTCGATGTAAGGAATGATTGGATTATTTGGTACGTTTAGAGCACCGTTTTCAACTGTAATTTTGCCGCCGTTTGTCATGAATAATTTCCTCCTATAGGCATAATCATAGGGCATGTACTTTTAACAGTGACGTTCAATGAGAATACTATTTCTAGCTCTTCTTTGAATAAACGCTGTTAGAAAGTCCAGCCCTACTTATGTTTGATTTTAATATTAACGCTCGTTTACTGGTACATATTTTTGCATACCAGGTCCGATATATTCTGCACGTGGACGGATTAGACGGTTATTAGAATATTGTTCTAAAATGTGTGCTAACCAGCCTGAAACACGTGATACAGCAAAGATTGGTGTAAATAAATCATGATCGATATTTAAAGAATGGTAGACAGATGCTGAGTAGAAATCAACATTTGGTGGAAGATTTTTCTGTCCTGTAACGATTTCATCAATTTTAATTGACATTTCGTACCATTTTTCTTCTCCGCGAATTTTTGTTAATTTTTGAGACATTTCACGAAGGTGTTTTGCACGTGGATCCCCTTTACGGTATACACGGTGACCGAAGCCCATAATTTTTTCTTTGTTTGCTAATTTTTCGTTGATGTAAGTGTCAACATTCTCAACTGAACCAATTTCCGTTAGCATTTTCATAACTTGCTCATTTGCTCCACCGTGAAGTGGACCTTTAAGAGCCCCAAGAGCTGCAACGACACCAGAGTAAACATCTGATAATGTAGCTACACAAACGCGTGCTGTAAATGTTGACGCATTTAATTCATGGTCAGCATGTAAAACTAATGCTTTGTTGAATGCTTCTTCTTCAATAGCTTCTGGAATTTCACCACTTAGCATGTATAAGAAGTTCGCTGCATAACTTAAATCTGATTTCGGCGCGATTGGTTCTTGTCCTTTACGAACACGAGCAAATGCTGTTACTAAAGTTGACATTTTTGCTTGAAGTTGAATTGCTTTCAAGTAGTTCGCTTCAACAGACATATCTTCTGCTTTTTCATCATACAATCCAAGCATAGATACAGCTGTACGTAGAGCTGTCATTGGATGAACTTTTTCAATTGGATACGTTTTGAAGTGGTTTAATACTTCTTGTGGTACAGCCATGTTATCTGCCAATTGTTGTTTCAATTCAGCTAATTCTTCTGCCTTTGGAAGGCGTTGATGCCAAAGTAAATAGATTACTTCTTCAAAACTTGCATGATCTGCTAAGTCATCAATATCATAGCCAACATATGTAAGTGTGTCATCAATGATTGAACTGATAGCTGATTGAGTAGCTACTACTCCTTCTAGACCTTTAGTTGATGTCATGTATATCGCTCCTTCTTCTGTTTGAAATTCATCATGCCACAAAAAAAAACGCAGAATGATGGCTCATCTGCTCATATGAACCTTTTATATTAATCGCTTACATTGTCATTATAATCAATTTTGACTTAATTGTGAATGAAAACGCTCGTTTTTCCAAAACTTTCGCAAAAAACATGATATTTTGTCGCAAAGCAGAAATATTCTGTCTAAACGACATGATAATAAATAAGACCTAATAACATACCAAAAGGGAGGTAGAAATGTGCATGAAAACATAGCGATTTTCCTGAAGAAATGGCTACCGGTAGCTATTATTCTCATTCTTACATGGCTGATTTATCCCGTTACCATCGCCATACTACTTGCATATTTTTTGCATCCCATTGTGAATAAACTACATAAAGCTACACGGTTACCACGATGGATAACCGTTTTATTATTTGAAATTTCCTTACTAGCATCTTTAATACTTGGTGCTACTTTGGTTGTAAAAGAACTATTTGAAATAGTATATCCATTGCGATTCCATTTAGAAGAATTGCAAGTATTACTTAAAACAAATAGAGTGAACTGGCAATCTGTTATTGAAGCCTTATCGATGGTAAGCGAAAATATACTTAAAAAATTAACGTTATTTATCCAACACCTTCCAGCTCAATTCGTCGAAACCTTCGTATTTTTAGTTGCCCTCTTTTTCGCTTTGCAAGAGTCTTTGAAATCACGAACGTGGTTTTTCATTTATATTCCGACGAATACACGCAAAACCATAAAGCCGCTCTTTTTGAAAGCCACGGATCTTTTTGAAAAGTTTACAAAAGTAGAAATTGCTTTATTTTTGATGACGTTCTTGCAACTTTGCATAGGTTTCTATGCTCTTAAATTTTCATCTCCTCTTGGACTAGCTTTTTTGATTTCATTTGCTGATGCCTTACCGTTTTTGGGTACGGGCATAATTTTAATCCCAATGGCAGCTTTTTTCGTGTTAACGAAACAAACAACCCTTGGGATTATCATTCTTCTTCTGTATGCATTTATTCTATTAACTAGACAATTACTAGAGTCATTTTTATGGGCAAATACGATGCATATTCGTGCGGTTCATGTATTTTTCATTAGTGCGTGTTCTTTACTTCTTTTTGGTGTGCCAGGTATATTACTTAGTCCATTCTTTTTACTGGCTGCGGTCCACTTTAGTCAACATCCATGGTTTACATCACAATAATTTGGCCTTTTTTCATTTTTGAACGAATCCATTTATAAACCAATGGCTTAAATAGTTCTCTTGAAGGTGAAAAGAGAAATAAGAATCCAAATAGATCAGTTACAAAACCGGGTGATAGCAATAATAATCCACCAGCAAAGACAAATACTGCGTTAACCATGGCATCCCCTGGGGCTTGGAAATTCTTCATTTGAATTTGGACATCACGTATCGCTTTCAATCCTTGTTTCTTAGCTAAATACGCGCCTAAGATTCCCGTACCAAGGATGATCATAATGGTAGGAAATAAACCAAATGTATTTCCAGACCATAATAAAATACCAATTTCCAGTACAGGAACAACAATAAAGATTAATGCTAACCATTTCATTTCCGACATCTCCTATAAAAATGGCCTCAACACTACTGCGTTGAGGCATTTTGTATTTGACCGTATTTTACATATTCTATGTTAGTAGGTCTTTTTATAAGACACTTGCATGACCTTGATAAATAACTCCAGATTCAGCATCCATCGTTACATCTTGACCATTTTCAATTAGTTTAGTAGCATTTTTTACGCCAACAATTACTGGGATTCCTAGACTCAATCCTACTACAGCAGCATGACTAGTTAATCCACCTTCTTCAGTAATAAGTCCAGCACATTTTTCAATGGCAGGCATCATTTCACGGTCAGAACCAATTGTCACGATGATTGCTCCGGTTGTATCGATGTTTTTTAACTCTTCTGCACTATTTGCTACTACAGTTTGTCCAAACGCAACCATTTTTCCGATACCTTGCCCTTTAGCTGCGATATCACCAATCATATGAACTTTCATTAAGTTCGTTGTACCCGCTTCTCCAACTGGCACACCCGCAGTTATAATCACTAAATCACCATGTTTTACATAGTTGTGTTTCAAACTTTCTTCAACTGAAAGTTCTAGTATTTCGTCGGTTGAACCTACTTTTGATCCCACAATCGGATATACGCCCCACACTAATGTAAGTTTACGAGATGGTCTTTCAGTAGAAGTGACAGCTATGATCGGAGAACCTTGGCGATATTTCGAAATCATTTTAGCTGTGTGACCACTTTCAGTAGGAGCAATAATTGCTTTAGCTTTTAGATTAATCGAAGTATGAGCAACCGCTTGTCCAATTGCATCAGTCATTGTAACTTCTTTAATTTTACTCTTCGCTGAAACAATCGCTCTGTAGTCAAGTGCATCTTCTGTTCGAACTGCAATTTTCACCATCGTCGTTACCGACTCGACTGGATACATACCTGCTGCTGTTTCACCAGATAACATAATTGCATCAGTGCCATCAAAGATTGCATTCGCTACATCACTCGCTTCTGCACGAGTAGGACGTGGATTGCGTTGCATAGAATCTAACATTTGTGTTGCTGTAATAACAGGTTTTCCTGCGTCATTACATTTACTGATTAAACTTTTTTGTACTAATGGAACTTCTTCAGCAGGAATTTCTACTCCTAAGTCGCCACGTGCTACCATTAAACCGTCAGAAACCATAATAATTGAATCAATATTATCGACGCCTTCTTGATTCTCGATTTTCGGGATAATTTGAATATGTCCACCATTATTTTTTTCAAGCAATTCACGTATTTCCATTACATCTTTTGCACGACGAACAAATGAAGCCGCAACAAAATCAACATCTTGTTCAATGCCGAATAAAATATCTTGCGCATCTTTTTCAGTAATACCTGGGAGTTGTACAGAAACACCTGGTACATTAACCCCTTTTTTATTTTTTAAAGTACCCGCGTTGTAGACAATTGTATGAATCAAACCTGCTTCAAGATCAACACTAGAAACACGAAGTTCAATTAAGCCGTCATCTAATAAAATAACAGATCCTTCTTGAACGTCTTCGATTAATTGACCATAAGAAATGGAGAACATCTCTTTCGTACCTAGAACTTCAGTCATCGAAATAGCTAAATTTTGACCTGATTCTAACTCGATAGCATCGTTTTCCATTTGGTGTGTACGAATTTCGGGACCTTTAGTATCTAAAAGAATCCCAACGATTTTCCCGGTTTTTTTAGAAGCTTCACGAATTCGTTTAATACGTTCCCCGTGTTCTTCATGATTTCCGTGGGAAAAGTTTAAACGGGCAACATTCATACCTGCTTTGATTAATTTTTCTAACATTTCTGGCGATTCACTTGCTGGACCAATTGTACATACGATTTTTGTTTTTCTCATTTTTATATCCTCTCCAACACTAGATGGCTAATTCTTTTGATAGTTTATACATAGATAAATCCGCTTTATGCTTTCCTTCGAAAGCTTCTGTCATTGAATAGTCTACCACTTGATGATTACGCATGCCAATGGCAAGTCCTCCATGACCTTCCATTAACATCTCAACTGCTCGAGCTCCAAAAAGGCTGGCCAATACACGATCGCGACCTGTTGGTGAGCCACCGCGTTGGACATGTCCTAATACCGAAACTTTAGTTTCGATATTAGCATGTTCTTTTAATAATTTCGAGAATTCATTCGCATTCATCACGCCTTCAGATACGATAATAATGCTATGTTTTTTCCCACGCTCATGCCCACTGCGAAGGCGAGCTAATATATCTGGCAAATCGTACGGTTCTTCAGGAATGACAATTGTTTCTGCTCCACCAGCTAAACCTGCCCATAAAGCTAAATCGCCAGCATCGCGTCCCATTACTTCGATGATAAATGTCCGTTCATGAGAAGTAGCCGTGTCTCGAATTTTATCAATTGCATCAATAACCGTATTAAGTGCCGTATCAAATCCAATTGTATAATCAGTGCCTGGAATATCATTATCAATTGTTCCTGGTACACCTATGCATGGAAAACCTTTAGCCGTCAAAGCCATAGCCCCACGGTAAGATCCATCTCCACCAATTACTACTAACCCTTCAATTCCATGCTTTTTCATTTGAGCGATGGCTTTTAGTTGTCCTTCTTCCGTCTTAAATTCAAGGCATCTAGCTGAATGCAACTTGGTGCCACCACGTTGAATAATATCTCCTACAGAACCTAAATCTAGTTGTTCAATTTTACCATCTATTAGGCCTTGGTAGCCATTATAAACACCCATAACTTCTAGATCATGATAAATCGCTTTTCTAACTACTGCACGCAGAGCTGCATTCATTCCTGGAGCATCTCCACCACTTGTTAAAACACCAATTTTTTTCAATTGAGTGACCCTCCTTAACCTAATCATATATTCACATTAACACTTTTGAATACTCATTGTTAGTAAAAAAAAAGGATGCGGCAGTCGCATCCTCATTCTGTGAATTCTCCGATTGCTTTAAATTTATTATAACGGTCATCCACTAATTCATCTTCACTTAGTTTGCAAAGCGTATCAATTGACCGTTCTAATGCCTCTTTTAAGTAGATTGCTTGTAGTTTTGAATCTCGGTGAGCTCCACCAGTTGTTTCTTGTATGATTTCATCGACAATACCCATTTGTTTTAAATCTGGTGCAGTAATTTTCATGGCTTCGGCAGCTTGTTTAGCTAGTGCTGGGTTTTTCCATAAAATTGATGCTGCCCCTTCAGGCGAAATTACCGAGTATGTTGAGTTTTCTAACATATGAATGTGGTTTGCCACTCCTAGGGCCAACGCTCCACCACTTCCACCTTCTCCAATGACCACACTTATAACAGGTACTTTTAGTCCAGCCATCTCAAAAAGGTTACGTGCAATAGCTTCGCTTTGCCCGCGCTCTTCAGCTGCTTTCCCAGGATAGGCACCTTTTGTATCGATAAAACAAATAATAGGACGGCCAAATTTCTCAGCTTGTTTCATCAATCTTAACGCTTTTCGATATCCTTCTGGATGTGGCATACCGAAATTACGTCTAATATTTTCTTTCGTATCTTTTCCACGTTGATGACCAATGATCGTAATCGGCAATCCATTTAAGGCGGCAATGCCTCCTACAATTGCTTCGTCATCTCCATAAGATCGATCCCCGTGAAGTTCGATGAAGTCCGTGAAAATTTCACGAATGTAGTCGAGTGTAGTCGGACGTTCCGGATGTCTAGCAACTTGAACACGATCCCAAGGTTGCATATTGACATATATATCATTTTCTAGTTTTTCTAAACGATCTTCTAAATGTTGAATTTCAGTCGATAAATCGACCTCTGCGTTTGAAGTAAAGTCTTTTAACTCACTAATTTTATCGCGTAGTTGAACGACTGGTTCTTCAAAAGGAAGTGTTTTAACCATTTATATGAGCTCCTTTCGAATGAAGTTTCACAAGTGTAGAAACTGTTGATTTCATTGTTGAACGATGAACCACTGCATCTAGTTGACCATGAGCTAATAAAAACTCAGCCGTTTGAAAATCTTCTGGAAGTTTTTCACGAACAGTCTGTTCAATGACACGTCGACCGGCAAAGCCAATTAGTGCTTTGGGTTCTGCAAAATTGATATCTCCAATTGAAGCAAAACTTGCAGATACACCGCCCGTTGTTGGATGCGTCAGAATAGAAACAAATAAATGTCCTTTTTCACTATGACGCTTAAGTGCCACACTCGTTTTAGCCATTTGCATTAACGACAGCACACCTTCCTGCATACGAGCTCCACCACTAGCGGTGAAGATAATAAACGGTACACCTTGCTTCGTTGCTTCTTCAACAGCACGAGTAATTTTTTCTCCAACAACGGAACCCATAGACCCCATACGGAAGTGAGCATCCATAATTGCCACTACTACTTTACGTCCATCAAGTAATCCACTACCAGTTAAAACTGCTTCGTTTAATCCTGTTTTTTCACTATCCAACTTAATCTTATCTGTGTAGCCAGGAAAATTAAGTGGATTGACGGTTTGTAAATGATCGTCCATTGATACAAACGATCCTTCATCTAAGAAAATCGCCACTCGTTCATTAGCTGTCATTTTATAATGATGATCGCAACCTGGACAAACTTTTTTATTTTTCATTAAATCTTTTGTTAAACCGATATGTTTACATTCTGGACATTTTGTCATGATGCCTTCTGGTACATCCGTTTTCGATGCATTGTTAGGAATCGTTGCATATTTGCTTTTACGGTTTCTTGAAAATATATCTCGTATCATGTAAGCTCTCTCCCTTGTGATAACCAAGTTATCCACCCAGTATATGAATCAATAGCTTGTTCAATTTCGCCTTCAATAATAGCCGTTAAGAGTTGTTGAATATGTTGGTTTTCGTCTTTTTCCGAATGACCTTGAAAAGGCTCATCTCCATATTGCTTTAATAAAAACCACATTTTTAATGACAATCGGTTGTTGCTTGAGATTAGAATCTCACGAATCAAATCTTCTCTAACAATTGCTCCTTCTTCTTGTAATTGCAATAGTAAACTACCCCATACAGGTAGTTGATTTAAATTTTGGGTTCCTGTAACAATACGGATGGCTTCCTTTTCATGTATTTGTCGCGTTACATGAACATCGCCAATTGTTTTGGTGTCTTGTAAAATAAAAGTCGATAAAATTTCAACTAATTTATGTTTACGAAAATCCGTTAAAAACGTACCTTCGCCACGTCTTGTTTCAATTAACCCTAACAGCTCTAAACTGCGCAATGCTTCTCGGACGGTCGATCTCCCTACTTGGAGTCGCTCCGCTAATTCACGTTCTGAAGGCAATTTGCCTCCCGGTCGAATATTTTCTTTTTCAATAAGAAGACGAAGTTCACGAACGATCTGTAAATACATTTTTGTCGTTTGATTGGTCATTTTCATCCCTCGGTCTTCCATTTTTTTCAAAGTGGTCTGACCACTCAATGAACCTATCATACAAAAAAATCGCTTGTCATGCAATGGAAAATTAAAAACAACCCAACAAAAAATGTGTTGGGTTGTTACTTCGACAAAGCTCTTATATTTTTGACAATGATTTGTGGTTTACCTTGCCTCCACTCGACATTGCCTTCGACAGAAATTACATTTTGTTCTTTAATTAATAGATTGTGATGAGCATAGTCCTTTGGAAACAATGTACATGAGACATCAGAAGTTTCGTCCTGGACGGTAACAAATGCCATCGCCTCTCCTTTTTTCGTTCGAATTCTGCGAATCTCTTCAATCATGCCAATAATGACAACTGAACGGCCATTTTGCTCATTTTTAATATCTTGAATAGCCGAAACTTGTAGCTTCAATTCCTTTTTCAAACGCTCTACGGGATGATTTGACATATATAACCCAAGAATTTCTCGTTCGAACTGGAGTTTGATCATTTCAGGCATTTCTGTATTTTTCACATACTTTGGCTTACCAAAAGAAATGACATCTCCGTCAAATAAGTCGTGCTCGACATTTGGTCGTACGAGTTCTGCATAATGAACGGCCGCATCAAGAGTGGCCAATAAAGTGGCTCGATCTTGTCCAAAACCATCAAGTGCACCTGCTTTTATTAACGGTTCAACCTGCTTTCGTGAAAATTGTTCCGCAGATAAACTCGCTGCTAACTCAAAAATATCTTGCCATAGTGGCTGTTGGTTTTTACGGTTTTCTATCATTGTTCTTAAAAAGACATTGGAAACCCCTTTAACAGCTGATAACCCAAAACGGATAGCGCTGTTTTCAACTCGGAATGTTAAGCCGCTTTTGTGTATTGAAGGGGGCAGGAGATCAATTTTATGATGTTTCACTTCTTGTATTAAGCGCATGATTTTATCCTGATTGCCCATGGCTGCTGTCAGTAACGATGCATAAAAATAGGCAGGATAATGGACTTTTAAGTAGGCCATTTGATACGAAATTAAGCTGTAAGCAACTGCATGGCTTTTTGGAAAACCATAATCAGCAAATCGCACTATTAAATCATATACTTCGTTTGCTTCTTGCTTAGTAAATTGATTTTGTTGAGAGCTTTCAACAAAATGTTGGCGTTGCTCATCAAGTACGTGTCGATTCTTTTTACTAACAGCACGTCTTAAAATATCTGACTCACCGAAAGAAAAACCAGCCATCTTAGATGAAATTTGCATAATTTGTTCTTGATAGACAATAACACCGTATGTTTCTTTTAAAATGGGTTCGAGCATCGGGTGAACATACACTGTTTTTTCTTCATGGTGTTTTCGACGTTTATAGGTTGGAATATTATCCATCGGACCTGGGCGATACAGGGCATTCACTGCCACAATATCCAGAAAATGAGTAGGTTTAATATCTCGTAAAGCTTGTCTCATACCATCTGATTCTAATTGAAATACACCTGTTGTGTCCCCTTGTTGAAGAAGTTTAAATGTTTCTTCATCATGTAGAGGAATTTTCTCAAAATCTAACCACTTATTTTGATTAAACCAAATCATCGCGCGAATTCTCTCAAGAATGGTTAGGTTGCGTAACCCTAGAAAATCCATTTTAAGCAAACCGCTTTGTTCTACTTCCTTCATTGGCCACTGGGTTAAATACATACCGTCTTGTCCTTCTTCGATTGGTAGTAAGTCCACTAAAGGAACAGGAGACAACACGACCCCAGCTGCATGGGTTGAGGCATTCCTCGGTAATCCTTCAAGCTCTTTTACCGTATCAAACCATTTTTGATGCGTTTTATCGAGTTCCATCCACTTTTTTAAGTAATGGGAGCTATTAACGGCTTCTTCAAATGAAATACCCGGTTTATTGGGTAGTAGTTTTGAAATCATGTCAAGAACTGAACTATCAAATCCGAATACGCGTGCCACATCTCTCGCTGCAGCTTTTGCTGACAATGTACCAAACGTTACGATTTGTGCAACGTGTGAGTTCCCATATTTTTTTGCAACATACTGGATAACTTCTTGTCGTCGGTGGTCTGCAAAATCGATATCAATATCGGGCATAGAAATACGTTCCGGATTTAAGAAACGTTCAAACAGTAACCCGTATTCTAGTGGATCTACGTGCGTAATGAATAAAGAATACGCGACGAGAGAACTTGCAGAAGATCCACGACCAGGACCCGTTAAAATTTGTTTACTTTTTGCATATTCCATAAAATCTGCCACGATCAGAAAATAATCTGCATAGCCCATTTGATTTATGACCTGAAGCTCCATTTCAAGACGCTCTTTATATGGTTCAGTAAATTGTTCTAAACGATTTTCAAGCCCTTCTAGACATTTTTCACGTAATACGTCCTTTGTAAGGACATTATCTGTTACGGGGAATTTCGGCATATGTAGTTGGTTGGTAATAAGGTCAACGTGACAGCTATTTAGACATTGTTCTGTCTGCTGAAGCCATTCAGGGTGATCCGCGAACCATTCAATCCATTGTTCTCGGGTAGGTAAGTAATGATGTTCATGAAGAGGCTTCTGTCGATTTACATCGTTTAATTTCACACCATTAGCAATTGCTTGAGCGACTTCATAAGCAAACGCATCTTTAGCAGATACATATTTTGCTTGATGAGTAGCCATTAGCTGAATTTGTCTTTCTTCACAGAGATTAATAAATTCATTTTCTTGACTATCAACTATTCCACCTGGTCGTTCAACTCCACCTAATAAATCTGAACCAAGACTATTTTTCAATTCATCTAGTATAGATACCTTAGCTTCTAGTGAAGATTGTTTTAGCATGCTAACCACAACTAAACAATCTTGTTTGTATGCTTGCAACCATTTTATCGGAAGTGCAGAAAGTGCTTTTACTTCTAGTGCACTACTAATTTTTAATAGGTTTTGATAACCAATGTTTGATTTTGCATATACTTGTACGTCCGCATTGTGTTCTTCACTTATTTCAATTCGACAAGTTAATCCAATCACTGGATGAAGTCCTGCTTTTTTAACCATTTGGTAAAATGGCAAAACGCCATACAAACGTTTATTTGTAATGGCTACAGTGGTCGCTTGTTGATGTTGAAGGAAAGGAATCAATGATTCCAAGCGAATCGTACTATTTAGTAAATCAGCTGATGTACCTACTTGTGGATAAACTGGATTCATCGTTCCCTCACCCTTTCAACTTACTGACATAATTTTTTCAACTTAGTGATTACTTCATCTGCTGTATCCCATGAATAGACTGAAGCTCCTGAAGCAAGAGGATGACCCCCACCACCGTATTGCTTAGCCAATTCATTAATAATAGGACCTTTAGAGCGAAGTCGAACACGAATTTGATCTTCTTCTTCTATAAACATAATCCATGCTTTAATTCCTTTAACATTGCCAAGAGATCCAACTAAAAGTGAAGTTTCACTTGCAGTCACTCCGAATTCTTCCAAGGTTTTGATTGGCAATTTGATATAGGCCGCTCCATGATCATCCATAGTGAAATGTTGATAAATATGTCCCTGTAAATGCAATAAATTTCTTTCCACTTCATACATACCATTAAAAAGTTCTGTGCGATCAAAGTCATATGTAATTAAATCGGCGACAGTTTCGAATGTCTTCTTGCTTGTACTTTGAAACATAAAGCGTCCTGTATCGCCTACGATACCAGCGAACAAAATTCGCGCAGCTCCATTAGACATTGTCCAGTTGGCAGTCGCTTTACCTTCTTCGAATAATTCATAGATCATTTCACTTGCTGAACTTGCCTGTGTGTTTACCCATAACAAGTCTCCATAGGCATCGTCATTCGGATGGTGATCAATTTTGATAAGGTATGCACCATTCTTATAACGTTGATCATCAATGCGCTCTGTATTAGCAGTATCTGTAACAATAATGAGTGCACCTTCGAATTGCTCATCGGTCACGTGGTCTGGTTTGTCTAGAAAATCGAGCGTTTCCTCATGCTCACCTGTAACAAAAATTTGTTTATCAGGATAACTCGCTTGTAAAATTCCTTTTAAGCCCATTGAAGATCCATATGCGTCTGGATCTGGTCGAACATGTCGATGAATTATAATGGTTTCGTATGTAGATATTGTGTCTATGATTTGACGCTTCATGTTTTTTTCCTTCCACCTTTCATAATTACAATTCGCATTTCCATGCAAATGTCGATACAATAATGACAGTTTCATTTATTTACAGGAGGTTTACAATGATAAATGCACTATTTGTAGTTTTAATAGTTTTGTCGTTTGTTCTTTATTTTTACTTTAAAACAAAACAATTTCGAAGTGACTTACCTATCGCTAAGAGATGGTATGCGAACCGCTCTTTAGTTGCTCTTGGAAGTTTATTATTTTTCTTTGGCATTAATCAAATAACTTTATTTCCTTCAACTTTAACTTATGTCATTTCAGGTGTGTTAATTCTCATTGGGCTGTACACAATGGTTTATTATTTCCGTGTTGCAAAACATTATGGCCAATTTGTGGAAGAAGAATTTCGTTTGAACAAAAAGTGATGCTATCTAGCATCACTTTTTTTACTTTACCGCTCTAACAATTGGAACATCATCATCGCTTTACCGACCAACACTTGTCCATTAAACACATCAAATTCCATTTTCACAAACTTCCGACTCATATCAAGAATATTAGGACGCACTGTTAACACGCTATCCATCTGAACAGGTTTGATGAAGTAGATGGTCATGTTTTCAGCTACACTATCCCCACGCTTTTTATTTTTCAGTGCATAATTGCCCACTTCAGCTAATAGTGTGGTGAATGCGCCATATGAAATCGCACCAAACTGGTTGGTCATTTGCGGAGTAACCGTAAATTCTATCGTGAGTTCATCTTCTTGCGAAACCTTCATTTGATTTTTTACAATATCATCGATTGTTTCACCTTGCTGTGGTTGTCGTTGTGCTAATTGAAGTGCTTTTAACACATCTTGACGACTGATGACGCCTTCTAATGCTCCGTTATCATTTACTACTGGCATTAAATCGATGCCTTCCCAAATCATACGATGCCCTGCAGTGGCTACACTCGTTTTCATGGTCAATGTGATGGGATTTTTCGTCATGACTTTTTCAATTGAATCGCCATGCTCTTTTCCAATCACATCTCTTGCTGTAACGATACCCACCACTTTTTGATTTCCATCAATGACAGGGAAACCAGCATGCAAAGTTTGCACATTTTTTTCATGATAAGCGGATATAGTTTCATTGGCACGCAAAAAATCGGTTTCTTGGAGAGGTACATAAATATCTTCAATAAACAAGATTTCTTTTTTAATTAACTGATCATAAATCGCACGGTTTATCATTGTCGCGACCGTGAATGTGTCATAACTTGTCGAGATAATTGGAAGTTCTAACTCATCGGCTACTTTTTTCAATGACTCTGATGCTTCAAAACCACCCGTTATTAATACCGCTGCTCCTGCTTTTAGGGCTGTAAAATGGGCTTTTACTCGATTCCCAACAATGAGGAGACTTCCAGCATCTGTATAGCGCATCATATCTTCTAATTGCATAGCTCCGATAACAAACTTAGTTAACGTTTTATGTAAGCCACTTTTCCCACCAAGGACCTGACCATCCACAATATTTACAACTTCAGCAAACGTTAAACGTTCAATATTTTCTTTCTTTTTCTTTTCAATTCGAATAGTTCCAACTCGTTCGATTGTGCTGACATATCGCTGAGTTTCAGCCTCTTTTATTGCTCGATAGGCTGTCCCTTCACTAACCTGAAGTTCTTTTGCGATTCGTCTGACAGAGATTTTATCTCCAACCGGTAAAGACTCAATATATTGCAGTATTTGTTCGTGTTTTGTAACCATTTAATCACCTATTCCCCAAACAATCGTTCTATTGTTAGTGTATCACAACCATTGGTTTTTATTTACACAAAAATGCACGGAAAGTCTGTAGCTTTCCGTGCATTTAACTTTCTATAATTCGATTCCGTCACCTGGACTAAGAATGTGTACCGTCGCATCTTTAACTAAATCTTTAAAGTCCTGTGGGTTTTGTTTTATTGGAGGGAATGTATCGTAATGAATTGGCACAACTGCTTGTGGATTCAATAATTCCACTGCGTAAGCTGCATCTTCAATTCCCATCGTAAAGTTATCACCGATTGGTAAGAACGCTAAATCAATAGGATGTCTTTCACCTATTAATTTCATATCACCAAACAAGGATGTATCTCCAGCATGGTAGATGGTTTTACCTTCTGCTGAAAATAGGATTCCTGCTGGCATACCCGTATAAATCACTTGCTGATCTTCCGTAACATAAGCAGAACCGTGAAAGGCTTGTGTTAATTTCACTTTACCAAACTCAAATTCTCTTGAACCACCAATATGTAATGGATGTGTTCTTACTCCTTGCCAAGATAGGTACTCAGCAAGTTCGAATGGGGCTACTACTAGTGCATCATTTGCTTTGGCGATTGCGACTGTATCACCTACATGATCATTATGACCATGTGTTAATAAAATCACGTTTGGTTTTTCATTATCAGCAACTAAATCTGTTAATTCATTACCTGTAATGAACGGGTCGATTAATATCGTAAATTCTCCCGTTTTTATTTTGACAACGGAATGTCCATGAAAAGTTACATACATTTAGTCCAACCTCCTTTTCTTCATACTAATATTTATTCGGTATGAATGTCGAATCTCCTGTTTTTTGATATGCTTAAGGAAGAAAGATAAAAAGGAGAGCTATTATGACTAAAATTAATCAATTATCTTCATATTTAAGTGAAAACAATCTCGATGCTGCATTCATTACAACTCCAGATAACGTGTTTTACGTTTCTGGATTCAGAAGCAATCCTCATGAGCGTTTATTAGGAGTTGTCATTTTTAAAGATGCTGAACCTCTTATGATTTGCCCTAAAATGGAAGTACCAGATGCTAAAGAAGCTGGGTGGTCTTTCGATGTTGTAGGTCACCAAGATACAGACCAACCTTGGCAGTTATTAAAAGAAGCAATTGTTGCCAAGGGGGTTACGATTAATCAACTTGCAATAGAAAAATCACATATGACTGTCGAACGATTAGAGGCTCTTCAAGAATTATTCCCACAAGCTTCTTTTGCTCGATTAGACGACCAACTAAATTCAATGCGAGTAATTAAGGATGAAAGTGAATTAGACATTCTTCGTAAAGCTGCTGAATATGCAGATTTTGCGATTGAAGTTGGCGTTAGTGAAATTGCTGAAGGAAAGACTGAACTTGAAATTCTTACAGCTATCGAGCTTGCATTAAAGAAAAAAGGAATCGCGCATATGTCGTTCGATACTATGGTTTTGAGTGGACCAAAAACGGCATCCCCTCACGGTAAACCGGGTGATCGCAAAATTCAAAAAGGCGATTTTGTACTGTTTGATTTAGGTGTTATTTACAAAGGATATTGTTCGGATATTACACGTACTGTGTCTTTCGGAGAACCTTCAGATGCTCAAAAAGAAGTATATGAAACCGTAAGAAAAGCAGAACAAGCTGCAGTTGATGCAGTTAAACCTGGAGTACGTGCAATGGATTTAGATAAAATCGCACGTGATGTAATTACACAAGCAGGTTACGGTGAATTCTTTACACATCGTCTAGGTCACGGCCTTGGTATCTCAGTTCATGAGTTCCCATCTGTAACGGGCAACAATGACATGAAATTAATCGAAGGCATGGTCTTTACGATTGAACCAGGAATTTATGATCCAAGTATAACTGGCGTGCGCATTGAAGACGATGTCGTGGTAACAAAAGACGGCGTAGAAGTTTTGACAAAGTATCCGAAAGAATTAGTAATCGTACCAAGCGCATAGAAGTGAAAGACCTGAATTGCATTTCTGCAAATCAGGTCTTTTTTGTATAAGCTTATCTTTTGTTTATCGTACATTTGCACTGACCATTTGTTCCGAATGCATACTTGTTAGTCACTCTGTGCATATGCACTGTTTTGTTTGTTATTAATATCGACAGCATTCTTAAAAAACCTAGATAATTAGGAGGAAATTGGATAGTTGCAACGAAAACGCAAAAGTTGCAACGAAATCCTAAAAGTTGCAACCAAAACGCAAAAGTTGCAACCAAATCCTAAAAGTTGCAACCAAAACGCAAAAGTTGCTACGAAATGCCTTTTTCCACTACTCAACGCATGGAAATCAACAAAAAACCCTTTTCACCAATTAGTGAAAAGGGTTTTCCATAGATTAAGCTAAAAGTGCTTCTACAGGAACGTATGGAAGTCCTTGTGCATCAGCTACGGCTTGATATGTCACGTGTCCTTCTAATGTGTTAATTCCTTTTAGAAGAGCGCTGTTATCTAGGCAAGCTTGTACATATCCTTTATTTGCAATTTGCACTGCATAAGGAACAGTAACGTTAGTTAAAGCCATTGTTGAAGTACGTGGTACAGCTCCAGGCATATTTGCTACTGCGTAATGAACTACACCATGTTTTTCATATGTTGGGTTATCGTGAGTCGTAATACGATCTGAACTTTCGAAAATCCCACCTTGGTCAATAGCAATATCAACTACTACTGAGCCAGGTTTCATCGATTTAATCATTTCTTCTGTAATAAGTTTCGGTGCTTTTGCTCCTGGAATTAATACAGCGCCAATAACAAGGTCCGAATCTTTTACAGATTCTGCAATGTTAAAAGGATTCGAGATCAATGTTTGTACATCGCGACCGAATAGTTCTTCTAATTGACGAAGACGATCTGGGCTTAAATCGATGATTGTAACATCTGCTCCCATTCCAACTGCAACGCGAGCTGCATTTGTTCCAGCAATACCTCCACCAATAATTGTTACTTTACCACGAGAAACTCCTGGTACTCCACCAAGTAAGATACCCATTCCACCGTGGATTTTTTCTAGGAATTGTGCACCGATTTGCGTAGACATACGACCAGCTACTTCGCTCATAGGTGTTAATAATGGTAATGAGTTGTTTGGTAGTTGAACTGTTTCATACGCAATTCCAACCACTTTGTTGTCCGTTAATGCTTTTGTTAATTCAGGTTCTGGAGCTAAATGTAAGTATGTGAACAAGATTAAACCTTCATGGAAATAACCATATTCAGAAGCAATTGGTTCTTTAACCTTCATGACCATATCAGCAGACCATGCTTCTTTAGCTGTTGCAACAATTTGTGCACCTGCTGTTTCGTATGCTTCATCTGTGAAACCTGAACCTAATCCGGCTCCTGCTTCGATTAATACTTTATGTCCGAAAACCGATAAGTTTACAACTCCTGCTGGTGTCATAGCAACGCGGTTTTCATTGTTTTTAATTTCTGTAGGTACTCCAATAATCATTTTGAAACCCTCCTGTGTGTTATGTAATTAAGTCAGTTGAGCCGACATAAATAAAATTGTTGAAAGCAAATCAATTCTATCAGATATAATTGAAAATGGCTTTAAAAATTTTTCGATACAAACATATTAAATAACTCTGTTTATTGGAAGTTGGTGTGAATTAAAAATGGCAAGATTGAATAAACAAAATTTTGAACAATTCGGGTTGGAAGCAGTCCCCTCTTCACTCCAGCAATCTACTTGGAAAGAGTATGCCATCATTGCTTTTGCTTTTTCTGTTAACGCCGGAAACTTTTTGGTTCCAGCTTTAGCTGTTACACAAGGAAATCTTCCTTGGTTAGCTGCTTTTGTTGCAGTTTGGATTGGTGCAATTTTAGCGTTTTTGTGTGTATCCGCTCTGTCTATCCCTGGTGCTCTTTATGGTCTCCCAGGTCAATACATATTACGTGCGTTTGTTGGATCTTGGCTCGCTACAAAAATCGCTTCGCCTATCCGTGTATTAACATCATTATATTGGTTTAGTGTTCAAACAATTGGTGGAACATATATTCTCCAATCCGTTATTTCTAACTTCTTAAACATTCATATTCCTTTTGCGCTATTAGCAGTCTTTACAGCTAGTCTAATGGCTTACTTGGCTCTTGTTGGATATGATGCGGTAAAAAAAGTAACGAGATTATTTTTGCCCATATTGATTATCGGACAAGGTCTTATGCTTTTGGTTATCTTCACCGAAGTTCCTGTACCGGCTGGGAAGTCCTCTCCTAATGCAACCTTGGACTGGGGGATATTTTTCTTCTATATGAGTTTAGCTTTCGTACAATTTGTTTCGGGTGTTAGTGCTTCGAGCGACATGACACGTTATGCTAAATCTGCACGCCAAGGATTTTCTGGAATGTTCCTTGGGAATGTCGCTGGCTATTTTATGACCGCGTTAATTGGTACATTAGTGGCATCATCCTTTCATTCAACAAATCCATTTGTAGTGCTTAGTGAAGTAACAACAACTTCATTTGTTGGACTATTTATTACGTTTAGCGGTTTACTAGCCATGATTTCTATTAATATCGGAAATGCATATACGGGAGGTTTTAGCCTACTTAACACTTGGCCAGCACTAGGCAGAATAAAAAGTGCCTTATTATTCGGTTTAGTCGGTGTCATACTAAGTTGTTTCCCAACACTTTCTACAGAAGCAGCATCCATTATATCGATATTAGGTGCAGGCATCGTCCCTTTATCAGCAATAATTGTTGTCGATTATTTATGGATAAAAAAACGGTCCATTTCTGAAGAACTACTCATGAATGTGGTTCTTGGGACATATAAATTAAATTTAGCAGCCATTCTTACATTTGCCGTTATGAGTATTGCCTATTTGATGATTCCTAATGAGTATTCACCTGGAATGGTCATATTTATCAGTAGTTCGATTGTTTACCTTTCCCTAAAGAACTATGTATTCACAAATTAGACGTAAGTTGTCGAAGACATTAGCAGGAATTACAGAGTATTTATCGAAATCTATAATATGTAAATAAAATTCACAAGGAGGAACTAATATGACACTTTCATACAATCATATTTTAGTCGCAGTTGACGGTTCTAAAGAAGCTGCATGGGCTTTCAAAAAATCGATTGGAGTTGCACAACGTAATGATGCGACATTAAATCTTGTAAACATCATAGATACACGATCATTTGCTGCTATCGAGGCATATGATCGATCGATTGCAGACCGCGCACAAGCATTTGCTGAAGAGTTACTTGGTGATTATAAGAAAGAGGCTGAAGCGGCCGGGATTACAAAAGTCAACGTAATCGTGGATTATGGTTCTCCAAAAACAATGATCGCTAGAGAAATTGCTAAAAAAGTAGACGCAGATTTAATTATTTGTGGTGCAACTGGTTTAAGTACTGTCGAACGATTCTTAATCGGTAGCGTATCTGGACATATCGTACGGGCTGCAAAATGTGACGTTCTTGTAGTCAGAACTGAAGACCACGATTAATCACATAAAAATCCCGAAGGCTCTTTATTAGAGTCTTCGGGATTTTTTAATGCTTAATATTCGCCAATCGCACCGTATCCCTAGCAATCATCACTTCTTCGTTAGTAGGGATAACAATAACTTTTACTGGCGAATGTGGATAGCTAATGAACGCTTCTTTACCGCGGATTTTATTTAAGTCTGGATCCATATAGACACCCATGAATTGAAGACCTGCCAATACTTTTGCACGAATCACATCGCTGTTCTCCCCGATACCTGCCGTGAAAATAATGGCGTCCACTCCGTTCATGCGAGCTGCATAAGATCCAATATATTTATGAATTCGACTAGCAAAAACATCAAGTGCGAGTTGTGCACGTGAATTACCTTTTAGCGCTTCTACTTCAATATCTCGTAAATCACTTGAAAATCCGGATACGCCTAACATTCCTGATTTCTTATTCAAGATATCCAATACTTCTTCTGCACTCTTATCAGTCTTTTCCATTAAGAATGGAATCAATGCAGGATCTAAGTTACCTGAGCGTGTACCCATCGTAACACCGGCTAAAGGTGTGAACCCCATAGAAGTATCAATCGAACGTCCCCCGTCAATGGCGGCTATGCTAGCGCCATTTCCAAGATGACAAGATATCAAACGAATCTTGTCTACTGGCCGATTTAATAAATCGGCTGCTCTTCCCGTTACATACTTGTGAGAAGTGCCATGAAACCCATATTTTCGAATGCCATATTTTTTGTAGTAATCATATGGGATGGAATATAAAAATGAACTTTCAGGCATGGTTTGGTGAAATGCTGTATCGAAAACTGCTACTGCCGGAACATGGGGCAAAGCTTTATGGAATTCTTTGATTCCTGTAATATTTGCCGGATTATGCAATGGCGCCAAATCAGAAAGTTTTTCGAATGCCTCAATTGCTTGCTCATCAATTAATACGGAATCACTATATTGTTCTCCACCATGAACAAGTCGGTGACCGATACCATCAATATCATGTAAGGAATTCACGGCTTTTTGTTCCACGAGATGGTGTAGCAAAAGTTGAACTGCTTCTGTATGATTTGAGATTTTTTCTATATCTGTCAATTCAAGTTTATTTCCATTTGTCGTCATAGAAAAGATGGGTTCTTTTAACCCGATACGCTCAATTAATCCTTTTGAGACTACATGTTCTTCAGGCATTTGAAGCAATTGAAATTTTAATGAAGAACTGCCTGCATTGATTGCCAAAATATTGACCATAAAAAAACGCCCCTTTTCCACTTATACAGTTATTGTACAGTGGATAAATGAGGCGGACAACTATCAGTTTGTATTTTCTTGTCGCCAGATTTTGACCTTCTCGAAAAATAAAGTCATGGCTTCTTTGTTTGACATATTCGGAACTTTTGCAAGGAGCACTTCTTTTGGTTGTTTTAACTCACTTGATTTCTTTTGAAGGACAAGCAAACTCTTGGCATGTGCTTCATTTTTAAACAAGTTCACAGGCAACTGAACGACTGCTTGGATCCATGCATGTTTAGCAAAGTAAGCATGTAAATCTTTTGCTTGTGGCGACTCAAATATTCCTTGTGGGACTAAAAATACTAAGTAACCACCGTCCACTGTGTGACGTATCGATTGCTCGATCATTAGATGGTGAGCGAAAGACATACCTTCCTTTGCATTCAACTCATATCCAGATGCGGTTTTTTCGTCTGGATAAAAACCAACTGGCAAATCACTTAAGACCACATCAACTGGATCGATTAATAATGGTTGTAATGCATCCTGTCGATAAAGAGTAACTGGTTGTTGTAATAAATCACCTGTAGACGCTGCAAGTCTTATTAGCATGTCATCAATTTCAACAGCTGTAGACGTCGCTTTGCCTTGTAAAAAGTTTAATACAGTGAATAACAAATTACCGGTACCAACAGCTGGGTCTAAAATCGAAACTTGTTCTTTACCTTGTGTCAATTGATCGACGAAATAACCGACAAGCAGACCCAAGGAATCAGGTGTCATTTGATGATGTGCTTGAACATGTTCTTTCATGCCTTTTAGAATGGCAAGTTGAATTGCTTTTCTAATATCTTCTTTTTGGATATTTTGGATGTTTGGTTCGATATCGCCATCTAGCCACATTTCAGTTGTTTCCAAGACACCTTCAATATAGGTAAATTCTTCAGATGTTTGCATTTTTTTTGCGTGGCCATCAATAAACGTGAATAATTGTTCAACTGAACTGTTCATAATGCTCTCCTTTAAATGGCGCTCAAAGAAAATGTGTCTTCCTTTTTGAACGCTAATGAAAATGGCAAACCCACTCAAATAGCGAGTGGGTTTGTATTACTTAATTTTTAGCAGCTTTTACCGCTTCAATTGCTTTTTCGTAATTTGGATGCTCAGTCGCTTCCGGCACATATTCAACATATGTAACTTTATCATTACTATCTACAACAAAAATTGAACGCGTTAACAATCGTAATTCATCAATTGCAACTCCATAGGCTTCACCAAAAGATAAATCACGGTGATCCGAAAGTGTTTGTACTGAATCAATTCCAGCAGCTGCACACCAACGTTTTTGTGCGAATGGTAAATCATTCGAAATGGTTAAGATGACAACATCGTCACCAAGTTCGGCTGCACTTTCATTAAATTTACGTGTTTGAGTGTCACAAGTTCCTGTGTCTAATGAAGGAACAACACTTATTAATCTTGTTTTTCCTTTTGAATCTTGTAATGTCACTGGGCTAAGGTCGTTCGCTAATACTGTGAAATCTGGCGCCGTGTCACCTACTTTTACTTCATTACCAATTAATGTCATTGGATTTTGCTTGAATGTAATTTGTGCCAATTATAACGCCTCCTTTTTAATAATTAAAAGTATACCATTTCCTTAGAACAACATTCGAATGATAAGACTCTATCTAACTTTAATAAACTGATCGTTAATCCCTTAATTAGAAATCCTTCTTAACGAGGCAAATCGTTCCCTTTAGAAACAGGGTTATACGTTGTGTCAACCTTCTTTTCATACACTTGTTCATGGATAACCATAGTGTCAGCAATAAAGTCATGTAACCCTTGTTTTTTGGGTGTAAAACCGATTACCCAATATAACGGCCATATTGTTGCAGAGAAAAAACGACCAATCCATTCACGGAATAAAATCGTAACTATCGTTACTGAATCCTCTTTTAACGATATCACACGTAAACCAAACACCATTTTCCCCACTGTTTGCTTAAAGAATTTCGTCAAAACAACGAAATAAGCATAAAAAATGAATCCTGTTATAAAGCCGATTGGTGCATACCATGTTGTGCCTTGTATATCCCATCCGAAGATACGAAATAACGGATAAATAATAATTGAAGAAACAGATGAAATGACGAGTAAATCAAGTAAATACGCCCAAAAACGCACCCAAAATCCTGCAGGCTTATGAGAATAACTCTCGTGTTTTTCAATTGTGTAAGTAGGCTTTTGAGGATTGCTTTGGACTTCTGTTTCTACATTAGCTTCGTGTACAAATGAATCATGTTGATCAGTCATCTCAGGTTCCTCCTCACTTCTCACCGTATAAATACATCATACGGGGTGCGTTATAGTCGGAAAGCAAACGGCCAATCAATTGTGTTTCAGCGTCTCCACCAAAGAAAGACTGTGTTTTCATTGAAAATAGGCTAGTCAATCCTTGAGAGTATCCATACTCCATCACTTCAGCATCTTGTAATTTTAAATCTTTTCGAACTGCGGTAATAACATCGTCTAAGTAGCCATATTCATCTGCAAGTCCAGCTTCAATTGCTTGACGTCCATTCATAATACGTCCATCAGCTACTGCTTTTACTTCCGCCTCTGTCATGCCGCGTCCTTGCTCAATAATATCAACGAATGATTCATACGATTCATTAATCATATCTTGCAACATCGCTCGTTCATCTTTTGTCATATCGCGTGTTGGACTCATAATATCTTTATACGGTCCTGTTTTAATGGTCACGAAGTCTACTCCATATTTTTCCGCAAGCTTGCCGTAGTTTACACTTTCCATAATTACTCCAATTGAGCCTGTTAAGGTTTCTTTATTCAAGAAAATCTTATCTGCAGGAGCTGCGATATAGTATCCTCCTGAAGCAGCCATACTTCCCATAGAAACATAAAAAGGAACACCGGCATCTTTTTGTACTTCTAATATTTTATCGTAGATTTGTGCTGATTCTACTACTCCACCACCTGGTGAATTGACTTGTAATACTACTGCTTTAATTGAATCGTCTTCTTTAATCATTTCTAATTGATTCATAAAAAATTGATGATCATATCCTTGCGCTCCAAAAAGAGAATTAGCACTACCTGTGTCTTGAATTACACCATCAACGGTTAAAACCGCTATTCTCTTTGAAGGATTTCCTGTTTCTAAAACGGTTTCGCTATATTCACTCTCTGGTACAGCTAACATATTTTCGAAACTCGATGTCCAATCATTACTAAACGCAAAAGAAGCGATATTCACAATAATAGACAAACCAAATAATAGTGCAGCAGCCCCTAAAGCTATCCAACGTTTTGTATTCATTTAAACGTTCCCCCTTTTCTACTCTTAACGTAATACGAAAACAATCCAAAAATGTTTCAGAACATGATAAAATAACCACAAGCATTTAATGAAAGGTCGTGGCAGTATTGTCCGAACGCACACATATTTTTATTTATTCCAAACATGATGAAGACTCTAAGCAAAAAAAATTGCTCCTTTCAGAAATGATCACGAATTATGGGTTCACTCCAGTTGAAGATGCGAAACAGGCAAATATTATTGTTAGCCTAGGTGGAGATGGATCATTCCTACAAGCCGTTCGCAAAACGGGTTTCCGTCAAGACTGTTTATACGCAGGCATTTCTACTACAGGTACACTCAGTATGTATTGTGATTTCCATTTTCATGAGATGGAGACGATGATTAAAGCAGTTCAACACTCGGAAATTGAAGTACGTCGTTATCCTATTTTACAAGTTATTGTAGATGACAATCCACCTTTTTATTGTTTGAATGAATTTAGTATTCGTTCAAACATCATTAAGACCTTTGTACTCGATGTGATAATTGATGGTTTGCAGTTTGAAACGTTTAGAGGAGATGGGATGATCATCGCTACTCCTACTGGAAGTACGGCTTATAATAAATCGGTCAATGGTGCAGTAGTTGATCCATTGCTGCCATGTTTCCAAGTATCTGAACTGGCTTCTGTTAATAGCAATAAATACCGTACTCTTGGCTCTTCTTTCATATTAAGTGGTCAACGACAATTAACTTTACGCTTAGCAGAAGGCGGAAATGACTTCCCAACTATGGGGATGGACAATGAATCATTGAGTATCCAACATGTAGATTCAGTTAATATTGAGTTAAGTGACCGTGTTGTAAAAACAGTAAAATTGAAAAACAATTCATTCTGGGAAAAAGTAAAACGGACGTATCTTTAAAAAGATGGATTTCTTTATCGCTCATTTGCTAGCCGTACGTTCAGCATGCGTCAAAGTTTGAAAACCAAGTACTAGTGGGTCTTATTCTCCTAAGAATTGCTCCTACGGTTACTCGTCGCAAAAAACGGGGCTGTCATAAAAGTCATAAAATATGACTAATGGCAGTTCCTTTTTCTATTTTAAAGAGTTGACTTACGTTACAGACGGACGCTTTCCGCGGGTGGTCCGTGTGCCTCCTCGTTCGCTTTGCTCTCTGTGGGGTCACACCTGGACACACTTTTCTCGCTGGAGTCGCCGTCTTTCACTCCAATCAAAATTAAGTTCATCATGAGCAAAACAGTCAAGTATACATGGTTACAATGTTCAAATGTAGGTACAGGAAAACGACGGATTTTCTTCACTATATATTTGGGACTTATTAGACAGACTCATATTCTTTCATGCGGCATGCTAGGAGGAAATGAACCTCTTTTAGTTAAGATAGCTTTTCTAAAGCCTCTAGTGAATTGAATTGTAATCGAATAAGAAAGTATGGGAATGTGCAACTCCCCGCGGAAAACGAGCCGGCAAGACCCCGCAACGAGGTATAAGTGAGGAACCTTGCCTGTTCGTTCTCGGAGAGTGAGCCGATTCCCACCCTCTTTATAACAGGATATTCAAAGTTGTATTGTTGCATATCTTACATTTCCGCTTTTAACACGTTCCGAAAATGAGCCCGTCCATATTAACAGCATTTTA
>NZ_JBATUX010000079.1:0-1605 GCF_049671445.1 Paenisporosarcina sp. | reverse complement strand
AGGTTAATGATTCCCTAAAGCCTGATCTATTTTCAATTCCGGCAGTTTTGGATCGAATGAAAAAACAAGGCAATCCTTTTCGTGATTTCAGATTAAAAATAGAAGAACAGAGGTTCCGTGATGTTCTTAACCAACTTCAAAACATCGAATAATCAATTGGAGCTTTACTCAGCCTGTGTGATGCATAGTGAAAAAACACACGGACATACTAGGAGGAATAGTTCCTGTCACATAACAGGTGATTTTGGTTTGAAAGGATGCGAATGTAATGGAGAAAAGAGTTTTCACAGAAGAAGATCGTGAACTTGCAACTGGGATTTTTTCAGATAATCCTGACGGAGTAAAAACAGACAAAATAAGCTTATTCGATATGCACGAGGATATGAAAACCGTGGATATATTAATGGTCGATGAGTTAAATAAACAAGTAATAAATACTCTAGATCGTAAAGTAACAAAAGACCCTTCAGCAAATGAAGAGATTCATCCAAACTAATTACAAATAAACACCTCATGTGCGTAGTTTCCTACATTATGAGTGGGTGTTTTGATTATGAGCACTTATAGGGTTCGCTCAACGCTATGCGTAAAGTAGCTAATATTTTTAGTCATTAGCTCCTCTTTTCATGATTTTGACTATGAAGCAGTGGTTTTTGATACTTTGCGAGCTAAAAACCCAGTTAAAGTATAGTGTTTTGACCATTTTTCAAATTTAGTTGTAAAATTCTTGGATTTAGTTGTAATAGTAAAATAATGTAAATTTATAAATGAGTATAGCTGCTGTTTCGTTAGTTTTTCAATATCAACCGTATTCTTTACTACCATAGCTTTGTAATAAGACACCACGTGGGCGTGTGTTTTTGTACCATTGAAAACAAAAAATAAAAATAAGGATAAGCTCAATTGCATCTCCACCGTAGTACATAATTTGTCCGCCAGTTTCAGCCTGCGTTGTCGAAATTCCACTAGGCGGATGTGCATAAATATACTTAGATAAAATTCCATGGGCAGCGAATGCTAGAACCAGCACAATCGATCGGTATGTAAAACTTAATCGGTGTGGAGTCGGTTCCATATAAATGATGGACATGGTGAAAAGATATCCAGCTAAGAACACATGAATGTGAACTAGGATATGGAACATCATGTTCTGTTGCATCAAACCGTACAACTCTGTCGTATATAAGAACCAAAGTCCTCCTATGTTCAGGATTGCCGCAAACAATGGATTCGTGATGACTTGCATCGGCAAACTCTTCAACAGACGTGTTAAACGTCTAGCTTGACTAACAGGGAGTGTTCTCAGGATAAGTGTCATTGGTGTAGCTAAAACCAAAAGTAATGGTGCCAACATGCCAAGAAGCACATGCCCTACCATATGCGCTCTGAAATCCCCATGAGCACGTTCTGCTAGCGGACCGACGACGGCAAGTAACGCAAGGACAATACCAACACCCCACAAAGTGCTCCGTACTCGCTACCATTGTTTTTTAAGTCGCTTGTTAGATACAACGACAGCGACAAAATATAAAACCGACGCAACCAAAAATGGCATAACCATTACGAGTTGAAAAATCAACTCATTACCGCCAACATGACTATGAC
>NZ_JBATUX010000078.1:0-6913 GCF_049671445.1 Paenisporosarcina sp. | reverse complement strand
GTTTCACCCACTTTCGCGCACAAAAAAGCAGCTAAATATGAAATCTCAGCCGCTAGGTTAACTTATTATTCTACTGATGACAAAAACTGTTTTGTTCTTTCTTCTTTAGGATTTCCGAAGATTTCTTCAGATGTGCCTTGCTCAACGATGACTCCATTATCCATAAAAACGACCCTGTCCGCTACGTCTTTCGCAAAGCTCATTTCGTGTGTAACAATGATCATCGTCATACCTTCTTGAGCCAAATCTTTAATGACCTGTAGAACTTCTCGTACGAGTTCAGGATCCAAAGCCGAAGTTGGTTCATCGTAGAGCATGACCAATGGATTTAACGCTAATGACCTGGCGATTGCTACTCGTTGCTGTTGACCACCGGACAGTTGAGCTGGATAATAGTCGCACCTATCACCAAGCCCCACTTTCACAAGAAGAGCTTCTCCCAGCTTTCTTGCTTCATTTATTTTAGTACCGTGTATAACAATTGGACCTTCCATAACATTTTCAATTGCCGTTTTATGGGGAAATAGATTGAAAGATTGAAACACAAAACCTGTTCGTTTCCTCAACTCTCTTATTTCTTTCTTCCTTTTACTATCTATTTTCCCACCCGCAATGACTTGATAATCACCAATCTGAATAGTTCCTTCCGATGGCTCTTCTAAAAAGTTTAAACAACGCAGCAAGGTGGATTTCCCTGAGCCGCTAGGACCCATAATAACGACCACTTCGCTTTTATTTACTGAGAAGTCGATTCCCTGTAAAACTTCATTCGTTCCAAAGCTCTTTTTTAATTGATGTATTTGAATAATACTCATGGCAATCTCCTAACATTCGTATGTTCAAATCGTGTAATCATCTTACTAAGTATCTGGATGATTTAATTTCTAGTTTATCTAACAAGTTGGTAAAGAACGAAATTAATATCCAATAAATTGCAGCTGCAACTAAATAAATGGTGAGAGGTTCAAACGTTTTTGCGATAATCAAACTCGACATTTGTAATAACTCCGTTACAGTAATTACCGAAACAAGCGATGTATCTTTGATCAACACGATAAACGAATTCGACAATGTGGGAATCGCTATTCGCAAGCTTTGTGGAAGAATAATTCTTTTTAACGCTTGCGAATAGGTCATCCCCATTGCCATAGAAGCTTCCATCTGTCCATTATCCACAGCAAGTATAGATGCCCGAAACGATTCAGACAGGTAAGCGCCTGCATTTAAACTTAAAGCCAAAATCCCAGAAGAAATCGGATCAAGGGCAATACCTATTTGAGGTAAACCATAGTAAATAACAAAAATTTGAACAAGCAGTGGAGTTCCACGAATAATTGAAACATATATATTTGCAATTTCATTTAGTATCTTCACTTTCACTATTCTTACGATTGCGGTGAAAAAACCAATTATAAGTGCAATTACGATTGATATTCCTGCCAAAAATATTGTCATTAAAGTAGCTTTAAGTAAGGACGGCAATGAATCAATAATGATTGTGTGGTCCATAACTCCTCCTCCTATCAGTCTAGCTACATAGTAGTATCATCATTTACGCGTTTACTTCTTCATTAAAGTTAATATTGATCCCTAAACGACTCATTTCTTCTATAAAAGGCTGGAATCTCTCCCTAACAATGAGGCTCTCAATAGGAGCAACTCCGGTCTCTGTTATTGTTTTCAACGCAATCCATTTAGCCATTAATGCAGCAGGAATAGCAGTCGTTTTGGCCATAGAAGTGATGTTCCGTCCATGATCATATAAGTCCACCATTTGCCACGTATACTTTGTTGCTTTTTTATCTTTCATGCCACGTACTTCAACACGCAAAACCGTGATATCTTCATTGGATCTGCCAAGCATTTTTGGCGCAAGAATTTTTTCTGTAAACACTCGTGGAGTAATCGTCATTCCGTCCACTGAGATAGCATCATTATCGAAGAAACCTAATTCACTTAAGACATTCATTTTCCCCCAATGTCCTGGATAGCGAACTGTTCGTTCATATAGATGCTTCACTTTATCCTTGAGAATGTATGCCGTGCTATGCGCATCGGTTATGACACTCTCACAAACACCCACGGGCTCTGGAAACGTTATTTTTTCTAATCCTGTAAGGGGAAGTAATTGGACAAGTTCCCCGTTTTCAACTGCCAACGCAGGTTTTGTATAAAGACCCAACACACTTTCAAGACGGAATACAACTTGATACCATAAAGGCGGAATCGGATGTCTCGGTATGCCACCGCACATCATGACTGCCTCCTCAGCTTCATCTAGCATCTCAATACCTTGAGCTGCTAAGAAGTTCGTGATTCCCGGAGCAACCCCACACCCAGGCACAATAATTACACCTGCCGCTTGTGCTTCTTTATGCAATGCCCTTTTTTCATTAAACCTAGATCCGACTAAGTCTACTAGATGACATTTAGATGCAATTGCTGCTTTAATGGCGATAAGACTCAACGAATGAGGAAGGCATGCTACTGCTACATCAGCATCCATTAAAACCTGTGCCATATCTTGTTCAGTTTCAAGTGAGGCTACTTTACCAACTACTTTAGGGCTGTTTGCGATTTCTAAACATTTATCAATGCTTTCTTGTCTCACGTCCACAGCAGTGACTGTATCAATCCCATTAAATTTCGCAATTTCACAAACTACTGTTGTCCCAATCATCCCGGTACCTAAAATAACGATATGCAAATGAACTTGCCCTCCCTATCAATGAAAATACGGGGTATTGATATATAGCATAGAGAAATTCATTTGTTTCTCTATGCTAGTAAAAGATTTACTTATTATTAATTTGTGATTGGTTCCGATCCAAACCATTTTTTATAAATTTCGTTATATGTTCCGTCTTCTTTCATCTCTTTTAGTGCTGTATTTACCTTTTTAATAAAGTCTTCATTCCCTTTATTAACCGCCATTCCGATTTCATCTTTATTGACAATATCGCTCGCGATTTTTATAGGAAGTTTATTTTCTTTGATGTTGTAGCTTATTAATAGTTGGTCGTTAATAATGACATCTAATCGTTCATTCGTAAGGTCTTGGATATAATCACTCACTGCTTTGTATAATTTCACGTCTGCACCTTCAACACTATTTGCAACTTCTTCAAAAGTAGTACCGCCACCTACGCCAACTTTCTTTCCTTTAATATCTTCAAGTTTTGTAATGTCGTTCGTATCCTCACGAGTAACTAAAACAGAACCAGTGATGACATAGGGATCCGTGAAATCCACACTTTTTTTACGTTCTTCTGTAACGGTCATTTGACCGATAATGATATCGAATTTATCAGCCTTTAACCCGCCGATTAGACCATCCCATTTTGTCGCAATGAAATTGGCTTTAACACCTAATCTTTCAGCAATTTCATTCGAAATATCTACATCAAAACCTTGAAATTCATCATTATCATCTATGAAATTAAATGGAGGATATGTGCCTTCAAACGCAACATTTAGCACATTAGATTTTTCAATTCGAGACAATACACTCTTATCATTTTCATTTCCTGCACTAACTTTTTCTTTTCCTCCAAAATTACAACCAGCAATAAAACTAATTAGAAAAAAAGTCATTATCATAAATACTAATTTTTTCTTCATTTTCATTCTCCTTTCTATTTTAAAACGATAAGAAAGCGGCCTGCATTACGAGGAATTGGAACATTCAATATTAGCTTGTCTAAATGTTTGTCCATCTGAAATCTGTGGCATCATTCGCGGAATGAAAATCACTCTCGACTACGGTGGTAAAGTCGGTTTCATCAACAGCAACTTTCAATTCTCTAAACTATGCGCATCTCGTATCTTTTATTCTCTGTGAATCTCAGAATGCTGGTAGTCACGGTATATTTTTATAAATTCAAAATAGGAAATACATCTTTAAATAAATAGAATCAGAGATTAATTTGCAAAGTAATTTTCCCCATGAAAAACCTCCATCCTTATATTTATTATTTTTTAAAAAATTACCAATTTATTTGGTTAACTATACCATAAAATTATTATAATATACAAAATAATCTGAAATTTAACATTTTACGCACTCACACCTATCATTCTAAATAGAGTAGAAATACATGTACGTGCCTTTCCTTCTATTCATTAACAAACTGATTATTTCTTAGTTTCTTGAATTATTTCAATCACCACTTTATAAATAACCGAGAAACAACATCACTTTACCTATATAATAGAAGAAACTATTTCACTTTAAACTATTAACTAGGTAATGCTTAGATACCCCAGGTTAAACAAAAGGAAATAAGGATAATTCTTATATAACAGAATTTGCAATAATGAATGGAGGAAATAAAATTATGGTTGATTTACCACATTGCCCAAAATGTAATTCATCATACACGTACGAAGATGTAAATCTGTTAATTTGCCCAGAATGTGCCAATGAGTGGTCTGTAGTAGGGGAAGCTGACACTACGGAAGAAACTAAAGTTGTTAAAGATGCAAATGGAAACGTCTTAAACGACGGAGACTCTGTTACTATCATCAAAGACCTTAAAGTAAAAGGAAGCTCTTCTACTTTAAAAATAGGGACAAAAGTAAAAAGCATCCGCCTAGTTGATGGAGATCATGATATTGATTGTAAGATCGATGGCTTTGGAGCTATGAAATTAAAATCCGAATTTGTTAAAAAAGGATAGTTTAGATTTCAACTACCTTCTGCTGTAATCGAGTTGTGACTTAGTCGCAGCTCGATTTTTTGTATATTGACCTTCCTGCAACTCTACTAACATAAAAAAACTCTATTGGAATCGCCATCCAACATATTCCATAATTCGACACTTCTTGTTACAATAGGTAAAACGAATCACCCATGGAGGATAAGATGTTAAATAAGCAACAACGCGAGTTCAGGAAGGCTATGGCCGAAAGAGAAAAGCAACATGCTAAAAGCAATAGACGTGATGTTTACAGCTATCGATACGATCGATTTGAAAGTGAAAAACCTAAAAGAATTACAACATACAAAAAACCGTTTTTACAAATTGGTGGTATGGTTGGACTGTTAGTTTTGCTTTGGAATGTCTATGCCCTGTCTACCTGGGTTATGCCACAAAACACAAAGTCTCTTACAATGCCCGTTAACACAGTGGCTTCATCACAGTCAGAAGATGCTATACATAGCTATATTTTACGTACTAGTGAGATCGATACGAAAATGAATGATGACATAAATACACTTATGAATCACTACAATAAAAACCTACTCACAATAACTAAAGTCGATGAAATCGTTCAACACTTGTATTTACTACAAGCACAAACAGCTACATTAGATAGTCGTCTTCAACCTTTAAAATCGTATTACGATGACCAATTTAAACTGGTTCATCAAATGACCGAAAGTCTAAAGAAACAAAAGTCTCAGGCTACACATGACGAACTCACACGGCTAACTTCAAACCTCAATCAAAACACTTCCCAGCTTCAACTAAAAATGATCATGATTTTCCAAGCTGAAAATATGGACTATGAGCTTAATGATGATGGGACAATCACCTACGAATATACGAAATAACATCCAAACGCAAACATAGATCGCCAAGCAGGACTTCCATGAAGACTACTGTAGAAACGCTTGAACTGAAGACTCCGCAGGAAAAGAATTGTGAACAACTACAATTACAAAACAAAACTTAGATAACATTTATTAAGAGTGTCAGGTTTCCAGTCCGCTTCGGACGCTTAACTTTCTATACAATAATCTAAAGAATAAATAGTTGGGCTTGTGACGCAGTCACATGTCCAACTATTTTTTATAGATCATCCTACGGCGGGTGTGCGTCCTTCACTCCCTTGCAAGTAAGCACACAATAATATTTGTTTGATTTACTACACAGAATAGAAGGTTTCTTTATTTTGGTCGAAGATGCAATTTCGACCTCTTTCTGCTTCATTTATTTTTGCTATTAAAGAAGACTGTTGATATTAAAAACATACAAAAGAGTTCATTTGCGCCTAGCATGCCGCATGAGCGTGGAGAATGAGACCCACAAGTATGTGATTTTTATACTTGTTGGCTCATGCGGAACGTGCGGCGAGCGCAAATGTACGATAAACAACAGTGTAATTTATTAGAGCTTTTTATTAGGCTATGTTAAAGGGTGCTACTGTTTCTACAGAACAACCTCAAGAAAAAATTAGACCACATGTTTGCAAGGTATAAGTTATAATGTTCACTTTATTAAGATTAACTCGACTAACTCCCATAATTCATAGCATTTTATCTTTACGTTAACCAAAAACAAAAATACGTTGACATATAAATTCAAAATCTATTATACTGTTGCTATATTGAGTTACTGGAGGGTTCACATGACTAGTTCCACAGCAACAAGAACAATCAACCATTCACGGACATTACTATTGGTTAAAACGGCGATGTTCGCTGCTTTAATGATGATTGGTGCTAACATTGCTTCATTTTTAATCATCGGTGGTGTCCCAATCACACTACAAACATTTTTTGCCATTCTAGCCGGTCTTCTATTAGGAAAACGAAATGGTGCAATCGCCATGCTTGTATATGCACTGATTGGTTTAGCTGGATTACCTGTCTTCGCTAACTTTTCTGGAGGTTTAGACACGATTATCAGCCCAACTTTCGGCTTCATTCTCTCCTTTATAGGTACCGCTTACATTGCGGGTCTCATTGTTGAGAAGTTCCCAATAAAAGTTGGATTTGTAGTTGCCGCTTTAGCTGGAACTGCATTTAACTATCTTTTCGGTACCAACTGGATGTACGCTGCCTACAAATTTTGGTTAGCAGCACCAGAAGGCTTTTCATATAAGATGGCATGGGCTTGGATGCTCGTTCCCTTGCCTAAAGATTTATTACTAGCAGTACTTGCCGGCTTGTTCGGTTTTAGATTAA
>NZ_JBATUX010000077.1:0-19721 GCF_049671445.1 Paenisporosarcina sp. | reverse complement strand
TCCTTGTCCAGGAAAGTTTGGGCTTCCAAAGTTAGGTGAGTCATCACCGGGTAGAAATGGGAAAAATTGATTAACCAAAAATGGGTACCTCCTTTAATCTGTATTCGAGTTAGTATATGGCTTTATTTAAAAATAGCTTGGGTTCGATGAAAAGGGATGATAGGAGAGAGAGGTAATCGGAAGAACGAAAAAAATGCCATTCACCGAGACGTTAATGGAGAAAAACTCCATAAAAACGGAAGGTGATTGGCACTTTTTTAAAACAAGTAGCTATAGATTCTTGGAGAATGGTTTCCGACCACTAAATGTAAGTTTTCGACCATTCAACTGAATTTCCGACCAATCGGTTGGAGATGGATACGACTCTTCTGGAGAAATACACCTTGTTCACCATTTCCTACATCTCTACAACACATACATATAAACACACAAGAAGTGGAATATAGATCCTAATAGAATGAAAATGTGGAAAATTTCATGGAAGCCAAGGTATTTGGATTGTAAAAATGTTGGTTTTGCACCATAAATAACGCCGCCAATCGTGTACATTAAGCCGCCTAAAATGAGTAACCATAAACCCGTTGCGCTTAATGTCTCAGCAAGAGGTGAAGCTAAGAAAACGATGATCCATCCCATTCCAATATAGAGACCAGTGGAAAGCCATCTTGGTGAGTTGAACCATACCATCTTAAATAGTATTCCAGCGATAGCAATGCCGGTGACTACCGTAAATAACGCAAACCCAGTTGAGCCGTTTAATGCAATTAAACAAAATGGAGCATACGAGCCTGCAATTAATAAATATATCATCGAATGGTCGAGTCTTCTTAAGAAAGAAATAACACGGTCTTTACCAAGCACCATATGGTAAGTAGCAGATGCGGAGTAAAGTAAAAGCATGCTCACTCCAAAAATCGTAACAGCTACCAAATGCAAGGTGGGTGCATCAGTTATTGATGCTTTGACAATCATAGCAATTAACGCAGCAACAGAAAGAACGGCACCGGCAAAATGAGACAATGCATTAAAAGGTTCACGAATATAAGTGCGCAAAATAATACCCCCATGATTATATGTAGTTATCGATACTACTTATAATCATATACTCATATCGTCATAGGGTCAACATTTACGGTTGATCTTTTTTGCGTTACAATAACACGAGTAATTGTCAATGGAAACAGAGGGATGTTAAATGGAAAATACAGCAGACATACTCAATAAACTTTCTTTAGAAAACAACATTTCACTTCAGGAAATGCCTGATATTGATTTATATATGGATCAAGTGATTCAATTGTTTGATCACACATTTCAAACGACAAAACGCAATGATGATGAAAAGGTTTTAACGAAAACCATGATAAACAACTATGCAAAAGGGAAGCTTTTTATTCCTATTAAAAACAAAAAATATTCGAAGAAGCATCTCATCTTAATCAGTTTGGTTTATCAATTAAAAGGCTCTTTATCCATCAATGACATCAAATCAACTCTTGGCGTAATTAACGATAAATTGGCAAATGAAGACTTCGAACTGGAAAAGTTCTATAAAAGTTTTCTATCCATTCAACAAAGAAATGCGGTAGATTTCGAAAAGGAATTCCAGAAACGTGTAAACGATGCACATAGTGAAGTTGCTAGATTAGATGAAGACGATAGAGAGAAACTAGAAAAAATACTTTTAATCTTATCACTCGTAAATATTAGTAACTCTTACCGAAGAGCGGCAGAACTATTAATCGATCAGTTAAAAGAAGAGACGATAATAGTGCCTAGTACTGCAATTAACAAAAAAACTTAAGTGCCTGGCACTTTCAACCTGGAAGATAGAAGGAGTGACCACTTTGTTAGACCAAGCAAGGAAGTATCTACAAACCTACTTTGGATATGAAACATTTAGAACGGGACAAGAACAAGTGATTAACCAAGTGCTGAATGGAGAGAATTCCATTTGTGTGATGCCAACTGGTGGAGGGAAATCCATTTGTTATCAAATACCTGCACTCGTTTTAGAAGGAACTACCATTGTGGTGTCACCACTCATCTCGTTAATGAAAGATCAAGTTGATACCTTAATTGAAGCGGGCATTTATGCTGCTTATATCAATAGTTCACTTAGTCATGAAGAAGTACGAGAAGTGATGTACGATGTTCATCGAGGAGCGGTTAAACTTTTATACATAGCTCCAGAACGATTAGATTCGCAATCGTTTTTGAATGAGTTACGTGAAATTCCAGTACCACTTATTGCTGTAGACGAAGCGCATTGTATTTCACAGTGGGGACATGACTTCAGACCAAGTTATCGTTTAATTAGCAGAATGACGGAGTTATTTCCAAATACGCCAACAGTCCTTGCATTAACAGCAACGGCAACCCCTCAAGTACGCGAAGATATTTGCCGTATTCTCCATATTGCTGAAGAAAATACGGTGATGACTGGATTTGAACGATCTAACCTGACATTTTCCGTGATTCAAGGACAAGACCGTGAAAAGTTTGTGAAAGACTATGTCATGAAAAATGAAAATGAATCAGGAATCATATACGCAGCTACGCGAAAAACAGTCAATCATATATATGAGATGCTTCAAAAACGTGGCATTAGCGTAGCAAAATATCATGGTGGAATGTTCGATGAAGACCGTAGTTACGAACAAGAGCGGTTCTTAAAAGATGAAGTACAAGTGATGGTCGCGACGAATGCATTTGGAATGGGCATCGATAAATCAAACATTCGCTATGTCATTCATTATCAAGTGCCAAAAAACATGGAAAGTTATTACCAAGAAGCAGGGCGTGCCGGGCGAGATGGATTACCGAGTGCATGTACGGTGTTGTATGCTTCTCAAGACGTACAAACTCAACGGTTTTTAATTGACCAAGCACAAGATCCAAGTCGTATTCCTGGAGAACTGATTAAGTTGCAGGGTATGGTCGACTATTGTCATACAGAAAATTGTTTGCAACAATTTATTATTCATTATTTTGGCGACACATATGTTGACAATTGTGGGCAATGTAGCAACTGTACTGATCAACGTGATAGTCAAGATGTCACACAAGATGTACAAATGGTTCTCTCATGTGTCATTCGAATGGGACAAAAATTCGGGAAAACTCTGATAGCTCAAGTACTGACGGGTTCTCGAAATAAAAAAGTATTAGAATTCAGATTCGACAAACTTTCAACATATGGCATATTAAAACATTATAATGCTAAAGAAGTAGCAAATTTAATGGAGTTTATGATATCTCAGGACTTGCTAGCTGTAGATCAAGGTTCTTTTCCTACAGTTTACGTTACCGAGCAAAGCAAAGAAGTGTTAAAAGGCAATCGCCAAGTATTGCGAAAAGGCGCCATCGTCACGCAACAAGTTGCCGATAACGATCCATTATTTGAAGAGCTTCGTGTGATTCGAAAGCAATTGGCTGACGAATCAAATGTTCCACCATTTGTTATTTTCTCGGATAAAACACTCAAAGATATGTGTGCTAAGCGTCCAAAAAATGAGGAAGAATTCCTTGAAGTTAGTGGCGTAGGTGCTAATAAGCTCGAGAAATATGGCGAGGCATTTTTAAGTGCAATCAATACATGAGAAATTTGTTTAATCAAAAGGGCTTTTCCCAACGTCAAAATTATGACGTTTAGGAAAAGCCCTTTTGAAAAGAAAGTATATAATTTTAGTTCCATAAATCCAGTGTTTCAGGTGTTTTGGACAAAAAGATTGATTCATTAATATGGTTGATTTCCGTTTCAACACCCTTTCATGTTTCGAAGCTAGCGTAGCGATGCAGAAAACAGGCGGACGCTTTCCACGGGGCGGGCGGTGAGCCTCCTCGGTCGCTTCGCGATCTGTGGGGTCTCACCTGTCCCGCTGATCCCGCTGGAAAGATATTGGACGAACTGTAATTCGTCCAATATCTTTGCGACGAGTAACCGCAGGAGCAGATCTTTTCCCGCCGCTTCCACTACAATCCATGAATTGAGTAGTAACCAACAAGAAAAAATATCAATTGCTTATTGCTAAGACACGAAAAAATGATTCTAAGTTAAACAAACCTATAATATTAGTTGCTACCTATATTAGTTGATTGAAGCGCAGGTGGCGACTTCTGCGGAAATAGCAAAAGTTTTCTGCACCGAAAGCGAAGCGGCAGATGCATGAGCTGAAGACCCCGCAGGAAAGAGGCTGGCCAAGAGCCAGTATCTTTGCAGTGACGAGGAGACTGAAGCAATGCCCGCGAAAAGCGTCCACCGTAGCGGAAATCAACAGGCTACTATGGCAGTTATTTATCCTTCGACACCTCTAACTTTTCATTACCCATGAAATATACAGCGACGATTGCGATGGTTATCGGGATGAGTGACCATAAGAATGTAGCTGAAATAGAATTCGACATGGCGTTGACGATGACTTCCAAAATAGTTGGTGGAATCATTTCCCGTTGTTCAGGTTGAAAAACAGTTTGTAAATTGTCGATTGTCTTCGTTGCGGTTGCTTGATCAGAACTGCCAAGTTTGTTTTGAATTTCACTAGTCAACAATTTGGTTTGCAACGAACCGAATATCGTGATTCCAAGTGCCAAGCCAAGGGAACGAAAAAAGGAATTGGTGGAATTGGCAGAACCACGATGTCTGTAATCCATTTTGTGCATACTCGCTGAAGGTAATAGTGAGAATGAGAATCCTACACCCAAACCTACCAAAACCATATACAGCGTCAGTAGTATACGGCTTGTTTCAGGAGAAATCGTTGACATTAAAGCCATACCGATTCCATAGAAAACCACTGAAATGGCCATGATTTTCTGATAAGAAATTTTAGTTTGTGTAATCCCGGCAAAGGCACTTCCAGCTACTGATCCGAGTAGCATCGGCATCAGTATAAAGCCTGCATTCGTCGCGGATTCCCCGTAGACGGCTTGCACAAATATAGGAATAAATATAGTCAATCCAACAAACGTTGCCCCATATAAAAATGCCAGTACTTGTGAGGAAGCAAACAGGCGATTTTTAAACATCCAAAATGAAATGATTGGTTCGGATGCTTTTGTTTCTGCCCATAAAAATACGATGGAAAACACAATGAAAATGCCGAATAGTGCATAGCTTTGCCAAGAATTCCATTCGAATTCCTTACCCCCAAGCTCTAATCCAAACATCAAACTGACGACAGCCGTGATTAAAGAAAATGCACCAAGCCAATCAATTTTTAGTTTCGTACTTTGCTTAGTTTCTTTGTAAAATTTCAGAATCAGGAATAGAGATACAATTCCAATAGGAACATTCACATAAAACACCCAATGCCAGCTAATTGTGTCGGTAATAAAAGCTCCTAATAATGGTCCGAGAACACTTGAAGCACCGAATACTGCCCCTAATAATCCTGTCATTTTCCCGCGTTTTTCAGGAGGGAAGATATCAAAGACGATTGTAAACGCAATCGGCATCAACGCTCCTCCACCGATGCCTTGAATGGCTCGGTATATAGCCAATTGAGGTACAGACTGTGCAATTCCACATAATGCGGAACCGATAAGGAAAATTGCCAATCCAAAGACGAAGAATCGTTTGCGTCCATACATATCGGATAATTTTCCGAAAATCGGCATTCCAGCTATTACGGCTACAGCGTAAGCCGAAGTAATCCACACATAGCTTTCAACGCCACCTAAATCAGCCAATATCGATCCTAGTGCCGTTGCAACAATCGTATTATCCATAGCGGCCATTAAAATAGCTAACATCAAGCCTGTAACTACAAGGCGTAAATTCGATTTTTCTACCAAGTTAACTTCTCCTCTAATGTAAAAAATATGAAATACATACAGATAAAAATAGTATAGCAATAGAGTTCTTGAAAGAGAAATTTATAAATATCTTATTTAAGAAGGAGTTCCTTATTCTGACAATTATTTGAGTCAAAATTGTGCTTTCTCTATTTGGACAAAACTGGTAATGTTATGATGGATTAATAATCTGAGATTACACGGTAATAAATAAGGAAAAGAGTTGATATAGTGGTAAACATACGTGAGGCTGTAAGTGATGAAGTAGAACTGATACGAAAACAACGTGTGAAGGCATACAAAGATCATGCCAAAGTTATTCCAAAAGCTCACTGGGAGGCATTGAGAAAAGCCATCATGTCAGATGCTGACCAACAGGTAGATGTTAAACTACTAGTTGCTGAAATAGATGGAGAAATAGTAGGCAGTGTTGCTTTGTTCCCTGCTAAATCAGATGCCTATAAAGGATTAGTAGAAATGATCGATTATCCTGAAATAAGAATGCTTGCAGTTAATCAAGAGTCGCGAGGCAAGGGTGTTGCTGAAGCCTTAATCAAAGAATGTATTCATCGAACAAAAATAATAGGTTCACAAAACATTGGGTTACATACAGCAGATTTTATGAAAACTGCCATGAGATTGTATGAGCGTATGGGTTTTGCACGCATGCCAGAATTTGATTTTCAACCAGCAAATGACGGAATTATCGTAAAAGCATATCGATTATCTATCGAATGAGAAACTGACTAAAAACATCACAAAAAAAAATTGCCGAGTTTATTCATTAGAAAATATATAATGATTGAATGGTGATTGCATTTTATTTCCATATTATCTATAATCAATACAACCTAATATCTAAAGGCAATGAAGAGGAAAAGTAAATAGACGATGTTATATAGAGAGCTTCTGTTGGTGGAAATGAAGCAAACTAGTCTTTTGAACATGATCTCTGAGCTTTGCACTGAAAATCGAAGGATGAGTAGGATGCAACGAGAATAGACGCTCGTTAAAAATGTCACAGTATAAAAGCTTAAAATAAAGCTTCGTACTTATTAAGACAAATAGTGTGAGCTATTTGTGAATTAGGGTGGAACCACGAGTGAGATATCAACCTCGTCCTTATCGATTAGATAAGGGCGGGGTTTTTTGTATGTAAAAAAAGGAGGAATATGATGAGCGTTTTTATTGGAGGGGCATGGCCTTATGCTAATGGTTCATTGCATTTAGGGCATATCGCAGCGTTATTACCTGGAGATATTTTAGCGAGGTATTACAGATTAAAGGGTGAATCCGTTTTGTATGTCTCAGGTAGTGATTGTAATGGGACACCAATTTCAATTAGAGCCAATCAAGAGGGCATGTCTATACAAGATATCGCGGATCGATATCATCATGAATTTGTGGACAGCTTTTCGAAACTTGGCTTCACTTTTGATTGTTATTCTAGAACGGATGATCAACAGCATCATGAAATTGTGCAACAGATTTTCTTGCAGCTTCTTGAGAATGGCTACATTTATAAAAAAGAGATTGAACAAACGTATTGTGAGTTTGACAATCAGTTTTTGCCTGATCGTTATGTTGAAGGTATTTGTCCTAACTGTGGGCAACCATCTCGAGGCGATCAGTGTGACAATTGCTCGTCCATTTTAGATCCTCTTGATTTAATTGAGCGCACATGCAAAATTTGTGGAAATGAGCCAGTCACAAAAGAAACTGAACACTTTTACTTCACCTTAAGTTCATTTCAAGATGAATTAGAGAAGAGAGTTGAAAGGGCAAAACAAAGTAAGCTTTGGCGAAATAATGCAATCCAATTGTCTGAAAGATATTTAAAAGAAGGACTGCATGACCGCGGTGTGTCTAGAGACTTAGCAAATGGAGTAAGTGTTCCAGTAAAAGGGTATGAAGATAAAAAAATATATGTATGGATTGAAGCAGTTTCAGGATATTTTTCAGCTAGCCAGAAGTGGTCGGATGAGTCAAATCAAAGTGATGCAGCCTTTTGGAATGAAGATACAGTTTCTTACTATATTCACGGGAAGGATAATATACCTTTCCACTCAATTATTTGGCCGTCAATTTTAATGGGAATTGATAAAAAAGCTTTTCCCACTCATATCATTTCCAACGAATATTTAACGTTAGAAAAGAAAAAATTATCAACAAGTAAAAACTGGGCGGTGTGGGTACCATCTATTTTGGAGTCCTATAATCCAGACTCAGTGAGATACTTTTTAACAGCAAATGCACCCGAAAACAGAGATGCAGACTTTTCATGGCGTGAATTTATTCTAAGTCATAATTCAGAACTCCTCGGTGCATATGGGAATTTAGTGAATCGAACATTAAAGTTTATTGAAAAGTCATTTGAAGGGCATATTTCTGGTATCCTCGACGTGGAAGTTACTCAGAAGATTCAAGATAGATATCCTGAAGTTGGTTTATTGATAGAAAATGGTCATTTTAAACAAGCGATAGAAATGATTTTTGAGACCATTCGCTTCGGCAATAGATACTTTGATGCGAAACAACCTTGGAAGGAAATTCATGAAAATCCTGAAGAATGTAAGAATACCTTACTTACATGTATGCATCTGATTTCTAATTGCGCACAACTCCTATCACCGTTTCTGCCTTTCTCAAGTGAAAAAGTGAGAGGGATGTTAAATTTGGATTCTTACGATTGGCAATCAATAGAAAGAATGAGTTATCAAATTACACAGGTGAGCCCATTATTTGAACGAATTGATATAAATCGGATTGGAGAAGAGTTAGAGAGGCTACATCAAAACGTGAAATGAGTAAAAGAGATGGTAAATTCCACACAAAGGAATCACCATCTCTTTTAAATTTTACAACCATCATTCTTTTAATCAATGACAAATTTCAGTACAAACTTTGTGATATAGAGAGTTGAAGGCTTTAAAAATATCAAGTGCAATTCATGAACACTTAATATGGATAACCACCATACCTAGGATACCCATATCCCGGGAAATAAGGATAAAAAGGATAAAAAGGATAAAAAGGATAATACGGATATCTTGGATATCTTGGATATCTCGGATACCTCGGAAATCTCGGATATCGTTGTCGTGAACGTGGACTTTCATCAAATCTTCCATATGGCATAACCATTCAACTACACTCCTCATTGTAAAATCTCTCTAATTTATGCAAGTTTGAAATGAATGTTTAGGTTATGGAAATCTCGAAAATTGATTGTATAGTACGATTCATCGACTTTTAAAAGGAATTAAATTTAATATAAATAAAAATTTGTTTATGATAATTTTTAAGTTTTTGTGAATAATAAGTCGTTTATGGAGGAGAACTGTGTTTAAGTTTCAAGTAACTCCATGATAGGCAAAAAGCCAAACATACTCGGATGTTTTCCGGATATGTTTGGCTTTATTGTTATATCTAAGGGTTAACTATTGGATTTGACACAAAATTATATATACCAATTTCCAGACTAACGAAATACTTGAATTCAATTTTGTACCACCGTTCTTGATGATTATTTAGGCCCTTGATTAACTAATCAACAATTGAACTTCAATACCAGATGGATCAATCGCACTTACATAATCACTTTGTACTGAAACGGTTGCACCTATTATCTCTAATTGCGAAACAACTTTTTGCCTTGCATCCTCACTTGGATAAACGATTGAATAACTTTTTAGGCCAAGTGTATTCTCATTGCGTTCAATAGCATTTGGACGTCCCCAAATATTTAAGGCGATGTGATGATGATAGCCATTCGAAGAAATAAACATGGCTTGTGTTCCATAACGATTGACGATATCAAACCCTAATCCTTGCACATAAAAAGTTTCTGCTTCAGCTAGATTAGCAACTCTTAGGTGAACGTGGCCCATAACAGTACCTGATGGCATACCGCTCCATGTTGTTTGATCCGCACTGGCTACGAGACTTTCAATATCAAGAGGGTCGACGGTCATTTCTACGTCCCCATTTTGCCAATTCCACTTGTCAGGGCTCCGATCATAATAGATCTCTATACCGTTTCCTTCCACGTCGTTCAAGTAAAGTGCTTCACTTACTTTGTGATCGGAAGCACCACTAAACGGATAACCAGAACTGTGAATATGATTAAATACTGTGCCAAGTTCTTGCTTAGAAGGGACTAAGAATGCCATGTGGTACAGTCCTGCCGCATTCGGTACTAGGTTGTTTGCACCTGCAGATTGCTCAATCGTTAAAATTACATCTTGTCCATTAGCCGTGAAATTTACTATCGTTGGAGTTTGGTTAAGAATACGTAGTCCTAAAATAGTTTCGTAAAAAATGGTCGAGCGAGAAAGGTCTGAAACATTTAAATGGACATGCTTTGTATAAGTGGTGGGATGTTGATGAAAATTCATGTTATTCTCTCCTTTAAGTTACGTTTATTAAGTAGCTTACTTTATGTAACTAATAATATGTTAGTTTACATGATGTGTCAACAGTTACGTTTTTCCGTATAAATTTCTTCCCCTTGGGCAAGTCTTAAATCAAATAGAAAGCCTTCAACGCGAAGGGAAGTGATCGAATGAAGATATGGAAAAAAGCACGTAAATTAATAGTAGAAAGTAAGAAAATAATATCAAATCGAGTTCAATCAATGAATCAATCAACAACAGATACAAAACAAAAGGAAACAACTGAATTTAAGTATCAATCCAAGGCTGCTGAAATAAAGCCAAAAGCGGAGGCTCAATCAAAGCCTCAGTCTATGGCAAAAGGAACAAAACCTGAGCCAGCAACTCAATCAAAGTCTCAGTCTATAGCAAAAGAAACAAATCCTAAGCCAGCAACTGAATCAAACTCTCAGTCTAAGGCTGAAGAAAAAAAGCCTGAACCAGCAGCAAAATCAAAGAATCAATCTACGGCAGAAGAAACGAAACCTGAGCCAGCAACTGAATCAAAGCCTCAGTCTATGGACAAAGAAACAAAACCTGAGCCAGCAACTGAATCAAAGCCTCAGTCAACGGCTAAAGAAACGAAACCTGAGCCAGCAACTGAACCAAAGCCTCAGTCTACAGCTAAAGAAACGAAACCTGAGCCAGCAACTGAATCAAAGCCTCAGTCTATGGACAAAGAAACAAAACCTAAGCCAGCAACTGAACCAAAGCCTCAGTCTACAGCTAAAGAAACGAAACCTGAGCCAGCAACTGAATCAAAGCCTCAGTCTACAGCTAAAGAAACGAAACCTGAGCCAGTAGCCGATATAAAGCCTCAGTCAACGGCAGCAGAAACAAAGCCTGAGCCAGCAGCTCAATCAAAGAATCAACCAACAGTTGCAGAAACAAAGCCTTTGCAAAAAGTTCAATCTAGGAAAGAAGCCAAAGCTAAGAAAACGCCAAAATCGATATCACTTGAGACGATTAAAAACGAACTAATAGACATTGATGATGCCGTGGTCAAAGACTATCAAACAAAAGAAGGACTTGTGACCGTTGTCTACTTGAGCTCTCTTATCGATCCAATGATTTTACATAAAGCGATCATCCTGCCGCTAGTGAATGATCAAGGTGAAGTTTTGAGTTCTTTTGATACGATGGATGGTTGGAATAAGCAAAAGATACTCATGGCCATAGTCAACGGCGAAACCGTTATTTTTCATCACGACAAAGAAGAGTATTTGCTAGCACAGACATTTAGTCCACCGGAACGTGCTATTTCATCTTCAGAAAATGAGACCACTGTAATTGGGCCGCAAGATTCCTTCACGGAGTCATTAAAAACAAATTTATCTTTAATAAAAAGAAGAATTCACCAAACCGGGTTGAAAAGTAAAGATTACATCATTGGCCAAGAAACGAATACCAAAATTACCATTATGTATATTGAACATCTCGTCAATGACGAAAACCTTAAGGTTATTTTAGAGCGTATCGAAAAACTGGATTATACGGGATATGTCGATGTCGTCATTCTTAAACAATTGCTTGAAGATAATCCGTTTTCACCGTTTCCTCAATACGCGGCAACATCTAGACCGGATGTCGTAGCGAGCTCTTTACTGGATGGACGAATTGTCATTGCAATGGAAAATAGCCAAAGTGTAATGATCGCTCCTTCATCATTCATTGAAATGTTCAATTCTCCAGAAGACTTTTATAACCGATGGACAACAGCTACTCTTTTAAGAATATTACGCTTCACAGGCTTCTTTATTACAATTATGCTGACGCCAACTTATATTTCTGCACTTTCCTATCATCCAGGTCTACTTCCGTTTGAATTGTTGATTATGACCCAGGAGTCACGAAGCAAGGTACCATTCCCACCTGTAATCGAAGTACTGTTTATTGAGCTGGTCATCGAAATTTTAAGGGAAGCAGGATCTCGAATGCCTACAAAAATTGGTCAAACAATTGGTATTGTAGGCGGTATTGTTATTGGGACAGCAGCCGTTGAAGCTGGCCTTGTCAGTAATACACTCATTGTGCTGGTAGCCATTTCCGCTTTATTATCGTTCTTGATGCCGAATTTCCTTATGAGCAATGCCAGTCGATTCGTTCGTTATATTTTCATCCTGGCAGCAGGTATGTTTGGTTTGCTTGGTCAAATGCTTGCCCTAGCCTGGTTATTTAACCATTTATTGAACCTAACATCCCTTGGTACGCCATATATGTCGCCGGTCATCCCGCGCTCATGGTCGGATTTGAAGGATAGCGTAATTCGGTTACCACTGGTATTTCTCCAACAGAGAACGGCCATGTCTAGATCTAAGAGAGAGAAAAAACCTACAAAATAGAGGGGGGATTGAAAATGGATGTTACTAAAAAGAAAGTTCTGAATGGGTACCATGTGATATTTCTAGTACAAAATATCATGGTAGGTATGGGTTTGTTATCCCTCAGTAACTCATTGAGCCCCGTTGGCTACAGTCAATGGTGGTTCCCAATTCTTTTTGGAATAATCGCAAACATTACAATCATTCCTATGATTTGGTTGGCTTTGCAGTATCGAGATGATGATCTGTTTGATATACATGAAAAATTGTTAGGAAAATGGATTAGCAAGGTGTTAAATAGTTTTCTAATTATATATGCCACCATACTTTTTGCTGCGGTTATTCAAAATTACCTAGAGCTCGTCCAAATCGCTTTATTGCCAGAGCGGACCATTACAGGTCATTTACTCGTGTTCATTTTGTTGACTGTATTCATTGTTAAAGGAGGCATCAAGTCACTCGCTAGGTTTTGTATGCTGACATTTTTTTTAACAGCTTGGATGATTTATTTTTTGCGATGGGGTATGGTGGATGGAGAAATCAGCCATCTCTTGCCTTTATTCAATTTCACTGGGACGGAGTTTTGGGATGCAACAAAAAAAGGCTATAACTCTGTGATTGGATATGAGTTACTTATGTTTTTCTTCCCGTATATCCGTGAACCAGAAAAGGCTTTCAAGCACGCTTCAATTGCTATTTGGATTACCAGCATTATATATTTAGCCGTTACCACTGTATCAGTCATGTACTTTACGGAGTGGCAAATTGAACATAGTCTTTTTCCAGTTCTTAAATTATTTCAAGCTGTGGACCTGTCGTTTGTCGAACGGATGGATAAGCTGGGGATTACTTTATGGGTGTTTCTTATACTGACGACAGCAGGTGCTTACCTTTGGGTAGCGAAAAAAGGAGTCGATTCCGTTCGCAATAAAAATAGCCAATATCATATTTATGCGGTGGCAATTTTGACGTATATCGTAATCAATCTCCCATTTTCCCAAGTAATGAGAAAAACATTGTATGAGAATACGTTTTATGTAAGTTATGGTCTGATACTATGGCCAATCTTGTTATGCATTGTTCACTTGATTAGAAGGAAAAGGAATGAGGTGAAGAAGTGAATAATCTCCGATTACTAATTATGATTTTTACCCTTTTGATGATAAGTGGCTGTACTACCGTTCAGGGTTCTCAACCTTCTGTAGAGAAATTGGGGATGATCAGTGTAATAGGTTTCGATTATATCGATGATGAAAAAATGAAAATGACAGTGATCATGCCCCAGCCCGCACCTGAAGCGATAGAGCATACACAAATCGTTACTGTTGAAACAGATATGCTACATAAAGGGTTAGTAGAGATAGCATCGAATGCAGATAAAACTGTGTCACTAAAACAACTCCGAGTGGTCTTATTCAGTAAAGAATTCGCGGAAAAAGAAAAAATGAAAAAGATGGTAGAGTATTTATATAAGGATGCGGATGTGCGAGCAAACACTTTTGTGGCAGTCGTAGAAGAATCAGCTGAAGAAATATTGACGACTGAATATCCAGACAAACAGAATACGAGCATCTATATCAACAATGTATTCCATCCTAGACAATATACATTCTTCAGTCCTTTCACAACCGTCCATGACTTTGTGTTTGATGAAACGAATCCTTTGATAGATAGCATTTCACCTCACGTGGAATTAAAGGATGGCTTAATTCATATCGCAGGACTTGCTGTCTTCAATGACGGAAAAATGGTAACCATATTTTCCAAACAAGAAGGGAAATTAATTCAAATAATGCGTGATGAAGAGAAATTATCTGTATTTGCCCTCACGCTTGCTGAGAAAGAGAAAGTAGCGATGGAATTCGTTAAATCAAAGTCTAAAATAAAGACTAATCATAACTTCGAATCACCTAAGGTTAAGATAAACTTAAAATTCGAAGGGACATTAAGTGAATATGAAGGAGATAAGGATCTAGCAAATAAGGATGACATTGAAACACTCGAAAAAGAAATTAATAAAAAAATCGAGGAAGAAACGATGAAGATGATAGAAAAATGCAGAGACCTATCAATTGAACCTATCGGCATGTTTGAAACTCTTCGAATGCGTTACAAAGGCGACTGGCCAGAAGGCTTAACCGAAGAATTATTAGCTAAAGCAGAATTTGAAATTACTGTAGAAACAAAACTAATGAGTGTCGGTGCATTGAAATAAGCAAGTTGTAAAGGCTAAGACCTGTTGAATCCAGGATTTAGCCTTTAGTTCATTTCACTCTACTTCCAATCGTTAGGTCCTAACAGTTATTTTTCTAAGCAGTACATCGGATTTGCTCATTTCACGTCTTTTTAAGGGGAATTTATTTGATGAAATAGTTTCGAAAATCGTCTTTTTACCGGCTATTATTATATTTGGGATATGATTAATTGTACTTAGTATGGCCAAGTGGATTTGTTATCCTATTCATTAATCATTATGGATAATGAGATTGAGTGTAGGGAAAGATTAAGTTATCCACATAATTATCCACATATTCATAAAATACGAAACTTTCTGATTTTTATATCGTAGATATAGTTGAACTTGAATTTAAAAGGGGGCAATTAGATGTTTAAAAAGTTAGCAGCTGATGCATTAGGATTATCTGATATTGGCATTGTTGTACCAAAAACAGATTTTGATAAAACGGAGTCAGACGATTTTGTTATGCATGAATCCGGTGAAGAAATCTTTTTCTTGATTAAAACGAAAGCCGATGAATACTGCTTTACAAACAAAGCGTTGATTCATGTGGATGGAGCAAACGCAATTAGCAAAAAACGTATACTTAAACGGTATGAGTATGCTTATAATCCGATTACGAATGTCGCGTTAGAAACAGCAGGAACTATTGATTTAGATGTAGAAATTAAGTTTACGATGGGTAATATGCCACTAACGGTTGATATTCACAAACGATTTTTAGCTGAAATTAAGGATTTATATAAAGTGTTATTTGCGATCTCTGTAGAAGTAAAAGAAAACGAGAAAAAATATGCCATCGCAGAGAACAGCTTGTCATATGCTTCGCAATCAATGGGGCGTCATGGCAACAATGAAGTAACTCCAGCTCAATCATTTGAAGATATCACGCGATTCGCACATGATTGGATGCATGAAAATCGCTCAAAATATGCGAAGAAAGATTTTAAGGATATTTTCGAGTTATATATAAATCAATAATCAGGAGAATTCACCCTAGCCGTCCTTCTCACTTGAGAGGGGCGTTTTTTTGAAAGAAAGTAAGTATAAATTTGTTGGAGCTACACCTTCGAACTTGGATAGTGGTTATCGTCCACTCACTTTGGGTTTTCGTCCATTCAACTTGGGTTTCCGTCCACTCGCGAGAGGTTATTGTCCATTTAATTTGATTTTCGTCCACTCGCGAAACGTAATCGTCCATTCGCTTGGAGAAGGACACCATTCTTCCCTAGATGGACAGCGGATTCTAAGAGTGACTGATCGTCATTTTTAGAGTTATTTTATTAGACTTAGCATGATAAATTTCATTTCTGAATAAAGGAAATCAATCATTTGTAGCGAATTGGTTGTTAAAGAGTGGAGGGGTAAGTATGTGTGGACGCTATAGTCTATTCGCAGATTTCAGAAAGATTGAAGAACGATTTGGTGAAGCCACTTTTGATGTGGAAGAGTATGAAGAAAGCTACAACATTGCGCCTTCACAAATGATTCTCTCAGTTGTAAATGATGGATCGAAAAACCGAATAGGTTATTTAAAGTGGGGACTCGTGCCTCCGTGGGCAAAGGATCCAAAAATCGGTTTCAAAATGATAAACGCCCGAGCGGAAACCGTGCATGAAAAACCTAGTTTTCGTGAAGCGTTGAAAAAGAAGAGATGCCTGATTGTGGCTAATTCATTTTATGAATGGAAGCAGACGGAAGACCGGAAAGTTCCCATGCGCATTAAAATGAAAAATAACGAACTTTTTGCCATGGCTGGTTTATGGGAATCTTGGACGTCTCCAAGTGGCGTGCTCGTTCATACGTGCACAATCTTGACTACTGAACCAAATGATTTAATGTCGACCATTCACGATCGAATGCCTGTTATTCTTAAAGAAGAAGATGAACAAACATGGTTGAATCCTGCTATAAAGACGATAGAAGAATTAAAACCATTTTTGATTCCTTTAGAAAACGGTTTACTTGAAGCGTACGAAGTGTCTGATAAAGTCAACTCACCTAAAAATAATGCACCAGAATTAATTGTCAAAGTAGGGGAGTAGGAGAGTGTCGTCCATGTCCATTTTACAAGTTAACAATGTAAGCAAATCATATGGAAAACAACAGATTCTTTCGGATGTGAATTTTTCTGCACAGCAAGGCCAAATAGTTGGTCTAATCGGACCTTCTGGATCTGGCAAAACGACCATTATTAAACTCATTATGGGAATGGCTCTCCCGTCTTCTGGCAATGTGGAAGTTTTGCATCAACAGGTCCCGAACCTTAGTTTGCTAAAGGAAATTGGCTATATGGCACAATCAGATGCACTTTATCAAGACTTGACGGGTTATGAAAACCTAACTTTTTTTGCTGCCATGTTTTTGATGACTAAAAAAGAACAACATCAACGAATTGCTTATGTTGTAAACCTTGTTCAATTAGAAAGTGCATTAAAGAAAAGAGTTGCCACTTATTCGGGTGGGATGAAACGTCGATTGTCACTAGCAGTTGCACTTATTCAAAATCCACCATTATTAATTCTTGACGAACCGACTGTAGGTATAGATCCCGAGTTGCGGAAATCGATTTGGCTAGAGCTTACAAGGTTGAAGAATGAAGAAAATAAGACGATTATTGTGACCACACACGTCATGGACGAAGCAGAAAAATGTGATGTCCTTGCTATGATAAGAGAAGGTCGTGTGATTACAACAGGCTCTCCTCAAAAGTTAAAAGACGACTATCAAGTGACTAATTTAGAAGAAGTTTTCTTGAAAGCGGGAGGGGTAGCTCATGCGCATCAGAGCACTAGTTAAGAGAATCGTTTTGCAGCTTGTCCGTGACAAACGTACACTTGCTTTGTTATTTATGGCTCCGCTCCTTATTTTAACGCTCATGCATTTTCTATTTACTAGCAATGGAGATTCTTCCAAGGTTGGGACAGAAGGTCTATCCAATGAGATGATTGAGCAACTTGAAAAGTTAGAAATTGATGTTGTCACTTTTCAAGAAACCAATAATATAGAAGAAGTCATTGTTGAAAATGAATTAGATGGCTATCTGGTTTTGAAAGATGGAACATTGAACTTAACAATTGAAAATACGGATCCCTCTCGTTCGAAATTACTACAAACAAAGATTCAACAAGCATTTGCTATGGGAAGTGGCAAATCCGAATTGATGAACGACGAATTAAAAACGAATTATATGTATGGAAGCGAAGATACAACTTTCTTTGACGTATTGAGTCCGATATTGGTCGGTTTCTTTGTTTTTTTCTTTGTATTTTTAATTTCTGGGATAGGTTTGTTGCGTGAACGTATGACGGGTACACTCGAAAGGTTGTTGTCTACCCCTATCCGCAGATGGGAGATTGTGCTTGGTTATTTAATTGGGTACGGTTTATTTGCTATTGTTCAAACGGTTATTGTTGTTGTTTATTCTGTAAACATATTAGATATGGTGTTAGTTGGTTCCGTTTGGCATGTACTGCTCGTAAATGTTTTAATTGCGCTTGTAGCATTAAGTTTGGGGATTTTACTTTCGTCATTTGCGGCTTCCGAGTTCCAAATGATACAATTCATCCCTTTAGTTATTGTGCCTCAAGTGTTCTTTACTGGAATTATTCCTATCGCTGGAATGCCGGAATGGCTGCAAATATTCTCGAAGATTATGCCAATTTCATATGGAGCGGACGCTTTGAAAAGCATTATGTATAAAGGAATGGATTTAAGTGAAATACTTACAGACTTAGTCGTTCTTATAGGTTTTGCAGTTGTGTTTATTGCATTAAATATTCTTGCTCTTAAAAAGTATCGAAAAATTTAGAGGTGAATTTCGTGAAAGTTATAGAAACAGAACGGCTTATTTTAAGATATATGCAGACTGAGGATGCCAATTTTATGCTAGAGCTATTAAATGAACCCGATTGGATTAAATATATTGGAGATCGAGGAATTCGTACAATAGATGAAGCAAAAAAATATATCGAAGATGGACCAATGACCATGTATAAAGAAGAAGGATTTGGTTTGTGCTTAGTTGAGTTAAAAGAAAGCGAGACACCAATCGGGATATGTGGTCTAATTCAACGTGATTTCCTGAAAGATGTGGATTTGGGGTTTGCTATTCTTTCACCATATTGGGGAATGGGCTATGCATTTGAAGCAGCACAAGGGACATTAAAATTTGGAAATGAAAAATTAGGATTCCACCGTATCGCAGGGTTTACCTCATTGGATAATGAAAAATCAGCTAACTTACTGCTTAAATTAGGAATGACCGAAGAAGGAAATGTTAAGTTTGCTTCGACATCCGAAGACGTTAGATTGTTTGCAATAAATTATTAAGCTATGTGAAATGTTGCTATTCCGAAAAACCGATGTGCTATTCTTGGGCGAGCACCACTCCTGGGAGCTATTAAGACCGTTGCACCTGTTTCTGTTTCTGTTTCTGCATCGCTTTGCTAGCTTCGAAACATGAAAGGGCGTTGCATCGCTTTGCTAGCTTCGAAACATGAAAGTGCGCTGGAACGGAAATCAACCTTACAAACTAAAAAAGGAACTGCCATGAGCCATGTATTATGACTTTTTGGACAGCTCCTTTTTATTTTGGCTCAATTAAACGATACTGTTGATTTTCGTTCCAGACGGACGCTTTCCGCGGGCGGTCCACTAGCCTCGCGTAAAAAACTTGTGCTCCTGAGGTTACTCGTCGCAAACGAGTTGTTAAGACCAACTCGTTCACTGCGGGGTCTAGTTTGGAACGCTTATCCCTCTGGTGTCGCCGCCTTCTACTCCAATCATTCTAGTGAATAAGTATATGAGATAGCTTTCGATTTAGTGATATGGAGCAAAACAGTGAAGACTCCAGCGGAAATAGCGAAGTGCAGAAATCCACTCGGACGTTAAGTCCGAGTTAGTTCGGCGCAAGCCCGCGGAAAGCGTAAC
>NZ_JBATUX010000076.1:0-40680 GCF_049671445.1 Paenisporosarcina sp. | reverse complement strand
GTTTGCAACATTATTTTATCGGTGTTAAATTACCTGGAGATTTAGCAAGACGACTAGTGGATGAGCGAAATGAGTGGCAGTTAGAACTTTCCCATAAAAGATTGCCAGTTGCTGAAGATTTACATATTACACTTGTATATTTAGGGGCAGTTGAAGCTGAAGTATTAACAAAACTCATAAGCGAGTTAAATGGACTCGCTGAAGTAATTCCTGCCATTAATCTCACTTTGTCGGGAGTGGCAACGTTTGGAAACCCTTCAACTCCAAGAGTAATTTACACGTCAATTGAAGAACAACCAATGTTGCGTAAACTACAAAATGCCATTTTAGAAAAGTGTCTAGCCCTATTATTAAAAGTAGATCAAAAACCGTTCGTTCCGCATATTACACTTGCAAAAAAGTGGAGTGGGAAAATAGATGGTTTTTCACAAGAAATGCTGATTAACCAATCATCATTCACTATGAGCAACTTTTCAATTTACTCTATTAATCCAAGGGAAGTTCCATCATATCAACCCATTCATACTATTTTTTTAAAGGACTTAACAACATGAAAACGACGTTCATCGTAAATCCTACTGCTGGCAATGGAACTTCGCTAAAGCGGTGGGAGAAATTCAAGGAAAAGTTAGATTTTACATATGTTGTTCACATGACCACTAGCCCCAAGCATGCCACTGAATTAGCAAAAGAATGTGCAAAAAGTGGAGAGCATCAGCTGTTAATTGCATTTGGAGGAGACGGTACCGCTCATGAAGTAATAGAAGGCGTACTCGATTGTCCGAATTGTATCGTGGGTGTCGTTGGTGCAGGGTCGGGCAATGACTTTGGTCGTGGATTCCCTTCTTTTCACCAGGCGGAAGAAGTGAATATGTATGTCCAATCTCAAGGTAAAACCATTGAAATGGATATAGGGTATGTCGTTACATCGCAACAAAGCTTTACCTTTGTGAATAATGCCGGGATTGGTTTTGATGCCTATGTAGCGTACCAAGTGAACAAATCCCCAGTTAAAAAGATATTGAACAAGTTCAATTTAGGCAAATTAGCGTATACTTTTTTTGTTATGAAAACATTGTTCACATTTAAACGCTTTACATTAACCGTAGAATCTTCTAACCAAAGTCAAACGTTTGAAAAAGTGTGGTTCGCTACTATAAGCAATCAACCTTACTTTGGTGGGGGAATGAAAATATCTCCAAAGTCTAATCCTGCTGATGGGAAAATTGAAATCACGTTAGTCCATCACTTATCACGAATTAAACTTTTGCTCGTCTTTGCGTCGGTTTTCTTCGGCAAACATACTTCCTTTAATGAAGTTCATCAACTGTCAACTACTACGTTTAAATTAACAACGAATGAATCTGTTTACCGTCACACAGACGGGGAGTATGCAAATCAAACCATTCCGAACGTTGCTGACGAGTTTACTGTGCAATCAAAGAAATGGCAGATTACCAGTATACTAGCAACTTGACGTTAACTTGTAATTCATTGATAATATAAATTCGAAAAGCAAGTATGAAAGTAGGCATAATTAAATGAGATTACGTAATAAACCATGGGCAGAAGATTTTATAAATGCTCACCCACATATCGTTTTACCAAATCCTGAAGATTTTAAAGGAAAGTGGAATACTGTTTTCAATAATGATCATCCACTTCACATTGAAGTTGGAACCGGTCGAGGACAATTCATAACTGGAATGGCAAAAGCCAATCCTGATATCAACTATATTGGAATCGAGTTGTATGATAGTGTTATTGTTTCTGCACTTGAAAATGCACTTGAAGCTGGGACTTTACCAAATTTAAAACTCATTAAAGTGAATGGGGAACATTCGGCAAAATTCTTCCAAAAGAATGATGTAAATCGAGTGTACTTGAATTTCTCAGATCCATGGCCAAAAGATCGACACTCCAAAAGACGTTTGTCTCACGAAAACTTCTTAAAATTATATGAATCATTTTTAATCGATAATGGGGAAGTTCACTTTAAAACCGACAATCGCGGGCTTTTTGAATTTTCTTTAGTGAGTATGTCTGAATACGGTATGTTATTGAAATATGTATCGCTGGATTTACATGCGAATATGCCGGAAGACAACATCATGACAGAATATGAAGAAAAATTCTCTTCAAAAGGGCATCCTATTTATCGCTTAGAATCGCAATTCGTTACTAAATAATTAACGTACTTTTGGAACTTGTGAGAAGCTGCAAATTATCCCTGTTCGTTAACATCATAGGAAAACGCCACTCAATCAAGAGATTGTCGTGGCGTTTTTTGTTACACTAAAAATATGATAAAGGGAGGGTTCAATATGGATCATTATAAATTTCACGAAATGACGTTAACTTGGTTAAACGGAGGATTCACTCAATTAGATGGGGGTTCAATGTTTGGTGTGGTACCAAAAGGCTTATGGTCAAAAAGATACCCTGCTAATGAATTAAACCAAATCGATTTAAGTACAGATCCGATTTTAATTCAATTTCAAGGGAAAACTCTTTTAATCGATACAGGCGTGGGAAATAAAATGGACGAAAGACAGCTGAGAAATAACGGGGTAAGAGCACAATCGCAAGTCGAGGATTCTTTAGCTTCATTAGGATTGCTTGCTGAAGATATCGACTTTGTCTTAATGACACATATGCATGCGGATCATGCGAGTGGTTTGACGAAGTTGGAGAACGGACAATATATTTCGACGTTCCCAAATGCTAAAATTCTTCTTTCTACTACTGAATGGAATGAATTGCGTCAACCAAATATTCGTTCAAGAAATACATATTGGAAAGAAAATTGGGAAGCTATTCAATCACAAGTGGAAACATTTGAAACTGAACGTGAAGTATTGCCTGGTATTCGGATGATTCACACAGGCGGACATAGTGATGGCCATAGCATTATTAAGCTAGAACAGAATGGTGAGACAATCATTCATATGGCTGATATAATGCCGACTCATGCACATCAAAATCCATTATGGGTATTAGCCTACGATGATTATCCAATGACTTCTGTTTTCGCAAAAGAAAAAATAATGGCCGAAGCTTTAGCTAACGGTTATTCATTTATTTTTTATCATGATGCCGTTTATCGTTTAATTAAATGGAATGAAACAGGAAAAGAAATTGTTGAGAAAATTGAACGTTCTAGAAATTAATGAATTTTTGAAGGTGTAAGTTCAATCATTAATGAGAAGACTCAAAATGAACACCGAAATCGAGCAACAAAAAAGCGATCCCTTTTGCACAGGGATCGCTTTCATTTTACAATTTAATTAAGTCTACAACTGTACCTGTTCGTGCGTCTGCAAAAAATTCAAATTGTTCGATTTCACCTTCACGAACGCGTGAAATACCTCCACGGTAAACATCCGTTGAAACGGCTTGACGATTAAAAGGTTCTGTTTTCATATAAATCCAAGATCCGTCTATTGGACCTTCCTCTTTAAACGACTGTTTAATACCATGTAACACAAGTTCTGCTGGTTTTGTTGGTTCAATTCTATGGGCAACTTCGCGAATTAAAAATCCTGCCGCAACTCCCGTAGAAAATCCAATGAGCAAATCTCTCTTCTTCATTAACATACCTCCTAAAGCATCGGTTTTTTTCAGTTTATCACATCTTACATATACAAACAGAGAATAACTTACACATTTAATTCGAACCGCGAAATAATAGGTGGAAATGTTCAGAAAAATCAACTACAATATGAATGAATGCAAGTACATAGGGGGATATCACTTTGAACTCAGAAACACTACAATTATTTAAGACGCTTACTGAACTTCCTGGAGCTCCTGGTAATGAACATGCTATGCGAAAGTTTATGAGAAGTGAACTAGAAAAATACTCTGATGAAATTGTTCAAGACCATTTAGGTGGGATTTTTGGATTGAAAAAAGGAGACGATCAAGGTCCTCGCATCATGGTTGCTGGTCATATGGATGAAGTAGGCTTTATGGTGACACAAATCACTGAAAACGGAATGATTCGATTCCAACCATTAGGTGGATGGTGGAGCCAAGTGTTACTTGCACAACGTGTGGAAATTATTACGGACAAGGGTCCAGTAATCGGGGTAATTGGTTCAATACCACCTCATTTATTAAGTGATGAAGTCCGCAACAAACCAATGGATATTAAAAATATGTTAATCGATATAGGTGCAGATGATTTAGATGATGCTGTCAAAATCGGCATTCAACCAGGCCAACAAATCGTTCCAGTTTGTCCGTTTACACCAATGGCCAATAATAAAAAAATCTTAGCTAAAGCTTGGGATAATCGATACGGATGTGGACTTGCAATCGAGTTACTAAAAGAGCTTAAAGACGAGAAATTAGCGAATACTTTATATTCGGGTGCCAATGTCATGGAAGAAGTAGGATTAAGAGGTGCTCAAACAGCTGCAACCTTAATTAAACCTGATTTGTTCTTTGCATTAGATGCTAGTCCAGCAAACGATATGTCTGGTTCTAAAACAGAATTTGGTCAACTTGGACAAGGTACATTATTACGAATTTTAGATCGCTCAATGGTTACACATCGGGGTATGCGTGAATTTGTATTAGATACAGCTGAAACTCATAATATCCCGTATCAATATTTTGTTTCGCAAGGTGGAACCGATGCCGGCCGTGTTCACATGTCTAATGAAGGTGTACCAAGTGCAGTTGTAGGGATTTGTTCAAGATACATTCACACATCTGGTTCTATCATCCATATAGATGATTATGCTGCAGCAAAAGAATTAATTATTAAACTAGTACGTTCTGCGGATAAAACAACACTAGAAACGATTCGTCAAAACGTTTAAAAAGTGCCTGAAAAGGCGCTTTTTTTGTGAAAAAAGATAGTCGAGATTGGATTCGACCACTCATAAGAGGTTTCCGTCCATTCAGCATGAGTTTCCGTCCATTCATGGAAGGTTTCTGTCCATTCAACATGAGTTTTCGTCCATTCATGTAAGGTTTCCGTCCATTCAAAATGAGTTTCTGTCCATTCGCTTGGAGGAGGACATCATTCCTCTGGAGAAAGACAGTGATTTCCCTATTTAAGTGGTCTGTTCCGCATCAAAGCATAGGGGGGATAAATATGAAAATAGCCATTGGAACAAAAAATCAAGCTAAAAATAAAGCAGTGCAAAGTATATGTTTACAAATGATGAACGATCCGGTCTTCATCTCCCTTGATGTACGTTCTAATGTATCAGAACAACCTTTTGGTGATGAAGAAACTTTACAAGGTGCAAAAAATAGAGCTAAACAAGCATGCAAAGAGGCGCAAGTTCATATGGCTTTCGGACTCGAAGGTGGAGTGAAAGAATTAAATGGCCAACTTTTCATTTGTAACTGGGGCGTTCTTCAAACAGCAGAAGGCGAGCAATATTTAGCAGGCGGTGCACAACTTCCTTTACCAAAAGAAGTGGCAAATGCAGTTCTAAATGGTGAGGAACTTGGACCCGTAATGGAGCGCTATACAAATCAAACAGGTATTAGGCATAATGAAGGTGCAGTCGGAGTTTTTACAAGTAATATCGTCAAACGTGCAGACATGTTTGAACACATAGTAAAACTTCTATTAGGTCAATACTTGAAGGATCATCCCAGCCATAAAATGACTTAAGTTGCAACGGTTTGGGAAGCATATTAAAATAGAATATAGTGAGTTTATGAATGGAGGAAAAAAGATGCGAAGAACCTGGTTGCGAATTGTAATCGCACCCTTTTTAATAGTGGCTCTAACTGCTTGTTCACCTTCTGCTGAAGACCAAACAGGAGAGGGAATAAAAGCTGCAAAAGAAATTTTTCAAGATGAAGCAACTAAACCTAATGAGCAAGTAGAAAGTGTAAACTTATTTGTTCCAGGCGGTTTTTCAATACAAGAGGATTCCGATGAGACGAACATCGTGTTAACAAAAAACAATGATGCGTATGTATTATTTATTAATCCGAACGAAGAACAAAATAGTCGCTTGTTTTATGATTTAGTACAAGCCGAGAAAAAAAATAATATTTATGCGTTAGAAACTTATGAGCAAAATAGTCGCTTTGGATTCATTGCTGTTCTACCATCAGGTGAGGAGCAATTCGAAATCATCACAAGTATCGGCGGCGTAAAGTTAACAACGATTTCTGAAGAAGCTAATATTCAAAAGAATATAGAGCAAATGATGAAGATTGTTCGATCGGTAAAAATAGAAAGGTAATGGGGGAGTTTGATTGAGAGACTTACAATCAGTTGAAGAATTTCAAGCTTTAAAAGTAACAGAAGACGTTGTGTTTTTATTTACTGCAGGCTGGTGTCCGGATTGTCATTTTATCGATCCATTTATGCCTGAGGTTGAAGAGAAATTCCAATCTTTCACTTTCGTTTCAGTTAATCGTGATCAATTTATTGATATCTGTGCAGAACATGAAATATATGGAATACCAAGTTTTCTAGTCTTTAAAAATGGAAATGAAGCTGGACGATTTGTCAGTAAAGACCGTAAAACAAAAGAAGAAATCGAAAATTTCTTAACAGAACTCTTATAATATGTCCCAACGAAACATCAAACAGTTTATCCTGCTTTTTACGGACTCCTGAACTTCTTAAAATAAAAATAGAGCGGTTCCGCTTAAAAAGCGAGAACCGTTTCCTTTTGTAAAGGACGTGACATGTTGAAACCAAAACAATTGGTTGAACGATTAAAACAAGAATTACCGAATCCTTATTTTACTTGGCAACATGATCAAAAGACAGATCGTGTAAGGTTGCATCATACGGAGCTAAACAAAGGAATGGAGATTTCACTACCTGAAATCTTAGCGAAATATGAAGTGAATAAAGATAAAGCGATTCACGCAGTAGTTTATACAATTAGCCAAACGTTCGAAGCAATGGAACAAGAATCCATTGGTCTAACTAAATCTACTTCAAATATCTTTCCTGTAATCCGTTCTACATCGTTTCCTGTTAAATCAAATGAAGGTCATGATTTTGTCGTTACCGATCATACAGCTGAAACACGCATATTCTATGCCTTGGATTTAGGAAATACGTACCGATTATTAGATGTAGACATGTTAGTTCAATTGAATATTACTGACTTAGAAGTAAAAGAAGCAGCTAGATTTCAAGTTAGAAAACTTTCAACCGAATTAAAAGAAGATAAAGTAGCAGGAAATATCTTCTATTTCCTGAATGCAAATGACGGCTACGATGCAAGTCGTATTTTAAATGAACAATTTCTAAAAGAGATGCGAGCTAAAGTTGAAGGGGACATGACCTTATCAGTTCCTCATCAAGATGTATTAATTATTGGAGATATTCGAAATGAAGCAGGGTATGATGTACTTGCTCAATTAACGATGCATTTCTTTACTGTAGGTAAAGTACCCATTACATCTTTATCATTTATTTACGAAGATGGAGAGCTTGAACCAATATTTATTATGGCCAAAAATCGTGTACAAAAGGAGAACAAAGAATAATGAATATTTTTTACAATACAACTGGTGTTGGGGATGTACTTTTAGTCCAATTAACAACAACTAAATTTGAAGAATTACAAACTGAATCTAAAGGAGACATTACACTAATTAAAGATGCAAAAACTGCTGAAATTGGTGCTTTTAATGTCTTTAATGCTAGTAAATATCTTGAAATTAAAGAATCAGGTTCTGTTGAAGTGACAAAAGAAATCGTAGAGTCTTTGCAACAATTGCTTAATGAAAATGATGTAGAGCTTAAATTAGAGGTAGACTTTACACCTAAATTTGTTATTGGTTACGTTTCATCTAAAGAAAAACATCCAAACGCTGATAAATTGAATGTGTGCCAAGTCGAAGTTGGGAATGAAACCCTACAAATTGTATGTGGTGCACCTAATGTTGAAGCGGGTCAAAAAGTTGTTGTAGCTAAGATTGGCGCGGTTATGCCATCTGGATTAGTTATCCGACCTGCTGAACTCCGTGGAGTTGCGTCAAGTGGCATGATTTGTTCGGCAAAGGAGCTAGCTATACCAAACGCACCAGAGGAAAAAGGGATATTAGTAGTAGAAGATCATAATGAAATAGGTTCAGCTTTCCAACTGTAAACTAGGTAAAACTCTGTGTATTCATTAATTTGAATATGCAGAGTTTTTTTTGTAGTATCAATATTACTATCAAATCTAGTAACAAACCTGTTAAAATAGAAGCATTGACACGAAAAGAGGGTTTGCAATTGAATTGGTTTACCAAAGCATTTAAAAAAGTTTTTACTGATGAAGAGCATGACATTGAAGAGTATATTGATGAAAATGAAGCACCTACATATAAAGAGTCTAAAACACCTTTTCGATTCCCACTAATAAGTGATGATGAAAAAAGTCGTCTCGGTGACGAAGAGACCTATGATAATTCACAAGAAGAAGAACATCGACCATTGTATATGCATAAACAATGGCAACAACAGCGACAAAATACTGTAGTTCATCAAGCAACCAAACCAAGAATTGAACAAATAAGTCCACCATTTAAACGAGATACGTACAAAGAAATCAAACGAGATGAGTACCAAGAAGTCAAACGAGATGAGTACCAAGAAGTTAAACCGAGAATTACAAAAGTGCCTGTTCAGACGAAGACTTTCAAACCGACTGAAGTTCCATCCCCGATTCACGGTTTTAATCGACCAAAAATAACACCCATCGATGAATTATTGGCTAAAAAGAATTCTGATGAAGTTATGGCTGAAACTGCAGTTACAACCTTAAATCCCAAAGAACGGTTACCGATTAAAACCTCTGAGCCAGCTAAAATTGTTCCTAGTGAACCAGTCATTATTACTCCGAGTGAACCAGTAATAATAGAGCAACATACCATAGTAGAAACAGAGCCGGTTCAAGAGACACCTGTTAAGGTTGAAGTGCCAGTTGAAACTATTCAAACTGTTAAAGAAGTCTTACCTGTACCTTCAGTTGTTGTTGAAAATCCAACTACTGAAAAAAGTAAGAAATCGCTTCCCTTTAATGTCATGATGTTAAATTCAGATAAAGAAAAATATCAGAAAAAGAAAGTTCAAACGAATTCAGTTCCGTCTTATAAAGAAGTACTGCCTGTGAAACCAGTTGTTCAGCCACCAGTTATTCCTGCAGTAAAAAAGTTGACAGTTGAGCAGGAAGTAACAAAAGAGTCTGTAACGGAAGAGAAAGTTCATGTAGCAGGCTATAACTATCCTGAAGAAAACTTTTTAGTACCACCTGAACAAAAAACTCAAGATTTTGAATGGATGCAAATGCAGGCAGATCGATTAATAGAAGCGTTATCTTATTTCCAAGTGACTGCGGAGATTATCCAAATGGTTCAAGGTCCAGCAGTCACTCAATTTGAAATAACGGTTGGACAAGGTACGAAAGTGAGTAAAATACGTAATTTAGCAGATGATTTAAAATTGGCCCTTGCAGCGAAAGACATTCGTATTCAAGCGCCTATTCCTGGAAAAAGTTCGATCGGTATTGAGATACCAAATCAAACCTCAAGACCTGTCCGATTGTCTGAAGTTGTCGGAAGCTCAAACTTCAAAGATTCGGATTCTCCACTTGAAGCTGCACTTGGTTTAGACTTAACTGGAAAACCGGTAACCATTGATTTACGTAAAATGCCACATGGTTTAATTGCAGGAGCTACAGGGTCAGGTAAATCAGTATGTATTAATTCGATACTCATCAGCTTATTATATAAAGCTACACCAAAAGAATTGAATTTATTATTGATTGACCCTAAAATGGTCGAATTAGCTCCATTTAATCATATTCCTCACCTCGTCAGTCCAGTAATAACGGACGTTAAAGCGGCTACTGCTGCACTGAAATGGGCAGTTGAGGAGATGGAACGTAGGTATCAACTTTTCGCGCATACTGGTGTTCGTGATATCACTCGATATAACGCTATGGCCGAAGAAAAGAGACAATTTGCTCAGAAACTGCCTTATTTATTAATCGTGATAGATGAGTTAGCTGATTTGATGATGATGGCACCAACAGAGGTAGAGGAATCTATTTGTAGAATTGCTCAAAAAGCTCGCGCATGCGGAATTCATTTAGTTGTCGCTACACAACGTCCATCAGTAGATGTAATAACGGGTCTTATTAAAGCAAATATTCCCACACGTATTGCGTTTTCTGTATCATCTCAGATTGATTCACGCACCATTCTGGATGTTCAAGGAGCAGAGCGATTACTTGGACGTGGAGATATGTTGTATTTAGGTAATGGGATGTCTGCACCTATCCGTTTACAAGGAACGTATGTTACCGATGAGGAAATGGATGATATTATTGAACATGCACGTAGTCAAGGTGAGCCCTCTTATTTATTTGAGCAAGAGGAATTAGTTCGTCGTTTAGAAGTTGCTGAGGATCAAGACGAGTTATTTGAAGAAGCTTGTCGTTTTATATTGGAACAAGGCTCTGCTTCGACTTCATTATTACAACGCAAATTCCATATGGGTTACAACCGTGCAGCTAGGTTGGTAGATTTAATGGAACAACATGGTTATGTTTCGGAGTCAAGAGGAAGCAAAGCACGTGAAGTATTTATTACTGAAAATGATTTAGAACTCCTATTTAAGGATTAATGATTTGACTACAAAATAATTGTGGGAACAATTGTTCAATTCGAGTCGAGATTAATTGATGATATAATAGGGTAAGAGAATAATGTAAACAAAGTATGGGCACCTTTCCCAGGAGGTATAATCAAATGACAGTGTTTCATTTTACAGGAATAAAAGGGTCTGGCATGAGTTCACTTGCACAGATTTTGCACGATGCAGGAAATCAAGTTCAAGGCTCTGACATAGATAAGCATTTCTTTACTGAAGATCCATTACGTAAACGAGGCATCAAAATTTCCACGTTTAATGCAAGCAATATTCAAGAAGGCATGACCGTAATAGCAGGTAATGCGTTTAAAGATGATCATGAAGAGTTAATTCGTGCCAATGAAATAGGTGTAGAAGTAATTCGTTATCATATCTTTTTAGGTAATTTAATGAATCAGTATACCTCTATTGGAATTACAGGCTCCCACGGTAAAACATCAACCACAGGGTTAATGTCGCATGTTTTGAGTGGCTATGCACCAACATCATATTTAATAGGAGATGGAACTGGTCACGGAGAATCTCAAGCCGAGTTCTTTGCTTTTGAAGCTTGTGAATACCGTCGTCACTTTTTAGCTTATCACCCTGATTATATGATCATGACGAATATCGATTTTGATCATCCAGATTACTTTACTGGTATCGAGGATGTAGTTAGTGCATTCCAATCTATGGCTTTACAAGTTAATAAAGCGATTATTGCATGCGGTGATGATGAGCATCTACAAAAAATCCGAGCAAATGTACCGGTTGTGTTTTACGGATTTGGATCTAACAATGACTTTGAAGCTCGAAATCTAATGAAAACAACGTCAGGTTCAACATTTGATGTCTTTATTCGCAATGAGTTTTATCGTACGTTTGAAATTCCGTTTTTTGGAGATCACGCTGTGTTAAATGCACTGGCGGTTATTTCGTTGTGTAATTACGAAGGTATTCCAGCTGATGTGATTCAACAGCAATTACTTTCATTCAATGGGGTAAAACGTCGTTTTACTGAAAGTAAAAAAGGTGACAGAATACTAATAGATGACTATGCTCATCACCCAACTGAAATAAAAGCAACGATTCAATCTACTCGACAAAAATATCCAAATCGTGAGATTATAGCGATTTTCCAACCACATACATTTTCTCGCACAAGAACATTTTTAAGTGATTTTGCTGAGAGTTTAGAAGGTGCCGATTTCGTCTACTTATGTGATATTTTTGGGTCAGCTCGAGAAAATGCTGGCGAGTTAACGATACAAGATTTAAGTGATTTGATTGATGATTGTGTCATTCTTAAGACAGAAGAAATTGACGTATTACTTAAACATGAAAATGCAGTTTATCTATTCATGGGTGCTGGAGATGTTCAAAAATTCCAAGCAGCTTTCGAATCTAAAATTTAAATAATTGTTCATGTTGAGGAATGCTATTGATATTAAAGAACTAACTAAAGAGTCCATTTGCGCCAATCATGCGGAACGGATAGATCAAATGAACATTAAACAGCAGTTAGAACTTAATAAAAAAACTCTAGTTAAAAAATTTAACTAGAGTTTTTTTTATTTTAGCAGGAGAAAATTTGTTTTTGTAGAATAAAATTAACTTGAGAAGTTTATTTACCTCTGTGTAAGGGAACATAGGTAGTATGAACATTTAAAAGGAGGAGATTGTTTAATGGAAATAATATTATACATAGCAGCGTTAGTTGCGGCTATCGGATTTCTCGTTCTTTGCGTAAGTCTAGCAATGACCTTAACTTCATTAAAGAAAACACTAAATGAAGTATCTGGAACAATGTCCGGATTGGAAGGTCAGTTACAAGGTGTAACGCGAGAAACAACGGAATTATTGCATAAAACAAATGGCTTGGCTTCAGATATTCAACATAAATCTGAAAAACTTAACAGTGTAGTAGATGCTGTGAAAAATGTAGGAGAGTCAGTTAATGGCTTAAATACGTCAGTTCGTCGTATTACTTCTTCAATTTCAACAGAAGTTGAAAGAAATGAAGATAAAATTGCACAAGTTGTGCAATGGAGTAATGTTGCATTTGGCATTCGTGACAAATGGAAAGAACGTAAAGCAATCGAAGAAGCGCGTGATGGCTACACAATTTATCAAAGTGAACCAAGTAACACATATAAAGAACCCCAAAAATAAGGAGGAAATAACATGACACAATACAAACCTAACTATAATGAAGCGAAGTACAACCGTGAGTTTTATACGAATAAATCTAACCAAACGGAATCGTACCTTCCTGAACAAGTGAACTATTCTAATGGGCAACAGCAGTATGATCCTTTATACAACTCAAACGATGAAGTTAATTCAAAAGACTTTTTAATCGGAGCTTTAGTTGGAGGAATAATTGGAGCAGCAACTGCTTTATTCCTAGCACCGAAATCAGGCGCTGAACTTCGTGGTGATGTGACTACGCAAGCAACGCACTTAAAAGAAAAAACTGTGGACTTATCATCTACTGCTAAAGAAAAAACATCTCAGCTTTCTTCTCAATTAAAAGAAAAATCAGGTCCTTTAGTTGATAAAGTTAAATCAATTAAATCTAAAACATCTTCACCAATGGATGACGGTACTGCATCTTCTGAAGGTGAAGAGCCAATTGATTTCATGGAGACGGTAACTAACACAATTGAAGAAGTTGTAAATGAAGATAACAAAAATTCAACATCTACTGCTCAAGCCTTAAAAGAAGCTGTAGAAGATAAAAAAACAGTATAAAAATATAGAAGACACCCCACATATACAATATGTGGGTGTTTTTTTGTGTATGAATTATGAACTAAGGAAAACATCTTAAAACTATAAAAAACGCAGAAAATCGAAGACATCAATGGGAAGAGTAACATGCGTATCAGATAAACAAAATGCTACTAAAATACTTTAGCGCGTTGAAGTGTTAAAGATATTACGTGACTTTCTGATTTTCCCGTACTATAATAAGTCTTATATTAAAAATACATCATACTGTTTACGTTAACTCTTTGTAAATACGATATGAATTTGAGAGGAGATCGAAGGTATGAGCCATCCAGAATTAGATAGCTTACGTAAAAATGTAGACGAATTAAACTTAGAAATTCTACGTTTAATCAATGAACGTGCAACTGTTGTAAAAGAAATCGGGAAAGTAAAAGAAAAACAAGGTGTCAACCGATATGATCCCCTTCGCGAACGTCATATGCTGAACTTAATCAAAGAAAATAATGCTGGTCCACTGCCACAATCAACAGCTGACCACATTTTTAAAGAGATTTTTAAAACAGCTTTAGAATTACAAGAAAATGATCACCGCAAAGCATTGCTTGTTTCTCGTAAAAAGAAAGCTGAAGATACAGTAGTTGTAATTAACGGAGAACGCATCGGTGAAGGGAAGCCTTCATTCGTATTCGGACCTTGTGCAGTAGAATCATTTGATCAAGTAGCAGCGGTAGCAGAAGCAATCCAACAAAAAGGATTGAGAATGATTCGAGGAGGAGCGTACAAGCCTCGTACATCACCTTATGATTTCCAAGGACTTGGTCTTGAAGGGTTAAAAATCCTAAAGCGTGTTTCTGAACAATACAATCTTGCAGTTGTCTCTGAAATTGTGACACCTCATCATCTTGAAGAAGCTTTAGACTATATCGATGTGGTTCAAATTGGTGCTCGAAACATGCAAAATTTCGAATTATTGAAAGCAGCGGGACAAATTAATAAGCCTGTCCTATTAAAACGAGGAATGTCTGCAACTATTGAAGAATTCATTCATGCTGCAGAGTACATTATTTCTCAAGGGAATGACCAAATCATTTTATGTGAACGTGGAATTCGTACTTATGAAAAAGCGACACGTAATACCCTTGATATTTCGGCGGTACCAATTCTAAAACAAGAAACGCATTTGCCAGTATTTGTCGACGTAACACACTCTACTGGACGTCGTGATTTATTACTTCCTGCAGCTAAAGCAGCAATTGCAATTGGAGCAGATGGTGTTATGGCGGAAGTACATCCTGATCCAGCAGTTGCCTTATCTGATGCTGCTCAACAAATGAATTTACAACAATTTGATGAGTTTTATGACTCGCTTCAGAAGTTCATGAAATCTTATGAAATTCACGCATAATTTTCATGCCGGTTCAATTAATGAACCGGTATTTTTCTTTGTATTGAGGTAACATTGGAAAAGGACTGAAAACTGTTATATGATGATAGAAGATAAGGACCCAGGGAGTGTATACATATGACAATAACAATTTATGACGTCGCCCGTGAAGCGAATGTCTCAATGGCAACGGTATCTCGTGTGGTCAATGGCAATCCAAATGTTAAGCCAGCGACACGCAAAAAAGTACTGGATGTAATAGAACGATTACAATATCGTCCAAACGCAGTGGCTAGAGGATTAGCTAGTAAAAAAACAACTACTGTTGGGGTAATTATTCCTGATATCTCTAATATTTTTTATGCAGAATTGGTACGTGGTATTGAAGATATTGCGACGATGTATCGCTATAATATTATTTTATCGAATTCCGATCAACGTGAAGACAAAGAATTGCAACTTCTTGAAACAATGCTAGGTAAACAAGTTGATGGAATCGTATTCATGAGTGAACATGTGTCTGTTGAATTATTAACGATGATGGAACGTTCTCCGGTTCCGATAGTTTTAGCAGGTACTGTTGATGCGTCAGGGAAAATGCCTTCGGTCAACATTGATTACTATCAAGCGGCCTATGAAGCTGTCCACCGCTTACTTTCAAATAATCACAAGCGATTAGCATATGTTTCAGGTTCTTTATCTTCAACAATCAATCGGGCTTATAAATTTACTGGCTACGAAAAAGCTTTAGAAGATGCTGGTTTAACACTTGATGAAGAATTAGTAGTGGAAAGCGAAGCGACGTATGATGAGGGATATGCAACATTTAATAAACTAAAGAATATTCAGGATCCTCCAACAGCTTACTTTGCTGGAAATGATGAATTAGCAATAGGATTAATACATGGTGCCCAAGATGCAGGATTACATGTTCCACATGACATTGAAGTCATCAGTTTCGAAAACTCTAAGTTAGCTCGTATGGTACGACCTGAATTAACAAGTATCGTATTGCCTTTGTATGATATAGGTGCGGTATCGATGCGTTTGTTAACGAAATACATGAACAAAGAGCAGATTGAAGAAAAAACGGTTATTTTGCCTCATCGTATTGAAGAGAGAGATTCAGTTAAATAATGAAAAGGAGGAAACTACAGCTATTGTAGTTTCCTCCTTTTTTTATGATATGTTCCGTGAAAGTTTGATTTTAATTATCACACTTTTGCGCAGGCCACACTGCTCCTGCAAAATAATCTAAATAAAGATTATTAAACAGCAGGTAAAACGGTCAATGCGGACTGAAAAACTGACATACTCAATTTTTCAGTATTCTCGTCAAGTTTCTTTAATCAGACCTAATGGGACCGTATGGAATAAAGAGCTTTATCGAGAATTTGTTTATTTTTTTCCGTAATTTCTTCTTTACGTGGAATGGGTTCGTATAAGTTATCTGGATCTAACCAAGTCGGAATCAACGTTACAGGTGATTCTCCTTGCCATTGATCAAGCCATTCTTTTGGCAATTCACCTTGTGGCAGCGGAATATCATTCATTTCCATCCATAAAAGCGACCAAGCTCTAGGAACAACTCTCCAAATATCATATCCACCACCACCAACTGCAATCCATTTCCCATCACAATATTCATGAGCTAACTGATGGGCTAGTTTTGGAATCTCATGATAAATTTTCATCGTTCCATAGAGATGAGTGAGAGGATCGAGGTAATGAGCATCCGCACCATTTTGGCTAATGATGACGTCTGGTTTAAAATGTTCCGCAATCTCGCGAAAAGCTGTCATATATAGCTCTAAAAAAGACTCATCTTCTGTAAATGCATCGATAGGCAAGTTGAAGGATGTTCCATATCCTTGTCCAGAGCCTCTCTCAGTGACGTTTCCGGTTCCAGGGAACAAATAGCGACCTGTTTCATGAATCGAGATTGTGCACACATCAGGGTCCTCATAGAAACTCCACTGTACACCATCACCATGGTGAGCATCCGTATCTATATAAAGAACACGTGCTTTATATTTGTGTTGTATGTATTTAATGGCTACAGAACTATCATTGTACACACAAAAGCCAGATGCTCGGCCATGAAAACCGTGGTGAAGTCCTCCGCCTAGATTAAGTGCATGTGAAGCTTTATTCTCCATTACATAATCTACCGCAGTTAATGTTCCACCAACTAACCTTGCACTTGCTTCATGCATGTTTGGGAAAATCGGTGTATCATCTGTCCCAATCCCAAAACTCTCAGTTTGGGACGAGGTAACAAGTCCTTGACTCGCTTTTTTCACGATATCAATATAACGCGCATCATGAGCAAGTAATAATTCGTCATCTGTTGCTAAGCGAGGCGGTACAACATCATGGTCTGTAAGCGCATTCATTTTTCTTAATAAGTCAGTAGTTAAGACTAATCGCTTTTGGTTGAACGGATGGTTTTCAGAAAACTTGTAACCTAATTGATCCTCTGAATAAATATATACGGCGTGTTTTTTTATGTTGTCATTCCCGGCATGTTTGGCCATAGCACATCGAAACCTTCTTTACGTATATCTTCAATAATCCCAAGAGGATTCATTGTCTTCACACGGAATACTAGGATTTTATTATCGTCATTTTGTAAATCTGGATAGACAAGAACACTCAATACATTTGAATGATGATCATGGAAAACCTTTGACACTTCAAACAATATTCCAGGTTTATTGGGTACACGAACTTCAATTTGTGAACCTGGTTGATGTGCCCCTGTTAATTCAATATATTTATATAATAAATCAGTTTCAGTGACGATACCAACTATTTTGCCACTACTGACGATAGGTAAACACCCAATCTTCTGATCATAAAAAATAGTAGCCACTTCTTCAACGAAGTCCAGTGGGTGACCGATAATTGGATTTTTAGTCATAATTTCTTCAATAGGAGTTGCATATATATCTTGGTGCTGGTTCTCAATTAAATTGGAAGGAGTAGCATCTTTTATATCTCGATCCGATAATACGCCTACAACCAGACCTTCTTCATTAGTAATAGGTAAATGACGAATTTTATTTTCTCGAAGTAAATTAATCGCGTCTTTAATTGAATGAGTCGGTTGAAGAGTAAATACATTTTTATTCATCATTTGTTCTACTATCATTGGAAAAGCTCCTTTACGAATTAATACATAAATCGATTCATAAAACGAAGTTGATCAAAACGTTGGATAGATTCAGTATCAATTCGTGATCCAATCTTCGCCATTAAACAGTTTGCAGGATGTGAACTAATCTCTGGATCATCCGTTGCAAAATATTCTAAGCCTCCAGCGTTCATCATTTTTTCCATAATCTTTCGATACTCCCACACATTCAAGCCTGTTCCTTTTAAATCCCAGTGCCAATAATATTCGGTTGTGATGGTGATATAATCTTCCATTGCGTCATCCATCATTGAAACTCGAAGCAAACTTTTTCCAACACCTGCTCCTCGGTATTTTGGAATTACTTCAATCGCACCTAACTCGATTAAATTCGTCATTTGTCCCTTTGACCATCGTTCAAGAGGGTCAGGATACAAGTAAGTGACATATCCCACTATTGTCATATTGTCCCGAGCGATTAAGATCCGACCTTCTGGTAATTTAGCTATGCCAACAATTGCTTTATGTTGTTGAGCAGGAGGACGAAATGCTACCAAGTCTTGATGGAAATCAAAGCGAGCTATATCCTCTGACGAAATGGGTCCTTCAATTATTAAATTGCCGTGTTTCGTTTTTAATTCCATGGCATTATAGATTTTTTTATGTTCCATGAGTTCACCCCTGAAAATAATTACAATTACCCCTATTATACATGAAATGAACAGAAGGAAAATGTTTTCAATATTTTTCATTTCCCTAAAGTCGAAAAAGTAAAATTATTCGCCATTTACATTTAATTTAAGGTAAACTAGTATTTGTATCGTAATTGAGAGGGTGGTAGAAATGAAACTTGAAGCACTTCCGGTCGTTCAAGGAGATTATTTACTCCAAAACTACGACGAAACTGCAGCTAATTTTGATTGGAAAGATGCAGAAAAAGCGTTTAGTTGGCATGAAACTGGTCGTATGAATATGGCACATGAAGCCATTGATCGACATGCAAATTCTGATAGAAAAAACAAAATTGCACTCTATTATAAGGATGCAAATCGAAAAGAATCATATACTTTTAATGAAATGAAAAAATGGTCAAACAAAGCTGCAAATGTATTGCAAACGCATACAAACCTTGAAAAAGGTGACCGTTTGTTTATCTTTATGCCACGTTCTCCTGAACTATATTTTGCTTTAGTAGGCGCTATTAAAATGGGTGTTATCGTTGGACCTTTGTTTGAAGCGTTTATGGAAGGTGCAGTTTATGATCGCTTAGCAGATAGTGAAGCAAAAGCCATAGTCACTACTCCTGAGCTTTTAGGTCGTATTCCTGTAGATAAATTACCGCATTTAGAAACTATTTTATTAGTTGGAGACAGTGTTAAAGAAGATAATAAAACGATCGATTTCATGAAACACTTGGAAACGGCATCACCTTACTTCAAAGTTGAATGGCTGGATAGAGAAGATGGTTTAGTTCTTCATTATACGTCTGGTTCAACTGGTAAGCCTAAAGGGGTACTACACGTTCAAGAAGCGATGGTTCAACATTATCAAACTGCAAAATGGGTATTAGATTTAAATGAACAAGATATTTATTGGTGTACCGCCGATCCAGGCTGGGTTACTGGAACATCATATGGTATTTTTGGGCCTTGGTTGACTGGGACTACGATGGTTGTCTTGGGAGGTCGTTTTTCACCTGGAGCATGGTATCAAGCAATTGAAGACTTTGGTGTGACAATTTGGTACAGTGCACCGACCGCTTTTCGTATGTTAATGGGGGCTGGGGATGCCTTGGTGAAAGATTATGACCTATCTTCCTTACGTCACGTTTTATCAGTAGGAGAACCATTAAATCCAGAAGTAATTCGATGGGGTGCTGAAGTATTCCATCACCGAATTCACGATACATGGTGGATGACTGAAACAGGTGCTCAAATGATTTGTAACTATGCTTGCTTACCAATTCGTCCTGGCTCAATGGGTAAACCAATACCGGGCGTTACGGCAGCAATTGTAGATGACCGTGGAGTAGTGTTACCTCCGAATCAAATGGGTAACTTGGCATTGAAAAAAGGATGGCCATCAATGATGCGCCAAATTTGGAACAACCCTGAAAAGTACCAATCTTATTTCTTAAACGATGAATGGTATGTATCCGGAGATTCAGCATACATGGATGAAGATGGCTACTTCTGGTTTCAAGGAAGAGTTGACGATGTTATCATGACTTCTGGCGAACGCGTTGGTCCGTTTGAAGTGGAAAGTAAACTACTCGAACATCCAGCAATTGTAGAAGCTGGTGTTATCGGAAAACCGGACCCAGTACGTGGAGAAATCATTAAAGCTTTCGTGGCATTAAAAGAAGGCGTTGAACCTTCTGATGAGTTAATTGCTGATATCCAACAATTTGTGAAAAAAGGGTTGGCTGCTCATGCAGCACCTCGTGAAATTGAATTTAAAGACAAGCTTCCCAAAACTCGTAGCGGTAAAATAATGCGACGTGTCTTAAAAGCCTGGGAACTTGATTTACCAACAGGTGATTTATCAACAATGGAAGATTAAATTTAAAAGAATGAAAAAAGCTGTGGTCCTTATCAAAATGATAAGGACCACAGCTTTTTAAGTTATTTATTCTCCATCATCATCTCCAGGAGGTGTTACTGGAGGTTCTGGTTTCGGTTCTGGTTTTGGTTCTGGTTTCGGTTCTGGTTTCGGTTCAGGCTTTGGTTTTGGTTCTGGTTTTGGTTCTGGTTTCGGTTCTGGTTTCGGTTCGGGCTTAGGTTCTGGTTTTGGTTCCGGTTTTGGTTCAGGCTTAGGTTCCGGTTCCGGTTCTGGCTCAGGTTCAGGTTCAGGAGCTTCAATTTTAGCTATGTTAGATACAGGGGATTGCATCCCTGTAATATCAACAGCTACAACGAAGTATTCACCTGGTCCACTAACTTGATACGAATTTTCATCAACTTCTTTGATGGCAGTAAGGAGCGCATTTGTTCCGCCAGTTCGGCTGAAGACACGGTATCCAACCACATCATTCGATGCTGAATTCGTCCAAGATAGTTTCTGTCCTGATAATGTTGCGGTAACAGGTTGTGGTGCCGCTCCATCAGCATTAAACGTATCTTCGGAGACAACACGATTTGCGAAACTAGAGTTTGTTGGGAACAATTTGCTAGGATCGCCTTTCATTCTTCCAAACATGCGATTAATAAAGTCTTCGTTAACTCCAACTCCACCCGCTGTAACAAATTCGCTCGGAGTTGTCGGAAGAGCACGATAACGCTTGTCCTTAATCATTACATATGAAGAAGAAACAAAACTGTCATCAACTTTACTTGGAACAAAAGTATTTGCATTAAATAAATCTGATGTTACAAGTCCAGCACGAGAACATTCAGTTGAAGGTGCCATTCCTGAAATAGCACAGAAGGAACGTGACACAACACCTTTTGGAGCTTTAAATTCAATATTTGGATCAATCAATTTAGGATTCACATCATAAGACGCATTCATGAGTTTTGCCCATAACATATTTACGCGTTGCCCTGGTTGAGGATATTTACCAGAACGATCTATTAATGTTTTTTGTTTATCATAGCCGAGCCATACGCCAAGTGTGATAGATGGATTATATCCCATAAACCAAACATCACGTGCTTCGTTTGTTGTTCCAGTTTTTGCTGCAAAATCGGAACTGAAGTTCAACATACTTTTAGCTTTTGTTCCAGTTCCTACGCTTAAAACATCTCGTAACATATCCGTAACGATATATGCAGTTTGAGGAGAGTAAACAGGAACTGCTTTTGCCTCGTGTTGATAAACCAATTTGCCATCTGCATCTTCAATTTTCTCAATCATATAAGAGGGAACATACTGCCCAGCATTTGCTAAAGTAGCATAAGCATTGGTGTTTTCTTGAACGGACACATCAACTGTACCTAGCACGGTGGATGGGTTAGCATAAGTTCCATCAGTAACGTTAGAGAAATTCATCTTTTCTAAAAAGGTAGTAGGTTTACGATCTTTAATCGAATCATACAGGCGAACTGCAGCTAAGTTTTGAGAAGTTGCAAGAGCCTGGCGAGCAGGAATGATTCCAAGCTCTTGGTTAGCATTGAAATTTCCAGGTTCGTATGGAATACCTCCTGCGAAGACATCCTGTAATTTCACATCAACTACGGGACTTCCTGCACCTAGCACTCCGTATTCAATTGCAGGTCCATATCCGACAAGTGGTTTCATCGTTGAACCATTTGGACGGAATCCTTGTGTAGCATGGTTTGTCTTCTCGGTCTCATAATCACGGCCGGCAATGAAACTCAAAATACGACCAGTACTGTTTTCCATTAACATACTACCCACTTGAACAGGAACATCGACTAGTTTAACTTCACCATTCTCATCAGTACGTTCTTCGGATGTTGTAATACCATAGCTGTCAAACTCATTTTTTGCTTTTTGATGAGCATCGTATAACTTTTTATCAATAGTAGAGTGTATACGATAACCATTTACACGCATCTTTTGCTCAGCAAGCATCTCATATTTTACTTTTATTTTATTTTCTTTTTCTAAACGCTCTGGATCAACATTATCTTTTTCAGCTAACATCACTGAAATAATTGAAATGGCTTGGCGCTCAAGTTCATCATTTAAATCTGGATATCTTTGATGTGTTGTCTTTTCTGCTTTACGAAAATCTTTTTTAATATCATATGCAATCGCCGCATTGTACTCTTTTTCCGTAATGTAATTCGTCTCTTTCATTCGATAGAGAACGGTTAACATTCGGTCTATCCCTGGTTTTAGACCATCAGCATCTTTAAGACCTTCTCTAGTAAATGGTGTGTGTGCAAAAGGTGCTTGAGGAATACCTGCGATAAAAGCAGCTTGAGGAAGATTTAAGTCTTTGGCTTTAACATTAAAAATACCCTCAGCAGCAGTTTCAATTCCGGCAATATTTACTCCTGAAGCATTCCGACCATAAGGAATAATATTTAAGTAGGCTTCTAAAATTTCATCCTTATCCATGAATTTCTCAATTCGTAATGCTAGTAGTATTTCTTTCGCTTTACGTTCATAGGATACTTCATTCGTTAAGATTTGGTTTTTTATTAACTGTTGAGTTAAAGTAGATCCACCGGTTTGACTATCAGAGTTCGTAACATCTTGAAACAGTCCACGGAAAATGGCTTTTGGAACAACACCGTCGTGAACTTTGAAGTATTCATCTTCAGTTGCATATACTGCATCTAAAACATAAGGTGAAACTTCACTTAGTTTTGTTTCTTTCCGCTGTAAATCTGCTCTTACTTTCCCTAAGTAAACATTGTTGGCAAAGTAAAGTTCTGAGGTTTCTTCATAACTTAATATAGAATTTCGCATTTCACTTTCTTCTCTAAGTGGTTCTTGGTCTACCAAAGAAGCGAAGTAACCTGCTCCAACTGATCCTACAAATGCTCCACCAACTAGTAAAACGATTAATACTAGAATAGCTAGATTCCAAAAGACACCAGACGTTATACGCAGGCCTTTTGCCCATCGTGCCTTTGTCCATTTATCCCAGGTTTCACTAATTTGTTTTAGACTCTTTTTTACTTGATCATTCAACGGAATCGACCTCCTAAAATCTTGTCCTATTATATCATAAAAACTTCCTTTTTTATTAATTTTATTGACAACGAAAATTTTAGGCGTACAATGAAAAACTATATAGTACTTTAAGTGATGAAAAGTCCGAAGTAATGAATGCAAGAGCTGTTTAGAGAGCTAGCGGTTGGTGAAAGCTAGTCAGTGTGCATACATGAATTACAGGCCGGGAGCTTAAACGTAAACACAACGATACTGTGTCTGAAGAGCGGAAGGGCAAGTTCCTTCAAGCTGGGTGGTACCGCGCAAATTATATTTAGCGTCCCTGCATGATTTTAATTAATCGTGCAGGGACTTTTTTATTGTTTTGCTCAAGTTACAAGAGGGACGCTGTATGGTTTTTACAATCAAAGGAGGAATAAGAAATGACCAACGTATTGATAGAAGACTTAAAATGGAGAGGTCTAGCTTACCAATTAACAGACGAAGAAGGTATGGTAGATCTTTTAAATAATGATTCAATTTCTTTATACTGTGGGGTAGATCCAACAGCTGATAGTATGCATATTGGACATATCGTTCCTTTGTTAACATTACGTCGTTTCCAACTTCATGGACACCGACCAATTTTATTAATTGGTGGGGCAACAGGAATGATTGGGGACCCATCAGGTCGAAGTGAAGAGCGCCAATTACAAACGACAGAACAAATTGATCAAAATGTTAAAGGACTAAAAGCTCAAATGGAACGTATTTTTGATTTTAGCTCTTCAAATGGAGCCGTTTTGGTCAATAACCGAGACTGGATTGGCTCGATGAATGTTATTGAATTCTTACGTGACTACGGGAAATATATCGGTGTCAATTACATGTTGGCTAAAGATACTGTTGCTTCTCGTTTAGAAGGAGGCATCTCTTTCACCGAGTTTTCTTACATGTTGATCCAAGCAATTGATTACAATCATTTGTACGATTCACATAATTGCCGTATTCAAGTGGGCGGATCTGATCAGTGGGGGAATATTACCACAGGACTTGAGATTATTCGTAAAACTCATAGTGATGAATCAAAAGCATTTGGTATGACCATTCCACTTGTGACAAAAGCTGATGGCTCGAAATTTGGCAAGTCTGCTTCAGGGTCAGTATGGTTAGATGCTGAAAAGACAACACCATATGAGTTTTACCAATTTTGGATGAATGCTGCGGATGCAGACGTCATTAAATACATGAAAATTTTCACTTTCTTAACACGTGAAGAAATCGAAGCTTTTGAAGTGACGGTCACTGAGGAGCCTCATTTACGTAAAGCTCAAAAAGCACTTGCCGAAGAAATGACTCGTATGATTCATGGTCAAGATGCATTGGATAACGCAATTCGTGTGACACACGCATTATTTAGCGGAGATTTAAAATCCCTTTCTGCTAGTGAAATGAAGGAAGCATTTAAAGACGTTCCTTCTATTGAAATGGCGAAGGAAGACAAAAACATCGTAGACTTGTTAGTAGACGCTGGTGTCTCACCTTCAAAACGTCAAGCGCGCGAAGATGTTACAAATGGGGCTATTTCAATAAATGGTGAAAAAGTAACAGCTGTCGATCATATCGTAAATGCAGCAAATCGTTTAGATGATTCATTCTCAATCGTTCGTCGAGGGAAGAAGAAATACCATATGGTGAAATTCGTATAAAAATAAAAGCAGTTTGACGGTTTTTACAATCGTCAAACTGCTTTTTATTATTCACTCATTATGCTTAACCCATCGTGGCAAATCTAAATCTCCATAAATGCTCGGGTGTAATATAGTAGCGAGTTTAAGAGCTCCTTCAAGTAAACGAGGAGAGGGACGGCAATATAATTCTTCTTCCATAATAAACAAATGCCTTTTCTGTTCATCTGTAAGTCCTTCGAATCCAGGTCGTTTTTCAATCACTTTTGTGTTCACTTTTTCTATTCTGACACCAACCCACGCCAAAAAGAAATAGTCCGGATTGCGACGCATGACATCATCCCAGTCTGTTTGAACACTAGCTAATTCCACATCCCGAAAAATATTTCGACCACCAGAAATTTCACTGACTTCTGTTAGCCAATTAATTTTACCTGGGGTAAATATCGGCTTTGGCCACCACTCCCAGTAAAGTTCAGGTGTTTTATCAACAGTTAAGGCTCGTTGTTTCATGTCATTTACAAATGATTTATATGCAGTCGCGACAACTTCGGCATGTGAGGCTATTCCACAAGCATGGCCAACGGTTAATAAATCCTCTGCAATATCGTTTAAACTTTGTGGATCCAACACGAGATGGGGGATACCACGAGCTACTAATTCATTCACATTTTTCTCCATACCAGGAACACTCAGTGAAGCTAGAACTAAATCAGGATTTAATGCTTCAAGTGCATCAATATCTATTGATAAATCAGGTCCGAGTTTTGGCAAATGCTGAACAGACAAAGGCCAGTCTGAAAAGTCATCAAGTCCGACAAGTTGATCAGTCAGACCTAAATAAGCAAGTAATTCTGTATTGCTAGGGCAAATTGATATGAGTCTCATAGAAAAACTCCTTATGTGCTTTTTTATTAGTGTATCATAAACAAAAAAATAGACCCGAGACGGAATCTTTTATCTCATTAACATTTACTTCATTCATGTCACGTAATAAACTCATTTCAACACTCAAATTACTGATCAATAGAAGCTGAGGGATCCGCCCAATAGCTATATTGCATCATTGACAATGGCCTTTCAGGATAGATATAATAAATAGAAAATTGAAATTATGAGGAGTTACCTTGATGCTAAATCGTATCCGGAATAAATTGAGTCCCGCACAAGAAATGGAAGAAGAAGTAGAAGTAGACAATATTTACTCTATCATCCCCCCTCCAGGAACCATTATCGGAGAGGCAACTGAAGAAGAAATGGAAAAGGCAGCAGATCTTGAAAATAGACATGTGGCGTTCATTAGGTTGCAGGATATGAGTATACAATTTGATGGTGTATCTTATAAAGAATTATTAAAAGATTTTTTAGATTTTGAAAGAGATTCGAGTAAATTTTGGAGAGCTGTATCCAGCCGTTTATCCGTTCCGTATGAATGGCCAATCCGAATTGATTATGCACTTGGCCCTATATATCTGGGTGAACACGATTACCTTGAACAAATGGACGAAGAAGAGAACGAAGATTGATAACAAAATTTCTTTATCCTGAACTTTTACCAAAAAATGGGCAAATACATAATATATGCATCGCTGGAAAAAGAGAGATTGACGGTTGGCATCGTCGAACAGATTAAGTGTCCCTTTTTTAAAAATTAAATCGATTTCAGAGCGTCAACCAAAAAGGTTAACGCTCTTTTTTTAACGGGTTCTCTTTTGGAGTACAAAACAGAAAAAAGTAATACAAATAGCAAGCTAGTTCGGATATGAATTAGCTTGCTTATTTTTGTTGCTATATCAATGTTTATTGGGTTTTTATGTTCGAATTTGCACCCTAATTCGTATAGCTATTAGCAGGATTACAATAACTATTGTCACGCTGCGAATTGGTATGTGAATTCACTTGTTAAAAGACTTACCAATTTTGGCGGAAAAGGATTAGACGACGGCTAAATCGAATATATAATTAGATTAAAAGTATGCTGTTCTTATTCAACAAACGTAGCAGGTTAGAAAAAAGGGTACTTACATATTAATAACCAATTGTAGATGAACAAAGTAAAGAAGGATAGGATAAAAATGAAATTCAGACTGGGTATAGACGACATTCAATAGTGACAAATTATATTTCTAGGGTGATAAATCGATGATAGGAATAAGTATAGCAACGAAGTGGGAATATGAAGCGTCATTGGAATATTTCGGCATAAAAGATAATGAACGTTTCGGTTATCCTTATGGCGAGTATTTCATAAGAACAATTGATGATACCGAACTTGTTTTTTATAGTACAGGAGTAAGAAAAGTAAATGGTGTCGGTGGTAATCAGTATATGATTTCTAAATTTAATTTAACTAAAGTAATCGTTGCTGGAACTTGTGCAGGAATAGATGATAAGTTCAGTAATTTAGATATTTTTGTACCCGATAAAGCCGTTCAATATGATTGCACAGTAAAAGAAATCGAGCCTCTTATTAAACAATCCTTCATAGTAGATATTGATTTATCCAAATATGGAAATGATTTTTATACTGGAACAATTGGCACCGCTGATAAAGCCGTAGTTATGTGGAAGGACTATTTAGAACTTATAGAAAACGAAATAACAATAGCCGATACAGAAGCGGGTGCAATTGCTTATATCTGTAAGAAGAATAATGTTGAATGCATTATTATTAAAGGGATATCTGATTTTCCAACAGATGAAAGAAACTCTGATAAATTCGAATCGAACATTGAACAAATTAATGTTTATTTAGAAAACACCCCCAAAGTTATGAACAAAATATTTGGCGAATATCTTAAAAGATTTATTTAAAAAAATGTTATTGAAGTAAAAGAGAAGAATGAAGCGCTGACCAATTGCAATCAATAAAAATGCTAAAAGCACTACAATTTGCAGTGCTATTTCGTTTGCTAATTTATATGCGATTCTCTATGTTTTTTAACTTTTTGTACTCCAAAAGAGATCCCGTTACTCTTTTTTTGTTTTTCTCTTTGTGGCGAGAACCATTTCCAAGAGCATTTACTGTGAAAAATCAATCAATAATTGAACATAGCTTTTTAAAAAATCGGTTAAAACATCAGTTTTTACGTTCGTTTATCCTATTTCATTAAGCTTCAAACTAAATTGCATTGAAAAAGCACCACCTTAGTAGAGGTGATGCTTTATTGGATAAACATTGTTCGGAAAGGTTTTCGCACGAACGATCCTGATGAATCTGACATGCCGTTAACTTACTTTGGCTAATTATTGCACTTATAGATCAGTCTATCTAAAAATCATTTATCATTCAAAATTAAAAGGTGATTATTTTATTGTTCGATTAACTCTAGACAATTTGTGCATTGAAAGTGGGTTTAATTGCAGCAAACACTACGTAAGTTTACTTCAATTTAAGACCAGTATTTTTAATAAGATTGAGAAAGGCGAGTCCTTATAGTACTCACCTTTCAAAAGTATTATTTATTTTTGTTGGATTGTTGATTCTTGTTTTTGTTGGTAACAATGTCTTTAGGTTTAGAATCTAAGTCTCCAGCAAATTCTTCCTTGTGATTGTTGGGATGATTGTAAATTTCAAAGGGGTTATGCGTTCTTACGTTTATAGTCTTTTTGCTGTTTTTACTCATGGATATTCACCTCCTAGAGTCTAATTTGCTCTGTATAGAAGGTTTTATTCTTAAAGGACATTCTTCTTTATTAAGAGTTATATGACCTTTCTGTTTCACAAAGAGGCATTAAAAGGAGAGGTTTTACCAATTGTACTTATAAACAGTTCATTTTATTTTCACTTATTGATAGGATAGAAAAATTTAAAATATAAAGCAACTCAATGGCATGCTGTTTGAGAGAAGATTAATCACTTACACATTCCTGTATATACACAATTTTTATTATATGTCCTAATTTATCCCCAATAACCGTTTTTTAATACTTTATCTTGCAATAAATAAAAAAACCCTAAAACCTTGAATTAACAAGGATTTTAGGGTTCTTAATACTACACTTTTTAAAGTATAGCTATTAACGTGAGTAGTACTCAACGATTAATGATTCATTGATTTCAGCAGATAATTCGCTACGTTCTGGAAGGCGAACGAATGTACCAACTTTTTTGTCTGCATCGAAAGATAAGTATTCTGGAACAAAGTTGCTTACTTCCATAGACTCATTAACGATATCAAGGTTTTGAGATTTTTCACGAAGAGAAATTTCTTGACCTGCTTTTAGACGGTATGAAGGAATATCAACGCGTTTTCCATCAACCATAACGTGACCGTGGTTTACTAATTGACGAGCTCCACGACGAGTGCGTGAAAGACCTAAACGGTAAACAATGTTGTCAAGGCGAGTATCAAGAAGAATCATGAAGTTCTCACCAGATTTACCAGGCATTTTAGCCGCTTTATCGAAAAGTGTACGGAATTGACGTTCGTTTACACCATACATGTGACGAAGCTTTTGCTTCTCTTGTAATTGTAAACCGTATTCCGACATTTTTTTACGTTGGTTAGGACCGTGTTGTCCTGGTGCGTAAGGGCGTTTTTCTAATTCTTTACCTGTACCGCTTAGTGATAGACCAAGACGACGAGATAATTTCCAAGCTGGACCTGTATAACGAGCCATAAGAGACTCCTCCTTTTAGTGGTTTTATTTTGTTGTAAAATAAGACCAGATGTATCAATCAAACTGCCATTTTATTTTCATGTACCTTCGCCCTCGCAGCCCAAGGGTTACGAGATACCCCTTCCAAAAATCTTGGAGGAATAAAATGAAACGAATAAGACCATACAACTGCTGCTTTTATTTTACACATCCTCTATTGTATCTAGTAAATGGTTTAGTGTCAAGATGAAACCTTGACATTTAACTGAAACGTCTAGGGAAAATGACCTTTTCAAAAATCACGGAATCGAGTAAGATGGAAATGAAAGGGATGAAAGCGTTTACATAAATTGAGGGGTGCTTCTAATGGAAAATGAATCTATACGTAAAGAAACCGCTGTAATTCACAAAGGATATTCGTCAGAACAACATCATGACAGTTTAGCCGTGCCTTTATATCAAACGTCAACCTATACTTTTTCGTCTGCCGAACAAGGTGAACGACGCTTTGCGGGTGAGGAGTCTGGAAATATCTATTCTCGCTTGGGAAATCCAACCGTTCGCATTTTAGAAGATCGTATGGCGGAACTTGAAAATGGGCAAAGTGCATTAGCTTTTGGGTCGGGGATGGCCGCAGTTAGTGCAGTGCTTATTCATGTTACAAAGACAGGTGATCATGTTCTTTGTTCGAGAGGTATTTACGGATGCACATTTGGCTTACTCGAAATGATGGATGAAAAATATAATATTTCACATAGTTTTAGTGCTTTATCAACAGAACAAGAAATCGAAGCGTCAATACGACCAGAGACCGTTTGTATATATATAGAAACACCAATAAATCCAACAATGGAACTTGTGGATTTAGAACTAGTTACTAAAGTAGCCAAAAAACATGGACTAAAAGTGATTGTTGATAATACATTCTCTTCTCCATATTTACAAAATCCACTTGATTTCGGTGCTGACTATGTGTTGCATAGTGCTACAAAATATATTAATGGTCACGGGGATGTCATTGCAGGATTATTAATAGGGAACGATATGGAAGACATGATGAATCTTCGAATGACCGTTCAAAAGGACGTAGGTGGAATTATTTCACCATTTGATGCCTGGTTAATTATTAGAGGATTAAAAACACTGCACGTTAGAATGGATCGTCATTCTGAAAATGCACAAAAATTAGTGTCGTTTTTACAATCAATATCAGTCGTAACTGATATTCTGTATCCTTTTGATCCGTCACATCCTCAATTTGAAATTGCTAAAAAACAAATGAGAGCAGGAGGCGGGCTCATTTCATTTAATATAAAAGGCGGGAAAGAAGCTGCACAATATTTTATGAATGCTCTGCAACTAATTAAAATTGCAGTTAGTTTAGGGGACGCGGAAACATTAATTCAACACCCGGCTACCATGACACATTCAGTCATTCCGGAAGTAGACCGAGAAAAAATGGGAGTTACCCATTCATTACTTCGTTTGTCTGTAGGACTTGAACACGTGGAAGATATTATGGCAGATTTAAAACAAGCATTTGCAAAGGTTGAAACACACTTTGCGATGACTAAATAAAACAAAAAAGGATGAAGTGGTTTTAAACCACTTCATCCTTTTAAATATGCTTCATTAATATAGAAACAAAATGTTCAAGACCTTGTTGATCATTTTCTTGGAAACGATTCTTTTCAGGACTGTCGATATCAAGAACACCGATAACCTCACCATTTTTAAGAAGAGGCACCACTATTTCTGATTGTGAAGCAGCATCACATGCGATATGTCCAGGGAAGGCATGCACGTCAGGAACGATGATCGTTTCTTTTTGTGCAACAGTGGTTCCACAAACTCCTCGACCAATAGGAATTCTTATACAAGCTGGTAATCCTTGAAATGGCCCAAGTACAAGCTCATTGTCATCCATCATATAAAAACCTACCCAGTTAATGCGATCAAAAAATTGGTTTAATAAAGCAGAAGCATTACTTAAATTAGCCATGACATTTTTTTCACCAGTTAATAATGCATCCAATTGTTTAGCTAACATTTCGTATTGTTGTTGTGTATCTCCAGCATATGTTGATTGTTCAAACATGAAATCACCTCTTAATTAGTGTATTCGTTTTTGATAATCCATCTAACGATGAAACATTTATTGAGTATATACGTCCTTATAAAATTGATGCAAGTCTTCTGCCCGGTGAGCGTCTGACCCGAAAACTAGAGAAATGCCCAAATCCTTTGCCAACAAAATGTATCGATGCGGGGGATAAGGTTCCAAACAAAACGGTTTGGCTAACCCTGCACTATTTACATCCAGTTCATATTGATTTTCTTTAATTAATTCCAATGTTTTTAAAATCATTTCATGATCATCGACTATAACATTATGGTCAAGTTGAAATTTGTGAATTAATGTGGGATGTCCAATTCGCTTGGGTTTGTATGGGCCTAGGTCAGAACAAATTGAATTCTGTACCGTTTTATAATAAAGAGAATAGACTTCTTCAATAGAATCGAATTGCTGTGCAAAATCTTTAAATGCTTGCGGTGAAAAATCAATACACGAATATTTTTTTTCATTTAGCAGGAAATGAACAGATAAAATAGAATCATCTAAGGTAGGACCTATTTCATTCAAGAGTTGAGTCGTTTCTTTTTCATAGCCTTCTATATAGTCAACTTCTAATCCTATTTTAATTGAGATATCAGCAGCATACTGCTTTTTGAGTCGTTGAAGTTCTAAAATATAGGGTTCGAGCATTTCAGGTTGAAGAAAACTATCTCGATCAGTGACAGTGTCAATAAATCCTTTAGGTGCAGGGGCATGCTCAGTGAATGAGATATCCGTGAACCCATTCTTAATAGCTTTTTCTATGTATAATTCAAACGAGTCTTTTGTTCCATGGGGACAATAGGGACTGTGAATGTGAGCATCTCGCTTCATCTAGCTAAACACCTCCAACGTGTAAATGTAACTTTTTACATAAATTCGGCAAAATTCTTCGATTTTCGTCAACATATTCATTTGTTTCATGGTAAGATTACATATATAACTGGCATAGACCGTGATTTTTGGAACAGGGGGCTTACGATGGATTATATCATCATTGCAATCATCGTACTAATTGCATTACTTATTCTCTTATATATGATGCGTCGCAAACATAATAACGAGATTGTTAGACTAGAAAATGAAAAACATCAAATTCAAAATAAGCCTATTTTAGAAGAAATGACTAAAGTCAAACAACTTAATATGAATGGACAAACAGAAGAAATGTTTGAGAGCTGGCGTAATAGTTGGACTCAAGTTATGGATGTTCACATGCCGAAAATTGATTCACTACTCTTCGATGCTGAGGAAAGCATTGATCGGTTCAACTTTAAGCGTGCTACTTCATTGGAAAAAGAAATTGAAGAGCGGATTCAACAAAGTGACGAACAAATGTCACTAATATTGGTGGAGCTTGAACAATTGATAGGCAGTGAAGAGAAAAACCGTGTTGAAATGGACCAATTAAAAGAACAGTATCGATCAGCGCGGAAGACATTACTCGCTCATCAGCATTCGTTTGGTGCAGCAGCTGTTCCACTTGAGAAAAAGCTTGAACAATTCGGTCCTCAATTTGATGAATACGACCGTTTGACAGAAAGTGGTAATTATTTATTGGCACGTGAAATCGTAATTGGATTAAATCAGGAAGCTCAATTTGTATTTAATTTATTGCATGATATTCCTTCATTATTAACAGATGTACAAAATAAGATTCCTGCAAGTATTCATGACCTACGTAATGGGCAACGTGAAATGGAAGCGCAATCGTATTATTTAGAACATCTTGAATTAACCGAACAACTAAACAAGCTAGATGAAGAATTAGTCCTTATGAAGGAATCCATTATTCAGCTCGATATAAAAGACGTGTTAGTACGAGTTGAACAAATGAAAGATGAAATAGAAGCTTTCTATGACATGCTTGAAAAAGAAGTTATGGCAAAACGTTATGTTGATCAGCATCGTCAGCCTACTGAAATGAGATTGGCCGAGGTTACGACGATTACTCGCCAAACAAGTGACGAAGCAGCTTATGTACAACAAAGTTATCGATTACCTGAAAATCAAGCTGAAATTCCTCTTGTTTGTTTGAAGCAAATTGAAACATTGCAAAAACGCTATGATTTAGTGGCGCAACGTGCAAGTGAAGATCAATTAGCTTATTCAAGCTTACAAGATGAACTTACACTTATATCGGATGATCTGGAGAACTTATACGAAGAACAAGATCGTTTCTCGAATAGTTTAAAGAGCTTACGTATCGATGAAAATCGAGCGCGTAAAAACTTGGATGAACTGAAACAATTACTTCATGAAACAGATCGTATGGTACATAAAGCGAATATGCCAGGTATACCTGAAGAAATGGATGTTCGCTTAGAAGAAGCAGAAGAACACATTTACTTAGTTATGCAGAGTCTCCAAGAAGTACCGTTGAATATGAAATTAGTTGATACTTATTTAGCCAAAGCAGATAAATGTATTCATGAAGTTCATGGGAAAGCGAAAGAGATGCTTGAGAACGTCTTATTGATTGAACGAATCATTCAATATGGTAACCGTTACCGTGCAAGTCACCCACGTATGAACCAACGCTTGTTAGAAGCTGAATCTGCATTCCGTCAACTTCGTTACACAAAAGCCCTTGAAGAAGCAGCAACAGCTGTGGAAGAAGTGGAACCTGGTGCAATGAAACGAATCGAAGTGCTTGTCAAAGAAGACGCATGGCGTTCATAATTTAAAAAAGAGTAAAGTGCTACACTAGTCTGAAGCTTAGAAGCAGTCTAGTGTTAGACAATAAAGTCAGTTGAAACCACCACACAACACGTGTTGGTGGTTTTCTATTGAAAAGGAGTATAGCCGTGTATTATTTTGACCATAGTGCAACAACAAAACCACATAAAGAAGTTTTGGAAACATTCGTTAAAGTGAATGAAGAATTTTATGCGAATCCTGCTTCCATCCATAAACTTGGTGTGGAAGCGCACACTCTTTTATCACGAGCACGTAAACAAGTTGCTGAAATGCTGGAAACAGATGAATCACGAGTTGTTTTCACGTCAGGTGGAACCGAGTCTAATCATTTTGCCATTCATGGCATAGCGAAAAATTTACAATCTCGAGGCAAACATATTATTACCTCAAGTATTGAACATCCATCCGTTTTAGAAGCGATGAAACAATTGGAACATCAGGGTTTTGAAATTGAGGTTTTAGCTGTTAATGAAAAAGGGTTGATTTCAGTTGAGGATGTAAAAGCTAGTTTACGAAAAGATACGATTCTGGTCAGTATAATGCATATTAATAATGAGCTCGGTAGTATCCAGCCGATTAAAGAATTAGCAACGATGATTCATCAAAATAGCCGCGCAGTTTTTCATGTAGATGCCATTCAGAGTTTTGGCAAATATCCTGTATCATTTGTTAAACTTGGAGTGGATGTTTTAACACTCTCAGCGCATAAATTCAATGGCTTAAAAGGATCTGGCATTGTTGCATGGAAAGATCATGTATCCTTCGAGCCTGTCATTGTTGGTGGTGGACAAGAGTATGGATTACGAAGTGGAACGGTAGCGGTTGCACAAGCAGTGTCGTTTGCAAAAGCCATGAGACTTGCTTCTGAAAATCAATCTACTATGCTTTTGAAATATATGCAATGGAACGAAAAACTAAGAAGTTCACTGCTAGAATATCGTAATGTTAAAATATTATCTTCAGATGAAGCTGCAGCCCATATTTTAACGATTAGTGTCCGTCACTTAAAAGGAGAAGTATTGGTTAATGCTTTACAAGCTAAAGAAATCATCGTGTCAACTTCGAGTGCTTGTTCATCCAAACAAACAAAAACAAGTCATGTCATAAAATCAATCGGATTACCTGATGACTATATACGAGGAGTCATTCGCATAAGTTTAGGCACAAGTAATACAGACAAACAAATTGATCATTTTATCGAAAGTTTTTCATCAATTATGAAGCAAGTAAAAGGAGAATAATACAAAATGGAATGGAAAGAACTATTAATACGTTATGGTGAGTTATCGACAAAGGGAAGAAATCGCAATGCATTTACAGGTCGCTTACGCGATAATATCCGTTATGCATTTGCTGATTTGCCAAAATTTCAAATTATTACGGAAAGAGATCGTATGTTTATTCGACCGAATGAACAAGAAACGATGGATCAATTAATTGAACGCTTGCCAAAAATTTTCGGCATTCAGTCTTTTAGTCCTGTGGCTTCATGTAGCTTAGATCTAGAAGATATTAAACAAACGGCGGTTAAAGTTGTAGAATCACTAGATCGAGCAGATAAAACATTTAAAGTTACGGTAAAGCGTTCATATAAACCATTTGAAATGGAAACGAATGAATTGCAACAATATGTTGGCTCTCATGTATTGCGAAACTTCCCGGAAATTCGAGTTCAAATGAAAAAACCGGATATTGATTTGGTGGTAGAAGTTAGAAGAGATGCTGTATATATGATGGCGCAAGTCATTCCTGGTGCTGGAGGTTTACCGATTGGATCAAATGGTAAATCTATTTTGATGTTATCAGGTGGAATAGATAGTCCTGTTGCAGGATATCAAATGTTGAAACGTGGTGTTCGTTTGGATGCCATCCATTTTCATAGTCCACCATTCACGAGTGAACTTTCAAAGGAAAAAGTAATGGAATTAGCTGAAAAATTAAGCCGATTTGGTGCTTCCGTTAAACTTCACATCATTCCTTTTACAGCAATTCAACAAGAAATTCAAAAACAAATTCCAAGTAATGTATCAATGACGACTACTCGGAGAATGATGTTGAGAATTACAGATCTTGTTAGAGAAGAAACAGGAGCTTTAGCTATCATTACAGGTGAGAGTCTAGGACAAGTAGCAAGTCAAACGCTAGAAAGTTTAACTGCGATTAATGCTGTTTCGACAACACCAATTCTGCGTCCACTTATTGCTTTTGATAAGCTTGATATTATTAAAATTGCTCAAGATATCGATACGTACGAGGTATCTATTCGTCCCTACGAAGATTGCTGCACGATATTCACACCGGCAAGTCCAAAAACAAAACCGAAACTCGAAAAAGTGGAGTTTTATGAGAGCTTTAAATCTTTCGACGAACTTATTGCAGAAGCAGTGAGCGAGCGTGAAATTATGATGTTCCCTAAAAAGAAACAAGATAAATTCTCTGACTTACTATAATAAATTTACCATGAATTACTATTTCCTGTGAATGCATGAATTCGCCAAAGCGGCACATTCTATAGTCACAAGGAGGTGACACAGACATGGCAAATCAAAATTCAAATCAACTAGTCGTTCCTGGCGTTAAACAAGCTTTAGATCAAATGAAATACGAAATCGCATCAGAGTTTGGTGTACAGCTTGGACCAGATGCTACAGCGCGTGCTAACGGATCCGTTGGCGGAGAAATTACTAAGCGTTTAGTGCAAATGGCAGAGCAACAATTAAACGGCGGATACCAAAAATAATTAATCTTTAGATAAACCGGTAGCGAAAGCTGCCGGTTTTATTATGTAATTAACAGAACGGGCATTGTGATTTCAAGTTCTTATTATCTGAAAAGATTGTACTTTTTGAAAAATCAGTATTATATACGTATAATAAAGGAGGAGAAAGAAGATAAGGGGGAACTAAAATGAATCATGAACATTTAATTGCACCGTTAACGTATAACTTGGTCCAAGAATTCGAAAAATATGCAACAGACGAAAAGAGATTAGCGTTAATATGGAAAAGTGAAAATGGAGAAACAAAAGAAATTACATACAAAGAATTAATGGAACTAGCAAATCAAGCAGCAAATGTGTTTACTCAAAGTGGATTAAAACAAGGTGATGTCGTTTTAATTATGGTGCCTCGTTTAATTGAAGCTTATGTGACGTATATTGGGGCGCTTAAAGCAGGCCTTGTAGTTATTCCAAGTTCAGAAATGTTAAGAGCTAAAGATATTGATTATCGATTAGTACATAGTGAAGCAAAAGCCGTTGTAGCTTACGAACCTTTCATCAGTCAATTTGAAAAAGTGGAGAATTTAGATGGTTTAAGTCAATTTGTCATTGGTCAAGGAAGTGATGAATGGGTCTCACTAACAGCTGAAATGACAAAAGCGTCAAATGTATTTGCTGCAGTCGAAACAAAAAATTCAGATATGGCGTTTTTATCATACACCAGTGGGACTACAGGAAATCCAAAAGGTGTTGTACATACTCATGGCTGGGCTTATGCACATTTAAGAACTTCAGCGGAACACTGGCTTGGTATTCATGAAGGAGATGTGGTGTGGGCAACAGCTAGTCCAGGATGGCAAAAGTGGATCTGGAGTCCTTTTCTAGCGACACTTGGTAGTGGTGCCACTGGTTTTGTCTATCATGGCAAGTTTGAACCAAAAATGTATTTAAATTTACTTCATGAATACCAGGTAAATGTATTATGCTGTACGCCTACTGAATATCGGATTATGGCCAAAGTGGAAGGGTTATCTGAGTACAATATGTCATCTCTTCATAGTGCAGTGTCAGCTGGGGAACCTTTAAACCGTGAAGTTATTGATACGTTTAGAAGAGAATTCGATCTAGAAGTCCGAGACGGTTATGGTCAAACGGAAAATACTTTATTAGTCGGTACAATGAAGGGTATGGAAGCTCGACCTGGTTCGATGGGTAAACCTACACCTGGAAACCAAGTAGAAATCATCAATGAATTCGGCGAAGTTTGTGAGACTGGAGAAGTAGGAGATATTGCAGTTCATATTGATACACCAGCTTTGTTTAAATCATATTTAAAAGATCCAGAACGAACAAATATGCAATTTAGAGGTAAGTATTATATAACAGGTGATAAAGCTTCTAGAGATGAAGATGGCTACTTCTGGTTTGAAGGCCGTGGAGACGATATTATCATCAGTTCAGGCTACACCATCGGACCGTTTGAAGTGGAAGATGCTTTAGTTAAACATCCTTCAGTGAAAGAATGCGCTGTGGTAGGAAGTCCTGATGAAATTCGGGGAACTATCGTAAAAGCATACGTCGTTTTAATCGATTCAGCTAAAGCTTCACCTAATTTAGTGAAAGAACTTCAAGATCATGTGAAGCAATTAACTGCGCCATACAAGTACCCTCGAGAAGTGACGTTTATCGAAGAATTACCAAAGACCGCTTCCGGGAAAATTAGACGTATTGAGCTTCGTAATCAACAACAAACAAAATAATGACAACCGAGCTATTCTTGAAAACCTCTAAAAAAGGTTTTTAAGAATAGTTTTTTGTCGTTTACATTCCCACAATAGGGCTCTATAATGAGATATATTTCGAGAGTCAAACTAATGAGGTGGAAGTATGTTAGAAAATGAACGTCAAGGCGTTATTTGGGCCATTGGAGCTTATTTGGTATGGGGAGTTCTCCCAATCTATTGGAAGTGGTTAGGCCACGTACCGAGCAGCGAAATATTAACAAGTCGTGTCCTTTGGGCATTTGTATTCACTTTGCTCTTCGTTGTAGTCATGAGGAATAGCAAACTGTTACTAATAGATATTCAGACATTATGGCAAAACCAAAAAGCATTTTGGAGTCTGTTTTTTGCTTCTGCACTAATATCAGCAAACTGGTTTTTATACATATGGGCTGTTAATCACAATCATTTAGTCGAAACGAGTTTAGGATACTATATTAATCCATTGATTTCTGTTCTGTTAGGAATCTTTTTCTTAAAAGAACGTCTTACGGCAGCGCAAAAGATAGCATTTGTAATTGCGTTAGTCGGCGTCATAATTTTGACGATATCATATGGCCGTTTCCCGTGGCTTGCTTTTGCTCTTGCAATTAGTTTTGCTATCTATGGCCTCATGAAAAAGACAATTCCTTTAGATGCTGTTCGAGGCTTAACAATCGAAACGTTATTTATTGTTCCCTTTGCGTTGATCTACTACATCTATCTCTTTGTAACGAACCAAGCTATCATGTTTCACGATAATCTTCAAACAGATTTATTATTAGTTCTAACCGGTCTAGCAACTGCTATTCCGCTCGTTCTGTTTGCAAAAGGAGCGCAAAGAATTCCTTTATATATGATAGGGTTTTTACAATATATTGCACCGACAAGTATGTTATTTTTAGGTGTCATTATTTATGGAGAAACGTTTAATGCCATTGATTTTCTTTCTTTTTCACTGATTTGGCTTGCACTGATTCTATTTACTGTCTCAAAAGTGATGGAAGCCAGAACTAGAAAACTCAAACTAGCAAAACTATAAAAAGCAGACGAGAGAATAAATCTCGTCTGCTTTTTTATTTTAATTTTTGAAGCTAAAAGCAACGCCATTGTTATTTTAGGCTATTTAAAATGCTGTTAATATGGACGGGCTCATTTTCGGAACGTGTTAAAAGCGGAAATGTATGATATGCAGCAATACAACTTTGAATATCCTGTTATAAAGAGGGTGGGAATCGGTAGAATATGGGCTGTCTAATGAGTCCCTAATATAAGTGAAGAAAATCAGTCTTTTTTCTGTACCAACATTTGAACATTGTAACATTTATTATTAACTGTTTTGCACATGATGAACTTTGTATTGATTGAAATGGAAGACGGCGACTCCAGCGGGAAAAGTGTGTCCAGGTGTGACCCCGCAGGGAGCAAAGCGAACGAGGAGGCACACGGACCACCCGCGGAAAGCGTCCGTCTGTAACGTAAATCAACTCTTTAAAATAGAAAAGGGAACCGCCATTAGTCATATTTTATGACTTTTATGACAGCCCCGTTTTTTTTTTGCGACGAGTAACCGTAGGAGCTCATTTTTTAAAGATACGTCCGTTTTACTTTTTGCCAGAATGTATTATTTTTCAATTTTAATGTTTTTAA